>CAVTJX010000019.1:0-174418 GCA_963735175.1 uncultured bacterium | reverse complement strand
AACAATATCATTCTAATAGTATTTGCGATGCAATCTGGACAGGAACGTTAGTGCCGTTGATGTCGATGATGGAATAGAGAATCTCATCGCTGTGCAAGTGGATTCCGGAAACGCGGTCTGGAAATGACGCTGAACGATGCGTGGCTATCCTCGGTCGAAAGTTCGGTCGAAGAATGCGGATGTCTGAAATACAGATTCCGGGCAGGTCAGGGGACCTGCCTCGGCGGGAAGACACACCCTTGGCGTTGTTTGTCATCGCGCCGATAACTCCCGCGATTAATGTCCCGTGTTGTAACCACCGGGCGGGGACATAAAAATCGTGATCCATCCACGGGTTGTTGTCGGGATGGTTGGCAAGACTGTCCGTAAAATCATATCCGTGCCTATCGTCGAGGTATCCGTTATTGTCTGAATCGAGGCTATCGCCACGAAGTTGGTAACCACGGACGTAACCAGTCAGAGAATCCCCATACGTAAGAGCCTCTTCACCCGAATTGATGAAGAAATTCGTCGGGCCACCGGTCCGGACATCGCCGAGATCAGGGTGTGTGTAGGCAAAGCCTTCCGGATCCACAATAGCAATCAGCACATTCGAATCACCAACCACTCCTTGCCCGCAGTTCCAGACGTAAGGGCTGCTATTTGTCCGGAGAACACTATGAAACCACTGGTTTGAAAGCGGGCCGGAATGCAATACAAACAGGGAGTCGTTTGGGTCACATGGCGTCTCAGGAATCAGGCGGTAACTGGCTTCGGCATGGACGACATCGGAATGACTCTGAAACGAGTCAATTAGCGATACGATGGGAGCCTCGGGCGGGAACATTAAGCGATACCAGGCGGCAAGGCTTGGGTTAAAGGGCCGGGGATACAACGGGCGAATTTCCAACAGCCCGTAATTCAAGTTAATGGAATCAAGCCACGCAATCCCCGTGGAGATACCGCTACCACCACGAGTAATCGACAGCGGAACAATCTGTTGCGAAAATTTGATGACCAGCTTTCCCGGGACAGGATCACTATCGCTCGCAAGCACAGGCAGAGATACTACCAGCAAACTGATTACACAAACCCAGACAGTCCAACGCCAGTTACCGCAGCAGGCAGAGCTTCGTCGTGACGGTAAAAGTGCCGTCCGTGACGCGCAGGAAGTAGATACCCGTCGCATGATTTGATCCTTTCCAGGTGAGCTGTGAGTCGCCATTCAGTGGCAGCCTATCCGCAAGGACATCGACAGGACGCCCTAAGAGATCGTAGATCGTGGCTGAAATCCACGTCGGTTGCGTGAGATGCAGACTGATCGTAGTCGAGGCATTGAAAGGATTTGGATAGACAGAGGCGATGCGGAAGTTGGAGGGTGGCGGGCGTGTGCCATGCGCTAGGAGTGCCGTCTCCTGCAGCGCCCCAATGGAAGATGCGGCTTGTTGTAAACACCCCCGGTTTGATACCCCAGCCCAGTGTAAAGTCGATAAACGCCATCCTGCGAATACCTCCGAGGAGTCGGGCAGTGTCATCGTATTCCACGTTTCGCCTCCGTCGGTCGTTCGCAACATAAAGCTACTATCGCCGGCGATCCACCCATGACGCCGATCTGTGAACACCGCATCCGTATAAAAGAACGGGCCGGGATGGAGCGTGTCAGTCCAGACTACACCCCAGCTTTGACCGCCATCCACGCTGCGGGCAATCCGCGGCGCCTGAATGTAGCTACCAGAACATGTTAGATAGAAAACGGACGTGTCCGCGACCGCGATGGCATCGACATAGGATACTGGTAAATCTTCGATGACCTGCCACGATTGCCCGTGGTCTGTACTCCGCCAGATTTCGCCCGTGCCGCCCGAAACCAAGAGTGTCCCTGAAGGTGACACGGTGAGTTCGTGAAAATCTTTATCCCCCGAAAGGCCCACATATTGGCTTTCCCATGTCCAGCCGCCGTCATTGCTGAAGCTGAGTTGCCGTCGGGAGGAATCTTCGCCCCAGAACATGGTGCTAGTGCCAATCAGGTGGAGAGAATCCAGATAGACTGCTTCGTCAACACAAATTCCCGAGGGCAAGTAAAATGGTGTCCAGTTTTCTCCATCGACCGTGATCGCTGCCTTTCCGCAAGAGGCTAAGAATCCATGACACGCATCATAGAACGTGACCCTGTGAGGGCCAAGCTGCGGATCCCACGGAATCACCCCATGCCACGAATAGCCGCCGTCAGTTGTTTTATACAGTACGTAGTTGGGTGCGGGGCGACTGAAAATATTGCCGGCCCAGCCGACGGAGGGGGAGGTGAAATAAATTGTCTGGCAGGGGAATTCCACTTCACAGATCAGTTGCCAATGATCTTGAGCAAACGCAGTGGAGGCGCAAATAGCGAGGGACAGCAAACAAATACTAAACATTGTTATAGACCTCTGGGTACAGAAAAGGCCTTGCCGAGGGCACGGCAAGGCCTGTGTAGAGTGCTGGATGATGACAACTGCTGCGAATGACGATGCGTTTCAGCCACGGCCAGTCCTCCCCGGAATTCAGCCAAGTGGTATGGCATTCAAGATAAACGGTATTCTAAAAGAATCAAGTAGACGGCGATGAATGGGGGGGTCTCAACAATATCTTTCTAATAGTATTTGCGATGCAAACTGGAGAGAGGTAAGTCGTCGCCGGTGTGATTGGCGAGGAGTCCACCAGAGTCATGTTGTTTTCAACGATGTCGTGCACCTGCGCGTAGGTCGAGGGGAACAGTGTCAGGCCGGAGCCGCCGTTGTTGTGGATATCGTTGCAGCTCAGAGTCAGGGCCGAAGCCGAAGCGTTGCTCGCCAGGTAGAACACGCCGGTGCCGCAGGTATCGGTGGTGACATGATTCAGCGCGGCGTAGCCACTGACAACCTTGACGCCGTGTTGCGCGTGGCGCACGATGACGTGCTCCAGCTTGTTTTGGGAATTGGAGTTTTGGATGGTCAGCCCTTCCCACATCTGATTCGGCGTGGCGCAATCGAAGACGATCGGATTTTGCGCGGTGCCCACAGCATGGATCTGACCGTTGAAACGGATTTCAGATCCCGGCTGCACGTGGATCTTCGTGCCTGGCTGGATTGTCAAGGTGTCGCCAGCGGCGAATGTGACATTGCCGTCCACGACAATACTGTCTAGCCAGTTCGCGGATGTTGTAATTGTACCTGACCAATGACGGCTCCAGGCATTCAAGGTGCAGGTCCCGCTAAAAGGATCGACCCCAGTCACATTCAGATGGACCATTGTGGCCCGGCTTCTGATTTATCGACTGTTCGGGGAAATGGATGTTGGAGTTCGGGTTGGTACCGAAGCTGATGGAATCACCGACCGAAAAATAGTTCCCGCGTGTCCCCCAATGTCCCTCAGCAAACATTCCTTCTGGCCAATCACCCTGAACGTGCCTGAAGGTATTGTCAAACGAATCAAGTCCGCTAACTGAATTTTCGGTAAGCGTATTTGAATAAGTGGGAATGAAACATGTGTCTCCGTTATCCACACGGCAGCCCCAGTCCGGATTGGTCATTTCCCAGTGGTACTCCCAATCAAACAAACCGCTGGAGAGTTCGGGGTCGATACGTTTGCAGCCATTGCCACCCGTGCTCGAAGGATTGATGTGATAGATCATGACGCCATTGTCAGGCCAGTTTTGTTCCCAGAGCTTTTCGCGTGTAGATGCCATGGCTATTAAACACTGATCCGAATTTGGCACGGAGTTCGTGGCGCTGGGAAGCTGCAAGCATAGCGCTGATGAAAGATTATCCGGTAAAGCGTAATAAATCAGCGGCTGGTCAATCCTCTGCGCAGTAACCCATCCCAAGAGGATCCGCGAGATAACGTTATAAGGCGAGGTGGGACCGGCAATTCCTGTCAACGGATTGATAAAAGCTCCTTTCTCCATCGGGTCATAGTTGCCAAGGTAAGCGGTATGTGACAACCCTAAATCATGTCCGAATTCGTGGGCGGCAATGTCATGCGCCTGCCAATAGGTCTCTGCATCGGCATTTGCTTGACTCCACCCGTATTGGTGGATATACGCTTCCGGCGATGGGCTCCAGATCGTTAATCCATCTGTAACGCGAATGTGAACCCCGGAAGGCGTGGTGTCTGTCAGAGAAACATATTGCCCGGCGATGCCGTTAACGCCACCGGTCCCTTGGAGCTGTCCATCCTCTGCAAGGCCATAAATGTGGAAAAACACCTCATCCACGATTCCATCACCGTTCACATCGTAGTCCGCAAGGTTATAGACGGCATCCACTTTTTCCATGATGTTTTTAAAGAAAGCGAAACCGCCGTAGTTTCCACACCCAACATAAGGCTGCGTTGGCCGAACTGAAGTGTCGGGATCAGAGCGGAAAATTGTCGCTTCATTTTGACCCAGGACATCGCCGTAAATCCGGAAAAGATTGTTTGATTGGTCTTTGTAGTACATTGATAAGCTTCTACCCTTCGTTGAATCAAGGAGCGTATCCGCCCACGAGGGTATTGAATACGTAGAAGGATACATCACGCGCACTCTGCGGCCGTTATGGCACCAATTTGTTCGATCAATGGACAGGCTGTCAAGCGGGAGCAACGCCCCACTGTCTGGTGCGCACATTATCCAGAGTACTTTGACCGTCCCCACGTGCGGAATCGCATCCCGTGTCGTCGACGTATCTTCATCACATTCATAGAGTGGAATCGGCGGCGTCTGAGGCAAGCAGAATTTCGCTGTGAAAAGAAGCGCAAGCAAAAGCAGCAGACGGCCTTTCATGACAGCCTCCTTAGAGAAGTTACTTTAGCGCCAGATATTTTGCGACCAGAGTTTGGTTGCGGAGCTGGACCGAGATGAAATAGACACCGGCGGGCAGGTCGCCCAAGAGCAACAGGCCAATGGGTGGGCCACCCTGTGAAACAAATGGGATAAACTGTTGCACTACCGTCCGGCCCAGTAAGTCGAAAATCGTCACCGGATTCGAGACTCTTGTGACCGCAACCGGCAAAGTCAAGGAGAGTCTCCCGTTGCCCGCGGGAAGGATCCGCAGCGAACCCTCGATGGTGCCGCCACTCGGGAACGAGGAGTGCCGTGTCGTGCTGGCGATTACTGATGTATCGATGGAAGTATAGATTTGTTCTACCCCGGAGCGATTGCTGCGGAACCACAGTGTTCGTCCATCGCTCGCGAGTAGGCAATTCATATCTTCGGCGACTGTATCGTTGACTGGTGGCGGGAGTGGTACCCCGCGGCTTTAGATGCCATCAATAAGATGGCTTGCCAACATATCTGCGGCAAAACTCGACCCTCGATAGAAGAACAGGCGACTATTGTCGGGAGATAAACTCGGGCTCTCCCTCATCATCCCACGTCACCAGCGAATCACCGAAAAGGACAGGTTGCCCCCACGTCCCATCGGCATGCTTGTGACAGAACCATAACTTGTGTGAATGATACTCGCCATTGGACCCGTGAGAAGACAATAGCAGGAGCGAGCCGTCGCGGCTGATGTTGACCGACCACTCCTGACCGGGGCCGTTGACGCTGTCGCCACAGTTGACGGCCGGCCCCCAGCCCGTGTCCGTGCGGACGCAGTAATAGACATCCAGCCAACCGTAGCCTTCCTCGCCCGGCCGCTGGTCGCTGTCACTGGTAAAGTAGAGCGTGTCGCCGGACGGGCTTTCGCAGACCGAGTTCTGGGTGCCGGTGGCGTTGATGTGCGGCGGCAGGATCTGCAGCGGACCCCACGGGGCACCGACGCTGTCACGCGCAACCACCGCCAGCGTGCTAAGGCCGCCGGTCAGATAGAGCCGCAGATTGTCGTTGCTGAGCCAGGCCGAGCGGACGCCGACGCCGAACTGCGGTTCCATCGGCACCGGCTCCGACCACTGGGCCAAGCTGGGCGAGGCAAGGATGACGAGAAGCAAGACTCTGATCAGACGATTCATAATCAATAGACCTCCGGGTACAGAAAAAGCCCTGCCGATAGCACGACAAGGCCTGCATAGAATGCTGGATGATGACAACTGCTGCGAATGACGATGCGTTACAGCCACGGCCAGTCCTCCCCGTGGAAGCCGGTGCTCAGGTTGTGAACTTAAGATAGCAGAATTCGCAAGTTCGTCAAGGGGCGGCCATCGTTGAAATGTGTATAAATGTTGCACATGCCGGAATGTCAACCCAATTTGTCATTCACAAACGGGGCCGCCCATGTTCTGGGACGGCCCCGGTGCGGTGCAAGTGCGATGATCCGCGCGTCAGCTTACCACTGCGTCGTCACGAGGTAGAAGCGGCGGCCGTAGGTGACGGATTCGTTGACGAAGGTGTAGGTCGGATCGGTCGTCACGATGCCGGTGTCGGTGAAGGTGACGCCGTCGGGGGACGCGTAGATTTTGTAGGACGTGGCGTTGGTGGGCGTCCATTGCAGGAGAATATCATCGCCCACATCGTAGACCACGAGGTCGGTTACCGCGGTCGGCGAACCTACGCTCAGGGTCACCGGCAGCGTCAGCGGGCTTTCGTCCGGATCGTTGGACGTGATGGTGATTTGCCCGGTGTAGGTGTTCGCGGCTAAACCGGCGGCGTCGAAGGTGACCGTAAGCGGAGTCGAACCCGCCGGCGTCACCGTACCGCCCGCCGGAGCAATTCGCAGCCACGGCTGGACGGCCGAGAAGCGGATCGCGAGGGGCGCCGTCAGATAGGCCGCATTGTAGACCACCTGCAAGCCGTCGAGACCGGTGCCATTCTCGATTCCCACCGTGCAGTTGTTGACCGCGCCGCTCAGGGACTGGTACTGGAAGACGATGAGGCCGTTGCTGTAGAGAATCATCTCGAAGGTGTAGACGCCGACGGTCGTCGTGCCATAATGCGGGATGCTGTCATACTGCACGATGAAGCGGTTGTTAGCCACATCGTTGTAGTAATAGATACCCGCGCCATTCTGCGGACTGAGGTCGTCGGAGAATCCGGCGAGCATGGCATTGGGCAAGCGACCGCTGGGGATCGCGCGGTTGCCGTAGTCCAGCGTATCCGCGCTGAAGTGGATGTTGCCGTTCGAGCTGATTTTGGCGTCGGTGTAGCTCGAACCGTAGAAGGGGAAACTCCACGGCAGCGTGACGGCAAATTGCTCATCATCGCCGATGGTGTTCAGCCGCGTGCCGATGCCGGCGATTTCCACCCAATTGTAAACCGGGCCGCCGGATTCATTGCTGTCCATCCAGCGATAGCCGAAGACATCCGGACCACCCTGGGTGTCGAGCGAATTGTAGCCGTGGCGCGGATCAATCTGATCCTTGGAGAACGACAGATCACGCGTTTCGTCGGGCAGCCATAGCGCGGCGCGTGCTGTTGGTGCTAGTCGTCGCGGTAAAGGTCAGATTCGCATCGCCGATGTTGTTGACCGTCAGGGTGCGCGTGGTGGACGCTTCGGGCGCGAGGCCCACATCGAAAGACAAGGGACTAAGCGCGATGTCGGGATACTGCGGCGGGGCAATCGCTGGGAAGATGATGTAGTCGATCCAGGCGCAATCGCTGCCGACGTTTTCCGACCCGTCCTTGTAATAGCGCCAGAGGAAAATGTGGCTGCCAGTTGTAACCGCGAAGCTGGCCTGCGTCCACGCGACCTCACCCGACCACTGGTTCTGCTGCACGCCGTCGATGAAGAAGCGCAGGTAGTCGTAGGTCGACTCCGAGGAGACCTTGTAATAGAAGCTGACGTTGCCCGCGGTTGAGACATTCAGCGTGACCGACAGGTCGCTGGTTTGGCTGTGCGTAATCGCGCCGGATTTGGCGCAGTAAACACCTTCTTGCGGGGTGCTGTTGGTGATCGTCCACGGCAGCGTTCCGGCCTGCGTCCACGGGAAGCGGCTGAAGTTGTTGGTTTCGAAATCTTCGAGGACGAGACCGACGGTCAGCGCAAACGCGCCGCTGGTCGAATAATTGGTGGCGGTCAGGCCCACGGTGAACGGCGCGCTATGTCCGACCGGCGTGGAGCCGCTGACGGTAATGGCGAACGTCACGATACCTGTCGCGCCCGCCGCCAGCGAGGCCAGGCTGCCGCTGCTGTCGGTGATCGTAATAAAGGCATCGCATCGAGGACAACAACGCGGCAATGTTCGCCACGGGAGCTGAGCCGTTGTTGGTCAGGTTCACGTCGAGAGTCGCGCTTTCACCCGGATCGAGGCGGCCGTTGTTATTGCCGGTGGGATCGTGGACCACCACCGTGCCGACCGTCACGTTTGGCGCGTGGGCCGTGAGGTTGACCGTACCGGTCCAGGTGTGCGCGGCGTTGTCCGTGGCCGTCAGGGAAAGCGGGATGACGCGTCCGTCAGGGACGTTGGCCGCGAGGGTGGCGCGGAAGCCTTGGGAAATCGCCACGGTCTGATTGACGGCGATGTTGCCATAGCTTTCCGTGGCGTCGTCGAGCGTCAGATAGGCATCGCTCTCGGCCAGCGAAACATTGACGGCATTGGCCACCACCGTGCCCACGTTCTGCTCGGAAATCGTCAGGTAGACCGATTCGCCGAAGTCGGCGAGGCCGTTGTTGTTGCCCAGCGGATCCGTGATGACGGTATTGGTTGTGATGACGTACGGGCCGCTGGCGGCAATCACCTGAATCGTCGAGATCACCGGCACCCGGTTCTGCCGCATAATCACGATATCCGCTGTGCCGGGCGTTGCGAACGGCGTGAAGGTCAGCGTGAGCGAGCCCGTGGCATCCACGAGGGCACCCGCCGCCAATACGCCATTCATGCTCAGACCGACGTAGGAATACGGATTGGCCGTAACCACCAACGTACCCACGCCGATGTTGATCGTCGCCGGATAGCTAACGGTATTGGCCGTCGGCACGCCAAAAAAAGTGCAGAGCGACGGATCGCCCATCAGACAGTACATTTCCCAGTAATAGGTCGCACTGCCGCTACCCGATTGCACGACCGCGAGGTTCCCCGCCGTGACAAATGAACCCTGGGTCGTATACCAATTGGGGAAGGTCTCGCTGTGATCGTGGAACATGCCGTCGTAAGCGCCGGGCCGCGTGGCATCGTAAGTGGGATTGACTACCACCGGGTTGCGGTAACCCACGCCCCACCAATAATCCTCATCCCAGTACGAGTTGTCGCTGGCGCCGATGTAGCCTACGGCGCCCTTGTTCGCCGCCCGCAACCAAGACTCGGCAAAACAGGTGGTGACATTATACGAGCTGGTCACGCAACAGTTGCCGACCACCGTGCCGTACTTGTGGTTGTTCGTCAGGCCATTCACATCGGAGACGGAAAACGTGGGGTCGGCCCACGAGGTCTCGCTGCCATGCGCCGTGTAATTGATGTAACCGGCTCCGTCGCTGGTCTCGCTGATGACGAGTGCATCATCCGTGGCGGACGCGGGATAGAGATGCGCATGCGAGGCAATGCCGTGCGCGGCATTGAAATAGTTATTTGTGCCGTAGTTGATCTGTCCGTTACCATGTACGGGAGCCCAGGTGGCATCGGCACCGGCAATCATGATCGCTTCGCCGAGGTAGGCCGGATTCGGCATTTCATAGCGTTCGTATTCGAGTGTCTTGTCGATCTGCGGCTGCAGCTCCGTGGTATTATTGGCGGAGAAGCGGCCATAGTACACGTCGGGCAGGATGTCCGTGCCATTGAGGCGCATATACGTCAGATCGGTGTAATGCGCTTCGGCGGAAATGTAATACGCGGGGATCTGCGCCACGTCGCCGACAATGAGCACGAACGACGGCGCGGGATCGCCCGTCGTTCCGGCATTATAAAGCGTTTGCAGGTAATTCTTGATTGAGGTTGTGGTGTTACCCACCGCTGCGTCATTCGTGTAGCCAACAATTACCTTGTAACCCTGCTTGGTTTTCCACTGGATAAATGGCTGAAGCTGCGCCGTGAACATCGGGTCGGCCACGATCACGTACTTGATGGGGTAGCGCGTCAGGTCCGTATCGAGCGACGAATCCATCCGCCGGTAGTTGAGCACGAAGGAACTGTAGGTGGATTCATAAACCGGCGACCAGGTCCGCGCCCGCATCTCACGCGTGGCGGCAAGATCGCCGCCCGTGAAGACCACATTGATCTCGAGATCGGTGTAGAGTTCGAGCTTCTGCGTGGACGGGTCGTAGCGCACCGGCGCGATCTCCACGACGCACAGGCGCAGGCCGTGGAGAATGCCCAGTTCCTCGACACGCACGAGCGGCTGGTTGCCATAGCCGCGGGTGGCATAGGCCGTGGTTTTGTATTCGAACGGGATGTCCGCCGGATCCTGATTTTTGGCGACCGAAGGCTGGGCCGGGAAGATAGGATAGCGGATACCATAATCGGTCAAATTGACTTCCGTGCGTTTGGAGTCGAGGACTTCGGCGCGCACTTCGGCTCCGAGCGGGACCGCGATGATCTGCCGCGAAATCGGCAGGGATGGTTCACCCAGGCGGAGGCTTCGCCCAAATCCGGCGATTTGGATTTGGCTGAAGGCACCGCGCGCGGTCTGCACATCGAAACTTTCTACAGCCGGTAGACCGAGGGAAAGTGAAAGACCGCTATCAGTGGCATTCCTGAGGTGAACCCCTTCCTGCTGAGTGGGTACGGCAATGGGGGTGGCTGCCCAGGCGGAAAGCGCTAACAGCGTGACGGCAAATAACGTTAAAATACGGAACAATGGACGCATACCATCCTCCAGACGATTCATCGTTCGCCTCGCGCGGGGGAGCTTCGTCCGGCCTCCTGCGAAAGGAGGCCGACGTCGACTCGCGTGTGAAGCAATTCACATTGTATTCAGTACTTACTACAGATGCAAATTCACAATTGCTGCAAGTTATAGTTTACAAACAAAAGTGAGCTTATGCAAGGTCAAACAGCATGTGATAGCATCTTCCCGAATGGTTATAAGTTCAATAATTCAAGCCGGAGAGGCGATTCCTCCGCGAACAACGGGTCGATTTCATCCGGTTGACGAAATTTACGCACGCTTCCTCTCCAAACACACTACTGCGATGCACTTCCGGAGCCTGTGCCGGGCGGTCTGGAAGACCCGCGCGCGATAAGAAATACTGGCAAAACTGCCGCAAACGGTATTATATTGTGCCGAGCCCATTTGATGTTTTTGAGGATTCCTATGAGTCTACGTTATTGGATAGTCTGTATCGGATTCGTATTGGCTCTGCTGCCTGCTGCTCCGGAAGCCGGCGCGGGGGTCAATAAAGATCTGCGGGACACGAAACTCGCCACCGTGGAACTCACGTCCAAGCTGGATCTGAAGGCAATTGAGGACGCGGGCGGCATTATCGACCACGTGAAGGGTAACACCGCTGACGTCTATCTGCGGCCCGAAGCTTTTGCAGAACTGCGGGCGCGCGGATTTTCGATTCAGTGGATCCGCGACGAAGCCGTGCTCTATGGCCGCGAATTGTGGGAGAGCACCCGGCATACCGCGAATCCACTCGATGACTACCATACCAACGACGAAATCCAGGCACTGTTTGCAACCTGGCAGACGACGTACCCGACGCTGTTCCATTACGAAAGTATCGGCCTGTCCGGTCTGAGCCGCAACCTGTGGGTTTGCAAGCTCTCCGACAACGTAGCGGCGGATGAGGCCGAAATTGAAGTCAAGTACGTCGCCAACATGCACGGTGACGAAACCGTGGGCAAGGAAAACTGCCTGCGTTTCATTGAGGAATTGTTAACGGGCTACGGCGGCGGCGACACGACGCTGACGTGGATGATGAACAACTACGAGATGTGGTTCCTGCCGTCGATGAATCCCGACGGCGCGGCCGTTCCGCAGCGCGGCAATGCCAATGGCGTCGATCTCAATCGTGACTTCCCCGACCGCCTCATCGACTCTGTCAACACCGCCGCGGGCCGCGAGATTGAAACCGGTCTCGTGATGGCGTGGACGGCGGCGCACAATTTCGTGCTGTCCGCAAATTTCCACGGCGGCGCGCTCTGTGTCAACTACCCCTGGGACGGCAATCCCAGCGGCTTGAGTGTCTATACGGCTTGCCCGGACGACTCGCTGTTTATCAACGCGTCCCTGCGCTATTCACAGTACAACAGCCGGCTGTGGGCATCGACCGAGTTCACGCCCCACGGCATCACGAATGGCGCGGACTGGTATCATGTCAATGGCGGCATGCAGGATTGGAACTACGTGTGGATGGGCGACCGTGAGGTGACGGTTGAACTCGACAACACCAAGAATCCGGCGGTCAGCCGGCTGGAAGCGTTGTGGCAGGAAAACCGGCTGGCGATGCGTAATTACTGGCTGGAAGCGCAATATGGCGTGCGCGGCCTGGTGACGGACTCGGTCACGGGTTTGCCGCTCCGCGCCAACATCCAGGTGGGAACGAACGTCTATCTCACCTATTCCAGCGCGCTGCACGGCGAATACTATCGCATGCTGCGGCCCGGCACCTACACGCTGACTTTCTCCGCGCTGGGCTACGCGACGAAGACGCTTTCCGGTGTAACGGTGGCGGGAGCGACGCCGACGGTGTTAAACGTGGCGCTGGGCAGCGTTCCGCGGGCGGACATCGCGGTCAGTCCGTCACCGCTGGTCGAGAGTATCGATCTGTGCGAAACGCGGGACGTGCCGTTCACGATTCAGAACAACGGCGACGCCGAGCTGGACTGGTCGGCGGAAGAAGCGATGACCAATTTCGGCGGTTATGGCAGCGCGACCGGCGCGGGCTGGCGGTTTATCAACAGCCTGCAAGCGGGTGGGCCGGTATACGCGTGGAAGGACATCAGCGGGCTGGGATCGGCGGTTGCCTTCGGCAGCGACGACCAGAACCTTGGGCCTTATAACATCGGTTTCAGCTTCCCGTACTATGGTTCGAATTTCACGACGTTCCGGCTTTCAGCCAACGGCTGGCTGTCGTTTACCTCGACCGCCAGCACCCAGTCGTCTTATGCGAACGCGTTCCTGCCGTCAGGCGGCGCTCCGGAAAACATCGTCGCGCCGTGGTGGGATGATTTGAGTCCACAGCGTAGCGGGACCAGCGTCCGCTACTGGTCGAACAACGTCGACAGTCTCGTGGTCGCCTTCGGCAACGTGCAGAGCTACTCCGGCGGCGGCGTTTACAATTTCCAGATGATTCTGCAGGCATCGGGGAAGATCACCTACCAGTATGGCAACATGGGCACATTGCGGCTGAACGAAGCGACGATCGGTTTCCAGAACGCGGCGAAAACGCGCGGCCTGACGGTGATCAACAACCAGGCTTACATTCAGAACAACCTGGCCATCGTGTGCGATCCGCAGCCGATGATTGAACTGATTCCGGCTTCGGGCAGCGTGGCCGCTGGAGGTTTTGCGGTGGTTACGGCGCGGCTGCGCTCGTGCCTGCTGCCGACCGGCATCAGCACGGGAACGCTGGCGATCACCTCCAACGACCCGACGACGCCCGTCCTGAATGTCACAGTCTCGCTGAATAAGGACATTCAGATGCCGGATGCGGTGACGGACCTGACGATCTTCGGCGAAGAGACCGGCGTGACGCTTGGCTGGAGCCCGGCGGGATTCGCAACCGGCTATAAGATCTATCGCAGTGCGTCTTATCCGGTGGAAGCGAGCGAGGCGAATCTCATCGCCATCACCGCCGACACGACTTACACCGACACGCCGCTGCCCGGCAACACGGCTTATTATTTCGTGACGTCCACGCGGTAGCCACGCGGATTCTTTTCTATTGTGTTTCCTCCACGAAGCCGGGGAAACAGACAGATGTCCAGTAACAGCAAGGGCAGATCGTTAAGATCTGCCCTTGCTTCACATTGAGCCTTCGCTCCCGGACGATGTCAGGCCGGAGCGGCGACGCGCTCCGAAAGCGTTTCGGCCATCTGCCGGCCAAGTTCGCGACAGGCGTGCAGCGCCGCGGCATCGGGCACGTATTTGACCTTGAGACTTTCAGCGACGAGTTCGACGTTCATTTCCTCCAGCATCTTCTTCACGTCGTTGACGCCGCTGCCCGTCCAGCCGTGAGAGCCGAAGACCGCGCCGATTTTTCGCTGCGGTTTCAATCCCTTGAGATAGGTGAGCACGTCGGCGACGGTGGGGAACATCTGGTCGTTAAGGGTGGGCGTGCCGACGATCAGGGCGCCCGCTTCGAGCAGTTCGGTGGCGACGTCGCTGCGATGGGCCGTACGCAGATTGAAGAGCCGCACCGCGCCGCCCACGGACGTGATACCATCGGCGATGGCGCGGGCCATGGTTTCCGTGCTCTGCCACATGGTGTCATAAATAATGACGGCTTTGCGCGTGGGAGCTTGCGCGGCCCAGCGGTGATAGGCGCTGAGGATCCAGTCCTGTCCCCGGCGCCAAATCGGGCCGTGGTCGGTAGCCAGCAGCGCCGACGGCAGGTCGGTTGAAGCAAGTTTCGTCAGCAATTTGGTAATGCGCGAGGAATACGGCAGCAGGATGTTGGCGAAGTAGGCGGCGGCCTCCCACTCCACGGCCTCGCGCGGGACTTCGTCGGTGAAGCGTTCCGTGGACGCGAGGTGCATGCCGAAGGCGTCCTGCGTGAACAGCACGCGGTCGCTTTCCAGAAAGGTGAACATGCTGTCGGGCCAGTGCAGCATGCGGGTTTCGATAAATTGCAGACGCACCCCGGAGAGTTCCAATGTTTCACCGTCCTTGACGGCGGTGATTCCATCCTTCACGAGCGCGTGTTCGGCCAGCGCCTTGGCGCCCATCGCCGACGCATAGACGCATTCGGGCTTCGCCAGAGCGATCATCTCGGGCAGGCAGGCGGAGTGGTCGAGTTCGGAATGGTTGGAGATGATGTAGCGGATGCGACGGGGATCGACCACGGTGGCGATGCGCGCGAGCATCTCGTCTTTAAAAGGCGCCTTTACCGTATCCACGAGGATCGGGTCGTCGCCCAGAATCAGATAGGCGTTATACGTGCTGCCGCGTTCCGTGGCATAGCCGTGGAAATCGCGCAGATCCCAGTCGATCGCACCAACCCAGTACACGCGGTCGGTCACGCGGACCGCTTTATACTCTGCCGCCAACAGTGGCTCCTTCGAATTACAAAAGCGACTATTAAAAGCGAGCGGCGCAGCGCGCCATCGAGTCTTGCGCTGTGCCGTTCGCGGTTCACTGCACGTGAGCAGAAATAGCGGAGGACATGGCCCGACAGCGTCGAGGTCTGCGACGTGCCATGTCCCTACAAGAGGGTGGGTTATTTGATCAGCAGCAGGCGCGTGGTTTGAGCATGACCTGCGGTGCCGCGAGGCGGGCGAGATAAACACCAGTGGCCAGACCCGGAGCCATTAAAGGTGTGGGAATAGTCACCGGCGGGATAGACCGCGTCGGCGAGGAGGCTGACCTGCTGGCCCCAGAGATTATAAACCGTCAGAGTGACCGGCCCTGTTTGCGCGAGCGAGAACGCGATTTGCGTCAACGCGTTGAATGGATTCGGAGACGCCGCGAGGGTCAGCGAAATGGGATTGTTCAGATTGGGTTCGGGCGCGGCCAGCGTGTCGCCGAGTGTCAACTCAATCTGCCACGATTGGAGCGTTCCCGAGTCACCGTGCGCAAAGTCTGTCACACGCAGCAGCCACACCCCGAGCGTGCCGGCGCCGTCGAGGGCATGCAGGGGCGCATCGGGAATGTACGGACCGGTGAACGGCGCGGCGCCGTTGACCACGGAAACGGCGGCCTCGTCGTCGAAGGTCGTCGCCGTATAATTGTCGCCCGCGTGGCCGGCGCGGAACGCGAGGCGCACGAGGTCGCCCTGTGGCGGCAGGAGATATAGACCGAGGTCGCCGTCAAAGGGGTGCGTGATGGTCAGCGTGATGTTGACGTCGACAATCACGCGATTGACCGCCACGGTGAGGCGCGACTCGGCGATGCCGGCGGGGCCGTCGGGAATCGACTTGGGTACATCCGTGGAGACGAAGGTCTCCGCACGAGCCACAAGACCCGAAAACAGCAGCAGTACCGGCAACAGCAGACAGCGGGCGAGATTCATGGCCAGGACTCCGGGAAGGTGAAAAGGAAGAATCAAAAATGAAAGAGTCGGACAGCGGCCGTGACTCTCTCGTTTTTCATTTTTCGTTTTTCATTTCAGGTTCAGTGGTCCGCAGCGGTGACGCGGTAGATGCGGCGTTCCGTGACGTCGATAATTGCGCCGGTATGGGTGTAGGTGTTGGTTGTGCTGGTGCCTAATAGCGTGAAGGGACCTTCGGGAGTCGCAGCGGAGTAGACGCGGTAGAGGGGCGCGCCGTAATCCGCCCAGCGCAGGAGAAGATCATTGCCGACGCGGATGGCCGTGAGGCGGAGCGGAGCCACCGCGAAACCCTGGGCGCGGATCATGCGATTGCCGGGGCGGCATTCCGGCTGTCCCCCGTCATCCTCCCGATACCATCGACCGGCGCAATAATCATAGACGTAAGACCGGAACGAACGCGGGCCGGTGGTATCGCGGGCAAAAGCTTCGAAGACTCCGGGTTGGGGATTGGAGACGGCAATGAAAAATTCAGACACGGTAATCAGCGGCGGTTCCCCCGTCACGCTGTCGCGGAAAATAACCTGCGCCCAATTGACGCTAAAGGGGAGGCCGCCGATTTCGTTACCGATGGATCCGGTGAGTTCCGAGAATAAACGCGTGCCGGGACGGCCGGTGGCGGCGTCCACCGCGTAAACGGAGACGGTGAAGGGCGTGTGCCGGGCGTCGGGTCGGAGACGGGCGATGGCGACGCGAGCGCCACAGAGGGCATACGGCGTCTGCACCGGACCGAACTTCACCGCCCAGAGGAAACCGTCGCCGAGCTGATCCTCAACATAGTTGAAACTCTCCGCGGTACCGTCGTCGTAGCCCAACGTGCGGGCACAGAGATTACCAATGTCAAAGGCGTAGCATTCTGCGGGCGCGGCAGCCGGGACGCGGCTGAACAGCGCCGCGTTGTCGGTTGCCTGCACGAAATACCGGTAATGGCCAATGGGCAGCGCGGCGAGGCTGGCCGCATATTCATTGGGATTACCCGTGGCAGTCATCGACAGTGAATCCCACGCGGCGACGCCGACGAGGCGATAATACATACTTACGGCAGCCACCGTGCGGAAAAGCGTCGCATCCGTCACGATGGCGGTGACGGTTCCCGTCCCCGGCGCAAAATCATCGAGGGCATTGTGCGCCAGCAGCGGCGGCGGATCAGGCAGCGCGATCGTGAAATTGCCGTTGGAAACGTCCGTGATTCCGGGCGTCGTGAGACTGATGACGCGGATACGCGCCGCGGCGGCGGCGGGCGCGGTCACCGTCCAATTGAAAACGCCGTCGTTCTCCGTCGACGCCACCAGCGTCGCCCACGCGCCCACGGGATAATTACGATTGAGTTGAATCCGGACAGCGTCCGTGATGAAGGTCGAATTCCACGTCAGATCGCCGCTCTCCCCGGCCAAATAACTTTCGCCACCGTTGGGAGAGATGACGGTGATGGTCCGCGCGCCCAGGGTGAAATTGGCGTCGCTGGTGTCGCCGGTAACGGTGTGCGTCGTGCCATAGACGCGGATGCGCGCGCTGGATGAGACGGGCAGCGTCGGCAGCCAGACGTAAGATCCGGTGTTAGGCGCGCCGGTGTTAATGGGCAGCCAGACGATAGACGGGTAATCGCGGCTGATTTCGATGCGCACATTTTCCGGCATCGCCGCCGTGGACCAGAGAATCGTGGTGGGGACGTCGACGAGCAGCGTATCGCCGCCATTGGGGGCGATGAGCGATACGGCCCCAATGGAGAAATTCGCATCCGAGGAATCGCCCGCCGTCATTTGCGTCATGCCGCTGACACGGATGCGCGCCGCGGGGGTGGCGGGGCCGGTAACGGACCAGGTGTAGGCGCCGGAGTTGGGCACATCGGCGGCGAGGGTTTCCCAGAAGCCGTTGGGGTAGTCGCGCATGAGCTGGATCCGCACGGCTTCGGACAAGTTATCGGATGACCAGTTGATCGTGTGGGTCGCGCCGGCGTACCAGGTTTCGCCGCCGTTCGGGCTTTGGAGCGTGACCGTGCCGGGGTTGGCATTCACTTCGGTCCACGCCGCCTGCAGGATTTCGCGCGTGAAACCGTTCTGCACAAAAGCGACGATGGTCAAGCTGTCGGCGGGCCAGGCGGCGTCGCGGTTAAGTAATCCGGCAAATTCATAAACGCCGCCCGCGTAGAGCGCGAGTCCCTGCCCGGAGTTGGCATTGGGAGCCATGCCGCGGAAGACATCGAGAAAGACGGTTTCGCCGTTCGATCCGGGCGCCGTTGCAAAGGTGACGCGGTCGGTGATGAGGGCCACGAACAGGCGGCAGTTCTGGGCGATCAGATCCTGTTCGGCGGTGACGGTGACGGCGAACTGTATGGCCGTCTGGCCGGCAGGAGCGGCATCGAGACTGAGGACACAGGGTGACGGCGTGGCATAACGCGCGCGGATTTCGGTGCGCAGCGTGGGCGGCGACGCGGGCGAGGGTTGGCGCACGTAATCGACAAACAAATCGGGCAGCGACGTGCCCACCGAATAATAGCTGACGCGGCCGGAGACATCGAGATCATTCGCCAGATAGAACGTATCGGCAGCGGAAGGCCACCACGTGTGGTAGCTGATTTTAATCACCGTGTCCCGCGTCATCGTCGAAAGGGCCGCGTGGATCCCCGGATTGTAGGCTGCGTCCGCGGCACCGCCGGTGTTGGTGAAGTGCTCGACGAGCACGACCTGACGGGGCGCGGCGGAAAGGACCGCGATCAACGTGAGTGAGCCAAGCCATCCGGATATCCAAAGCAGGGCGGAGCGGCGGGACATGCAACCTCCAGAAGTGGGCGAAGCGGAAGGCGGGCGGAGTGGATGTCAGTCCGTGGTCGAGGCGGTGATCAGATAGAAGCGCCGCTCGTCAGCAGCGGGCAGATCGACGGAGGTCGAGTGCACGACCGCTTCGAGCGTCGTGAACGGTCCGTCGGGAGTGGCGGCACTGTAAACGCGGTACCATGACCCGCCATTCGCGGGCCAGAGCAGACGGATTCCGCCGGGAACCGTCGTGATGCGCAGGCCGATGACGGGAGTCGGCACGAGCGGTTCGTCGAGGCGGGCGATGATTGCCACGTCGTCGATCAGCCAGCCGCCGCGGGTGCCCGCGTTATCACTGCCAAAGCGGAAGCGAAACCGGACCGTATGGCCGGCATAGGCATCGAGGCTCACGCTCTCCTGTGTCCACGGGATAGTTCCCGAAAAACAGGCGGTGCGGGGAGCGAAGGGTCCACTGGAAATGCTGCGCGTAAGCTTGTTGTAGGCGGGACTGAAGGCGGCCAGAGGCTGCCAGACGTCGCCATCGAGCGCAATGTCAACGACGCCGCCATCGAGAGCGGAATCGAGTCCGACCGTGGTGGTTTCAGCCTGCATCCAGTGCCAGAAACTGAGGCTGGCCCCGGTTGTCACCGGCAAGGCCACGGCTGGGCTGGCGAGGCCGCCGTAGGCGTGATTGGCGTAGCCGCCGGTGGCGCCGCCGAATTTCCAGGCATGACTGCCGCCGTGACTCTGCGCGGATGAGAGATGCCATTGATTGACCCAGTCCACACCGAGAGCGGAACTGCTCCAGCCGTCCGGCCCCGCTTCCATGTCATCGGCATACAGGGTACTGGCGACGCCGAAATTGTAGATAGCCGTCGTGCGCGTATTCGACGGCGAGGCGGCATCCGTAGCGGAGATCGAATAGTAGACGGTGGTCCCCGCCGCATAGCCGCCGAAGGTCACGGTCCAGACGGAATCCGCGCCACGCGTCATGGGGCGGGTTACAAAATCGGCGCCGTTGAAGCCGTAACGGAAAAGGGCCTGGGCGACGCCCGAGTGGTCGGTAATCGTGGCCGTCACCGTGTAAGGGCCGGTTTCGTCGGCGGTATCAGGCAGCGGCGTAAGGTGGATGAGGGGCGGTTGCGTGTCCACTCCCGAACTCACGAGAATGTCGGCGACGTAGGTGACTTTGTTAAACGCGGTGACCGTGAGCTTGAGCGTGGAGTCCATGGGTAAAGTGCCCGGCAGCGACAGTGTAGCCTGCCCGGAGGCGTTGGTATAAGCCGCGCTGTAAAGCAGCGAATCGCGCGACAGGGCGCAGAGCGCGCCGGCGACGCCGAAGACCGTGACGGCAAACTGTGTTTCACCGGGAAGGATGTCCACGGTATGGTTGACGGTCATGACCGCCGGAGTGTTTGTGCGCACCTGCAGCGACGGATCGCCGAAAATATGCCAGGTGTCGAACATGTCCGCGCCATCATTGCCGTAAATGTCGATCATCTTGCACGAGCCATTGAAGCAGATGCCGCCGACCGTGGTTTTGGAACCCAAACGCAGCACATCGCAGGCCTCGTCCTGGGCGTCCATGGGCGGATCCCACGACTGGTTGATGGACGACATATAGGCCGCCACCGCGCCGGTGGGCTGACCGGCATGGGTCGCCCGCAGCCAGGCTTCGGCAAAGCAGGTGATGCCGTTAAAATCACCGTTAACACAGGCCACGCTGATGATGAAGGGCAAGTGGTTGTCGTTGGTAAGGGCGTTGACGTTGGTATTGGAAAAGCCCGTGGTGACCCACTGTGTTTCGGCGCCGTGTCCAGTATAGTTGACAATCGAGCGTCCGGCATTGAGCGCGGTGGTCACCTGCGACGCGGTGGCGCCCGGATCGTAAATCGCGTCGACAGTCTGGTACGTAAAGGCCAGCAGGTCGGTGCGAATCAGGGCCTCGTGTTCGTAATCGTATTCGCCGTTGTGGCCCGGTCCTTCGTTCGAGCCGATACAGGTTCCCTGGCGGTACCAGGTGGCCGAGGCGAGGGCGTCGCGTTCGTATTCCACCGAGCGCTTAACCTGTGTCTGCACGTGCGCAACTGACGTGGCCGAAAAGCGGCCCACAAAAATATCGGGATAATTGTCGAAGCCCGCGACCTTGGCATAGATGGGATCGGCGGCGCCGCCGGAGGCCGACGGTGTGGCGATCTGGGCTGCATCGCCGACGAGCAGCACATAGGCAAGGTTGCCGGCGGTGGTGGTATAGAAATTCTGAATGTAGTTGCGGATCGCGGTGGCGGTGTTGCCGATAGTCGAAACGTTGACCAGCGTCGTCTTGATGCCCTTCTGCTGCTTCCAGTTGCGGAAAGGGACCATTGCCGTGCGGAAGGAATCGGCGGTGATGATCAGCATCTCGCCGTCCTCCATCACCGGCACGTAGCGCTCGGGGCGACTCTGGCTGTAGTTCAGGAAACGGCGCTCGTAAATCTGCTGGAACTGGGGATCGACTTTTTGCGGAAACTGGACGCGATTCAGAACGTTGACCGTGGCCGGTCCGGTGGCGCTGACCGCGAGGGTGACGGAGGTGTAGACGCGGAGCACGCCGAGCGCGGGATTGACGCGGAACGGATGGAGTTCCACCACCGCGCCGCGCACATCGCGCAGAATATACGGTTCGCTCAAGGTTGCGAGGTCCGCCGGATAGAAGTTATCCTGAGAGTAAACAGGGCCGAACGTGTAGGGAACCGTGGCGGGATCGACCGTGCGCAGGAGATTGCCCTTGGAAGGGGCGACGCGGGTGGCGACGAAGTCCTGATATTCGGACGCGACGACGCGGATTTCCACATCCTCGGCATCGGGGATGACGACGCTGCGATTGACATGGGGCAGGGCCGGGGCGCCCGCCATGAGACTGAGGGCTTCGTTGCCGCAGTGGAGAACGGCGAAACGCCGGCCGTCGATGGAGATTTCGTCCCGCGTGAAGGCGTTGACATCGAAGCGGAGCACGGTTTCATCCGTACTGCCGGCGATGACGGTAACCTGGACATCCTCCCGGGCAGACTGAAAAGTGACCCGTTGTGCGGCCAAGGCCCAGAGCGGCAGGGCCAGAATCAAGACGGCGGTCAGGGACTTCATCGGGCGATCCTCAGGAGATCAATGGACATACGTCGGGATAACGAGAGCCGGTGCGGCCCCAGCCTTCAAGCACTCTCTGGCCATGAGCCGAATCCACCATTCAGAAAATCTAACCAAATTCACAGGGATTTACAAGGAAAAAAGCAGCCTCCGGGGAAAAAGCCGGAGGCTGCAACCGATCAACTAAACATGACTTGTCGGTCAAGAATTGAAATTATTAGTCGTACTGACAGGTGATATAAAATGCGTGGGCCCACGCAGGAACCGCATCGGGTGGAATGGCATAGATCGGCGACATTGTCATGCCGAATAAGCTGGCGTTGCCGGTCGTCAAGTTGGTAATCCAGACGTGATAGCGAGTTGCCGATGGTATTGGCGGCCAGTATAGATACAATACGTGACCATCGGGATCATAATTCCCTGTGAGGGCTGACGGTTGCGGCAAAGCGAACCGGTAGGCCCGTATTGTCCGTGTCGCCGATTGATAAGTGACGATGGCGTCGCCGGCGGGTGATCCCTTCAACACATACATTGGCGTTCCCGAGAATGCGGCCAGAGTGTCAATCAGTGACCCATTGGCGGCACGAAACGCTCCGAAGTTTGACGTGTACCCGAGCTGGCTGATGACCCATTCATTTGTATCAGGAAAAGCCCGCAACGTGAACGCGTCATCGCGGATGGCGGCATTCTTCCAAAGGGAATCATAATTTGCAGCATTGAGCGCCAGACCGCCGGAGGTAATGATCCGCTGAAAGCCGTTTCCATCCTGCTGAGCCAGTGCGGCGGGACCACGCAGCGTGTCCAATGAAACAACACCGGAATCCGGGAAGAGCTCCCTAAAATATTCGAAAGTTCCGTGTAAACGTATTCACCATTCGCCCGAACATATAACTCATGATCGCCAAACGCTGCGCGGCGGCAACTCGTGTCTGCAAAAAAGGAAAACGCTGTTCCGTTTACAACCAGCTCGAAATCGTTGGCAAAAGTTCCGTTCCGGAGATCAAGTCTGTAAATATCGCCGCCTCCGCGATACGTTTCCACATCCATTTGGCCCCATCCGTCCACCGTCTTTGTACGTACACAGTAGACGAACTGCGTCACCGCAGGCAATGGCGGCCATGATCGTAGAGCGGTAAGCGAAAACACGGAAATGAAACCCACGGATCCACCGTTGTATTCAACGCCTCCGTCAACTATGGCCACATCAAGAATCGTTTCAGTCGTGAGATCCACCAGAGCCACAATGTTATAGAATATATCACCTAACATCCTGCGCAGGGTCCACACCACACAACGGTGTGTCGGAAGTCCCGCGAGTTTTACCCAGGCGATATTGTTGCCGCCGTCAGCCCCTTGGTTATAATGATTATAGACGGAGTCCGGAACCTGATATTGCTGCGTGGATCCATTCAGTGTCTCGCGGTAGTAGATCAGGCTGTTGAATGTCCAGACGACGGCGTAGGTGGAATCGTTGTCCATTCGTTGCAGATCCCAACCGTAATTGGCAGAAAGACTAACCTCTGCATCCAGAAACAGTGGTAAAGTTGCCTGCACTGAAAAGGGGAGGAATAGCCAGCCGATCAGTAATAGCAACCATGTGCATTTCATCGCCGACCTCCTGCTATGCAGCCATGCGGTGGCATGATAGAAACCAGCGCCCAACCAGACACCGGACCCTTGCATGATACAGCCGGTTCCGGCGATTGTCAAGCGAATTCATGACGGGCGGAAAGAGAAGAGCAACGGGACTTGGGGTATCGTAGCGGGGAGATGCCAGCGGCGGCCTGCGCTCTGGGTCATTTGCGGAAAGTGCTGAAAGCAGGAGAAGGAGTAATCGCGGAAGTTTGCGATGCGCAGACCGGCACCCTTGAGCGCGGAGAAAATATCGGCCAAACTCCACTGCCACTCACAGGTATCGCTGTGCGGCACATAGGAATGATCGGCATAATCCGGCTCGGCGGGCAGCGACACGCTGATTGCACCGTGAAAATAATCGTATGCGGCAAAGATTTGATCGCCCTTGCCTTCGAGCATCATGGCCGAGGGATGAATCTCGGATATGAAGAACAGGCCATCCGGTTTCAACAAGCGGGCCACGGCGCGGCCCCAGGCGGAAAGATCATTCAGCCACGTGAGCACACCGTAGGACGTGAAGACAATATCAAATCGCTCGCTCAGGTGGGGCTCAAGATTAAGGACGTCGGCTTCGATGAAGCGCACCCGATCCGACAGACCCGCCTTATCCGCAAGAACGCGGGCCTCGGCAATGGCTACCGCGGAGAAGTCGACGCCAGTGACACTGGCCCCGTGGCGCGCCCAGGAAGAGCGTGTCGAGGCCGAAGTGGCATTGCAGATGCACGAGGGATTTGCCGCGTACGTCACCCACGCCTTCGATCTCGATGGAGTCGAGCGTCTCACGACCCTTCAGAAAGCCGTCAACATCGTAGAAATGGCTGCGGACATGGATGGGGGTGACTTCGTCCCACCACTCGCGATTGGGTGTTTGCATGGGAGCCTCGGAAAGGGATAAGGGATGAGGGCGGAGGGATGAGGAACAGACAAATCCGAATGATACGGAGTCACTCATCCGCTTGCCCTACGGAACAAGATAAGCAATCTTGAGGCTGGATTCAAGCATAGAGAAAGCCCGCATCGTGGGGGATGCGGGCTTTCGAAACGGACGGATTTGGCGGCGGACGTTACTTCGCGGCGGCGGCGAGTTCCATGGACTTCTGTGGATTGAGCAGCGGGATCTTGCGCTCGCCGGCCTGGCGCATGTCACAGCCGTTGACGATGGCGGCGCGAAGCTGGGCCACGGTCAGTTTCGGGTATTTGGCCAGCAGCTTGCCCGCGAGGTTGGTGACGTTGGGCGAAGACTGAGACGTACCCGACATCTTCAGCTCGTCGCCGCCGGGAACATGGCTGACGACTTCGAAGCCGTTGGCGTAGACGTCGACTTTGCCAAAGCTGGTGAAGCCGGTTTCTTCGCCGGCCTGATCGACCGCGCCCACGGTGAGGACGTTGGGGAGGTTGATCGAGGACGGGTAGAACTCTTCGAAATTCACGTCGCTGTTGCTGTTACCCGCGCTGACGATGAAGAGAATTTCGGGCGCGTTGGTGATGGCTTCCACGAGACCGGTACGGCTGACTTCGAACAGCTTGCGGGCGAGCGCCTTGCGCTCTTCGGGAGTGCCGCCGGCGTTGTTGGCTTCGAGGGCGCCTTCGACGCTGCCGAGGTTTCCGCCCCAGCTCATGTTGACGGCGCGAACGCCGTTGGCTTTGAAGTAGTCAATGGCCTGCCGCATGGAGGCCGAGTCCTTCCGGGCCAGTTCCATCGTCGGCAATTCGGGCATTACATGGTAATCAAACGTGATGCGCGAAGCGAGCACGCGGGCATACGGATTGCCGCGGAGGGCGATGCCTGCGACGTGCGTGCCGTGAGCGTAGTTGGCGTACTTGCCGATGCCTTCAAAGACAGGCTTGACCGAATCGCGCGGCAGCGACGCCATGAGGGCTTTCACTTCCTGGGCTTCGGGGCTTTCGATGTTGGCCTGAATGTCTTCGAGACCCTTCACACGGCGCTGCAACGTGGGGCGTTCTTTGGAAACGTCGCCGACGTCGAAAAGCGGACTGGATTCCTTGTCGCCGTGGAGGCTGTAGGCGATACCGTGCACATCGTTGACGAAGCCGTTGTTGTCGTCGTCCTTGTTGTTGCCGGCGATTTCCTTCGCGTTCGTCCACATCTGGTTCTTGTAGACCTCGCCGTTGACGCCGCTATCCCAAATGGCGAGCAGCACGGGATTGGCTTTGTCCTTGTCGGTCAGGGTCACGTCGCGCGCGGCCCAGATGTCGGCCTTGGTGACCTGATGAGCCTTGATCACTTCGTCATAGACCGCGACCACATCGTCCTTGAGGGGAAGAATGACCTTGAGCGAATAGGACGCCCCGACGAGGCCGGTAGCGATATCCTTGCTCATCTCACCGTTCGACTTGTCGAGCACGGGCTGCACGCCGGCCTCGATGCCGCCGAGGGTCATGGACTTACTCATCATTTCAAAGCTGCCCTTGGCCTGCTTGAAATTGTCCTGCACTTTGTCGTAGGGCGCGGCGTCGAGCAGTTTTTTCAGTTCGCGCTTATAAGCCGTGCGGAAATCGGCATCGCCGCTTTTTTTAGCCAGCACGTAAGCCTGCGTGACCGCGCCCATCGTGAGGCGGGTGGCTTCCTTATCTTCGAGGGCCTTGCGACGGGCGAGATAATCGAGGTAGACATCCATCTGCCCTTCCAGCATGGCGATGGTGCCGAGGTTGGAGTAGTATCCCTGCAACGTGGTTTTGTCGGCGATCTCGAATTGGTCGAGATCCTTCTGCAGGTCGCGCTTCAATTGCGTCGCGAGCGCCATCACAGCCGTATCGCTTTCCACGAAGTCGGCGGCCTTCATGTTGATGTGGTAGGTGTAGCGGGGCAGGTCATCGAGTTTCGTGATCTTCGTCTTCTCCGCACAAGCGGCGCTGCTGGCCAGCAGGGCAATCGCCGTCAGAACGGCGAATATCGGCGCGATGCGCTTCATGTGATGCTCTCCAGAAAAAAATGTAGGGGATGTGTTGAACACCGTCGCGCCTGGCGTCCACGAAGCGATGATCCCTTGGATCCGGACGGGGACAGGAGGGGCGAAAGTGGGCTTGGAACAATCACATAAGTTATCGAAAAATAGTGACAGTATCAAGCAACGGCGTGAGCCGCGGGGATTCCCCGGCAAACCGTTACCTCCTCAGACCGGAGAGATTCAAAAGATGTTGCGGTCCGGGATTTCAGGCTGTATTCATCGTGCTGTAAATTGCATCACCGGCGCGGAATATTGCCGGATTGAGCAAAAACACGAGCGTTCCGACCGTCACGTATACTTTGAATATACAATCCTATACGCGCAATCCTTCCGAAACATCGGAGACACGGCTTGCCTCTGGTCTGTAAAAACAGTATCTTCAGTATCTAATGGCAACGGGTTTGGGAATGAATCCTCTTCCTCATTGACTGTCAAGGACTGCTATGCCGAATTTGTGGCTGACACTCTACCGCTTAACACAGGACCGAAGAAAACGGGCGATCCTGCAGGCTTTCGACTCCGAGGCAAACTACCAGGCAAGTTTGAGCGAAGTGACGAAGTTTTGGTCGCGATGCCCCGAGCCGCCTGATTTTCGAGGCAAGAGTGTTCTGGATTTGGGCTGCGGATTGGGCGCGCTGGTGTTCGATGCGGCGCGGCGTGGCGCGGCGCGTGTGGTCGGGATCGAAATCCTCGACGAATTCACGCAGGCCAATAACCGGCGCCTGGCGGAGGAGTTTCCACAGTTCAAAGACCGTGTGGAGTTTCGCACGGTTTATCTGGCGGACGCCGGGCCTGAAAAATTCGACATCATTCTCTCGAAGGACAGCTTTGAGCACATCCTCGAACTGGAAGAGCATCTTGCGCAGATGAAAGCCCACCTGAATCCGCAGGGGAGGATCTATGTGGGTTTTGCGCCGCTCTATCGAGCTCCGCGGGGCGACCACCGCCGGATGCAGACCAAACTGCCATGGGGACACGTGATTTTTCCCGAAGCGATGATGCTTCGGGCGCTGCGCGAAATGTACCCGGAAACCAAACTGGAGTCGGTGGCCGACCTGGGGCTGAACAAACTCAGCGTGCGCGAATTGCGCGGCATGATTCGCCGCCAGGGGCTGCGCGCGCACTATTTCCGCATCAATGTCGGCGGCAATCCCGCGCTGCGGCTGTTTAACCTGGGCCGCGGGTTGCCCGGCTTAAGTGAGTATTTCACGCAAAACATCTACATGATTCTCGGGCGCGCCGAGGATTGACAGGCTTGTGACTACAGAGCCGATGCACGGACCCAGGCACAATGTTGGACTGTCTATGAAAAAATACCTGTTTCTCTTCCTCGCCGTGATTTGTGTCGCGGCGAGGGCGGAGGAGATCCGCGTCATGGGAGACCTGCAGAAGGCCATCAATCTCGCCCTTGACGGCGACACGCTGGTACTCGCTCCGGGTCATTATACGGCTGAACCGCATCTCTACGAAGAGTATTTCTGCGGCAATTGTGACAGCGCGATCACGGCGGTGCGGGCGATGCGCGGGTTTGTGATCGACGCGCGCGCCCTGGTGATCCGCTCGCCGCGGCTGGGAGCAGCGGTGCTGGAAACGCGGGCGGGATACGGGGTTTTGATTCTCAACTCGCGCGGGACGACGCTGGAAAATCTCGTCATCACGGGTGGACGGCGCAACCCGGACGGGAAAGCCACGGACGGCGCGGTGGTGGCGAAGAACTCGCGGGTGATCCTGCGCAATTGCCGGCTGGCGAACAATACCGAGTATTTCGATTCCACGGTGGTGGGCATCGGCGGCGTGATGGTGCGGGAAGGCAGCGAGGTGCATGTGGAGCAGTGCGCGATTATCAACAACTCGTGGGACGGCGTGGCGCTCTATCGCGGGGCGACGGCCACCATCACCGACTGCGTGATTGACAGCGGCCGGGGCGCGGGCATCGGCGTGACATGGGACGCGGCGGCAATCTGCCTGCGCAACCGGATCTCGCGCTACTGGAAAGGCATAGGCACCTTCGGCACGGCCACGGCCGTGGTGCGCAACAACGCGGTGTTCAACAACGCCGGGTGGGGAATTATTGCTGCCGGAACAAGCACGCTGATCGCTGAGAATAACGTGGCGGCGCGCAACGGCAACTGCGGCTTTGCCGTCTGGAACAAGGGCACGCGCGGGCGGATCGTCAACAATATTTCCGCGTTCAACGGCCGCCGCAAGGAATGGGTTTGTCCGTGCGTGGGTTTCTGGAATCAGGAAGCCGACACGGCGGGCTGGACCGTGGCCTATAATCTGGGCTGGGAGAACAGCGCGGGCAATGTGAAGGGGATGGATTCGAGCGGCGTGTTTGCGCTGGATCCGTTGTTTGCCGACAGCGTGAATTTTGACTTGAAGGAAGCGTCGCCCGCGCGCGGCAACGGCGACCCGGCGATTGTCAACCGCGACGGCGCGCGTTCGGACATGGGCCTCTGGGGCGGACCGGGAGCGAAGAGGAAACGATGAACGAAGAACGATGAACAACAGAGATTCCAACCACACATTTCTTCAGAGATCAGAGCACATGCCAATACCAATCTTTACGATCGATGCCTTTACATCTGAGCGGTTTCGGGGGAATCCGGCGGGGGTGTGTTTGCTGGACGAGCCGCGCGAGGAAGCGTGGATGCGCTCCGTAGCGGCGGAGATGAAGCACTCGGAGACGGCGTTCGTGTCAGGCGCGGACGGCAAGTACTCGATCCGCTGGTTTACACCGGCGGTGGAGGTTGCGCTCTGCGGCCATGCGACGCTGGCCAGCGCGCATGCACTCTATGAATCGGGCCGTGAGCCGCTGGAAACGATTATTCACTTTCAAACCCGCCAGAGCGGCACGCTCACCGCGCGCTGCACCGGGGACTGGATTGAGCTGGACTTCCCCGCCATGCCGCCCGAACCAGCGGCGGTGCCGCCGGAGGTGCTGGAGGCGCTGGGAGTAACACCGCTGTATATGGGACGCAGCCGGGATGACTATTTGATTCAGGTGGAGAGCGAAGCGCTGGTGCGCGCGCTGCGGCCCGACTTTGCGCGGCTGCGCGATTTGCCGGTGCGCGGCGTGATCATCACCGCGCGGGCGGAAACCGCGCCGCTGGATTTTGTTTCGCGTTTCTTTGCGCCCGGTGCGGGGATTGATGAAGATCCCGTGACGGGCAGTGCCCACTGCTGTCTGGGACCATTCTGGCAAAAGATTCTCGGCAAGGACAAACTCTACGCGTATCAAGCTTCAGAGCGCGGTGGCATGTTGCAGGTGCGCGTCGCGAAAGACCGCGTTTACCTGCGCGGCCAAGCGGTCACCGTGCTGCTGGGGGAGCTGCTTGCTTAAAAGAGATGAGTACCAAGCGGTAAGTATAAACGGCAAACCTATTGGGGTTCGCCGTTTTCTTTCATAATTCACAGTTTGAATGTGTGTCAAGACAAGCTAAGTATTGCCTTGGAGAGATGAGGATTAGAATAAAATGGGGCGACCGTCGGGCCGCCCCATTCCATTTCATTTATTCATTGCGCGCGGGCAGCCCCTCGCCGTCGAGCGGTGAGACGTTTGAGATCCACTTCAGAGGAACGATGGTCCGCATGGCGTCATCGGCGAAAACAGTTACTGGAACATCCGTTGTAAAATTCGAGGCGCTGCTGTCTGCTACGGTTATGGCGTAGAAAAACGCCGCCGTCGGCTGCGAGACAATACCGACGTCGAGGTAGGTCGTGTCCGTCGTGGTGGCGACCCGGTCTCCCAAGATTCCGGGCAGAGTGGCGCGATAAACATTGAAGGTCTGCGGGTTCGAATCCGGATCTGCCGGCCAGCGCAGACGAATGCTGTTATCAGTCCGCGAGATCACCAGACCGTCCCAGAAACAAGGTTTGCAATTCATCCGTGAGACGTAGCACCCGCAAGGAATACCATTGAATGCGGTCGGGGCAACGAAGAAGTAGTAGGTGCCCCACAGAGACGGATTGCACAGGTTCAGGTTTATTGTTGCCGGTTGTCCGGCAGCCGAAGTGGATGCCGAAGCAATGAGCGTTGGGTTTGGGCATGGCAGCATCGGCCGCAGGACAAGGAGCGTGGCTGGGAAATCGGCTTTAACCGTCCAACTGATGCGGCCATTCCCGCTGCTGATAGATTTCACATACCAATCCGTATCCCGGATGCCACCATTGGCAAAGGCAGTGCCGCAGATGCTTCTGTCCGCAGGAAGCAGCCTGGTAAACAGGCGGAGCGGAATTGCATCCGCCGTTGTAATGGTCGGACAGGTTCGGGCAGTTTTCACCTTCCAGAATATAGGGCAGACCCAGTTCCGCGCAGTTCACACTGCACGTGCAAACGCACGTGGAGCAGGGCGAAAGCGCGAGAATGTACGGCCCGGCTCCGTTGGGCGCGGAGGCGGTGGATGTTACCTGGATAAAATGCAGGCCGGGTTGCAGGCACAAGTTCTGCAGAACGGGATCACTCGTGGCGTCACCATTGTCGTAGGCCTCCTGAAACGAGCACGTCGCATTGTAAACCGCAACCGAGGGGATCAAACCCTGGCCAAAAGGAAAATATCCGGCGGTCGCATTGGCCAGAACACTGATGCTGACTCGCTGACATCTCGGGCCGGGATTATTGAACAGATACCAGTCCGGATTGTTCGTCGGGTCGATCGCTCCACACAGCGTGTCCGCGCAGGCAACGACGCAGTGATCCTGCCCGCAGACATCGTTCTGCGGTTCCGTATTGCGGTCGCAGTCCGGATAGCGGCATGTATCGCAGCGGGGGATCTGAATACAAAAAGTGAGAGAATCCGGCCCGCAGCAACTGGAGGTTACCACTGCTGTGAAGTTGATGCACCCGCCTCCGCCCGTGACGTTGTTGAGTTGCGCCGTGATGTTCGGCGAGAAACCAGTGGTGGGCCCGAGACTCGGGTAAGTGACGGGGCTTCCCAGAATTGTCGCCGAACCGCCCGGACCCGTGCCCCCGGAAACGCTCACCACAACATTACTGCAGGTTGTTGGTCCATAGTTATTGACGCTTAAACCGAGCGGGAACGGATTGGGGGAAACGAGGCCATCGACACATTGGAGGGTAATTGGAACCGGGTCAAACCGCACTTGCGCATAGCTTGAGCAGGGCGTGGCACAGGTCAGACCGGGGGTCCACTCGCCGCCCAGTGCTGCGCACTGCGACTGCGTGTTTACGGCGCACTGGGGAAGAGAGTGCGGATTGCAATAGCAGCAGCGGCCGGGAGGATCGCCGCTGCCACAGGGTGTGCATTGTACCCAGGCCCGGTAGTTGGCACCGCACCAGGCCAGGTAGTTATAGATGGCCGTGGGCGCAACGTAAAGCCAGTAGGTTCCCGGTTGCAGGCAAGCCGCCACGCAGACAGTATCACAGGCCGCGTTGGCAGAGGAGAAGGCATAGGTGACATACCCACTCCCCCCCGGGCCGCGAATGGCAATCATCGGATCAAATTCCGCATAGACACACCAGCGCAGCGTCTCCGGCTGGCTCACGGTGACCTGGTACCAATCGTGATCTTTCAGGGGTGGCCACGGGCCCAGGCCCAGCGCCAGGCCAAAAGTTCCACAGATCGCACTGCCGCAAGCCGTTGGTGTGAATGAGGGGGGAGTCCCCAACGGACCGCCGTTGGTTACATCGACATAGCCTGTGTAACACGTTGGCTCGCTCTCGTTCTGGTCCCCGGTCACACAACTGATGTTGCAGTTCTCGCAGGAACCACATTGGACCGTCAGCACGTAATCGGCATTCGAGTATGCTGGAACCCCCGTTTTGGGGAGAATCTGGATATAGCGGAAACCGGGACCGGCGCAGAAACTCTGACAGACTTTAATGCATGGGAAACTGTGTACCACAGTTTGAGTCGGGTGTCAAGCACAGCTGACAGAGTCACTGATATAGATCTCCGCTTCGAATTCCGTCGTGATGCAGACCACCGCTTTCTGAAAGCTGGGAAGCGTCAGCCGATAGGCATCAATATCCCGCTCGCCGGAAGCCGTGTAGGAAGAGGTCCCGCAAATCGTCTGGCCGCAGGCGATCGGTAAAAAGGAACCGTTTCCAAAAAAACCGCCGTTGTGATTGTCGATCACATTGGGAATCCAGTTCTCTCCCTCCTGCGTGGCGCCTGCCGGGCAGGCGACCGTGCAGCCGACGGGTTCCGCATCGCCGATGCCGGGCCCGCGCCCCTCGACATTCAAGGCGAATTCGCCGGACTCTGTGCCCCGGCCGTCTACAACGATCGTGTAGCTCACTCCAGCGGCAAAAGTGATTTCACGAATGACACTCGACGGCCCGCAGTTCAGATCGTCATCGTTGCAGGCTACCAGTTGCGATCCCTCGGTGTTCGGGCAGCCTCGCCACACGGTGAGTATCGTATTGAAGCTCGATCCGCACAGCGAGATGGATGTTGTGATGGAATCGGTTGATGTAAACGAGTAGACTACGTCGGGAGCGGAGCTTTCGTTGAACCCGGGACACTCCGCCGGCGGCGCATAGTCATTGGCGAAGCCAGTGGACGATTGGCAGGCGCAAAACGGAAGCTCGTCGATGACCAACGGATTCCCGCAGTTGTCTCCCGCCTGAGTCGCCGTCACATTCAGAGTATAGTTTCCATTGGACGTGCCGTTTCCGTCCACGATGATGTAATACGCCGTACCGGCCGCCAGACTGGCAGTCAATTCACTCTGCGTGCCACAATAATCGTTATTGCAAGCAACTTCCGTCGTTCCCGGACAGGCGCCGCCGGTTTTGACGTAGAGCCCTGTGTCGAAGCTACTGCCGCACAGGGAAATGCGATAGGTCTGCGTGAGGGAGGGAGTGAATTGATAAACCACGTCCCGCGCATTTGCGCCCGCGCAACTGCCGGAGAAATTATTGATCCTTCCCTGCGTCGTACCCGTGTCGGAATACGGGACCGTCGAAATAGTCAAGCCCGGGCAATTGTCCGTCCCCTGATCCAGCGACCCGGACTGTTCGTGCGCCGAGGTGCGTGCTATTTCGGCTCCATTGACGGCGGCAATGACCGTCAATGTCAGTCCGAAAGCGGTGGCCAGGGTACTCAGTCGGTTCATGGCTCTCTCCGCGTTAAACACTCACTTAAAGACGACCTGTTTATCTGGATAAGATTTACAACTCATTTCTCTGAAATGCAAGACCATCCGGTCATCAAATCAAATTAAATAATCTGAATAGTATGTAGTCTTCAACTGCTCTTTACCGTCATCATGCTATCCTGAAGCTACCGCATACCCGGACGATAATTCGGAGGCACTGTAAACATGGTCAATCCAGCAGCGATGTGAGGGACATCAACGAAACGCAACATTCCGGTGGATTCAATACCTGTGAACTGGATTGCCTTCCAAAATTCTAACGCAGACCGATCCAGCCACTGATGAGGTTAATTTACGTGGCTATACTCACTTTGCATAGTATCCATTACAAGCCATCCTCTTCATTTCTGATGGACACGTGATGTTTGGTGAAAGATATGTGCGCATAAATCGGTGAGATCTGCACCGGGGATTTGATTTTATGGGAGGATTTTCCCATATTGAAGACTGGCACCGAATTTCTAAACCCCTGCATTTTTTACCCTTCCTTAGCCGCCATGCCCCCTGCTGCTGCCGCTGACAATCTCTTTCAGATTCTCGACCTCGATTATAAAGCCCTGGGCTTTCGCTGTGGTCTGGAAGTTCATCACCAGATCCTGACGACGCGCAAGCTGTTCTGCCACTGCCCGGCCGGCCATTATTCCACTAAAGTGGACGCCGAAGTGCTGCGCCACATGCGGCCCACGCTCTCGGAGCTCGGCGAATACGATCCCTGCGCGCTGATGGAGTTCAAGACGAAAAAAGAGATCATTTATCTCTTGAACAAGGACTCGGTGTGCACCTACGAGATGGACGACACCCCGCCCTTCCCCATCGACCAAAAGGCGGTGGACATCGCGATTGAGATCGCAATGCTCTGCGGCTGCCAGATTGTGGGCGAAGCGCACATCGCGCGCAAGCAATACCTCGACGGTTCGATTCCCACGGGTTTTCAGCGCACGACGCTGGTGGGCGTTTCGGGCGGCATTCCCTTCAAGGGCCGCACGCTGGGGATCATTCAGCTCGGCCTCGAAGAGGATGCCTGCCGCGAAGTGTCGGACGTGCGGCATCAGATTCAGTTCCGCACCGACCGGCTGGGAATGCCGCTGATCGAAGTCGTGACGCGCTCGGAGCTCTACCATCCGTATGAAGTCGCGGAAGCGGGGCAGTTGATTTCGCAGATTTTGCGCGCGACGGGCAAAGTCCGGCGCGGCATCGGCAGCGTGCGGCAGGACGTGAATGTATCGATTACCGGCAGCACCCGCGTGGAAATCAAGGGTGTGCCGCGAATCCCGCTGTTCCCGCGGCTGGTCTCGATTGAAGCGTATCGCCAAAAGCGGCTGCTCGAACTGCGCGAGATGCTTCAGCAGCGCGGAATCACCGAGAAAACCTTGGAGTATTCGGTGCATGAACTGCCCCCCGAGCAAATCCACTTCCGCACGCCGCAACTGGCGCACGCCCTGGAGCAGCGGCAGCGAATTGTGGCCGTGCGCGTGCCGGGCATAGCGGGGCTGTTGCCCGCCGACGTGCAGCCGGGGCGCACCTTTGCTCACGAAATTTCAGGGCGCGTGCGCGTGATTGCCTGTCTCGACGAGCTGCCGAATATTTTCCATACCGATACCGACGGCGAATTCGCGCTCTTCCCCGAAGAGCGGACGGGCGTCCGCGCGATTACCGGCGCGCAGCCACAGGACGTGGTGATTGTGCTCTATGGCCCCGCCGCGGACGTGACCACGGCCATCAATGAAACCGTGGCTCGCATCCGCGAAGCGACACAGGGCGTACCCTCGGAAACGCGACAATGGCGCAAGGGCGGGTGGACGGATTTCGAAAGGCTGCTGGCGGGACCGAACCGCATGTATCCCGATACCGACACGCCGCCGACGGAGATCGCGCAGGAGCGCGTGGCCCGCATTCGCGCCCAGCTTCCCGAGGCGCCGTGGCTCAGGCGCGCCAAGCTGCTGGACGCGGGCATGAGTGCCGAGCTGGCCGCCGGCTTGATCGCATCCCCCTATTATGGACTCTACAACCGGATTCAGGAAGACGGTCCGTTGCCGCCCAACCGCGTGGCCCGCGTGTTTGTGATGGAAGTGCGGGCGGTCAAGCGCAAGGGCGGCGCGCCGGAAAAGATTTCGGAGCTGGCATGGCGGCGGCTGTTCGATCATCTGCGCGCGGGCGAACTGCATTGGGAGGCGGTGCCGGCGCTGATCCGGCTGCGCGCGCGCCGGCCCGGCGCGGAATGGCTGGCGATTGCGGCCAAGCAGCAGATGCTGCCGCTGCCAGCGGACGAATGGCAGCCGCTGGCGGAATCGCTGGCGCACATGCACGGGCGCAGCACCGACGCCGAAGCGCGCGTGCGCTGGCTGATGGGCCAGATACAGCGTCCCGCGGGTCGTGTACCCGGCCAACAGGCGGCCACGCTGCTCGCCGCGACTCCTGTCCCCGGTAAAAACGGCATCCATCCTGCTACCGCGCCGCAAGCGAAGAGCAGGAAACGCACTTAGTCCACTGATCAAAGTGCTTGCAGGAGGTGAGCACGCAGCGGGGATCTTCTGATATGTAGCGGTTCGTTCACGCCGGTTCACCTCCGCCGGAGGCGCGACATGAAGCGATGGCCGAATGTTCCCCACGAGCACTGGGCGCAAGCGCAAGCGATGCGATATCAGCCGACATTGGCAGAGCATACACTCTGGCGCGCCTTGCGTCACAATCAACTGGGAGTACGTTTCCGCCGCCAGCATCCGCTTGGACCTTATATCGTCGATTTCTATTGTGACGATGCAAAGTTGATTATCGAGGTGGACGGCAGTGTTCACGGCACTGACGCGGCCCGACAGCATGATCACGAACGAGCAGAGTACTTTGAACGGAAAGGCCTTCGCATCCGCCGATACTGGAATGCGGATGTGCTTCACGATTTGAACTCGGTATTGAAGGATATCACTGGCGTTTTGGCTTCCCCCCTTAATCCCCCCACTACGTAGGGGGAGACCCGATTCCCATTCGGAAGATTACCCTCGATGCGAGCGCAATTCGCTTTCGTTTCTATTTCCCCCTACGTAGTGGGGGGACTAAGGGGGGAAACGTGACGGCGCTCACCTGATCAACCTTGGCATCTCCGTTTTCATTACTTTCATCCGCATTTTTCCGATACCCCTCCCATGACCTCTGTGACTTTGACGGCGGAACAGATTAAAGAAGATTTCCCCGGCTACCGCGGTGATGCGCTGGCCGTGCTCCTGAAGAATAAAGTGCGCGTCTGGTCGGACGTGCGCGTGGACACGCTCGACGGCCTCTACGAGGGCCTGATCCTGCCGCGCACGGAATCGGCCAACCCGTATCATATCGTGCTCAAGCTGATTACCGGCTACAACGTGGGCATCCACGTCGACCGCATCACGACGATCACGGAAACGGGCTATAAGAAGGCGAATTACAAGATTCCCGAGAAGGCGTTTCCCTACGATCCGGTCAAACCGAACGTTACGCTGCTCGGCACCGGCGGCACCATCGCCAGCCGCCTTGACTACCGCACGGGCGCGGTGATTCCCGCCTTTTCGCCGGGCGAACTTTACGGCGCGGTGCCGGAATTGGCGGACATCGCCAACCTTACCACCAAGCGCATTTATGCGATCTTCTCGGAGAACATGACGCCCGAGGCGTGGATCGGCACGGCCCAGGCCATCAAAGCCGAGATCGACGGCGGGGCCGACGGGATCGTGATCGGCCACGGCACGGATACGATGCACTACACGTCGGCGGCTCTGAGCTTCATGGTGCAGGACTCGCCGGTGCCGATTATCATGGTGGGCTCACAGCGCTCTTCGGACCGGCCCTCGTCGGACGCGGCGGCAAATCTGATCGAAGCGACCTATGCGGCGGGCCACGGCGACATCGCCGAAGTGCTGGTGTGCATGTTCGGGCCGACCTCGGACCAGTACAACCTGCTTCACCGCGGCACGCGCGTGCGCAAAATGCACTCGTCCTACCGCTCGACCTTCCGCACGATCTCCGACACACCCATGGCAACGGTGCGCAACGGCGAAATCGTGCATATCAAGACCGATTACCGCCGCCGCGATAAGACCCGGCAAGTGAAACTCGACGCGGTGTTCGACGACCGGGTGACGATTCTCTACTATTACCCGAACATGAAGCCGGACATCATCGACTCCCTCGTGGACCACGGGTATAAGGGGATCGTGATGGCGGGCACGGGCCTCGGGCACTTCAACAAGCCGCTCTATCCTGCGGTGAAGCGCGCGGTGGATGCCGGAGTCCACATCTATATGACGGTGGAGACGCTGTGGGGCTACGTGCAGATGTATGTCTACGACACCGGCCGCGACATCATGGATTTGGGCGTCGTTCCGGGGGGTAACATGCTGCCGGAAACGGCCTACGTGAAACTCGGCTGGGCGCTGGGTCACACGCACGACCGTGAGCAGGTAAAGGAATTGATGCTGACACCATTCTGCGGCGAGCTGACGGATCGTGAGCCCATCGACGGCTACCTGATTATGCAGGGCGGTCTGCCGGAAATCGAGCAGTTCCTGCTGAAGCACCGGCGGTAAGAGAATACTCTCCCACCCCCCTTAATCCCCCCGCCAGCGGGGGGAGATTACACGTAAAAACGGGCGACCCTTGCGGGCCGCCCGTTTTTCATGCGTAGTAGAACCGCGGTTACTTTGTCGAAAGCTGCTCGGGATTCAGGACTTCGACATCACCGAGATTCAGCTTCTTCAGGCTATCTTCGATTTTGGTCCGGTCGCCGACGACAACGATGAGCAACGCATCGGCTGCGATGTGCGCCTTGGCCGCGGTCGTGGCCTTGGCGACGTCCACCTCCTGCACGCGGGTGGTATAGGTCGTCCACTCATCCTGCGGCAATTCCATCAGGACCATGTTGCCAAGCTGTCCGGCAACGGCATTAATGGTCTCGAAATTCTGCGGATAGCCCTTGATGAGATTGTTCTTGCCGGCGGTAAGTTCATCCTGGGTGAGCGGTTTGTCGCCGGCGACGCCTTTCAATTCCTTTACGAACTCCGTGATCGCCTTGTCGGTGACTTCGGTCTGCACCATGGCGTAGGCGATGAACGGGCCGTTGAAGCGGCGCGCGCCGAAGCCCGAACCCGCGCCGTAGGTGTAGCCCTTGTCCTCGCGCAGATTGAGATTGAGGCGGCTGGTGAACTGCCCGCCGAGGACCGTATTCATCACGGCGGTGGGAATGAAGTCGGGATCGCTGCGCTTGATGCCGACATTGCCCAACACGACCACGCTCTGCGGAGCGTCCTTCTTGTCGACGATGACGATGCGCGTCTTTGCCAGCGGCGCGGGCGTCGGCACGCTCAGCGCGGCCACGGTGCCGGTGGACCACTTGGCCAGCGCCTTGTCGAGCTTCGCCTTGGCTTCGGTGAGCGTGATATCGCCGACCACCACCACGGCGGCGTTGTTCGACAGGTAATTGGCTTTGTAGTAGTTGACGAGGTCGTCACGGGTGATGGCCTTGATCGAGCTTTCGGTGCCCGAACCGGTCTGCGGCTGGCCGTAGGGATGGCCCGGGCCGAACAGCAGGCGGTAATAGGTCTTGAACGCCGAGGTGACGGGTTCGCGCCCTTCCTGCATGATGCGCCCGAGGTAATTCATGCGCAGGCGTTCGAGTTCCTTCTCGGAGAACGTCGGATTCAAGAGGACGTCCGTCATCAACTCGAGGCCCTTGTCGTAGTTCTTCTTCAGCACGTTCAGATTGACGAACGAACCGTCGAAGGAGCTGGACGTGCCGAGGCTGGCGCCGATGGACTTGGCCGTCTCGGAAATCTGGAGTGCGTCTTTCGTCTTCGTGCCTTCGTCGAGCATGTCGGCGGTGAGGGCCGCGCTGCCCGGCTTGTCGGCGGGGTCGGCTGCCCAGCCGCTCTTCATCACGATATTCGTCTGGATCAGCGGCAGATTGTGCTTTTCGACAAGCAGCAGGTCCATGCCGTTCGAAAGCTTGGCGCGCTGGATTGCGGGCGGGGTAAAGCTCGGCTCGGCGCCAGCGCCGGGCATCTGCGTACGGTTAACTTCAGTCTTCGCCGCTTCGAAATCGCCCTGCGGATAGATATTGACGATCACCTTGGCGTCGGGTTTCAGATACCGGCGGCCGGCGGTAAGCACGCTCTCGGCGGTGGCGTTATTGTAGCGGTCAAGGTCCCACTGGAAGCGGCCCGGATCGCCGAAGAATGTGTTGTACTCGTTGAGCTGGTCGGCAATGTTGTGAACATTCTGCAGCGAGCGCACGTAACCGGCTTCGTAAACGGTCTTCGCGTTTTCCAGTTCGCCCTTGGTGAAGCCCTTCGTCAGCAGTTCGTCAACGAGTTCGTTCACCGCAGTTTCGATCTCGTCCAGCGAATGGCCCGGCTTGGCCGTGACGTCGATGGTGAAGACGCTGTTGATCTCGTTGGAATTCTGGTAGGCCGACACGTCCTGGGCAATCTGACGGTCGTAGACGAGGGCCTTGTAGAGCCGCGATGTCTTGCCGCCGGCAAGCACGTTGGCGAACAGATCGAGATCGGCGTCACCAGGTTGATACATCGCGGGCGACGGCCAGTTGACGCTGAAGCGGGCCAGTTCCACGCGATCTTCGGCGTTGATGCGTTTCACGCCGTCAACCGTGGGAATCCACTGCGCAATGCGTTCGATGGGCTGGCCGCTGGGCAGCGGGCCGAAATATTTTTCCACCCACTCTTTCACCTGCGCGGGATTGATATCACCGGCAACGACGAGCGAGGCGTTGTTCGGGGCGTAGTATTCGGTGAAGAAATCTTTCACGTCCTGCAAACTGGCGCGTTCGAGGTCTTCCATGCTGCCGATCACGGGCCAGGAGTAGGGATGGGTCGGGGGATAGATCGCGCTGAGCGTCAGTTCGTAACCCTTGGCGTACGGCTCATTGTCCATCCGCTGGCGGCGTTCGTTCTTCACCACGTCGCGCTGGGTGTCGAGACTCTTCTGGGAGATGGCCGGAGGCAAAAAGCCCATACGGTCGGATTCGAGCCACAGCATGCGCTCGAGTTGGTTTACGGGCAGCGTCTCGAAGTAGTTGGTGCGGTCTTCGCTCGTCGAGGCGTTGTTATCGCCGCCGACGCTCTCCAGCCACGGCGTAAAGTCTTCGGGGTGATGCTCGCTGCCTTCGAACATCAGGTGCTCGAACAGATGGGCGAAGCCGGTATGGCCGGGCTTTTCATTTTTCGAGCCGACGTGATACCAGAAGTTGACTGTGGCCGTGGGCAAGGAATGATCCTCGTAGAGGATCACGTCGAGGCCATTGGACAACTGATATTTCTCATAACGAATTTCCGGCAGTTTTTGCCCGAAGGCTACGGTTGCCACGACCGTCAGCAGCATCACAAACCATGCCGTGCGATGGAACAATTTCATGGGGGTGCCTCGCAGATGAATATGGAAAGAGTGCGGAGAACGTTGATGCGGAAAGACGTGTGTGGCTCGAAGCCACCAAGATACTCGGCCACGGGATATCGCAGCGGCGGAGTTTCAAGGCAAGCGACCGGCGGAAAACGGAGAAAGATGCGGAGATATTGGGTGTAGCCGCTTACAATCTAATAAAAATCCTGAAAAAAGCAATTCAAGAGGATCCGTATGCAGCGTCCTCGCCGAATGCAGCTAATGAGATTGGAGCGACAATCCGGGAAAATGTTCTGCCTTTTCAAGGCGGATTTCGAAGATAATTTGATTTACTGGATCTCCGTAACCGAAATCCCGATATAAATTGCCGATATACGCGGCATTCCGCGTCCGTTGCAATAGCGAAACTATGTTGATTGATTAATTACAGTTGAATATCAGAACGCATCTCGACGTGGCCTTGGATTTGCAGAAATTCCCCGACGTGTCATAATATGAAACTCATTTATCTGAATAACGCCGCCACGAGCCATCCCAAGCCTCCCGAAGTGTTGGCGGCTGTGACGCAGATGTTGCAGGAAATTCCACAGGATCGTGGGCGGTCGAGTGGAGCTGGTGTGTCATCGGAGACGTGCCGGCAGCGGATCGCTCAGCTCTTTGATGTCTCCGATCACAACCGGGTGATTTTGGCGCCATCGGCCACGCTGGCTCTGAACCTCGTGATTCAGGGCTGTTTGCAGCAGCCGGGTGACGGGGCGATCTGCAGCGAGTTGGATCACAATTCTGTCCTGCGTCCGCTGGCACACCGGTGCCGCGACCACGGTGCGCATTGTACGGTGATTGCGCCGCAGGCAGACGGCCTCCTCCATCCGGCGGACATAGCGCGACGCCTGAACGCCGCAACCCGACTTGTGGTTGTCACGCACGCTTCGAACGTCACCGGTTGCGTTCAGCCGGTGGAAGAGATCGCGCATATTGCGGCCCGGGAGAACGTTCCGCTGTTGATCGACGCCTCGCAGATCGCGGGCGCCGTGCCATTGTCCCATCGCACCCTGCCCGGCCGGGTGTTCATCGCGGCGGCGGGACACAAGGGTCTGTATGGACCGTCCGGTACCGGTCTGCTCATCGTACCGGATGGCGAATTACCCCCGCTGGTCACCGGTGGGACAGGAGTTCACGGCGAAAAGCCGCTGCAGCCGGACATACTGCCGTTGAAATATGAAGCGGGGACAGCGAATGCCGCCGGAATTGCCGGTTTGTCGGCGGGAGTCGGATTTGTACTTGAACAGGGATTGAGCCCGCTCGGCAACCATCGGCACCGGTTGGTGGAGATGCTGCGACGCGGACTGGCGGCGATTCCCGGCCTGCATTTGTCGCCACTGGCGCAGAACGACGGCCGGGCGGGAATCGTCTCGTTCTGGCGACAGGGTCGCGCGCCGGAAGACCTGGCCTATGCGCTGCGAGACTCCTTTGGAATCGAGACCCGGGCCGGGCTGCACTGCGCGCCGCAGCGCACCGGCACTGGGGCGCGCCGGACCAGGGAACGCTGCGGGTGAGCGTGGCGGCGTTTAACCGGCCGGAGGAGATTACGGATTTTCTTCAAGCCGTGGAGGCATTGACCCCTGATGACGCGTGTCGCAGCGACGCGGACGCTGGACGATTGTTTCCAGGACTCGCTGAGTCAGGAATGGGAACTGGATGAGCCCGCTCAGCGTCGGGCTCATGCAGCGCCTGGCTCAAACCGGGAAGTTGTCGTATTATCCCAACTTTCCCCGGCCATATTTTCGGGTGGATGGACGGTTTCACGTCATCCAGGGAATCATTGGTAATCGGACATTTCGCATCACAGCGGCAGCAACGAGGGAAAGTGTTTTGTGGAGTGAACTACAACGATTGATCGAGGAAGGACCGGCAAATGGCTTAGAAGCTCGCGAAGTATTACGAAATCGTCGGTGCGAAGGGCGGCCTGCAGGCGCAAATGCGGCTGGCGATGAAGACGAACATGGCCATCAACAAGGCCAAGGAAGCCCCGGATACACCGGAAAATCTGGGCAAGTTTTTTGCGGCGGCAAAGGAAATCTGCGGCGCTGAGATTCCCAAACTTTAAGAGGATTTGAGCAATGGCGACGGAAAGACAAACCGAATGGATTATTGAGCACGATTTCGATCCTCAGAGTTGCCGGCATCACCTGAACGGGACGACATCCGTTCTGCACTGCCACCATTTCTCCAGCCTCTATTCGCAATTGGCGGATGACGCGGAGATGGTGGACGGGAAACAGTTGCTGCGACGGGCCGCGGAACTGGCATTCCCGCCGGTGTTTGAGGAGTATTTCAAGACGAATACCATCGGGAATCTCGAAGACCGGCTGAGCCTGATCGGCGACTATTTCCGGCTCATCGGACTGGGAACCCTCACGTTTGAAAATGTCGGCGAGATCTCCAGTACCGTGTGCATGGATCGTTCGCACGTGGACGAAGGCTGGATCCGCAAGTGGGGAAAGCGTGAAGCGCCGGTGAACTTCATCGGTCAGGGCTTCATTGCGGCGGCGATGGCGGCGGTTTTCAATCAGCCGGCGGGCAGCTACAGCGTCCGCGAAATTCAGAGTATCGTATCCGGTGCGGACAGCTCGCGGTTTTCGGCGGTCCGGGCTTAACAGGAGAAAAGCGATGGCGATTAATCGACGACAGATCATCGATACGATGTCGCAGATCAAAGTGCAGGGCAATGAGTCCGGCCTGATCCCGGCGTTCGGCGTGCTGGTGAACCAATTACCGGCCAGTTTGTGGAACAATTTCGGCGAACTCCTTATCAATAACGTCGAACCTTCGCTGGCCCAGGCGGCGCAGTATCTGCTGGTGAACGCGGCTCACGAGTGCGGTTACCATACCGGCTACGGCATCATCACCAGTGAAGAGTGGAACGCGGTCGTGGGACCGATGATCGAGAAGGCTCCGGAAGACGTTCTGCACGGCGCGTTTGCCGTCTTTACGGCCTGGGGCTGGGCCAAGTCCGAGATCGTGGAATTGGTCCCCGGCGAAAAGATGGTGGTCCGCGCTTACGACTACTACGAAGCCGACGTCGTGAAGCGCGGCGCGAGTCCCATGAAGTCGGCCTACATGATCCGCGGCGTCTGCGCGGCCTTCATGGACCTCGCCTATGGGAAACCCTATCCCAATGGCGTCAACACCTTCCAGTGTGAGCAGGTGAAGGGGATCGAGTGCGGCGACGATTACGGCGAGTTCGTCGTGACGCGCGGCTGATTCGTTCCAACAGCCGAATGAAGAGCCGGATGCGGTTCGTCTTGACGATCCGGATCCGGCTCTTTTTTGCACTGGGGATGCCCGGAGGACTTGACTTCCTGCCCGAAGTGCAGTATGTTAAGAGGTATGCACGGCTGAACCGCACCGGCGCACCGGCCTGCCGACCATCGGCTTTCCAGCCTCGGCACTCCAAATTCCCCCATTCTTGAGACCTACCGTTATGACCATGACACACGCACCGGTGGCGGCCCCCACGCGGCACCGGCACCACCCCGGCCTCGCCGTGCTGTTCTTCACGGAGATGTGGGAGCGCTTCAGCTTTTACTGTATGCTCTCGATCCTCGCGCTGTACATGGACGAAAGCCTCGGCTTTTCGACGGCGCTGGTGGGGCAGATATACGGCGGCTACATCGGGCTCGTATATTTCACGCCGCTGATCGGCGGCTGGCTGGCGGACCGCTTTTTGGGTTTCCGCAAAGCCATTATTATCGGCGGCATCGCCATGGGCTTCGGTCACCTGTCGCTGGCGTTTGCGCCGCTGCCGACATTTTTCCTTGGCCTGTCGCTGCTGATCATCGGCAACGGATTGTTCAAGCCGAACATTTCGACGATTCTCGGCAATCTCTATCGTGACCGGCCCGAGAAGCGCGACGACGCCTACAATATTTTTTACATGGGCATCAACCTCGGCGCGCTGTTTTCGCCGCTTGTGGCCTCGTACCTGCGCAACAATTTCGGCTGGCATTATGCGTTCGGCGCGGCGGGAATCGGCATGGTGATCGCGCTGGGCGTGTTCATCTTCTTCCGCAGCGTGGTGGCCGAGGGCGAAATCAGCGCCGCCGATCGCGCGCGGCACGCAACGACCCCGGAGTGACACTGACGAAGAAGCAGGAGAAGGACCGGATCACTGCGCTGCTGCTTGATCTTCGGCGTGGTGGTGATTTTCTGGATGGCCTTCGAGCAGAACGGCTTCACGCTGACGTTCTGGGCGCGCGACGCCACGAACACCAGCATTTCGCCGGAAATCTTCCAGTCGGTGAATCCGACTTTCATTCTGCTGTTCACGCCGCTGCTGGTGGGGCTGTGGACGTGGCTGCGCCGCCGCGGCAAGGAACCGGCGACGGCGACGAAGATCGCGCTGGGCATGCTGCTGACGGCGGGCGCGTATCTGATCATGATGGGCGCGGGCCTGTCCGGCGGCGAACACGGGCCGCGTGGGCGTGGGCTGGCTGGTCAGCACCTACGCGGTCATCACGATTGCGGAACTGCTGCTCTCGCCGATGGGGCTATCGCTGGTTTCCAAGCTCGCGCCGCCGCGGATGCAGGGGATGCTGATGGGCACGTGGTTCGCCTTCACCGCGCTGGGCAGTTACCTCGCGGGATCTGCTGGGCAGTTTCTGGGACCGCATGGCCACACAGCTCGTTCTTCCTGTTCCTGGTGGTGGCCTCGCTGGCAGCCTTCGCCGTACTGATGCTGCTTGCTGCGCCGCCTGCACGGCACGATCGCCGAAGTCGAGCGGGAAGAACACGTCGCGTCACAGCACTAATGCCCTTCGCGCCGGATTGGGAATCATGATCGACTATCAGTCACTGGAAACCACCCCCTTCACGGCCCTGCATGGAGCCTGGGTCCGGGCTTTTTCGGACTATCAGGTCGCGGTGGACATGCCGCTGTGGAAACTGGAGCGGATGCTGGCGCGGCGGGGCTACGTCCCCGAGTTCTCCATGGGCGCTTTCGTGAACGGCGAACCCATCGCGTTCACTCTGAACGGAGTGCGCGACTGGAATGGCGTGCTGACGGCGTATGACGCGGGCACCGCCGTGATTCCCAAGTATCGCAAGCAGGGTATTACGAGTCGCCTGTTTGAATCGCTATTAGTCATGCTACGAGCCAAACAAATTGCGCAGTACCTGCTGGAAGTCCTGCAATTCAACACGCCGGCGTTCCAGCTTTACCGGAAGAAGGGATTTGAGATCACGCGGAGTTTTGCCTGCTTTCAAGGCGGCCAGGGACCAGCTTCAGCTCCGAGCTGTGTGGCCCGTGGAAACCCCGGATGGCTTCAGCGCGGCGGAATGGGAACGCCTGGCGATGCTGGGCAATTTCCAACCCTCGTGGCAGAATTCAGTGGATTCCGTGCAGACCGTGCCCACCGACTTCCGTTACGCGGTCGTGCGCCAGTCCGGCGAGATCGTGGGGTACGGCGTCATCGATCCCAAAACCGGCGACGTGCCGCAGCTCGCGGTGCGCGGCGATCACCGGCGGCAAGGCGTTGCAACCAGTGTGCTCGCGAACTTGATACAGCGCACCGAAGCTCCACGCATATCGCTGGTCAACGTCGATTCCGAATCGAATACCATGATCGAATTTCTGAACGCGCTCGGCTTTGAGCGGTTCGTCGATCAGTACGAGATGCTGCTGGAATTGTAGCGGCGACGGCTTGTCCACTACAGTGTCTGGCAGACACGCGACGCAAAAGGCCCAGGATTTGTCCTGAGCCTTTTGTTATTCAGCGCCTGACCTGTGCTTGCGCCACAGTCCTCATATTCAGCCTTCAAGCGCGAGGAAGAAGGGCTGTTCGAGCGCTTCGCAGATCCAGCGGAGGAAGCGCGCGCCATCCGCGCCGTCAATGACACGATGATCGTAAGAGAGCGAAAGTGGCAGAATGAGGCGCGGCTCAAAGGTCCCGTTTCGCCAGATGGGATCGGTATTCGCACGGCTGATGCCCAGGATCGCAACCTCCGGCCAGTTGACAATCGGCGTAAAATGCGTGCCGCCGATCGTGCCGAGATTGGTCAAGCTGAATGTGCCGCCTTCCAGGTCGGCGGGCTTCAGCTCGCGTTTGTGCGCTTTCTCCGTAGCGTGCGCCAGTTCCACTGACAGTTCCATAATATTCTTGCGGTCGGCCTCGCGGATCACGGGGACGAGCAGGCCGCGCTCGGAATTGACGGCCACGCCGACGTTGACATAGTCTTTTTGAATGATCTCGCGCGCGGCCATGTCGACACTGGCATTAAAGTGCGGGAACTGACGCAGCGCCGAAGCCACGACTTTCACCAGCACCGCCGTCACCGTGAGCTTGCCGCCGGCGGCTTCCACGCTTGCGCCATAACGCTTGCGGAGGATATTCAATTCGGTGATGTCGGCGCGGTCGTACTGGGTAACGGCGGGAATCGTCGTCCACGCCAGCGACATGTGCTGCGCCGTGGCGAGCCGCACGCTGGTCATCGGCTTGCGTTCGACAGCGCCGAATCGCGCAAAGTCCGGCAGTGCCGGCGTCCCGTGCAGCGCGGAGGTGAAAACCGGCATGGCTGTGGGGGGCGGCGCGGCCTGCTTGCGCGCGGCCAGACGCACGTCGTCCTCACTGATGTACCCTTCCGCGCCCGAACCCTTCACCTTGGCCAAATCCACCCCCAACTCCCGCGCAATCCGCTTCACATTCGGCGGTGGCGCGTGTGGCACGGCCACGGCGGTGTTTTCGGAACCTGTTGTTGTAGTGCCCGCGGCTGGCGGTGGCGCGGCCACACTGGCGTTTGCAGAACCGTTCGAACTACCCACGGCTTCGGGAGCAGGTGTCGCGTCTGCAAGACCGGCCTGGCCATCGGTTTCAAGCGCGATGACCGCCTGCCCGACCGAAGACGTGATCGCCCTCGGCCACGAGAATTTCGGCCACGCGGCCTGCGGTGTCGCTGGGAACCTCGACGACGGCCTTGCCTGTTTCCAGTTCCATCAGGGGCTGCTCGAGTTTCACCTCATCACCGACATTGACGAGCAATTTCACGACGTCGCCGCTATCGATACTCTCGCCTAAATCCGGAATTTTGAATTCAACACGCATAGGTTTCTCCAATGGTATGTGGTCAGCACGGGCGGGGCTCTGCCCCGCCCCTACACAGACTAAACATGCGCCGGGTTCATACGATCCGGCTGGATGCCAAGATCTTCGGCGGCCTGGCGCAGCGTTTCCACCGGCAGTTCGCCCGCGCGGAACAGTTGGTAGAGCGCGGCGTAGGCCACGTGGCGTGCGTCGACTTCAAAGTAATCGCGCAGCCGCGCCCGCCCCTCCGAACGGCCAAAGCCGTCGGTGCCGAGCGAATGCAACGACGCAGGCAGCCACTTTGAAATCGACTCCGGCAGCGCCTTGACGTAATCGCTGGCCGCCACAAACGGCGCGGGGTGGTCGCGGAAGACCTGCGCCACATACGGAATGCGCAGCGCTTCACCGGGGTGCAACAGATTCCAGCGCTCGCAATCGAGGGCGTCGGTGTGCAGATTCTTGTAACTGGTGACACTGTAAACATCCGCGGCAATGCCGTACTGTTCGTGCAGCAGTTCCTGCGCCTTGACGACCTCATTTAATATCGTGCCACTACCCAGCAAGTGTACGCGCGCGGCGGCAGCGTCGTTCAGTGGCGCGCGGAAGCGGTAGAGACCGCGCAGAATGCCCTCCTCCACCCCGGCGGGCATGGGCGGCTGCACGTAGTTTTCGTTCATCACCGTAATGTAAAAGAAGACGGATTCATTGTCGACGAACATGCGGCGTAATCCATCGCGGATGATCACGGCAAGTTCATAAGCATAGGCCGGGTCGTAGGCGACGATGCTGGGCACGGGGTAGACCAGTAAATGGCTGTGGCCATCCTGATGCTGCAAGCCCTCGCCCGCAAGGGTCGTGCGGCCCGCCGTGCCGCCGATCAGAAAGCCGCGCGCGCCGATGTCGCCCGCCGCCCACAACAGATCACCCACGCGCTGCGGACCGAACATCGAGTAGAATACGTAAAACGGAATCATGGAGACGCCATAGCTGGAAGCGAGCCGTACCCGCCGCGATGAAACTGCACGTTGCACCGGCTTCGGTGATGCCTTCCTCAAGGATCTGGCCGTTGGTCGCTTCCTTGTAATAAAGCAGATTCTCGCGGTCGACGGGATCGTAGAGTTGCCCGACGTAAAAGTAGATGCCAATCTGGCGGAAAAGCGCTTCCATGCCGAAGGTGCGCGCTTCGTCGGGGACGATGGGCACGATCAGCTTGCCAAGTTCCGGATCGCGCAACAGTTTGGCGAGGATGCGCACGAACACCATCGTCGTCGAAACTTCGCGGCCTTCGGTGCCTTTTACGAATTCTGCCACTAAATCGGCTGCGGTGGGAATGGTCACGTCGCCGCTGACGTGCAGGCGGCGCGGCACGGCTCCGCCGAGTGCGCGCGCGGGCTTCGCGTAGATACTGCATCTCGGGGCTGTCTTCCGGCGGCTTGAGTAGGGAATTTCCTCCGCCATTTCACGCGGCACATCCATGCCGAAACGCGCTGCGAATTCCTGCACGGCCTCGGCGGAAAGCTTTTTCTGCTGGTGTGTGATGTTGCGGCCCTCGCCTGCTTCGCCGAGGCCATAACCCTTGATAGTCTTGGCAAGGATCACCGTCGGCTGGCCGACGTGGTTGACCGCCGCCTGATAGGCCGCATAGACCTTCAACGGGTCATGACCGCCGCGCCGCATGCGATGAATCTGCTCGTCTGACAAGTCTTTCGCGAGTTCTTGCAGCTCGGGATACTTGCCGAAAAAGTGGTCACGGGTGTATGCGCCCGATTCCACGGAATACTTCTGGTAGTCACCGTCGAAGACTTCGCCCATGCGCTTCACTAACAGCCCGTGCGGGTCGCGGGCCAGCAGCGGATCCCAATCTTCGCCCCAGATAACCTTAATCACATTCCAACCCGCGCCGCGGAAAACGGCTTCGAGTTCCTGAATGATATGGCCGTTGCCGCGTACGGGGCCGTCGAGGCGTTGCAGATTGCAGTTGACGACCCAGATCAAATTGTCGAGCTTTTCACGGCCAGCAAGACTGATCGAACCCAGAGTTTCCGGTTCGTCGCTTTCGCCGTCACCCACAAAGGTCCAGACCTTCGCGCCGCGATTGGGGCGGATGCCGCGATCCTCGAGGTAGCGGTTGAAGCGCGCTTGATAGATCGACATCAGCGGCCCGAGGCCCATCGAGACCGTGGGAAATTCCCAGAAGTCGGGCATGAGTCGCGGATGCGGATAACTGGAGAGCCCGCCGCCGGGAGCCAGTTCCTGCCGGAAGTTTTCGAGGTCGCGCTCGGTCAGACGGCCCTCGAGATAAGCGCGCGCATAAATGCCGGGCGACGCGTGGCCCTGGAAATAGATCTGGTCGCCGCCCGAGGGATCGTCCTTGCCATGGAAGAAGTGATTGAAACCGACTTCATAGAGCGTCGCTGCCGAGGCGTAAGTAGCAATGTGCCCGCCGATGGCGCCGTCACGGCGGTTGGCGCGGACCACCATCGCCAGCGCGTTCCAGCGCACGAGGCTCTTGATGCGCCGTTCAATTTCGCGGTCACCGGGAAACGGCGGCTGCTTGTCAACCGGAATAGTGTTGATGAAGGGCGTATTCAGCGAGAGCATGACGGGAACGTCCTGCGTCTGCGCCCGCTGGCGCAAGATGTGCAGCAGTTCCGCCGCCCATTCCGGGCCGTGCGTCTGCACGACGTAATCATATGATTCCAGCCAGTCCCGCAGTTCGATGTTACCCATTTCCGTCTGCGGTTCGTTGCCGGATCCGGGAGCGTGGCTATTGTCGCGTCCCTTTGCGGTCACGACGGCGGAAATATTTCTATTCGATGATATCGTGTTCATGCAATCCAGTGGGTGAATGAGCGAGCGTTACAAACGGGGATATGTGTGATGGGGCTTTGGTCAGAGCTTCGAATTTCGGCGGCCGCACAACCAAATTAGATAACAAATATCAAGTTTCCTCTTTCACGCGACAGCTTAAGCGCATGTTTCCGCAAGCGTCAGAAATTCAACCCGAGTCACGCCGTCTTGTTTATTGATTAATATATAAGTATTTACGAGAGCACGGGCATAGAATACATATCTGATTCATAATAGATTCGCATATCTACAATATCTTACTATCATGAACTTAGTAGAAATGGCTCAAACGGTCGTTCCGGTCGAAAGGCTGGCGGAATGCGCAGAAGAGGCATAAACGCCAGGAGAAGCGCGGAGGATCAGAGACCATCCGTTTGAACCGATCAGACCCCGGAAGAACCTGTGCGGGGAATGGTTTTCCTGTGTATATTAGGGGAGTTCATCGAGTTTAAATTGCACCCTTGGTGAGGCGCGTGAGGTATTCTGCCTCTCCGCGATGCTGTGTGGTATTTGATAGAGGAGCTCTTTTCTATGCGTTTGTGCAGATTGGGAACGAATGGTCCGCTGGTCAGCGAGCAGGGGCTCGGCTGCATGGGGATGTCGGAGTTTTATGGACCGCAGAATGACGATGAATCCATCGCCACCATTCACCGCGCGCTTGAACTCGGCGTGAATTTTCTGGATACTTCTGACATGTACGGCACCGGACACAACGAGAAGCTTGTGGGTCGCGCCATCAGGGATTGGCGCGACAAGGTAGTGCTGGCGACGAAATTCGGCTACGTGCGCGGGCCGCAGGGCGAATGGCTGGGAGTCAACGGCAAGCCGGATTACGTGCAGTCCGCGTGCGAAGCAAGCCTCGCGCGGCTGGGGCTGGAGGTCATCGACCTTTATTACCTGCACCGCGTCGATCCGAACACGCCCATCGAAGACACCGTGGGCGCCATGAGCCGACTGATCGAACAGGGCAAGGTGCGCTACCTTGGACTCTCTGGAAACTGCTAATACAACGTTGCGCCGCGCGGCGAAAGTGGCGACCATCACCGCGTTGCAGACCGAGTATTCGCTGTGGGAGCGCGGCGTCGAACCGGAGATCCTGCCCGCCTGCCGCGAACTGGGGATCGGGTTTGTGTCATACAGTCCATTAGGGCGCGGTTTTTTAACGGGCAAAATTGACGCGCCGGAAACGCTCGGTGACGCCGACAACCGCAAAAACTTCCCGCGTTTTCAAGGCGAGAATCTTACACAGAACAAACGCTGGCTGGAAGAAATCAAAGCTCATCGCCGCCGAAAAAGGCTGCACGCCGGGACAACTGGCGATTGCCTGGGTGCTGGCGCAGGGCGATGACATCGTGACGATTCCCGGCACCAAGCGACGTAAATATCTCGAAGAAAATCTCGGCGCGGAAGCCGTGACGCTCGCGCGTGCGGACTCGCGAACGCCTCGACCGCGCCGCTCCCGCCGGTGTCGCCGCCGGCCAGCGTTACCACGAAAAGGGTATGAGCTATGTCAACCGGTAGTCGCGCCGTAACAAGTTCGTCATATCCAACGCCCCGTTCGCATCACGCCTTCCGGCCGGTCGCGGAAGTGTAGCCGAATTTTTCTACGCCGTTCAATGAATTCTAAATATCGCGGTCTTAAATTGGGCTGAATTTAAGAATCCGGTCGTTTCCCGATCACTTTTTAAGGAAACCACGATGCGCATTTCGCGATGGCGTTTCGGAACCTTACTGATTTCCTCGGCCTGCCATGTTAGCCCAGGCGGCGGACGGCACGCTTCCGGCGTGGCTGGAAAAGATCAAGTTGAGCGCAGATTTTCGCTATCGGCACGAACTCATCGCCACGCAGCGCGTGGATGCCACCTTCCGGCGAGAATGTCGGCTATTCCCGACCGTAACCGCCACCGCCTCCGGCTGCGCCTGGGTATTACCTATCAGGCTAATCCCGACATGGACATCGTCACCCGCCTCGCGACGAGTACCGCCGCCGGCACGGTACGGCGATCCGGTTTCCACGAATCAGGATCTGACAGGTGCGTCGGCGCCAAACCGTTCTGGGTCGATCGCGCCTATGCGGACTATCATCCGCTGACCGGATTGGCTTTCCGCGCGGGCCGTTTTGGCGTGCCATATGAAGGCACGGACATGTTGTGGGACGGCGATCTGAATCTCGAAGGCCTGGCGATCTCCGCACTCTCGAAAAAGTTTGGCGGCAACTGGGAACTTCTGGGGCGCGCCGGAGGCTACTGGCTGCAGGAACGGTCCAGCGGGCCGGACCAGGGATTGCTGGGCGCGCAGGGCGGCCTGCGCTATAGCGGCGGCACGATTGTAGGCGGACAGGTGGCGGCGGGCTATTACGACTTCACCAATCTGAAAAATGCGCCGGTACTAAACGGCGCTTTCGGCAACACCGCCCCCGGCGGCGTCTACGCCCTCGATTACGACCTGCTGGACGTCAGCGGGCAACTCAGACCTACGCGCAGCCGAAATGGGAAGGCGCGCTGATCGGCGACTTCGTCACCAACCTCGACGCGGACTCGGAACGAGACCGGCTTTTACGCCGGGCTGGCACTAAAATTCAAAAAGCTGCCCGTCGACTGGGATTTCGGCTACAATTACCGCGACATCCAGGCGGACGCCGTCGTGGGCGCCTTCAACGACTCCGACACGCGCGGTGGCGGCACCAACGTCAACGGCCACAAGTTCTCGCCGTTCTTCACGGTCGCTAAAAACACGCGGCTGGGCGGCAACTTCCTCATGGACGTGATTGACCCGGATGGCGCGAAGCTGGATTACAACCGGTTGCAGTTCGATCTGGAAACCAAATTCTGAGCGCGCCGGGAGCCCTTTCGCCGGCGCGGCGCCGGGAAGTATACGGAAAGCTAACGCTGGCTTAACAGAACTTTAACACGGAATCGTTAAATTATTCAGATAGGGAAGAATCAGATGAAGGTTTGCAGAGCGATCCTCCCCGCCCTCGCGGTCGCCGTGCTGGTTCTCGGATTCGGCTGTTCGCGGAAGCATGATACGGGGCAGAAATCGACCACCGCAAGCGCCAGCCTGACGGTGAAGGGCTCGGACACGATGGTGAACCTTATGAGCAACCTCGCGGAAGCTTACATGCAGGTCCACCCCAATGTGAACATCGCCATTACCGGCGGCGGCTCGGGCACCGGCATCGCCGCCCTGATCAACGGCACCACGGATATCTGCGCCGCTTCACGGACCATGAAGCCCGAGGAGGTCGACCAGGGCAAGAGCCGCGGCGTCACTCCCCGGGAAACGGTGGTGGGGCAGGACGGGTTAGCGGTGATGGTCAATAAGGACAATCCCGTCAGCGAGCTGACCCTCGAACAGCTCCGCAAAATTTACACGGGCGAGTATACAAACTGGAGCGAGGTCGGCGGCATCACGCAACCGATCATCGTCCTTTCGCGGGAAAGCAACTCCGGCACGTACGTCTATTTCCAGGAGCACGTGCTGGAGAAAAAAGATTTCACGCCAAAGGCGCGGCTGCTGCCTTCGACGGCGGCGATCACGCAGTCTGTGACGGAAGACCAGAACGCCGTCGGTTACGGTGGCATCGCTTACGCCGAGAAAGCCCCCGGCGTGAAAATGGTCCGCGTGAAGAAGGACGCCAACAACGACGCCGTCTCCCCCAGCGAGGCCACCGTGCTGGACAACAGCTACCCGATTTCACGGCCCCTGTTCCTCTATACCAATGGCCAGCCGCAGGGCGCGGCCGCAGATTTCATCAACTACATCCTCAGTCCGGAAGGGCAGAAGATTGTTACCGACACCGGTTATATCCCGGTTAAAAAATCCGCGGCCTGAGGCGCGGATTTCGAAGGCGTGGCAGGAAACGGCGGTCAAGCTCAGTCCTGCAGAGCGCGGCGCTGACCTCGATTCTCATCGTCTGTCTGATCTTCATTTTCCTCGGCCGCGAGGCGCTGCCCTTCGCGGCGGAGCCCGGCGTGGGCGCGCTGACGCACGAACGGTGGAATCCTGTCTCCTTCGGCCAGGCCGATTACGGGATAGTGCCACTGCTCGTGGGTTCGCTGCTGGTGACCGTCCTCGCTATCGTCATTGCCGTCCCCTTCGGTGTCTGCGTGGCTGTATACCTTGCTGAAGTGGCGAAGCCCGCCGAGCGTGAGATCTTCAAGCCGTTCATCGAACTGCTGGCGGGGATTCCGTCGGTGGTTCTCGGCTTTTTCGGGCTGGTTGTGTTGGCTCCGGTGATCAAGAGTGTCTTCCACCTGCATACCGGACTGACGGCGCTGACCGGCGCGGTGCTGCTCGCGCTGATGGCGATTCCCACCATCGTCACGATTTCGGAGGACGCGATTCGTAGCGTGCCCTCCTCATACAAAGAAGCGTCACTTCGCTCGGGGCGTCGCGGCTGCAGACAATCTGGAAGGTGACGGTCCCGGCGGCGCTCTCGGGGATCGTGGCGGCGGTGATGCTGGGCGTGGGACGCGTCATCGGCGAGACGATGGCGGTGATGATGGTGACGGGCAACGCCGCGATTATCACACTCAATCCCACTGAATCGGTGCGTACGATGACGGCGACAATTGCCGCGGAGATGGGCGAAGTGCCGTACGGCAGCCTGCACTATCGCGCACTGTTCTGCATTGGCGTGGTGCTGCTGCTCGTGACCTTCGGCTTGAATTGGATCGCACAGAAATTTCTGAAACGCTACCGGATCGGCTGATGCGACACCTTCATCATCAGGAACGGCGCGTATTCTGGTTACTGCGGTTCGTGACCTATTTCGTGATCGTGGTCGTGGGCTACATCGTCTTCGACATCGTGCGCCGCGGCGCGGGCGCGCTCTCGTGGGAATTTCTTAGTGGCATGCCGCGCCAAAGCGGCGCCGCGGGCGGAATCCTGCCCGTGATTGTGGGCACGCTTTACCTGGTGCTGGGCACCGTTGCCGTGGCGCTGCCGCTGGGCATGGCGGGGGCGGTGTATTTGTCCGAATACGCGACCCAGGGCCGCCTGACGCGGTATATCCGGCTGGCCATCGTAACGCTGGCGGGAATTCCCTCGATCGTCTTCGGGTTGTTCGGCCTCGGGCTGTTCGTGATCTTTCTGAAATTCGGCGCGTCGATTCTCGCGGGCAGCCTGACTCTGGCCTGCATGGTGCTGCCGATCATTATCGTGGCCAGCGAGGAAGCGCTGCGGGCGGTGCCGGCGGCGTTTCGCGAAGGCAGTCTGGCCCTGGGAGCGACCAAATGGCAAACCATCCGCAAGAACGTCCTGCCCTACGCGATCCCGGGAATGATGACGGGCTCGATTCTCGCCGTCGGGCGGGCGGCGGGCGAAACAGCGCCGATCCTTTTGACGGCGGCGGCCTTCTACCTCCCCACTCTGCCCCACAGCATTTTCGACCCGGTGATGGCGCTGCCCTATCACCTCTACATTCTGGCGACGCAGCTTCCCGACGCGATCCGGGTGCGGCCCATGCAGTACGGGACGGCGCTGGTGCTGCTGATTCTCGTGCTGGGATTGAACCTCGCGGCGATCTTCCTGCGCAGCTTTTTCCGGAAAAAATACCGATGGTAGATCCGCACGGGGACCGGCCCCGCTCGATCAAGATTCGCACCGAGCGCCTGAACTTTTTCTATGGACAGGCACAGGCGCTGTACGACGTGTCGATGGATATCGAAGCGGCGCGGGTGACGGCCCTGATCGGGCCTTCGGGCTGCGGCAAATCGACGTTCCTGCGCACGCTGAACCGCATGAATGACATTATTGACGGCACGCGCGTGCAGGGACTGGTGCTGCTCGACGGCGAGGACATTTACGCGCCGGGAGCCGACGTGTTTACCCTGCGGCGCAAGGTCGGGATGGTGTTTCAGAAATCCAATCCGTTCCCCAAGTCGATCTTCGACAACGTCGCCTACGGTCCGCGCATCGGCGGCCTCACGGATAAGCGCGAACTGGCGATGATCGTCGAACGCAGCCTTGTCCGCGCGGCGCTGTGGGACGAGGTCAAGGACCGGTTGGAACAGTCGGCGATCGGGCTTTCCGGCGGGCAGCAGCAGCGGCTCTGTATCGCGCGGGCGCTGGCGGTGGATCCGGTGATTCTGTTGATGGACGAGCCCGCCTCGGCCCTCGATCCGCGCTCGACCGCGCGCATCGAGGATCTGATTTCGGAATTCCGCGGCGAGTACACGATTGTGATCGTCACCCACAATATGCAGCAGGCCGCGCGCGTTTCGGACTATACCGCCTTTTTCTACGAGGGCCAGCTGGTGGAGTTCGGTCCCACCAAGAACATTTTCACCAAGCCGAATGTGGCGCGCACCGAGGATTACATCACCGGCCGCTTCGGCTGAGCGGGGGAATCGTTATGCCCGTACACTTGCTGAAAGACCTCGAGCGCCTGAAGAAAATGGTGCTCGAAATGGGGACGATGGTCGAGGAGGACATCACGCGCGCCTTCAGCGCCCTGACCACGAACAATCGCGCGCTGGCGGAGCAAATTGTCGCCAATGACGACGAAACCGATCGATTCGAGGTGCGAATCGAGGAAGAGTGCCTGAAGATCCTCGCGCTGCATCAGCCGGTGGCGCGCGACCTGCGTTTCGTCGTCGCCGTGCTCAAGATGAACAACGACCTCGAACGCATGGGCGATTTCGCCGTGAACATGGCCGAGCGGGTGGTTTATCTGTCCAGGACCGATCCCGTACCCGTGCCGCGTGAGATGACCGAGATGGCCGAGAAGGTGACCTCGATGGTGCACCGCAGCCATGACGCGCTGATTGAATCCGATCCGCTGCTGGCCCGCGCCATCATCCTCGCCGACGACGAGGTCGACGCGCTGCGCGACCAGATCTTCGGCCTGGTGATGGACGAGATCCGCCGCGACGTAGCCCGCCTCGATCAATGGGTACAGATCCTTTCGGCGGTGCGCTATCTCGAACGCATCGCGGACCTCGCCACCAATCTCGCGCAGGACGTGGTCTACCTCGTGGAGGGCGATGTCATCCGCCACCAGGATATTCCACCCCTCCCGCCCGGTACGCTGCGACGCTGAGGATCGCGACGGTCATGATAAAGCGTAAAATTAAGTCCTCGCAGTTCGCGAGGACTTTTACGTCTCTATAGTGTAGCCGGTCAACTGTCGCCGTACGTGCGTCGTTTCCATGGCCGCCCACGCCGGTTAAGCGTGGATGGCGCGGTTCGCGGTGGCGGCGAGGCACGCTTCGCGGAACGCTTCGGTAAAGGTCGGGTGGGCATGCGACATCCGGGCGATATCTTCGGCGCTGGCGCGGTATTCGATTGCCACGACCGCCTCGGCAATCATATCGGCCACGCGCGCGCCGAACATATGCACGCCGAGAATCTCGTCGCTCTTCTGATCGGCCAGCACCTTCACCAATCCTTCGCTCTCGTTCGCGGCGCGGGCGCGGCCCAGCGGCTTGTAGGAAAACGAACCGGTTTTGTATGCAATGCCGCGACGCTGCAAATCCTCTTCGGTGAAGCCCACGCCGGCAACTTCGGGCCAGGTGTACACTACCCAGGGGATGGCGTGATAGTTGATATGCGGCTTTTGTCTGGCCATGCGCTCGGCGACGTAGATGCCTTCCTCCTCCGCTTTGTGCGCCAGCATTGCGCCCCCGATAACGTCGCCGATGGCCCACACGCCGGGGGCCGTTGTTTCCAGCGCATCGTTCACCGGAACAAATCCGCGGGCATCGGTGGCGATGCCGACACGTTCGAGGCCCAGCCCCTCGGTGTAGGGACGGCGGCCGACGGCGACGAGGCAGTAGTCACCCTCAAAGCGCACGGTCTCCCCCACTTTATTCTGCGCGGTGGCGATCACGCGCTCGCCTTCCGTTGTCACCTGTTGGACCTTGTGGCTGAGATAGAACGTGATACCGTGACGTTGCAGCGACTTCTGCAATTCCTTTCCCATGGTCGGGTCCATGTTGGGAATGGCGCGGTCCAGAAACTCGATCACGCTCACCTTGGTGCTGAGCCGCGAATAGACGGAACCGACTTCGAGACCAATCGCGCCCGCGCCGATCACGATCATCTCCCGCGGCACTTCCTTGAGCGCCAGCGCTTCCGTAGAGGAGATAATCCGCTTTTTATCGATGCGGGCGATGGGAAGTTCGGCGGGCTTGGAGCCTGTGGCAATAATAGCGCGCTTTGTTTCGATTCGCTCCTCGCGCCCGTCGGCATGCGTGACGGCGATGAGACCCGGATTGACGAACGCGCCGTGTCCTTCAAAGACGTCAATCCCGTTCTTCTGCATCAGGAAGCGGACGCCCGCCACGGTATCGGCCACGACTTTATCCTTGCGGCGCAGCATCTGCGGCCAATTGACGTCGAGGCCGCGTGACGTTGATGCCGTGCGTGCCGAAGTGCTTCTTCGCCATAAAATACAGTTCGGAGGAGTCGAGCATCGCCTTGGAGGGAATGCAGCCGACGTTCAGGCAGGTGCCACCGAGGGCGGCATAGCGTTCCACGAGGGCCACCTTCATTCCCAATTGGGCGCAGCGGATGGCGGCCACATATCCGCCCGGCCCCGAACCGATTACCACGACATCATAGCGCATGTGCAAAAGTCCAGATTACGAATTTTCTACTAGCCTGCCCGCTCCAGCGGGCAGGATGATTTTCGGCCGCAGACCAGCCCGCGGGAGCGGGCTGGCTAGTATTCAGGGGCTACACCTTCAACAGCAGCCGCATCGGGTCTTCCAAAAGTTCTTTGACGCGCACGAGGAAGCTGACGCTTTCGCGGCCGTCGATGATGCGATGATCATATGAGAGCGCGACATACATCATCGGACGGATTTCCACCTGTCCTGAAATCGCCACCGGACGCTCGACGATATTGTGCATGCCGAGAATGCCGCTCTGCGGCGGATTGAGAATCGGCGTCGAGAGCAGCGAGCCGAAGACGCCGCCGTTGGAGATCGTGAACGTGCCGCCGGTCATTTCATCCAGCGTGAGCTGGTTGTTGCGCGCCCGCGTAGCCAGCCGGGCGATTTCCGATTCGATTTCGGCGAAGCTCCTGCGCTCGGCATTACGGATGACGGGCACCACGAGACCCTTCGGCGCGCTGACGGCAATGCCCATATCCACGTAGTCATGATAGACAACCTGGTCGCCGTCGATCATCGCGTTGACGGCGGGATACGCGCCCAGCGCCTCGATAACCGCCTTGACAAAGAACGACATGAAACCGAGGCCGACATCGTGCTGCTGCTTGAACAACTCCTTGTACTTCGCGCGGGCGGCCACGATCGCACTCATGTCCACCTCGTTGAAGGTGGTGAGCATCGCCGTCTGATTCTTCGCGGCGACAAGCCGCTCGGCGACTTTCAGCCGTAGCGTGGAGAGCTTGTGGTTGCGGGTGCCGCGTGTTAGCGCACTCTGCGGCGCCGCAGGGGCCGCTTCCGGCGTCAGCGGCAGAGGCGCGGGCGGCGTCTCAGTGAAGCCGAGCGCGTCGCCCTTGGTAATGCGGCCATCCTTGCCTGTGCCTTTAATTTCACCGGCGCGTATGCCGCGCTCTTCAATGATCTTTTGCGCGGCGGGCGAGGCGACGGATTCGCGCGCGATAGTAGCGGCGGACGCCGCCGCTTTCTCCGGCGCGGACGCGGTTGGCGCGGCGGGGCGGACGCTGGCGGGTGGTTCGACGGCAGTATCAATCACGGCCGCCACCGTGCCGACTTTCACCTCGTCACCTTCGCGCACGCGGATTTCCAGGCGGCCGTTTTCATGCGCGGCAACAGAGAGCGTCGCCTTCTCCGATTCGATCTCGAAGAGTTCCTCATCCTTGCGCACGTAATCGCCGTCGGCTTTGAGCCACGCGGAGAGTGTCACATCCGTGATCGACTCGCCGGGGCTGGGAATATGAACTTCTGCTAACATGATGGATGGTATGCTTTAGAATGGAATGTGCGTTCGGAAAACAAAGCGAAACCGAGGTCCTTCCCGAAGGCGGTCAGGATGATAAGCTTTCAAAGGCGCGCTGGAGGATTTCTTCCTGCTCGCGAGCGTGCTGCGCCGGAAAGCCTGTGGCCGTCGTGCTCGCTTCCGCGCGACTGACGCCCTCAAGGCCGGGCAGCGGCAGGTGGTTTCGCAGGTATGGCCAGCCGCCCATGTTGGCCGGTTCCTCCTGCACATAAAGCCAGCGTGTAGCCTGCACGTATTTCTGCCGCAGCGCTGCGATCTGCTTTTCGGGCACCGGGTAAAGCTGCTCGAGCCGAATCAGCGCCGTGTCGGCACGCTGCTCTTTGTCGCGCCGTTCCAGCAGGTCGTAGTAGAGCCGGCCCGAGCAGAGTATCACACGGCGAACTTTCTGCGGATCGGCGGCGGCATCATCCATCACCGCTTGAAAGCGCGTGCCCGGCGCAAAGTCAGCCAGCGCGCTCACGGCTTTGGGGTGGCGCAAGAGGCTTTTCGGCGTCGCCACCACCAGCGGCTCGCGATACGGGCGGTATAGCTGCCGCCGCAGCGCGTGGAAGAAGTTCGCTGGCGTGGTACAGTTGACGACGCTCAGATTGTGATCCGCGCAGAGGCTGAGGAAACGCTCGATGCGCGCCGACGAGTGCTCCGGTCCCTGGCCTTCATAGCCATGTGGCAGCAGCAGCACGAGGCCGTTCATCTGCTGCCACTTAGTCTCGCCCGAGACGATGAACTGGTCGATCATGCTCTGCGCGCCATTGGCGAAATCGCCGTACTGCGCTTCCCACACCGTCAAGCCATCGGGTACCGCCATCGCATAGCCGTACTCGAAGCCCAGCACGCCATATTCGGAGAGCGGCGAATTGTAAATCTGAAACGGCGCTTGACCCGGCCGCACGTGCGCGAGTGGCACGTATTCCTCCTCGGAATCCTCAACCGTCACCACCGCGTGGCGATGCGAGAACGTGCCGCGCTCGGTATCCTGACCCGAAACGCGCACGGGATGGCCCTCGTCCACCAGCGTCGCGTAAGCCAGCAGCTCGCCCATCGCCCAGTCGAGGCGCGTACCCTCCGCCACCAGCTTGCGGTGCTCCTCGAAAATCTTCTGGATCTTGGTGAAGAAGTTCGGTCCCGATGGCAAATGCGTGATGCGCTCGCCCAACAACCGCAAATGTGCGGCGTCAACGCCTGTATCCGGCGCTTCTCCGGCTTCGGTGTGCTCGGTATGGCGGAACGGTTCCCATGGTTTTTCGAGGAATGTCACATCCGGTCCGACGTCAACATGCTGGGCCTGCTGGTACTTTTCCTCGAGATAATTGCGAAAATCGGTTTCCAATTGCTTCGCCCGTTCGGGCGCGAGTACGCCCAGTGTCAGCGAGCTGCTGCGTGTAGATCACGAGCGGATCAGGATGCTTGGCAATAGCCTTGTAAAGGACTGGCTGCGTGAAGCGCGGCTCGTCGCCTTCGTTGTGGCCATGCTTGCGATAGCCGAGGATATCGATGAACACGTCGCGCTTGAAAACCTGGCGGAATTCCAGCGCCAGCTGAATCACATAGACCACGGCTTCCACGTCGTCGCCATTCACATGGAATACCGGCGAGAGCGTGACCTTGGCAACGTCGGTGCAATACGTCGAACTGCGCGCGTCGAGATAATTGGTGGTGAATCCGACTTGATTGTTCAACGCCACGTGAATCGTCCCGCCCGTGCGGTAGCCGTCGAGCAGCGACATTTGCAGGACTTCATAAACGATCCCCTGTCCCGCCAGCGACGCGTCGCCATGGATCAGAATCGGCGCGATTTTCGATAGGTCCCCGCCGTAAACATGGTCGATCTGCGCCCGTACGAGTCCCTCAACCACCGGATCCACAGCCTCAAGGTGGCTGGGATTGGGCGCCACGGAGAGCCGTACGCGCTTGCCGCTGGTCGTCACGGTTTCGCACGAATGACCAAGGTGGTATTTCACGTCGCCCGCGTGGCCCGCCTCCGGATAACCGCGCCCGGCGAATTCGGCGAAGATCTTTTCAAAACCCTTGTCGAGAATATTGGCGAGGATATTCAACCGCCCGCGATGCGCCATGCCAATCACGAACTCCTCGAGCCCGAGATTCGCGCCGCGCTCGACAATCGCGTCGAGGGCGGGAATCAGCGCCTCCACCCCTTCCAGCGAAAAGCGTTTCTGCCCGACGAATCGCGAATGCATGAACTTTTCCATGACCACGGCCTGCGTCAGCTTGCGCAGGATATGCATGCGCTCGTCAATGCTGAACTGCGGCGTGTTCCGCGCCGTTTCCATCTTTGTCTGCAGCCAGTTCACCACCCGTGGATCGCGCACGTACTTATATTCCACGGCCACGCTGCGGCAATACGTCTGGTCGAGCAATTCGACGATCGCGCGCAGCGGCGCGGCGCCGAGACCCACAGTCTTCCCCGCCTGAAAGACGGTATCGAGATCATGCTCCGAGAGACCGAAGCTCTCCAGCGTTAATGGATCGTCGTACTTGCGGCGGGTGCGGACGGGGTTCGTCTTGGTGAAGAGGTGGCCGCGCGTGCGATACGCGCCGATCAAATTCAGAACCTGCGATTCCTTCACAAAAAGTTCCGGCGCCGCTTGCGCCGCGGGAGCAAACGTCGTGCGCGCGAACTCGAAGCCCTCGAAGAACGCTTTCCAACCTTCATCGAGCGTTTCCGGATTCTGCAAATACTGCTCGTAAAAGCTGTCGATCACCGCGGGATCGGCATTACCGATATAAGAATGATTCAGAGGCATGGAGTACAGAAAAATTTGATAGACTGAAGAACCCAGACGTCAAATCCAAGCGACAATCCGGAGACAAGTTGCAACTCTGGGGCCGGGCCACAACTCAGACCCAGCAGCGAATGTGTGACTAAAGTACGAAATTCCTGCACGTCCAACAAGGGTTCCCTATATTGTCGTAAGTGCTAAAATAATATAGCGATAAGTATGATACAGGAATGTATTCGCACACAAACCGGATCAGCTTACGCTAATTTAACCACCAACCATACAGAAAGATCCAATTTCGAGGTCGTCGGGACGAATGGCATAACGCGTTACACAAAAAACGGGGTGCCCCATCCGGGGACACCGCCGTCAATCCAGGCCAATGGGCGGCCAAATCAGGAGGTCAGCGTGTGTGCCAGCAGGGTGTATACCCCAAGGGCAATGAGAATCACGCCGGCGCCGATTTCCAGGCGCGGACCGAGATGCGCGGGGACGCGGCCCGCCATGCGCATCGCGATCAGTGTGGCCACGGCCGCCACTCCGCCGATGGTGACGACCGCCAGCAGAATCGGCGTTCCGGTAGCCGGAAGCCCGATGCCCGCCGCGAAGGCGTCAATGCTCACGGCCAGCGACAACCCGACCATCGTAAAGCCTTTTGTCAAGTCGGCGGACGACTTTCCCGCTTGCTCGGCTTTCCACGCGCCGTACATCATGCGCGCGCCAATCAGTACCAGCAGCCCGAAAGCGACCCAATGGTCCCAGCTTTCCATCAAGCCGACGACGAGTGATCCCGCCAGCGCGCCCGCGCCGCTGAGCAGACTCTGAAACAGGCCGAAGTGAAAGGAGAGCCTGAAGAGTTGCCGCGGTCCGCGATGCCGCAGGCCGACGCTCGTGCCCACCGTGAAGGCGTCTGCGGCAAGCGCCAACGCCAGCAACAGAATTTCGAAGTACGACATATCAGGCGAAAGTTACAAGGTACACGCCGATCGTGCCGAGAATAATCGCAAGCGCGCGCGTCCGCGTGATGCGTTCGTGCAGAAACAGCGCCGCAAACACAAACACGAAGATGTTGCTGGTTTGATTGAGGCCCGAGGCGACCGAAGCCTGCGCGTATTTCATGCCGCCCATCCACAGCATGAGCGATAAATACGCTCCGAGGAAAGATCCTGGCAGCACAAAATTCCAGCCGCGGGTATGGGTGAGCGAGCCCAGAATCGCGCGGCGCTGCGGGTGCAGCAGCAGAATCAGGAGCAGCGTGAGCACGCCGCCGAGCAGGCGGATTTCCGCCGACCACATCAGCGGCGAACGCTCCAGCAGCGGCTTGACACTGACGATGCCGATACCCATGCTGGCCATAGCCGCGATGCCGAGAAAAATTCCCAGCCACAACCGCCCGCGCGAGAGTCCCGGCGGGCGCTTGCCCACCGTCGCCTCGGCCACAGCCGAAACGATTAGCGCCACGCCCAGAAGCTGCCACACGCTCAGGCTTTCGCCCAGCAGTAAAATGGAAAGCCCGATGATGATCGGACTGTAGGCGCAGTCGACAATCGAAGACAAGGCCGCGCCAAGGATATTCAGGCTCATGAAGAAAAGGGTATCGGCAATCCCGATACCCAGCGCTCCGCTGACGAGCAGCAGTCCGTAATCGCCGATGGGGGCGGGACGGAAGATCGACTGGCCCATCAAAACCATCGTCAACAGAAACAACACGGCGCCGAGGAGGCTCTTGAAGAGATTCAGCGCGAGGGGATGCGCCGTCTCGCCGCTCTTTTTGAAGAGAATAACCGCAAAAGCCCACACACTTGCCGTGGTGAGGGCCAGCATTTCACCGAAGTAAGGAAAAGGGGGATGCATCAAACTCGAGGTGGAAGTGGATCCATCCGGTCCACGGCAACGCAGAGCGCGAACGGCGTGGCCAGGACACAGTGGCGGCGTTCCCTGAAACGAGAGGATTCACAGATATGGAGAGACTACGGTCCGAAATGTAATCAGAGTCTAGCGCACGATTGGCTCTTCGCAGTCCACTCGCTAATTGCCACCCGTCTCCTGGTAGACGGCGAGCGCTTCGTTCATGTGCTTTTGCAGATCCTTGATGCGGCGGCTGGACAGCGGGTGCGTGGATAAGAAATTCCGGGGGTTGTCCGCCCTGCTGTTCGGTATACGATTTGAAACGCTGCCAGAAACTGACCGCCTCACGGGGATCGTAACCGGCCCGCGCCATGAACATCAATCCCATGTAATCGGCCTCGGACTCCGCCTTGCGGCTGAACGGCAACACATAGCCCACCGTCGAACCCAATCCGTACGCCGTCATGGCGAGCTGTTGGGTCTGTTGCGGCTTCTCGCGCAAGGCCACGGCTAATCCGACGCCGCCCAGTTGCACCAGCAGGGACTGACTCATGCGCTCGCCGCCGTGTCGGGCGACGGCATGCGCGACTTCATGACCGACGACTGTCGCCAATCCCGGTTCCGATTGCGTGATCGGCAGTAGTCCTGTGTACACACCGACCTTGCCACCGGGGAGGCAGAAGGCATTGGCCGTCTGATCGTCCTGAAAGGTTACAAATTCCCACTGGGCATGGGGTAGAGTGACAACCGATGAAATTTTCTGTCCGACACGAGTCACCAAGTCATTCTGGGCGGGATCTTGGGAAGCAGGAGTTTCCTGCTTGATGGTATTGAATGCGTCAAATCCGAGCTGTGCCTCTTCGGCGGGGCTGATCAACATCAGCTCCGAACGCCCCGTATGGGGATTTGTGTAACACGCGGCCACCGACAGCGCGAAGAGAATCGCGATGGCCAGCCGTCCAAGAAATGAAGATTGCTTCATGGATGGGATCAACTTTCTGTCTATGGTACACTTGTAAGATTAGAGTGAGCCGTAATCGCTCCGCTTTAACGGCGATTTTCGTGAATCCCGTGTCGGAAGCGACTTTAAGATACATTTTCCCCGCGCCAAGTTCAACTGGGCCAATCTGCCACAAGAACACGCAAACAAAAGCCCGGGCATAGGCCCGGGCAGCCGATCCACCATATAAGTGTATGATTCAACAACGCTCAGCGATAGCCGCTGAGAAGGGCGAGCACCAGCTTTCGGATTGACCATGGCGTTGGCGGGCGGATTGTATAAGAATCCGATACAACCCGACCTATAACAGACGCAAACGGTTACTGCAACTATAAGGGATCCTCCAATACCACCCTCACTTGACAGTCCGCCCGCCTTACACCACAGGACAACCTTTTAGCGGCTTACTCCCGCCAATTCCTGCATGGATGGCATGTCCCCCACCGAGCCCAGGCGCACCCGCGTCGAAATGTAACCCTTGAGGTCTTCGCGGCGGAAGCGCCGATCTCCGCGCTGACCCACTCGTACGCAGCCCAGCGACCCGGCGCGCGTCCAGCGGCGCAGGGTAATCTTGGAAACACCCAACAGCCGGGCCGCTTCTTCCAGTGTCAGTAATCCTTCGTTAAAGCTGTTCATTGATGACATCCTTCCTTTTTTAATAGTCTTTAGGTATTGTCGCCGATCTGATACCTTAAATCTCCGCCGGAACTCAGGACGTGAGTCTGAAGGTGTCCGCAATGGCAAGTCGTCCGCCCGACAATCTGGAATTCCCGCCTATTATAAATTCTGCCTGCCGGCAACCTTACACATATCAGGCTAAGCAGGTTGAACCTTGTCAATTTAGACCTGACTCCACTTCAAGGCAGTCTTTATTACGCAGAAGAACCATACAACAAAAAAAGGCCTGCCGGACTGTCAGCGTCTGTGAACGCCGATCTGATCCGTCATGCCTTCGACTTACAGGTCCATGTCCTGTGCGACAAGGCGGCTATGCACCACGCGCATAGCCATTATCACTTCTTTGCTGGTCTAATATACCAAGGCGGGTCTATTATGTCAAGGGCTCTGCACTATTTTCCGGAAGATCTGTGGATAACCGCCAAGTCAATATCTTAATACCACTTAGATTGTATTATCCATACCAATTACGACAAATTCGAGAGGCATTGCGTTCGCTATAGCAGTAACGAGAGGCGCGTGCGAATTCCCCCCCGCCTCGCCTCAGTAAGCGGCAGTCCAAGAGACTTCGACCGCCTATGATGTGGGCCGGTAGTTCTTTTCCGATTCCATCAGGTCTTCCAGGCGCTTCCGCAGTTCTCCCAGTTCCTTTGACTTGAAGGACGATTTGGTGCGTTCCAGTGTCTTGATCGTATCGTCAATCGCGCTCGCGAACAGCGTCAGACGCGGGCAGTCCATCAGGTGGCACACCACGGAGGTGGGCGCCTTGGTGGTCAACGCCTGAGCCACATTCACAAGGTCACTGAAGGTCTGGAGGATGTTGGCGTGCGTCAGTTGTAAAAAAGCATTGACCGAACCGCTGGAATCCGTGCGGAGCGGCGCCGTTCCGGTCATCGACGATTCGATCTGCCGCAGACTTTGCTGCCAGATGTCCAGCCGCGTGCGCGTGCTGCTCACCGCCCGCTGAATGCGCGAATACTCCACCGCCGCCTTCACCATGGACAGCAGTTGCTCGAAGTCCACGGGCTTGATCAGGTAGGCGACCACGGGCAGATGGATCGACTGAATGGCGGTATGCACGGTCGGATAACCCGTCGCCAGAATTACCGGCATGCCGGCGGCGAGTTCGGGCAGCCGCTGAATCAGTTCCAGATCGGCATTGCCCGGCATCTTGATATCGGCGATCAGGACGTCGTAGTGAGCCTGTTCCAGCGCCGCCGCGGCCTGCACGGCGTCGGAGACGCTGTGGCAGTCGTAGCCTTCGGTGCGCAGGAGTTCGGTAGTGGCCTCCAAAAACGTGAGCTCATCGTCGGCGATGAGAACTTTACCGGCATCAGGCATGAGTCACCTCGCGTTGCTCCATGGAAATGGGGAGGGTGATCTGGAAGGTCGTTCCCCGGTTAACCGTGCTCTCAAAGGTCAGGGTTCCGCCGATGGCTTCGATCAGCACCTTGGTGGTCGACAGCCCGAGCCCCAGTCCGCCGGTGGTCAAGCCGCTCTTGGTGGTGAAGAAGGGTTCGAAGATCCGCGATTGCAATTCCTCGGGAATTCCGCAGCCTTCATCCGTGACGGCTACCGTCAGCCCCGACTCGGCCACCGTCGCCGTGAGCCGGATGCGACCACCCGCGGGCGAGGCTTCGATCGCGTTCTGTACAAGATTGAAGAGCACCTGCCGCAGAGAATCCTCGTGCAGGCGCACCGGCGTCTGGGCCGCGTTCGCCTCCAGCTCGATGACGACACCCTGACCGCGGCAGTTACCCTCCAGCAGCGCCACTACGTCGCGGATTACGTCGACGGGTTGGAACTCCGTCGGCTCCTTGCGCTCGGGGCGGTAGAGTTCGAACATCTGGCGGACGATGCGCGCTACGCGTTCGATCTCTTTTTCGATCCGCCCCACGAAGTCATAGTATTTGAAGTCCGGAGCGATGCCGCGCTTGACCAGCAGGAAACTGTTTTTGATGCCCGCCAGCGGATTGTTGATTTCGTGGGCGATGCGCGCCGCCATGCGGCCGATAGCGACCTGCTTTTCGCTTTCGAGGCGGAGCCGTTCCAGCTTTTGAATTTGCGCCGTGCGTTCGTCCACCAGCCGCTCGAGTTCCTCGCTGTGGCGGCGGATCATCTCCTCCGCGCGCTTGCGATCGGTGATGTCATAGCTGACATGCAGCACCGAATCGCGCCCCTGGAAGGTGAAGGAAATGGGCCGGCCCTCGACTTCGACGGTGTTTCCATCGCGACGGAGCAGCTTGTACTGCAGCGTGGGGAAGTCCGCGGTGAGCCGGTTCATTTGCGTCAGCGCGACCTCAATTTCACGCCGTGACTCGGGCGCGATCAGATGCATGTAGGCCAGGCCCAGCACTTCTTCCTCCTGGCGGGCGTCAAAGAGCTGCATCGCGGCGCGGTTCGCGAAGACAATCCGGCCCTCGCTCGTCACGAAAATGGCGCTGGGCGATTCCTGCACCAGGCGGCGGTAGCGCTCCTCGCTCTCGCGCAGCGCGTATTCCATCTCGCGCCGTTGGGAAATATCGCGCAGCGCGGCGACGCGCACTTGCCGGCCCTGCCAGTTAATCGCGCGGTCGAGCACTTCGAGCGGGAAGATGCTGCCGTCCTGGCGCCGCCCCCGCACTTCGTAGCTGTCGCTGTAGCGCGCGCGGATGCGGCGTTCCACGAACTCGGCGTGTTCGGGAACAACGAGGTCGGCCAGCGATTTCGCCGCAAGGTCCGCGGCCTCATACCCGAACATCTGCAACAGGTGCGAGTTTACCTCGAGGATTTCACCCTCGTCGTGGAAGAGAATGCCCTCGAACGACGCTTCGGCCAGCTTGCGGAAGCGATCTTCGCTTTCCACCAGGGCGGCCTGGGCGCGTTTCTCCTCGGTCACGTCGCGGATCACGGTCTGCAGCGCCGGTACGCCGAGATAGTCGAGTTCCGTGCCAACGGCCTCAACGTAGCGCACGTCACCGTCCGGCCGCAGGAGACGGAACTGCAGAATCTCGCTCTCACGCCGCGCGCGTTGCGCCTCGCGGAAGGCGCGGTTCACGCGTTCCACATCCTCGGGGTGAATGAAGGATCGCACCCGCGCGCCGATCACGGTCTGTTCGTTCGCGACGCCGAGGAGTTCGAGGCCGGCGGTGTTGATAAAGGCGATGCGGCCGCGGCGGAACACCGTCATCGGCACGGGCGCCGACTGCACGAGCCGGCGGTAGCGCTCCTCGCTCGCGCGTAACTCGCCTTCGAGCCGCTTGCGCTCGGTGATGTCGCGTCCCACGCTCACGATCGCCACGGGCCGCCCGTTTTCGCCCAGCACTGCCTGGTTGGACCAGGCCTGCCAGCGCCAGCCGCGGGTAGTGAGCGCGCGCTGTTCATTGTAGGACGTATACGGCGGGTGCAGCGTGGCGTCCCAGTTGCGCTGCACTTCAACGCGGTCGTCTTCGTGTACTGTAGGCAACCACTTGCGGTCGTTCAGCGATCCGGCGGGATCCAAACCGTAAGTCTCGCAGTAGCTGTGGCTGGCGAACAGCAACCGGCCGTCGAGGTCGCACTTGCAAATCAGCTCGCTCTGGTTCTCGACCAGGATCTGGTATTCTTCCTTCGCCCGGAGCAGCGCCTCCTCGGCTTCCTTGCGGCGCGTGATATCTTCGATCATTCCCGTCAGATAGAGCAGCTTCCCGCTCGCGTCGCGGATGCCGAACGCGGTCAGGTTTCCGTGGATGAGGCCGCCGTCCTTGCAACGATAGCGTTTCTCGATATGGAAATGGTCGATGCGACCCGTGATCACGTCCTGGAGGAGCTTCCTGACTCGCGGGGTAGTCATCCGGATGCGTAATCGCCTCGATCGTCAGGGCGTGGACTTCCCCGGATCCGTACCCCAGGATCGTTTCGAACGCGGGATTCACATCCGTGATCGCGCCGTTCAAATCCACGAGCACGATTCCCACGGCGGCTTCCTCGAAAATGCCGCGGAAGCGCTGTTCGCTCTCCCGCAGCGCGGCTTCGATCCGCTTCCGCTCGGTGATGTCGGTAAACACGGAATAGCTGCCGCAAAACGCGCCGCTCGCGTTAAATTGGGGAACGACGGTATCGATATGCCAGCGGTATTCCTGCAAGGCCGGGTTGTAGATCCCGAGCACCACCCCGGTCACGGGGTTGCCGGTTCGCTTGGCCACCGCGAACGGCAGTTCTTCCCGCGGGAATTCCGATCCGTCCTCGCGCAGTAATTTCCATTCGGCGCTGTGATAATCCCGTTCCCGCATTGCGGCGATGGTCGCTCCCAGAATTTGCTCCGCCGCCGGATTGGCCACCTGCGGGCGGCCGTTGACGTCGGCGAACATCACCCCCTGCGTCATGGTTTCGAACAGCAGCCGGAAGCGTTCCTCGCTGGCGCGCAGCGCCTCCTCGCCCCGTTTGCGGGCGGTGATATCCTGCACCGTGCCGAAGCCGCTCCGCAGCGCGCCTTCGGTGTCAAATTCGAGTTCGGCACGCTCGCGTACCCACTTCACGACGCCGTTCACGACGATGCGATGCTCGATCTCGTAAGGGGCGCCGGACATCGCCGCCGACCATTGCGCGTCAACGAACGCCCGGTCCTCAGGATGCACCGCGGCCAGGAACAGCTCGTAGGTCATCGGCTGACCCGCCGGGATCTCGAACAGCCGGTAGGTCTCGTCCGACCAGTCCAATTCATCGCGGCTCACGTCCAACCGCCAACTGCCCGTATGCGCCACGGCCTGCGCCCGGTTCAAATCCTCCCGGCTGCGCCGCAAGTCTTCCTCAGAACGCTGGCGTGTGATCGCCACGGCCACATGATCACTCACCGCCCTCATCAATGCGAGGTCATCAGCGCTGAAGGTCTCGCGGTGGCGCGTGCCGAATGCGAGCGTACCCAGCACTTCACCCGCCAATCCGAAGAGTGGATGACAGGCATAGGCTTTTACGCCATAGCCTTTCACGAGTTCCGTGCGCGGATCCGGCGTAGTGGGAATGCACTCGGCCACGATGCGCTCTCCCTGCTGAGCGGCGCAGCCGCAGACGGCCTCACCGTACTCAAGCCACTCGAGGCGCCGCGCCTCGTCCGCAGATATTCCCGCGCAAGCGTTAAGGTGCAGTTTGCCCGCGACCGGATCCGCGAGGAAATTGAAGAACACGTCGCAGTCGAGGTGTTCCATCACCCCGCGGCAGAGCCCCTCCGCCACCGCCTGTGGTTCGTGCGAGTGTAGAAGTTTGCTCACGGTGGCCGCCAGCAGTTCGAAGCGTTCGAGGCTTTTACGTAGCGCCGCCTCCGCCTGCAGGCGTTCCGTTACGTCCTCAAACACGGCCACAAAATGGTCCGGCGCCGGGCGGAAAGCGGAGACGTGGAAACTGATGCCCAGGGGCGAGACTTCCGTCTCGAATTCTTCCGGCTGCCCCGTCTGCGCCACGCGTCCGTAGGTGGTGAACAATTCCGGATTGCTTTCCCGAATCCCGGGAATGATCTCCATTACCCGCTTGCCAACAGCGGCTTTCAGCCCGGTAATCCGTTCGAAGGCGTCGTTGACGTCCAGATAGATCCAATCGACGGGATGCCCCTCGTCATCGAACAGCATCCGGCAATAGGCGACGCCCTCCAGCATGCTGGCAAACAGCGTCCGGTAGCGATTTTCACTCGCTTGAAGCGCTTCCCCGGTCCGTTTGTGGGCGGTGATATCCGTGTTGATCCCGATGAAGCGTTCGGGCCGACCGGCGTCGTCGTTAAACACCTGGCCGCGCCCGTGCATCCAGCGAAGTTCGCCGGTATCGCGGCGCAGGATCCGGAATTCCATGTCAAAATTCCCGCTCGCCAGCGCCGCCTCTACAGCGGCCTGACCCGCGGCGCGGTCGTCCGGATGGAGGCACTCCAGCCAGGCGTCGAACGTGCCCGCGAACGTGCCGGGCGCGATGCCATACAAATCCAGCAGTGACGGCGACCATTCGTTCTGGCCGGTGATGACATTATAATCGAAACTGCCGGACTGGCTGGCCGCTTGCGCCAGCGCGAGGCTCTCGCGCGCCCGTCCGAGTTCCGCCGTCCGTTCGGTGACGCGCTGCTCCAGAAACTCGTTCGCCTGCCACAGCAACTCTTCGGCCTGCTCGCGCGCCGCGCGTTCACGCAGCGCGAGGATGCCGTAAGCCAGGTCTTCGGACATTTCGACCAGCAGTTTTTCCTCGGCTTCGTCAAATGCGTCCGCGTTCGTCGAATAGATGCTGATCGCGCCGAACGCCGTGTCATCATGCATCAGCGGCAACACAATGGACGAGAGATAACCACGTCGCAGCGCTTCGGCCCGCCACGGCCGGAAAGCGGGATCGTCGCGCATCCAGCGCGAAGTCGCCGGCTGACCGGTGCGGATCGCTTGACCTGTCGGCCCCCTGCCGCGTTCCGTGTCGGCCCAGGAAATGTTCAGCGCCTCAACATAGCCTTCGTTGAAACCGGCCCAGGCTACGGGCCGCACTGATTTTTGGGCATCGTCCTCAGCGTATCCCACCCACGCCATGCGATAACCGCCGTAGTCAACCACGACATTGCAGATTTCACGCAGCAGGTCTTCTTCGCGCGCGGCGTGCACCAGCACCTGGTTGCAGTCGCTGATCATTCGCAACGCGCGATTCATCCGCTGGGCGTCGGTCCGCAGCGCCTGCTCGACGCGCTGCTGCTCGGTGATGTCGCGCACGATCCCCAGAATGCGCACGGGCTTCCCCTGGGCGTCATACTCCCCCCGGCCCTGCACCCAGATCCAGCGGATCAAACCCGTGGCGGTGCGGATCCGGCACTGCAATTCCCAGGTCTTGCGCGCCAACTGCGCTTCGTGGATGGCTCCCTCCACCGCTTCCCGGTCAGCCGGCAGTACGTGCGCGAGAAAGAATTCAAAGCCCCATTCGGCCGGTGGCTCATCATAGCCGAATATCTGGTCGTGCCGTGCCGAATGCCATCCGGTGCGGCGCACCAGGTCCACGTCCCACGTCCCCAACTGCGAGGCCTGCAGCGCCTGCGAAAGCCGGTCTTCACTTTCGCGCAGCGCCGTCTCCACCCGCTTGCGTTCCGTCACATCCGCAAAAGATGCACGCGAACTGACCGCGCCGGGGCGAATAGGCGACAACGTCATAATACCGGCCGAGGAGCGGCGACTGCTGCTCGAAGCGAATCGATTCTCCCGTCAATGCCACCCGGCCATAGGTCTCGATCCAAAACGGTTCGATTCCCGGCAGCGCTTCCGTTCACCGTCCGGCCAATGAGATCCGTTGGGATCAGTCCGGTCATCGCCTTCAAAGGCGGCGTTGACTTCGAGGAAACGGTAGTCACAGGGTGTGCCGTGGTCATCGCAGATAATTTCGTGCAGCGCGAAGCCGCTCGACAGTGTGTTGAACAGCAGCCGGTAGCGTTCCTCCGAATGCCGCAGCGCCTCCTCGGCCTGCGTACGCGCGGTGATGTCGCGGTTGATTTGCAGATACACCGCGCCCTCGCCCCGCCAATCCGGCTGCACCGCCCAACGGCTGTGAACCAGGATGCAGCGGCCGTCCGCGGTAATTTGCTCCAACTGGCCTTCAAATACACCGTCGCGCTCCAGCGCCACTTTGATGGCGGCAAAGGAATCGGGAAAGCGCGTCTGCAGCATCTCATAGGCAATGCGTCCCACCGCCTCATGCCGGTCAAAGCCGTAAAGCCGCTCCGCGCCGCGGTTCCAGTAGCGAATGCGGTCGTCAAAGTCGCAAACAATAACGGCGTCGTGAGCCAGGTCCAGCAAGGTCGCCTGCTCGGCCAGAACTTCGTTGGCCTGATTGCGCAGCCGGATTTCCTCCGCGAGCTGTTCGTTCGCCGAGCGCAGCTCCTCATTCGCCGCCTGCAGTTCCCAATTCGCTCCCTGCAACTCTTCCGTGCGCAGTTCGATTTCGTGTGTGAGCTGCTTTTGCGCCTCCCGCAGCGCCTGCTCCGCCCGGTAGCGCCCGGTAATCACCATCGAAACGCCGATCATCCCGGTAATTTTTCCGCCGGCCTCGCGTTGCGGCGCATAGCGGGTCTCAGTGACGTTGCCGCGATTATCGATGATCCGGACGCACTCTTCACCCTTCAACGCCCGGCGAATGGGATCCAGAATATCCTCCCGGTCAGGATAGAGTTCGTAGATGGACTGGCCGAGGTACGCGCCCGCGTCCAGCCCCATCGCTTCCAAACCCTTCCCCGCATGCAACGTGAATATGCCCTGGGTATCGAGCGCCCAGATGACCGCCGGAGCGTTGGCGAGTGGAGCGCCGAGCCACTGCCCATTCTGACCGTAGCCCTTCGCTGTCCCCGCGCGTTCCGTCCGCGCGCGCTTCACCGCCGCCGGCAGTTCGGCCTTCAGGCGAGACCGCGCCAATGCGTCACTGGCTCCCGCCTGCCGCAGCGCAGACAACCGTTTCGCGTCCGGCGACGAGGCGACCACGATGACCGGCAGCAACGGGGCCCAACGGCGGATTTTCACCACCAGTTTGCGCGCATCCAGCCCCGGTCCGTCCTCCACTATGGCCAGCTCAAAAGGCTGTCCGCGCAGCAAATCCGGAAGCAAGTCCGGCGCGGCAACGTGGATTCGCGCCGACGCAGCCCCGGCCTGCTTCAATGCGGTACGCACGCCGCGAATACCCGCAGCCTGCGAACTCACGACCAGAATCGGGAAGCTTGGAGCCAAAACGGAGCCTCAGGATTGAACGGAAGATGGAATGGCCATCTACCAGTGATCATTATAAAAAACGGCAGAGTCTGTGGTGCCGCTCTGCCGCCGCCATTAATAGGTTAGCTGTCTTCATCCAATGTCAACGGATTGTCATCGGATTCTGAATACGAAATGCCCAAAGGAACCTCGAAATCGTCCGCAAATGGAACCGCCAGGGGACCGGCAATCCTGTCCGATTCCCCTCCATAAATGGTATTTTTAATCTAATGTTACCCCAAAACAAAAGCAAGCGAAATTAGCACCAGGGAAATGCCGGAGGAGAAAACTGACAATATTTGTCAACAATAGAAGAAAAATAGAGTTCGCAGTCAACAACTTTGCCAAATCACGACAAATTGCACAGGGTTTTACTCGCTCGGATTGGGTCCAACTGTACATTCCTCGCTGGTCTTCGCGTGGAATTGAGTACCGGCCAATGAGCGCAAAACCGTTGCCGACGCTGATTGTCGAAACGCCACAGCCCGCGGGATACCCGCGGGCTGTGTTAACCCAAACTACGTGCCTCCGATTACTAATAAGGAAGACGGACACTCAGCGCCACACCATCGCCGATGGGCAACCAGACCGTGTGCAACCGGGGATCGGCCGCCAGCGCGGCATTGTAGCTTGCCACGGCGCCCTGCCAGTGTTGCACGGCCGGAGGCAGCGGCATCACGGGAAACAGCACATCATCCGTAAACAACAGCCCGCCCGGTTCGAGCCGCGCCACGAGCGTGTCCAGCAGCGGCAGGTAGTCATCTTTACCCCCGTCCTGCACAATCAAACCGAACGATCCTTCAAGTGCCGGCACGAGCTCGCGGGCGTCGCCTTCGCGCACCTCCACCCATTGCGTCAGACCGGCGGCGGCGAGATTTGCGCGCGCCGCGTCCACCAGGCGCGGCTCCTTTTCCAGCGTCAGCACCGAGCCGTCGTAGCCTGCGGCGGCGCGGCCCAGCACGCACGCGGCATAGCCGTAGGATGTCCCGATTTCCAGAATCCGGCGTGGCCGGCGGCTGCGCACGAGTACATCGAGCAACGCGGCAGCCACGGCCCGACCGTAGGCTGCACGCGCACGCCGGTAAGCTCCGCCTCGCCGACATTCAAGCACTCTGGCAAGCGCTGCAAGCCCGCCAGATAGTCAAGGGCACGGGACAGCTCCCATGCGGGTAGATCGCTCATTTAAAGTATTCTTCCGGAGAGTAAAAGCCCGCTCCTGAAGGGCGGGCTTTTAGTGAACAGGTAATCCGGCAAGACCGCTTTAGAACGCCGGTCCAAGACCGATCAGCATCCGCGGAATCAAGGCCTGCGGATCGGACGGCGTGCCAAAGAGGGCGGTAACTTCTTCGGTGTGACAGAAGTACAACGGAACGCCGAAGACCGCGATCCGGAAGCTTCTGATCGTAGATGTAGGCCGTGGGCCGATGCGCCCGCGGATTGGTCGTCGAATCCGACACCATCAACCGCCCGATGACGATCGCCTCGCCCTTGGGCCGGAAAACCCAGCCCTGGTCCAGCAATCCGTGCCACGACGGCAGAATCTTCATCGAGTCCAGCGTGCAGCCCGGGAAACCGTTTTCGCCATCGAAACCCAGCACCGTCCGCGGAGCGTTGCGCGTTGCCGAAAGCAGCCGCATCTTCGTCTGCGGGAATGCCGCCGGATTGGAGAACACAATGCTGTCACCGGACGGCAGGAACGGTTTCATCACGTCCCATCCCGAGAGCACGAGCCGGCCACCCTTGCCCAGGAAGTCGTTCAACAGCCGCTGGGCATTGTTCCACTCCACGGCGCTGCGGTCGTCGCCATGCCAGACGATCAGGCCGGCGTTGCTGACATCGTAGGGCGAGAGATACGATTCGCCGCCAATCTGGTTCAGATCCCAGTCGATCTGGCGGAACTTGTAGGGCGCGAGCACGGTGGCGTAGAAATCGTCCACCTGCTGGTCGTCGGGCAGACCCTGCGCGCCCGATCCGTTGCGGGTCTCGTCCACGATGATAATGCTGTCGGACAGCGTCTGCACCACGAGCCGCATATAGTAGTTCACGGTGTCGCTGAGCGCGCCCGCAATATCACGGGCCATGAATTGGAAGGCGTATTCGCCCGCCGGGAGATTAGCCGTGTCCAGCGAAGCCTGGGCTTGCCAGTTACTCCAGGGAGTATCGCCCAGCCGCCAACGGTAGCCGTTGACCTCGCCGCCGTAGCTGCGCAACAGGCTGGCGTCGACCTCGAAGGCGATCTGCGTCAGGATGCCGAACTGCGAGGACCAGTACACCGAGCCATCGGGATAAAATGTGGCCGTCCCGTAGGCGCCGGTGACCGTCGGATTCATCCGCGGCCGCAGCGTGCCGTCCACCGTAAAATGCAGCGCCACGGTATTGCTCACGGCGTTGCCCGCGTCTTTCACGCGGGCATAGACCGTGTGCCCGCCGTCCGTCAACGGGACGTTGGACAGTCCGGTCACGTGCTCCGGAAACAGCGCCGCGTCGGCGATTATCGCCGGATCGGCGTAAATGAACACCGAATCAAGACTCCACGGCGTCCAGTCCGTCGCGCCGGTGTCATCGAGGGCAACCGCGTAGTAGTAAATGGACGGATTGCTGTCCTGGGCGGCGATGGTAACGCGGAAGCCGCGCCCGACGGTCGAATCCGGCTGAATCGTTGCGTCCGCATTGAAATGCGCGACCGGCGCGAAATTGATGGCATTGAACGTCCGCGCGTCCGGCGTGGCATCCACCGCCCCTTCCTCGTCCACCGAAGCGACGGCGAAGATATGCTCCGTCAGTTCACCGTTGGTGGTGGCGGTGAAGGCAATCGCGGTATCCGTGGCGGTGGTAAAAATCAACAGCGCGCCGTTATCGTACAGATTATACCCCACCACCGTGCCGTCGGGATCGTTACCCGCCCAGCGTAGGGTAATGTAATGATTTACCGTGGTCCCGTTGTTCGGCGCGACGGTCAGGATGGTGGTTGGCGGCTGATTGACCGCGGGCGTGCCCGCATCGCGCACCCCACAGCCCGCCAGAGCGATGCCCAGCCCGAGCGCCACGATAAACAAGGTTCTCAGTTGATACATGCTTGAAGACCTCCTGGCTTGTGGGTCACCACTCAAATCCAAGGGCGAACCGGTGCGGTTGATCCATGAGCCCCTCGCCGGCGTCCGTGAGGCGGCCCCAGTGCGAATAGGCGTAATCGAACCGCAGACGATATTCGGTGAACACGGGGATCCGCAGCCCGAAACCGGCCGCGATACTCTCCTCGTCATAGGCGAACTTGCCGCCCAGGCGCAGGAACAGCAGATTGCGGAAACCCACTTCTCCACCCAGGTTCAGTCGTTCCCGGTTGTCGTTGGGGTGGTTCATCTCCACCGCGATTTGCGACGTGTACGCGCTGTCCATCGCGATCTTGAACATCTGGATGGCGTCGAAGGCAATCCCGAGGCGGAACATCGTCGGCAGGCTCGCGCCTTCGAACTCGGAAGACAACAGCACATTGCCGTTGTTGACGCGGTTACGATAGTCGGCGAAGCTGCCCTGATATTTTACGTCCGGCCCCAGATTCTGAATCGCCATTCCCAAGCGCAGCGAGCGCAAACCGGTTTTGTAGAGCGTTCCCAGATCCACCGAGGCGCCGTTGTAAACCGCGTCGGCGTCCAGCGCGCTGCGCAAATAGCGGACGTTGGCGCCCAGGCTGAACTTGTCCGTGAGCATCCGGGCATAACTCACACCCACGGCCAGGTCGGAGGCCGCGAAGTTTTCACCCGTGCCCTCCGGCCGGTCCCAAGTGCGTACCGGCATGTCGTCCGTCGCCAGGTTGATGGCATGCAGCGACACCGCGCTGTAATCACCCCAGCGCCGCGCCAGCACCAGCGTATTGAGCTGCACGTTGGCCGGCATGTTAATCTGTGACAGCAACGCCTGCGTGCCCTGCATCTCCGTCAGCGCGCCCGGATTCCACCAGACGGCCTCGGCATCGCGCGGCCCCGCCACCATGGCGTTGCCCAGCCCAACCCCACGTACACCGACGGGGATTTTCAGCAGTTGGATGGAGGTCGTGCCGACTTTGTCAACGGCAACGGCGGGACCCACGGCCGCGCCCAAGGCCAGCAGCGCGATCAGCAGCAGAGTCACGCGGGGCTGGAGACAATCTCGCATAGTCATTATCTCTCCTCCGCGTAAACAAGCACCAGTGTCCCCGTGATCCGCGCGTTACGCCCCGTCACCCAGACGTGGAAGGTATGCAGTCCCTCCCGCAGGCAGGGCTCAGGCGATCCCGGAAAACAGGTAACCCAGTTCACTTCAAAGGTCTCCCCGACGTTCACCACGTCGGCGGCCTGGAACTGGTTGAGCACGATATTGAAGCCGCGTCCTTTCAGCCCCGTCGCGGTATCCGTCCGGGCCGCGTAGATTTCCTGGCCGGTCAGCGCGCCGGGCAAAACGGTGCTGTATTCGGCTTCAGGATATCGCTTGCGGTTGGTACTGTCCAGGGCGATCGCCACGGTGTAGCGGTTGTCGAGGATCCGTTCCAGATAGCGCTGTTCGCGGCCCAACCGCGCCGTGTCCAGCGAGAAGTGCGCCCATTCCTGCTCCAGCGCCGCGAGTTGCGGTCCCCACGTGGGAATCGCTTCCAGCGCGGCGAAATCCGCGGAATCGAGAGCCACGACGGACGGATCCGGACCATAGCCCGTGATCGGCGTATCGCACGTGACCGTTCCCCGCGGCGTGGTGAAGGTGCAGTCCACATCGGTCGGATCTACATTCATCACGACCACCGAATCCAGGAAGTGGCGGACGCGAACTTCAATCGGAACCACGATGGTATCCTTCTGTCCCTGCGTCAGCGAATCCTTAATCGGCGAAATCGCCGCCAGCCGCGGGACGATCAGACTGTCGCTGATGTATTTCAGCGAGTCGTCGATAATCTGCTCGCGCCGCAGCGTCTGGCAGTCCGGTTCGATGTAAACCACGAGCCGCAGCCGGGCGGGCGTATCCAGTCCCGGACGGTTGATCGGCGCCAGCGGACGGTCGATGGTAAAGTCGGCGTGGGCGTAACCGGCGGTGTCCACCGCCACATTCTGCCACAAAACCACGGTTTGGGTAAACCCGGGCTCAGAAGGAGCGGCGGGCTTGGTGCGGGGATCTGCGCAACTCCCCAACAGCATTCCCATCAGCGCGGCGACGAGCAGCGCGGCCACGGCGCCCCGAAGGGCGCGCTTTGCTCCGGCGCGGGGGCGCAGAATCCCGGGCAGGGTGTAGTGTCCTCGGTCGCTCATTTGATCACCACGAATTTGTCAATGAATTGCTTCGAGCCGTACTTCACGACGTAGTAGTAAATCCCGGCCACGATCTCCTGCTTGTTCTTCGTGATCATGTTCCACATGTCGTACTCGGTGCCGTTCACGTGATCGATCGTCGCGAGATAATCACCGCCCAGCGAGTAGATGCGGATTTCACAGTTGCCCGCCACCGTGTTCGGCGGCAGTCCCATGAAGTAAAGTTTGCGCGGATATTCGATCAATCCCTTGGACGGATTGATCTGTCCGCCTTCTTCGCCCGGATGGCTGCCGCGGTACGGATTGGGATAGACGTAGACTCCGCTCAGGTCCGTGGGCGCGCCCGTGGCCGCCGTGCGGGCCAGCAGCGCCGTCTTCACGTTGCCCGTGCGTCCCGAGTACAGGACACCCGCGCCGGCCACGCCGCGGTCGAACGCGCGCACCACGTAGTAATACGTGTGTCCCGGAATCAGGTCCGTGTCCCAGATATAATACTGGAACGCTGGAACTGTCCGCGTTCCACAGCGTGTCGCGCGGCATGCCCAGGTTGAAGTTTTCCCACTCGAAGGGAAAGTCCAGCGGCACGAGATTGATGCTGTCGTAAGCCGCGATCGTTTCCCAGTTGATCTGGTCCGTCGAGCGCTCGACGATGTAGCCTTCGAAGTCGGCCTCGTTGGTGATCGCGTCAATCGACGTCTCGGCGTTCGGCGACCAGCGGACCGCACACGGTCCGAATACACGTCGAAGCGCGTACTCCGGCGTGTTCGGCGCCGACGGCCCCTGGAAGTCGTTCTTGTACATGCGCAGCGCCCACTCGGCGTTGACGCCGCCCTGGGTGGTGTCCGCGCCCGCGATCAGCGCCATGGTAATCGGCAACTCCTGGCCCGGCATCAGCCGGAAGCCGTTCGTCGCCTCGGCGCCGAAGCCGATCAGCATCCGCCAGTCGCCCTGCTGCGTCGTCGGCGGGGCAATCGTGCCGGAGGAAATCATGTCGTATTTCGCGGCATTGTTCTCCGGGTCGCCGCCCGAGACACGCTCGAAGTTGCGGAACGAGACGCGAAGCTGATCGAGCGCCACCGGCGTCTGCACCACGCGGATCGCGAAGATCCCCGGTCCGGGGCCGTCCGCGTCCGTGTAGGTGTCGTACTGCAGCATCATCAGCCGCGGCGGATCGTAGTAATTGTAGTCGTCCAGCGAGGCCGCGTCGCCGCCTTCGCCCGCCGCCCCGATATCCGGGTCGGAGAACATGGCGATGTAGACGTTGTCCAGCGGCAGCACGCCCACGTTGCGGATGCGGTAGTCGATGAGAATGAAGTCACCGGCGTACTGCTCGGGGAAGGCGTAGCTGCGCTGCAGCATCTGGATATGCAGCGGCGTGTGGCCGTCGTTGTCCGGACTGCCCACGAAGCTCAGCGGAATATCGTCGTGATAGACCGTGTAATATTCCTGTCCGCCGCGGGCCACGCCGTCTTCATCTGCCGCGCCGTCATTGTCGTCGTCGGGGAAGCCGACGTTCTGATCGCCGTCATTGTCCGGATCCGCCGCGTCCACCAGGCCGTCGAAATCGTTGTCGATATAGTCGCTGGAGATGTCGCCGGCGGGATCTTCGTCGATATGCCGTTCGGGATCGTAGGCCGCGTTCAGGTCGCCATTGTGATCGCTGTCGGCGTTGGTGTCTTCGTCGATCAGACCGTCGCCGTCATCGTCGAGGCCGTCGGCGATTTCCTCGTCGATCGCCCCGTCACCATCGTCGTCCTGGCCGATGAAGCCCTTGCCGCCGTCCCAATTGGAGGACGCCCGGCCGTCGTGATCCTGGTCGTCGGCCTGTGAATCCCAGTCGCCGTCGTCGTCGAGTCCCTTCGCGCCCATCACGTAATCGAGGTCGTTGAAGGTCGCCAGACTCTTCGACGTGACATACCAGTCCGCGTCGCGCGAGGCGCGTGAGAACGGAACGGTCCCGATGTGGACCGGATAAAACTCATTGGTGCCGTTATCGCCGTCGGTGGTCGTGGACACCAGCCGCTGGCCGTTGACCTGGGCTCCCACCCAGACGCCGGCGGAAAACAGAAAATCGCTGCCGGAGTTGATGGGGAATTCAAATCCCTTGTAACCCGGAATCCCATCGGGATTGCCCATCTCGCCCCAGTTGGCGAGCGTCATCCGCACGTTGCCGATGTCGTGCGCGATCAGGCTTTTGGTGGCGTTTGGATCCGCTTCGTCCAGGCTGCCGGCGCCCCCGGCTGGCCGGTCGACGGCCCGGCGCGCTTGCGCCGGGTCGCCGACCAGCAGCAACATCAGCAGCACCACCGCAACCACGCTCCACAAAGTGCCGCAGGTTTTGTTCATGAATTCCTCGTTTTTCAGAATTCCAGGGCCAGACCCGCGCGAATCAGCCGGGGAGCATCCCAGGCCGCGGGGTTGGGGCCGCTCTTCGGGTTCAGCCCATAATTCGGCGACGCGTTGTCGTTCACATAGCCCGGCTTGCCGCCGAGGTATGTATCGAGCGTATTCGGCGCGATGTCCCAGCCCAAAACGTTATGCGCGTTAAAGACATTGCGCACCTCGGCCAGCGCGCGCAGCGTTAAGCTCCCGCCCGCTTTGAAGGCCCGCGAGACGTTCAGATCCGTCGTGTAGCTCCACGGGCTGCGCCGCGCAAACTCCTGCCCCGTGATATCCGTTCCGTTCTCGTAGGTCGGCGTGTACGGCAGACCCGAGAGCGCCTGACTCAGTACGTTCAGCGACCAGCCCGTGGCCAGCCATTCGACCGACAACGGTTGACCCTTCAGCGGCGTCTGGTAGCCCAGGTTCAACACGAACTGATGACGGCGGTCCCACGCCAGCGGCACTTCCCGCTTCGGGATCGATGTAATTCTGCCGCGTCACGTCCGAGCCGATGTCATAGCTGTTCTTGCCCGTCGCCCAGGCCAGCGTATACGTCGCCCGTCCCGAGAACCGCGCGCCGTAGCTCTTCGTCAAATTGAACTCCATGCCGCGCACCGACGCGAAATCGGCGTTGTAGTAAATCGCCGCGTTGGAACCCACCGGCGAGCGTCCGTAGAGTTCGTAATAGAGCTGGTTCTGCGAGGCCGTGTTGATCCAGTTCTGGATGTCCTTGTAGTACGTGGCGACGTCCAGCAGGAAGTCATACGCGAACTGATGGCGCACGCCCAGCTCGTAGGCGATCGTCCGCTGCGGATCCAGCGCCGGGTTGCCGATGATCGGCGTCCCGCCCGTCTGCAACTGGTTCACCGCCGTGAAGTAGTAATCCTGCTGCCCGCGCTGGTAGAAGTAGCCGTAGTTGAAGTGGAAAACGTCGTTCTCCGTCACGCTGTAGGCGATGCCGAGGCGCGGCGAAAGATACAGGTCGCCGTTCTCCGAAGGCGGCTCATAATCCACGTAGTTCGTCGCTCCCGGATCGCGCGCCTTGGGATGCCGGACCTCATTGCCGCCGATGCGCCAGTAGTCCAGCCGCAGCCCGGCGTTGATGATGATGTCCCGGTACTCCATCTTATCCTGCAGATACGCCGCCGCCGACGACGGGTAGTAGCGGTAGACGTCGGTGTAGATGCCCGTGCCGCCGTTGGAGATGGCGGGATAGGGACGACTCGCGCTGGCGGTGTTGTAATAATTGTACTCGAGTCCGCCCTTCAGCAGATGACGCTGCGTCACCTGGCTGGTGAGATCGCCCTTCACCGTGTAGATCTGCGTCTCGTAATCCGCCCAGTGCGGCACGAGCTGCTGCGTCGTGCCCGAGAGGCCGTCGCCCGCGATCGCAAAACCGTTCACGTTCGGATACTGGTTGGTCGGGATTGTTGTAATCGTACATCCCGTCGCCGTCCGTGTCCGTGAACGGTTCGCCGATGTCGTAACGCCCGTTGAAGACGCCCAGCGAGTTGGGCAAATCCGTGAACGGCTCCGACGCCGCGCCGTATTGCGAAGCGTCCTTGTTCCCGCCTGCCAACAACCGTTTCGCGTCGTATACGCTGAGCCGCATCGTGTAATACGTGCGCGGGCTCGACGTTGTGGTTGAATGACACCAGGAACTGCTGGTCGCGCGTCACGTCCGTGCGCACCGAATTATTGGCGTTGAACGAGTAGAACTGCAAATCCTCGTCGATCTGACCGTCGCCGTCGTCGTCCGCCCAGTTCAGCGCTTCCTCGTCCTGGCGCCCGTCGTGATCGTCGTCCTAGCCGAACAGGTTGGGATAGTCCGTCGCATTCGACGGCCAGCCCCTGAATCGCCGACAGCGCGTGCACGCCGTCGGAAATCTGCTGGTCCGTGAAATCATACGGGAACCGCTGCGACAGCCGGAAGCTGTAGGGGTCGTTCCAGTTCTGCGACTGGTTCCAGCCCAAACTGAGCTTGTATTGCGGCTGCGGCGTGTACGTCAGCTTCAGGTTCGACGTGGTCGTCGAAAAATTCTTGCGCACGTCCATGCCCGAACAGGTCGGTGACCTGGTGTCGGTACCAGCGGTCGGTGTTCACCCACACGCCGGTCCCGGTCGCGTTGCGGCCCCAGGCCGTGCCCGAGCCGAAAAACGACATCGTGCCGGGAATCCGCACGCCCAGCTTCGGCAGCAGCTTCATCGTGACCGGTTCCGGTCCCGACAGACTGCCTTCCGTGTAATCGTAATCCTGGTAGTGATTGCCGCCCTCAAGGCTCTTGAAGTCGGACTGCTGCTCGATCCGCCCGTGATAGACCGGATCGCCTTCCTTGATCACGAGGTTCACCACCGCCGACTGCGCTTCGCCGTATTCGGCGTCGAAACCCGCCGTCAGCACCTGCATTTCGCTGATCGAGCCTTGCGCCACATCGAGGCTGCGCGTCTGGAACTGCGGATCCTTGACCTGCATCCCGTCCACAAGATAGAGCACTTCGTCGTTGCGCCCGCCGCGGAAGTGGATGTTCTGTCCCGTGACCGACGACGCCCGCCGTGCGCGCCAGCGCCTCGCGGTAGGTGGTCACCGGCAGCGCCGTGATCTCGTTGGAGGTGACGGAGCGGATCGTCGCCGAGACGTCGCGCTTCACGACGTCGCGTTCGGCGACCACCGTGACTTCCTGGCCCTGCAGCACCGTCTCGCTGAGCTTGATCGGCAATTCGTACGTGCGGTCCGCCAGCACTTCCACGCCGCGGATGTTCTGCGTCTCGTAGCCGACGGAGGTCACGCGCAGATCGTACGTGCCCACCGCAAGATTCAGAATAAAGAATTCGCCGTTGACGTTGGAACTCGCTCCCGTGCTGGTGCCCACGACCGCTACGTTCACACCCGGAATCGGCTTCATTGGTGGCTGCGTCCACCACCGTTCCGGAAATCTTGCCCGTAGTCTGCGCCCAAGCGACGGAGAGCGACCCGATCACGGTTAGCACCACAAACAGTGGCCACAATCGCCATTTCACGGTGCACCTCCAGGCCCCGTAATGGGGCCCGCTAATCCAAAAAAAACTCACACGTGCAACTAATCAGTGATGGGGGAACGGATATGAGAATGCCCCGAGGCGGCCAGCGCCGCCCCGGGGCATCTTTGTCGTAGATGACTTACTTCAACAACAGCATCTTCGCCGTCGCCGAGTACGGACCTGCCGTCAACCGGTAGAAGTACATGCCGGTGGGCAGGTTCGCCCCGTCAAACGTCACCCGCTGCCGGCCCTGCGTGAACGCTTCCCGGTCCGCCAACACGGCCACCTGCTGGCCCGTCGTGTTGTAGACCTTCAGCGTTACCGCCGCCGCGCCCGGCAGGTCGAAGACGATCTGCGTCGTGGGGTTGAACGGATTCGGATACGCGCCCTTCAGCGCAAACGTGTTCACCAGCCACCGGCGTCGGCTCGTTCACGCCCAGGAAGTCGCCGCCGACCACCAGGGCCATGTCCGACCCGCGACCGTTGTTTCCCGACAGGTCGCGCGACCAGAGATAGAACCAGACCGTGTCGCCCGTGGCGTAGGCCGTCCCGCCGTGGGGCCGGTTCGCCGGAAGATGGAACATCGCCGTGCCCGAATTCGTGTTCGGGTCCGTGATCACGAACTTCGCGCTCGGGCTGATGACCGTGTCCGAATCGGCGGGAGTGAACCACGTCAGATGAATGTCCGACGTGTCGTTGCCTTCGTCCGTCACCATCGCCGTCAGCGTCCACGGTCCCGGATCCGTCGTCGGCGTCACCAGTGTCACGTCCGCGAAAGTCGGCCCGGCAATGTCCGGCGGGGCAATCCGGCCCGAGGACCACGCATAAGCGACGCCGTTCCCGGCGCCCGTCAGACCCCAGTTGTTCGCGCCCGAAAGCTGCGCGTCCACATCGAGGTAGCGCAGGTCGACGGTGGTCCAGTTCGTGCCGCCGTCCGTCGTATAATTCGTGTAGAGGCCGTTCGGCGTCGCCGGAGCCCAGTAGTTATGCGTGCTCACGCCGTGGTTGGCATCCCACCAGTAACCCTGGTTGACATAGAGCAGACTCGAACTGCTGCCCTGGTAGGTGACGCTTGCGAAATTGATCGGATCGCTCCACAGCCCGGCGCCGTAGCCTTCATCCTTGGCGTACCACGAATAGTGCTGCACGCCCGAATCCGCCGGGACGCCGTAATTGGAGAACACGTACGGCACCTGTGTCGCCGCATTCAACGCCAGGCTCGGATACCGCTGCGCGCCGGAGACCGACTGATCCGTCCAGGTCGCGCCCTGATCGTCCGAATAGTAGACCGCCACGCCCGTCACATCCGTATTACGGAAACAGATGTAGAGCGCGTTGTTCGCGTTGTCATAGGCGATCGGCTGCACCGAGCCGATGTAATAGCTGACTTCCGAACCCGAAGCGACCGCCAGGTCGGTAATCGTGCCCGCGCCGCCCGCGGTGGGGAAGCGCAGTGCGAACTGCTCAAAGTTCTCGTCCTGGAACACGCAGAACACCCAGTCCGCGCTGTTCATCTGCGACATCTGCACGTACAGGCTGCCGACCGGAAGTTGCGCCGACGTCGCCACGACAAACGGCGTACCCCAGGAGGTTCCATTATTCGTGGACTTGACACCGATCAGCGTGTTGGCGCTATCCGCCGCCGCCCCGGCCCAGCAGACGATGAACAGATCACCGTTGGGCGTGCGGCCAATCGTCGACCAGCCGCCGTTCGCTACGATCCCCATGTGATACGTGCCTTCGGGAATCGCCACCACCGGCGTAAAATTCGGACCCGCCATGGCGTAAACGCCCGGCGTCGAGCCCGGCAGGTAAACGGCATAGCACAGCTCATCGTTGGCCATCGTGACCGCGTCAAAATCCCACAGCGCCAACCGTGTCTGATACGCCGTGGACATATCACCCGCCTGGGTAATCGTGGACCAGGACGCGCCAAAATCCGTGGTCTTGAAGTAGCGGAGCTGAGTCCACTGCTGTGCCATCGCGGGTACGGCCATCAGGGTAGCGACCAGAACAACCGCCGCGATTGTACGAAAACTTACTCTTGAGAACATGAGTCTCCTCCCGGTTTGAGGTCGGCCATCATGGATTATGGGTACCGTTGTGTGTGCCAGTCAAGCTGATGGAAAGTGCAAGCAGGCGAAACGGCGGGGAGGGGAGGGCGGACGCAAGGGGCACGAGCCATGTGCCAGGCCACCGACCGCTCCGGCCGAATTCCTGAATCAGACCATGTTCGTGGGAGTAGACCAAGGTAAGCAGATCCATGATGCAAGCACTACTCACCCATGATCCATAAAATATGACACTCCCATCTCATTGTCAAGTCAAAAATTATCTCTCTTTGGAAAAAAATGACCCGTTTATAGACGAAAAAGGTCGGGTTATAATAGCCTTGATATAGCCAACACCCTGTGGGGCCTAAACTTGCCTATTTCGTGAAGCTGACCCTATCCTTATGTATACTGTGCATTTACATATAACACAGGGAGTAAAATTCTGACCAACATTGTCATAAAGTCCAGCTGAACCACAAAGGGAGCAAATGTCGCTCCACGAGAGGAAAGCCGATTTTGACTCCCTTGCCTCTGATCCAATTATCGTGCTCCACCATGGCCGTTCTCCCCATCAAGCGCTTGCCCCGGGGAAGCTGTTTACAGGCAAATTTCACACGACAGTTTTGACGATCACGCCGTCAACCGCTCTCGATCCACGGTTTGTGCTACCCATTATACTCCGGTTTTCCCGTTTCGGTTTGCGGCCTTGACCCATCCAAAATATTGGGCTAATTATTTATCCCGGTTGCGCTTAATTTGGCGTGCGTCACCATCTCCAGGAAATCCGACATTGGCCTCGTGAGTATTGAACAATTCGCCCGGTTTGCGCATCTTGACAGTAACACATGAATGACCGTGAACGAATCCACGAAGAGCAGTTGGTTCTGGGTTGTCAGCTCGGCGAAGCGCGCGCCTTCCGCGAGTTGGTGACACTCCTTGAACCCCGTCTCCTTTATTACCTGCGGCGTTTTTTGCCGGAGGAAGCGGACGCGTATGACGTTTTGCAGGAAGTCTGGCTGCAGGTCGTGCGGCAGATCCGGCGGCTGCGACAGCCCGCCGCGTTCCGCGCCTGGATCTATCGCATCGCTCACAATGCCGTGCTCGCTCAGTTGCGCCACCAGGCCGTTCAATTTCGCAGCGAGCAGGTTTACGCGGAAGAACAGCCGCTCTATGAAGCGCCGGATGATTTCCGCGCCGAAGAATTGCACCGCCTGCTCGCGCAGCTCAGCCCGCCGCAGCGCGAAGTGGTGACCCTTTATTTTATTGAGGCGATGAGTTACGAAGAGATCGCCGCGGCCACGGACAGCCCCGTCGGCACCGTGAAATCGCGGCTCCACTATGCCAAGCGGCTGCTCCGCCAATGGCTGGAGGCCGCCCATGACTGACCGATCCCCGCACCCGCTGCGCGCGGCTCTGCTGGCCCAGGAGCCGCCGGCCTCCCCGGCGCGCGACCGTTATCATCAACAGGTGGCAAAAATGCTCGACAAAGAAATCCAATCCCTCGCCCGCGAACACCGCATGATGCGCTTCATGTGGCCCTTCCTCGTGATCCTCTGCACGGCCTTTCTGATGATCGGCGGCTACGTGGCGGATCCCACAAAGAAATTGTGGTTCGGCGTCCTCGCCTGCTTCTGGTTCATCTTCGGCGCGGTGATCCTGCTGCGCTATCTCATCAACCGCAACCACGTCGAGCATCTGCGCGAGCTGAAACAGATCCAATTGCAAATCGCGGATCTCGCCGCCAAACTCGGCGGTCATGTTTGATTTCACCGTGATTGTGGCACACAGTAAGGGCCGCCGTGAGGCAGCCCTTGAAATAATATCCCCCCTACTTCAGTAGGGGGGCCAGGGGGTTCGCCGAGCCGCGGGTAGTGCGAAACCGCGGGCCACAATAAAATCACGCGGGGTAAGAAAACCCCGCGCGGCATCGGTCGGCGACAAATAATTTCACACTTGGCGGCGGTCCCTGCCCCGCCGCAATCTCCAGAAAGAGCAACGGGACAGAGCCCGTTGCCCAGGTATGGGAATGACATCCAGACCCGCGCAGCGGCGGCAATCCCGGGCGTCAGCGCCATCGGGTGCAGCGTCGCACGCTGCCAGCCGCGCAGCGGCGGCAATCCCGGGCGTCAGCGCCATCGGGTGCAGCGTCGCACGCTGCCAGCTTGCGCGTCCGCGCGCGCGGCAATCGCTGGCGCCAGCGCATCGGATCGAACGTCACGTTCGCTATTCGTACCGCAGCGCTTCAATCGGATCCAGCAGACTGGCCTTGCGCGCCGGGTAGAAGCCGAAGAAGATCCCCACAAGACTGGCGAAGGCCAGCGCCAGCGTCGCCACCACGGGCGAGATTTCCGTCGGCCAGCCGGCGAACTTGCTGATCAGCAGCGACACCGCGCCGCCCAGCACAATTCCCAGCAGCCCGCCAATCGCCGACAGCAGCACCGCTTCCAGCAGGAACTGCCAGAGAATATCCTGCTGCCGCGCGCCCACCGACATGCGGATCCCGATCTCCCGCGTGCGCTCCGTCACCGACACCAGCATGATGTTCATGATTCCGATGCCGCCCACGAGCAGCGAGACCAGCGCCACCGAGCTGAGCAGAATCGACATCGTTTGCGATGAGGCTTCGACGGTGCGCGAAATATCGGCCTGCGTGCGGACGACAAAATCGTCGTCGTCATCGCGTCCGAGGCGGTGCCGCGTGCGCAGCACGTTGGAAATTTCTTCCGTCGCCTGATCCAGCGCCGCGCCGCTCATGGCCGAGCCGACGATCATCGACACGCGTGTTTCGCCGCCCTGAAATTTCTTCGCCGCCGTCGTATAGGGCATCAGCACCACGTCGTCCTGGTCCTGTCCCATTGCCGCCTGGCCCTTGGCGGCCAGTGTGCCGATCACTTCAAACGGCAACCGGCGGATGCGTACGATGCTGCCGACGGGATCGCCGCCCTGAAACAAATTGTCGACCACGGTCTGGCCCAGCACGCAGACCTTGGCCGCGCCGCGCTCGTCGGTGTCGGTGAACATCCGCCCCTCCGCCACTTCGTAGCGGCGGATGTCGAGATACTCCGGGAGCCACGCCCCAGATCTGCGTCGGCCAGTTCTGATCGGCAAACACCAGTTGCGCACCGGGCACGCGCACCGACGGCGACACCTGCCGCACGCTCGGCGCCTGGCTGCGAATCGCGTCGACGTCTTCTATCGTCAGGTTGGCGCGTGTGCCAAAGCTCATGCGCGACCCCGAGCGGCTCTGGCTGCCGGAGAAGATCATGAAGACGTTGTCGCCCAGCGTGGAAATCTGCGCCTGCACGCTGGTGCGCGCGCCGGTGGTGAGGCCCACCATCGAGATCACCGCCGCCACGCCAATGATAATGCCCAGCATCGTCAACGCCGAGCGCATCTTATTGCGCGTCAGCGCCCGCAGCGACACGCGCATTAAAGCGGGAAGATTCATCTTTGCCTCATCCCTCCGCCCTCATCCTTCATCCTTCCGCCTTCATCCTTTTCTTCGAGAAAGATCTCGCCATCCCGCAAATAAATCCTCCGCCGCGCGTGCGCGCCAATGTCGGTTTCGTGCGTGATCAGCACAATTGTCATCCCCTCGCGGTTCAGATCGTGGAACAGCGCCATGATGTCTTCACTGGTCTTTGTGTCGAGGTTGCCGGTGGGTTCGTCGGCCAGCAACAGCGCTGGACGGTTCACCAGTGCGCGGGCAATCGCTACCCGCTGCTGCTGCCCGCCCGAAAGCTGCGACGGCAAGTGTTCCATCCTGTCGCCGAGGCCCACACGCTCCAGCGCCTCCCGCGCCCGCTGATGCCGCTCCGCTGTGCTGATGTCGGTATAGATCAGCGGCAGCTCCACGTTTTCTAAAGCCGAAGTGCGCGAGAGCAGATTGAATCCTTGAAACACGAAGCCGATGAAGCGGTTGCGCACGCCCGCCAGTTCATTCCGCGACAGCCGCGAAACTTCTTCGCCGTTCAGCGTAGTACGCGCCGCTCGTGGGCCGGTCGAGGCAGCCGAGGATATTCATCAGCGTGCTTTTGCCCGAGCCTGACGCGCCGAGAATCGCCAGGAATTCGCCCGCCGCCACTTCGAGATTCAGCCCGCGCAGCGCGTTGACTTCCACGTCGCCCATGCGGTAAATCTTGTGCAGGTCACGGGCGGAAATGACGACCTTGCCGTTCTTGCCGTTCATCAATGGCGTCCCATTCCCCCGCCCATGCCGGGCATGCGATTACTCTGCGTTGATGCAGCGGTGGACAAACCGGCCATCCCCACCACCACCGAGATCTCCCGCCGCCAAATCGCTACTCAACAGTTCCACATAGGTGCCATTGTTCAGGCCAATGGTCACGCGGCGCGGTTCGAGTTTACCCGCCGCGTCTTTTACGTAGACGGTGGCTTTCTTCTGCTCTTCCACGACCGCGCCGGCTGTGGCGGTGGAGTCACTGCCGCGATTTCCGCGCCGCGTGCCGCGCGGGCCCGCGCCGTCGAAGTCGTATCGCGCCGGGCGGCCGGACTGGCCACCGCGCCATTCGATCCGCGCGCCGCCGTCGCATTTTCCGGCGGCTTGAAGCGCAGCGCCGTGGCGGGAACGCGGATGGCTTCGTCCCGCACCGCCGTCACCACAGTGACATTAGCCGTCATGCCGGGCCGCAGTTTCAAATCGGGATTGGTCACCGTAATGATCACGGGATACGTCACCACGCTTTGATCCTGCTGCGCGGCGTAGCGGATCTGCGTGATCTTGCCACGGAAAGTCTCGTCGGGATAGCTGTCCACGGTAAAGGACGCGTCCATCCCTTCCTTCAAACCGCCGATGTCCGCTTCGTCGATATTGGTGGCGATTTGCATGTCGCGCAGATCCTGGGCAATCGTAAACAGCGTGGGAGCCTGCAAGCTGGCCGCTACGGTCTGGCCCACGTCCACCGCGCGCGAAATCACCACACCGTCGATGGGCGACGTGATCACCGCGTATTGCAGATTGACTTTCGCCCGCTGCAGCGTGGCTTCCGCCTGCTGCACGCCCGCCTTGGCCATGTCCACCGCCGTCAGCGCGTTATCGTAGTCGGCCTGCGCGGCGAGGTTTTTATCAAACAGATCTTTCGTCCGCGTGAGATCACGCTGCGCTTGCGTCATGCTGGCCTGCGCCTTCTCGCGGGCCGCGTTGCCTTCGGCCACCGCCGCTTGCAGGAACGTCGGGTCGATGCGCGCGATCACCTGCCCCTTCTTCACGGGCGAATTAAAATCCACAAGAATTTCCCGCAGCACGCCCGACACCTGCGAACCCACCAGCACCGTCGTCACCGCGCTGGCGGTTCCCGTCGCGGTCACCACGGTTTGCAGCGGGCCGCGATCCACCACGCCCATCCGGAATTTTCCAGCTTCCTTTTCAGAGGCGGTATCCCGGCGGAAGAACCAAATACCGCCGATCACCACCAGCACGATGATCAGCCCCAGACCACCACTTTTTCATTATTTATGTGCTTTCCAACTTCAACGTTTATCGTGACACTCCGGGCCGTTGAAAAAGTTTCGTTCCGGTTCCGGCGATGAGGCGCCGCCGAACACTCCGTGATCACTGCGGCGTACTGGCTTCTACTAATATCGCCATTCCCCACCCCATCCGCAAGCCCCTTAATATCCCCCCCGTTGACGGGGGGGTTAGGGGGGGTGGGATTCTCCGCCGAGGCAGGTCGTCTGCAACCTGCCCGGAACCCGCCTCCTCGTCACGAAGGGTCTAACCAAGGGGAGGACAACGGCACGAGCGAGACCAAGACACCGCCGAAATCCGCCATTCATCGTTCATCGTTCCTCGTTCATCGTTTCCTCCTCCCCCTCGTTCCCATGTGAACGCACCCCCCGTCACATACCCCCGCCCCCCGCCCCACGGCCACTTCGAATTGTGGCTCCACCGTCATCCCCAGCATTCCCACCGCATTAGAACAATCGTTCAAATATTGCTTGACAATAGCTACTTGTGATCATTATATTATGCATATGATCCACATAATCTGTAAATCGTTCTGCATTCTTCGTTCTTCGTTCTTCGTTTATTGCATTTCCGTTCCGTCGTTTTTTTTGCATCCCCCTGATTTTTATAAAAAATCGCGCAGGGTGAGGGCACCCCGCGCGACGGTATCGATTATTCTCCGCTTAGGCGGCGGGCTCTGCCCCGCCGCACTTCCTCCCGCAGAGCAACGGGACAGAGCCCGTTGCCTAAGCATCATACACTTCGAGAAATCCAGCCTGCGCGTCTTCGCGCGCGGTCATCAACGGGCCGCGCCACGGTCCGCGGCGACCACGCCGCTAAGCGTTCATGTCGGACCAGCGTTTGGCCATGCGCGAAAAAATAATGAGCGCGATTACCGCCAGTACGCCAATGCACGCGAACGGAATCCACACATACAGGTGCGGCTGATAGGTATTCCACAACAGATCCGTGGCTTGCTGGGCATTGACATTCAGATTTTCCATCAGCGCCTTCATCGCTCCCGTGCGGGGCACGCCAATCAAAGACTCCAATTGTCCCGGATCGCCGTTCCAACTCTTGCCCTGCCCGAGCGCCGTGTGCTCGAGCAAATATTTCTGCGCGAGCACCGCCTTGTCGCCGAAGTGACCGTAGAGATATCCCGCGAGCTTACTGCCCACAAAGCCGCCGAGGCCCACGGGAATGTTCACATAACCGAGATACAGTCCCTTCTTCCCCGCCGGAGCGATCAGACCGAGGTACTCGTTTTTCTTCGGCCCGGTCAGCATTTCACCCGCGCTGAAGAACACCACGCCCAGCAGAAAGATCCAGCCGCTCTGCGTGAAGCCCGCGATGACGATGCCAAAGGTCGCGATGAGCATCCCGATCACCATCGCCTCCAGCGTCCGCAGCCGCCGCACCACCCACGAAACGGGGATCATGAAGAGCACGATCAGCGAGGCGTTGAGCGCGAGCATATTCTGCTGCAAGACCTGCAAGCCGCGGTCGGTCATGTGCGAGAAGAACAGCGGAATGTGCGCCGCCACCGCCGAGCTGTTGTTCCAATCCGTCAGGAAGTTCGGGTGCAGATCCCAGAGCTGGTACATCATCAACCAGAAACAGCTCATGATGAGCAGAAACGAGATCAGCCGCGGCTCGAAAATGTTGACCATCGTCCGCTTGAGTACCTGCCACGGATTTTCAGTCTTCGAGGCTCCCGACTGAAAATCTTTGAACGTGAACAGCATGAGGTAATTGATGGCCGTAAAGCAGGCCGCCGAAAGGAAGATCCACTTCCAGCCCGGCCCCTTCTGCAGCACGCCCGCAATCGCATGACCAATCACCGAACCGACATTGACGATCCAGTAAAAGATCCCCCAGCCCAGCGAAGAATTATCCTTAGTGAGGTTCTGTGCCAGACTGCCTTGCAATCCCGGTTTAAAGAAGGCCGTGCCCGTCGCCAGCACCAGCACGCCCGAGAAAAAGCCCGTGTAGGTGCGGAAGTAAGCCATCATCAAGTAGCCGATGATGTTCATCGTCACCGCAAAGGCAATCGTCTTCTTGTACCCGTAGCGGTCGGCATAACCGCCGGTGAACATCGGCAGCACACTCTGAAAGACGAACCACCAGGCGAAGATCGTACCCTTCTGGGCAGCGGTGAAGTGCAGTCCGCCCGGATCGTCGGCCTGCATGATGTAGACGGCGACGACGCTGCGCACGAGGAAGTAGGCGAGACGCTTCGAACATCTCGATGTTGCACAGCATCCAGTAGCCCATCCGAAAGCCGAACAGGCGGAATTCAGGGGCCACAGCGGCCGGAGGGGGCGGCGGGAAGGTCGTGGGGGAGTTCTGGGACACGGGATCACTCGCGGTTTAGGAAGGTCCATTGGCAAGAACTGAAATTTACGATTCTTCGCCTGCAAATGCAACTCGAAACCACCCTCCCGCAATAAAAACAGGCAGCCGCTCCGGCTGCCTGTGTATCCAGAAACGCGTCCGGCGTTCAGAAACCAGCCACGAGCTGCAGGTAGACCTCACCCGTCCGGGTCTGCGTGTTCCAGCCGCACTCGCCGCGGCATTCCACGCCTTCGGCAAGTTTCAGCCCGGCGCCAAGATTGCAGCCGCGTTCTCGCTCCTCGCCTTCACGCTTCAAGTAATCCACACGCTGAACGAGGAAGGGCCGCCCGAAGCGTTCGATAGCCTCGAGATAGGCGCCGCGCATCCGCTGCGGCTCAATGTCCTCGGCCAAGGCGGAGATGATCCCCTCCGCCTTGACCGTGAGCCGCTCGGTGCTCCGCTGGAGATGCAAACCGGCAAGACTGAGGGCGGACGCGCCCGAGCGATTCCAGCCCCGCGCCAGCGAGAATCCGCCATCGACATAGCGACAGGGTCTGAGATCGAGCCGCAGGCCGCCGCTCATGGCGGGCTGCACCGCAAGCCATCGATCATCCTCGGCGGTGACATCCACGGGTACGTCTTCGTCGCTGTCCCAAATCGTGGTGGATATGCCTTTGACGGCATAGAGATCCAGTGAGCCATGCGCGCCGCCGAAGCCGGCCATCATTCCTACATCATTCCACCAGCCATAACTGGCCGCCACGGGGCGCGGCATAGTCGCCAAGGGACGATCCAGGGGAGCATACACCAGGTAATCCAGACCAAACGGAATATCGAATTGCCCGGCGGTAAAATTTATATCCTGCAGCAGGCGGCCGGTCGGCTCATCCTCGCCCGCGGACAAAGCCGCGTAACTGACTGTGGCCCAGCAGATTGAGAAGTCTTCATTATAATAGAGCCCAAGATCAGCACGGGTATGGTTCCCCAGTTCGCGGCCCAGATCAAGCTCGGCCTGATTCAAGCGGGCGGTATTGTTCCGGCCATCTTTCGGTTCCATGCGGCCGAGGCCTTCGAAGTAACCCGACAACTCAAGGGCATGGCTCTCCAAAGCCTCCGTCATTGCCTGCGGCATCGGCAATGGCTGTGACTCCGGCTGACTCAGGGACTTGCGGGGAAGATACACCGCCCCTCCCCGGCCCGCAATATATTCGACACTGTCCGTTCCGAGAAAGGCCGCCTCCGTCGTCTGCCGGGGCGAGTCAAGGCGAGTCAGAAGCGGCTTCGAGGCGCGCCACACGATTTTGGAGCGAATCCACCACCTGCTGGATGCGTTCCGCCGCCGGCAGTTCGGGCCGCCGACAGCACGTTCCCCATCGCCAGCAGCATACCCACGCCGAGTCCGAGCGATTTCCAGAGTCTATTCATGATCAAATACCCGATTGTAATGATTTCATCCCGCGGCGATCCGCGTCACCGGTGACGCCGCGCGTAGGCCGAGCTGGGATCAATCCGCTGCGACGGTGTGTCCTTCTCCTTTTCGGGCACGGGCGGTTCTTTAACCAGCAGGGATGGTTGCGCGGCTGGCGCGGTGGGTTTCGTCACCGTGGTCTCCGGCGCAGGCGCGGGCGCGGGCGCAGCTCGCAGCGGTGGCGCGGAAAGCTGTGTCTGCCAGGCAACCTGGCCCGAGTGCAGGTCGTAGACCGCGCTGAGTACCATCAGTTCGCCGTGAGACACGGCTTCGTCCATGGCCCGCGAGCCGTCCATTAACGCTTCGACGCCGCGGCGGGCGTGTTCGCGCACCGTGGCCGCGAACAGCTCACCCGCGGGATAGCCCTTCTCCTTCGCCGCCTGAATCGCGGGCAGAATCCGGTTGACCAGCGTGCCCACGGCTCCGTCCGGCGGCGAACTGTCCAGCGCCGCGCTGACCGCGCCACAGCCGGTGTGGCCGAGCACGACCACCAGCGGCGTGTGCAGGTGTTCCACCGCGTATTCCACCGAGCCGACGACTTCGGGCGAAATCACATTGCCCGCGACGCGTACCACGAACAGTTGACCCAGCGACTGAGCGAACAGCAATTCGGGCGGCACGCGCGAGTCGCTGCAAGTAACGATACAGGCGAACGGATGTTGACCCTCGGCCAGACTTTCGCGCACACTGGCGGTGGCGCATTGGACACTCGATTGGCCGGCGATAAACTGCGTGTTGCCGTCCTGCAGCCGACCCAGGGCGGCCTCCGGCGGCGTGGCGGCGACAACCGGACGCGATGCCAGCAACACAAACATCGCGGCTATGTAGAATTGCGGTTTCATCGGCGGAATCCTCGCTTGGCAAACGCGAACAGGATCTTCTTCGGACTCGTGTATATAGACGTACGGGATAGTGCAAAGCCAATGCCGCGCGAGGTTGCCGAAGCACGACGCAGCGAACAACAAAAGAGCGAAAGACCCGAGGGTCTTTCGCTCTATCTGTTGAGACTCTGCGGGTCTCAGAACTGATTGATTTCCGAATCGTCAAGGGGAATCACCTTGACGGGGCGCGGCTTTTCGGGAGCGGCTTTGCCGCGCCGCGTCGGCGCCGGCGCCGGCGACCGCAGGGGCGTCCGGCGAACGGTGGCGTGGACGTTCTCCTGGACGTTGTGGCCATCGCCGTTGACGAGGGCGAGCAACTCGTTGACGGACGTCCGCAGGCTCGCGGCCTGGCTGTTTAACTCTTCGGCGGCGGAAGCGCTCTCTTCGGCGTTGGCGGCATTCTGCTGCGTCACCTGGTTCATCTGCGTGACAGCGGTGTTGATCTGTTCGATGCCGCGGGACTGTTCATCCGACGCCGCCGAGACTTCACCGACCAGATTCGAGACTTTCAGTGAACTCATCGTAACTTCGCTGAGAGCCGTCTTCAAGTGGGAGACGATCTGCACGCCACCAGCGACGCGGGTCACGTTATCTTCGATCAGACTACCGGTGTTCTTGGCCGCTTCGGCCGCGCGCAGCGCCAGGTTCCGCACTTCTTCGGCGACGACGGCAAACCCCTTGCCCGCTTCGCCGGCGCGGGCCGCTTCGACGGCGGCGTTGAGCGCGAGGAGATTGGTCTGGAAGGCGATCTCGTCGATGGTCTTCACGATCTTGCTGGTCTGGTCGCTGGCGGATTTGATTTCGGACATGGCCTGATCCATCTGCTCAGCGCCGGTCGTGGCCTTCTCGACCAATGCCTGGGCATCGGTCATAAGGTGCGCGGCGGTCTTGGCGTTGTCGGCGTTCTGCTTGGTCATGGACGAGAGTTCTTCGAGACTGGAACTTGTCTCCTCGATGGAGGCGGCCTGTTCCTGCGTGCCTTCGGCCACACTCTGGGCGGAGGACGACACCTGATCGCTGGCCGAGGCGATCTGCGTCGCGCCGTCACCGGCGGCGGCGGCGATCTGCTGCAACTGGCGGGAAATGCTGATGCTCAGGAAAATGCCGAAGGCGAGGGCACCCAGAATTCCGGCGATTCCGAAAAGAATGGACTGGGCCTTGCTGGACGCAGACTGCTTTTCCGCCGACAATCCCTGGTTAATAGCTTCCTGTTCCGAGGACGCACTGGTCTCATCCATACTCTCGAGGACGACCTTTGAGGATGCGCGCAGCGAGCTGAAGTAAATGTCGTTGCAGCGCGCCAGACACTGCTGTTCTTCGGCGCCGGGGCGAGCCTGCACGTAGCGCTGGAGTTCCGACATGAAACGCGCGTCATCGCTGTGCCACGCGGTAATCAGGTTTTCCAGATCCTTCCACTGCCGCTCCTCGTCGGCGGTCATTTCGATATCTTCCCACTTCTTGTTCGCATCATCGAATTCCTTCCACAGGGCTTCGAATCTGCCGGGCATTTTACTGCGCTCGGCGGCCGGGTATTCCGGATTAATGATCGCGTTGTATTCCATCCGAATGGCCGTAACTACCTGACACATCTGGGCGATGCTGGCCAGTTGCGGGATGTGTTCCCGTGACAGACCTCTTGATACCTCGACAGACGTGAGCGCCCCTTTAAAGCCGACCCAGGCCACAATCCCCAGCACGAGCGCCGTAATGCCAAAGGCGCTCACGAGTTTGAACTTCAACGACAGCTTCGATAACATGAATCGCTCCACAAAGTAAAACGCCATGCCGGCGCAGGTGTAGAATGTTTTCGACGGATGAAAATGAGGTGGCGCTTCAGGCGGCCATCTCGGCCAGGCCGACGCCCGCCAGCACACGATCGATCTCGAGCAGGATTTTCACGCGGCCCTTGGACTTGGCCAGACCGAGAATGAAGTTCTGCTCCGTGCCGTTGCTGACTTGAGGCGCGTCCTCGATGTCGTCGCTGCGGATGTCAAGCACTTCCGACACCCGGTCGACCAGCACGCCCATCAGCATTCCTGTCACGTCCACTACAATAATGCACGATTCACTGGTCTGCTCCCCGGAGGGCATCTGGAATTTCAATCGCAGATCAATTACGGGGATGACCTTTCCCCGCAAGTTGGTCACACCGAGCATGAAATCGGGCATGGAGGGCACGGCGGTGATCCCCATCATACCAATGATTTCGCGAACCTTCAGGATTTCGAGTCCATACTCTTCACCCGCAAGGACAAAGGTCAAGTACTTGCCTTCACGGCGGTCACTCACAGAAGCGTTGCTCTTCGATGGTGTCGTCTGCTGCATAATTAAACCGTCTTTCTTCTCGTATTGTTGGGAGCCGGAGATCTGGCCGGGTCAACATTCCCGTCGAGACCAGGGTCGAGATTCTTGTGCGGCCTCTCGATGACATCGTTAAATCAATCACATTGTGGGCTACGCACTCAGTGAATGGCAAAAGCTGTACCGTAATAGACCTTTGAATCGTCTAAGCGAAAGCGGATTATTTTCCCTCTCGAACAACAATTCATATCTACTGAAATATCAAAAGTATCCGGATAATGGCCGGTGGTAAATTCAGGTAAATTGAGAAACGCTGATTTTGCCCAGTTGATGATTTAAAACGGGTAAAAGCTGACCTTCGAGGAGGGTTTTGCCGGACTTGGCCGGATGATGACAAAACGAAACGCATTACATCAAGCTTGCACATTATGCATAAAATATGTACCCCTCCCGGTGGACCTTTGTTGAAAAGCTGATCGGAAAGACCTTTTCCCAGAATTCCTGCCTCGTCCTCAGAATTCAAGAACCGCACGGCAAATGGAGACTTTCAGCGATTTTAAAGTCAAATCGTCCTCGCCGTCATTGTTCGGATGGACATCGGTTTTCCCCTCAGAATTCCACCAAAATGCAGGCAATTATTCAGAACACACACGGGGAAAATCCGATTACGACAGCAACCGCGCGGGAAGAAGTAGAATGCGCCAAGAAGACTACGGTTATCCGGTGAAACGAATGCGTTCATTTTGGCCTTGACATTGCATATAGATTCGAATAACTTGGACTACGTTAGATCGGGTTGCCCGATTCGCAGAACTTGGGAAAGCGCACTTTATCCTTGCTGGCTCGCCAGCAGGCGGACTTTAGACGGCAGACGAACCGGATCTACGATCCCGTTTCTGCCTTTCTGAGTGACAGTGCCCTTGCCCACAGGGCTTGCAATCCGATTTGGACGGAGACCACGATGCACTTAAGGACGAACCACCTACTCGCCACGATTCTCGTGGCTTGTTCTCTATTAGGAACGGCGTACGGCGCGGATCTTACTTCGGTGGACCCACAGGCGGCGAGCCGTTTAGCGCGCAACTGGTTGCGAATGACGCAAGAGGTTGCGCAAAAACGCGCGGTCGCGGAATCGGAAATTCCCGCTCCGGTCATGCAGGAGATCGGCTACGAAGGCCGGATCGTCGGTTACCTGGCCGCATTTCCCAGCGGCTATGTAGTCGTCCCCGCGTTTTCCGAATTGCCTCCGGTGACCGTGTACTCCGAACAGTCGACATTGAATCTGAACGAAGAGGACGGACCGGCGCTGCTGATCAAACAACTCCTGACACAGAAGATCGAAGCGGCGAGCGCGGCGCTGGCGAACGCGGCATCGACGGCGGAAATGCAACCGGCGCTGGCGCAGATCCGCACGGATCGCCGCCAGTGGAGTGAATACGCCGGGGATTATGCCAGCTTTACGCGCGCTCTGGCACGGGATAATCAGGCGGCCACACTGGACAACACGCCGCGACCGGGCCACCCGCAGCTCTACGGCATCACCAGCATCAATCCGTTAACGACCACCGCCTGGCATCAGAGCGCTCCCTATTATGATCTCGATCCGATGGGAGACGGGGGGCGCACGGTGGTGGGCTGCGTGGCCACCGCCGCCGCGCAGATCCTCGCTTTCTGGCGCAACCCGGTGAATGGCATCGGCAGCAAGTCGTACGTCTGGAGCGGCGATAATTCGTGCGGCACCAACGTCGGCGGCGGCACGTTGTCGGCGACCTTCAGCGACGCCTATGACTGGGCGAATATTCTGGACCGCTATCCCGGCGGCGAAACCGCGGCGCAGAAGACCGCGGTGGCGGAACTTTGTTATGAGACCGCCGTCGCCTTCAGCATGGACTTCGGACGCTGCGGGAGTGGCGCGTCGACCTCGAACGCGGTCGCGGTGTTTCCCACGTATTTCGGCTTCGCCACTGAGATCCGCCAGGATAACCGTTCGGCTTACACGACCGCCGACGCGTGGTTCACGATGCTGCAAGAGGATTTGAACCGGGGCTGGCCGATGCAATACCGGATTGCCAACCACAGCATCGTTTGCGACGGCTGGCAGGTGGCGGGCAGCAACCAGATTCATCTCAATTACGGCTGGGCCGACAGCCACACGGCGTGGTACACGGTGGACAACCTGTACTGCAACTGGACCGGCTGCAGCCCGACCGTGGAATTCGCAATCCGGCACATTCACCCGAATGTCATACCGACGCGGTCGCTGACACTCTCGGCACCCAATGGCGGAGAAGCGCTGACGGCCGGCACGACGGCGGCGATCCGCTGGTCGAGCGTGAGTTTCTCCGAAAACGTTTGCATACAATTGAACCGCAGTTACCCCGCGGGCGCTTGGGAAACGATCAGCGCCTCCACGGCCAACAGCGGCGCATTCAATTGGGTCGTGAGCGGCGCGGCCACGAGTGCGGCCCGGGTGCGGATCTACGGCGGAATTTCCGCCGGCGTCGGGGACACGTCCAATGCCAACTTCACGATCAGCGCCGCGCCCCCGGTTGTCAGCGTGACGGTGGCAAGCCCCAACGGCGGCGAGACGTGGACCGTGGGCAACGTGGTCAACGTCACCTGGACGAGCGTGAGTCTGGCAGAGAATGTCAAAATCGAACTGAACCGCAATTATTCCAGCGGAACCTGGGAAACGATTGTGGCGTCGGCCACGAACAGCAGCACTTACAGCTTTGTTGTGGGCGGGACGGCTACCAGTGCGGCCCGGGTGCGGATCAGCGGAACGACTTCCACCGGCGTCCGCGACACGTCCAACGCCAATTTCACGATTAACGCCGCGCCCCCGCCGGCCAAGCTGATTACCGTAATCAGTCCCAATGGCGGCGAGTCCGTTTCGCTGGGGACGGTCTATAACGTCCGCTGGAGCGCGCCGACGCTTACCGGCAACCTGCGCGTTCAGCTCAACCGCAACTATCCTGCGGGCCGGTGGGAAAACATCGTCTCGTCGACGGGGAATGACGGCAGCCAGATGTGGATCGTGAGCGGCAGCGCATCGAGCCACGCCCGGATTCGCGTGCTGAACGTGTCCAATTTGAGCGTAGGCGACACGTCGGATACGGATTTCAGCATCGCCGCCGCGAGCACCGGCGGTGCGGTGACCGTACTGTCACCGAACGGCGGCGCGCAATTGGTGGTGGGAACGCTGCATCGCATCACGTGGGATGCACCTACTTTTACGGAAAGTCTGTGCATCCAGATCAACCGCAGTTACCCGTCGGGGCCGTGGGAGACGATCACCGCGGTGACCAACAACGACGGCAGTTACAGTTGGGGAGTCACCGGTCCGGTGACGGGCAGAGCGCGCGTCCGGGTGACGGCGGTATACAATGGAACCGTCACGGATATTTCGAACGCCGACTTCGCGATCGCCGGGATGAGTTTCAGTCCCGGCGCCAGCGACCAGACCGACGTTCCCACGCAGACGCGCCTCGACGGCGCGTATCCGAATCCGTTCAACCCGACGACAACGATCCGGTTTGATCTCGCCGCCGCGAGTCCGGTGCGGCTTGACCTCTACGACATCACGGGCCGACTCGTTTCGACACTGATCAACGACGTCCGCGAAGCGGGCCACTACAGCGTGACCTGCGACGGCCGTCAACTGAGCACCGGCGTTTATTTCGTGCGGCTGAGCGCGGGCGCGATGCAATCCGTGCAACGTATCCAACTCTTGAAATAGTACTTCGTCTTCGGCGTATACCGCCGTCCACATTGATTGGACGGCGGTATACGCCGACCTGAATACTTCGTGAAGGGATTCCCTCCGCAGCCACCTCCATCGATCCGACACCCTACTCCGTCGATGTACAGAACCTGAGCCGTGCAGCCATGAAGCGATGCCCCGCGAGGCATCCCGGCTGCCACCGTACATCGGCGGGTAAATGGGCTTCTCCGGCACTGCCGTTTCACCGCCCGAGGCCCGCTCACACGAGCGGGCCTCGGTTCCGATTAGGCCAGTCCGTCGTCGGCGCGGCTGGTGATAACTCCGCAAGCCGGCGGCGAGGATCGCATTTCATTTCATGGCGCACGCCTCTTCAGCTTCCGCTTGTTTCGCCGACAGTGACCCGAATCACCATTATTATCCGGGTCAACACAACACGAGAAATGGTCACTCTTGCCGCATTCACGAAAGCTGAATTCGAACGGAAATACACATTCGATCACAGTTTGTACAACGTGCCCTGGGTCACTGCAATTATACTGATGCACCGTGTGTAACGAAGGTTGGAGACCCACAATATTTCGAACCCTCCACGCATTTCCGGCGGGCATGGTGATTGCGTTGCCATATCCCGACACAGTGTGAATTACCTTGATGGTGTTCCGCTGAATAATTCCGTGTTCATTTTAGCTTGACATTCCAAATCCTAAAGCCTAATTTGATTTTCTGGCTCGGGAGATACCGATTCAGGCCGCACGTGAATCGCTGTTGAACAGATCAACAGGCGAAATTTGAGGGATGGGGAAATCACCACGCTTCGGCGACGTGATTTCACTAAAGCCACAAAGTGCGTTCGGCCCCGGTGGCCGGAGTCCGCGATAATCCTGGAGCGATCGATGAAAATGAAAGTCCACATGCAAATGATGATGGCCATGGCCCTCATGGCCGGTACATTGATCAGCCCGCGCATAACAAATGCCGCGTTGACCCCGACGACTGCGGATGCGCGGTCGGCCGTGGTCCGCAATTGGCTGCAATATAGTCGCGACCAGCAATGGTCGAACAGTTTGGATGAAGCGCCCCCGGTGATGCAGGAACTGTTCATCGAGGGTCAGCTTGTGGGTTACGTTGCGGCGCTTTCGCAGGGCTACATCCTGCTGCCCGCCTATACCGAACTGCCGCCGATTACCGCATATTCCGGAGACTCGCATTTCGACGTGAACGATGAGGGGGGCTTCGTTCAGTTCATCAAGGAGGAGCTGGCGCAGAAAATCGCCGTGGCGCGCGACGTAAGCGAAGCCGCGCAGGTGTCGCCGGCGATGCAAGCCGCGTTCGAGCAGGTACGAAAAGACCGCCAGTTGTGGCAGAGCTACGCGGGCAGTTATGCCGAGTTTTCGCGCGCCGCGGCGGCCGAAACGGCGGCCAGCGCGCTGGACGAAGTGGCGAGTGTCGAACCCTTGCTGCAGAGTTCGTGGCACCAGGGCGCGCCCTACAACGCGTTCTGTCCGCTGGGCAGCGGCGGGCGCAGTGTGGTGGGTTGTGTCGCCACGGCGACCGCGCAGATTATAAATTTCTGGCGTTACCCGGCCAATGGCACGGGCACACACAGCTATACGTGGAACGGCGACAACTCCTGCGGCACGAACGTAGGCGGCGGCGTATTGACGGCCGAATTCAGCGACGCCCTCGACTGGGCCAACACGCTGAACCGTTACACGGGCACCGAAACCCAGGCGCAGAAGGACGCGGCCGCGGAACTGTGTTATGAGATGGGCGTTGCCGAGAATATGGATTTTGGCCGTTGCGGCAGCGGCGCATCACTGGCGGCGGCGGTGAATGCCTTCCGTGACCATTACGGCATGGCCAGCGACATCGACATCGAGCCACGCGCCGACTATGCCAACGCCGCGGCGTGGTTCGGCATTTTGCAGCAGGAGTTGAACGCGGGCCATCCGATGTTCTACGTCATCGCCCTGCACGCGATCGTTTGCGACGGCTGGCGCACGAGTGCCGGCAATCAACTGCATTTCAACTACGGTTGGAGCGACAGCCATACGGCATGGTACACCGTCGACAACCTCTATTGTTCGTGGACCGGCTGTAATCCGATGGTCGAGCAGACCGTTCGTTACATCCGTCCGGCGGGCGGCAGCACGCCCACGCCAAGCCTGACCTTGTCCGCGCCCAACGGCGGCGAGACCTGGACCGTCGGCGCCGGCGCGACGATTACCTGGTCGAGTTCGAATCTGAGCGATAATATCAACGTGCAGCTCAATCGCACGTATCCCACGGGAACGTGGGAGACAATCGGCGCGGCGGTCGCCAACAGCGGCAGTTTCTCGTGGACGATCAGCGGCGCGGCCGCGACGAGCGCCCGGGTGCGCGTGGTGGGCGTCACCTCACCGACCGTGGGTGATACTTCCAACGCCAACTTTACGATCGCCGCCGCCCCGCCGCCGCCGGTCAGCAGCGTCACGCTCGCCGCTCCCAACGGCGGCGAAACGTGGACGGCGGGTTCCACGGCCATCGTGAGTTGGTCAAGCCTTAACGTGATCGGTAATGTGAAGGTGGAACTGAACCGCGCATATCCCGGCGGCGCGTGGGAAGCGGTCATCGCTTCGACGGCGAACGACGGAGCGCACACGTTCACCCTCAGCGGCGCGGCGTCGAGCACGGCGCGCGTGCGTGTGGTGGATGTGCTCACGGCGACGGTGGGTGATACTTCGAACGCGAATTTCACGATTGTCAGCACACCGCCCCCGACTGCCCGGAGTATCGCGGTCACCGCTCCCAACGGCGGCGAGACATGGGCCGCGGGCGCGACCGCCACGATCCGCTGGACGAGCGCCAATCTCACCGGCTACGTGTCGATTCAGCTCAACCGCGCCTACCCCACGGGGATGTGGGAAACGGTAATGGCATCGACGGTCAATGACGGTATGCACTCGCTGATCCTCAGCGGCGCGGCGGCGGCGGCGGCCCGGGTGCGCGTCACTTCAATCACGTATCCCAGCGTGGGCGACACGTCGGACGCCAACTTTACGATAACGGCCGCCGCGCCGATCGCGCGCACCGTGACCGTGACGGCTCCCAACGGCGGCGAGTCGTGGGCGACAGGCGCGCTTGGCACCGTGCGTTGGACGAGTTCCAATATTACCGGCTATGTGAGAATTCAGCTCAACCGCAGCTACCCCACCGGCGTGTGGGAAACCGTTATCTCCTCAACTGTCAATGACGGTTCGCACGCCTTTGCCCTGAGCGGCGCGGCGGCGACGGCGGCGCGGGTGCGCGTGACCTCGGTCTCTTATCCCAGCGTCGGCGACACGTCGAACGCCAACTTCACCATCACGGCGGTGGCCGGACAGTCGCTGCCGCTGGTCGCTCCCAATGGCGGCGAGCTGCTGTACCTCAATTCTTCCACGGTGATCCGCTGGACACCGAACGGCGTGGTGGGTTATGTGAAGCTGCAACTCAATCGTACCTATCCGACGGGTACCTGGGAAACCATCACCAGCACTACCATTAATGACGGATCGCATTCCTGGCGGGTATCCGGCGCGCTTTCCAGCCGCGCGCGGGTGCGCGTGATCAGCGTCTCGAATCCAGCCACCGGCGACACATCCAACGCCGACTTCCGGATCACGGGCGCGCTGATAGCAGACACTCCGGCCTCGCTGACGACGGAGCTGACCGGCGCGTATCCGAATCCCTTCAATCCCACGACGTCACTGCGCTACCGGATATCCGAAGCGGTGGAAGTGCATCTCGATGTGTTCGACGTCACGGGTCGCATGGTGGCGTCACTGGCCAACGGCATGCAGCCTGCCGGTGAATACACGGCGCGCTTCGACGGGGCGAATCTTGGCACCGGCTTCTATTTCGTGCGCTTCCGCGCCGGCGACGTCAACAGCGTGCAGAAGCTGCAATTGTTGAAGTAAACTTTCTCGCAGTCCGTACATCGAACCGACCGCCGGCCCCGCAGAGGCCGGCGGTTGGCGTTTTTGTGGGATGCGTCGCCATTTCTCGCCGCGGCAGAGCCGCCTACGAAGAAAGCATTCCCTGACGAAGGAATGGGGAGCGTGGTCCGATCATAAAAAAATCCCACGCCGGCTTCGGCGTGGGATTTTGTCTGTAGCCCGCAGGGACAGGAAGAAGCTACTTGGCCAGAAGCATCTTGTTCTGTGCCACGAAGCTGCCGGCTTCGAGGCGATAAAGGTAGACGCCCGACGAAAGTGCGCTTCCATCGAACTTCACCGCATGTGGCCCCGCCGTTCGTGGCCCTTCGGCGAGGGTCGCAACACACTGTCCCAGCACATTGAAAACCTGCAATTTGACGTTTGTCGCCGTGGGCAGGTCAAAGGTAATCTCCGTAGTGGGATTGAACGGATTCGGGAAGGCGCGCAGAGTGAAGTCGCCGGGAACGCGAGTCTTCGGCTCGTTGACCCCGGCGAATTCTCCGAAGGTATACAGTTTCAGTTGATTGCCATCCCGGAAAACCAGCCGCCGTGCCGTACTGTCATCGCGGCCAATGACGCGGACGCCGCTGTCTCCCGCCAGGATCATGACGGAGTCGGTCGTGCCCACGAGGGTACCGTTAGCCGCCTCGAAGATATCGAAGACGTGGCGCGACGCATCATAACAGAGAAACTCTTCGGCGGTGTTGCTGCCCGCGCATTCTCCCGCCAGCCAGAAGTCATAGGGCCCGGGGACCGACCACGCAAGATCGCTGCCACCAGACCGAAAGACGCCGTAGGCATCTGCCTCCGGCGAAAACAGGAACGTGAGGGCAACCTGCGCGGACCGGTCATACGTGCAGGCCAATGGCGAGCTGGCGCAATTGACCGCCGGTACCGAACTGCAATTGCGATCCCGATCGCCAATCACGGACTCGTGGTCCGCTTGAACCTGGACCTGTTCGAGACTTGAACTGAGTGAAGAGTTGCCGGGCGTGTGGCTTGTTATCGAAGTTGCCATGCGACTAGCGATGGGACCGTCATCGGCCGAAGTCCAAGCCCAGTAGCTTCCCGAGCAAACGTTAGAGTAGAGTGAATGTTGCTCGAGCGCATCGGAAAGCATGTTACGAATGAACAGACTGCAGGTGAGGATACCCTGCCGAGTATGGATTCGGGTAGTCGTTATACGTAAAGGGATGATCCCACGATATCCCCAACGCCAGGGTGGTGGACACGGCCGGCGGCGGTGGCGTCGGCATGGCGACGCCCATCCGGAAATTGACCAAGAGGTCCCACGTGTCCCACGTCAGATAATCGAGTCGTGCCGGCCAGTGGTAGAAGAGTGAGTCCGGCCGGCCATCCGTCAACCGGTAAACGCGGAAACCGGTGTCGTCGAGACGGCCAGTGATGTGGTGACCGAGCAGTGTGGCGTCGTACGGCTCGTACACATGGCGCGAGGCCAGCACCAGATATGGTTCGTAGTTATCCCGCCAGAAGCAAACCAGGTTTTGCGGTTCGCCCACGTCCAGATCCAGCGAATCCACATTCCCCAGATCACTGCGCCCCCAATAGATGCGCGTTTGATCAGAATCCGGCGCCGTTGCCTGAGCCCACACGAAATAGCCGTCGGGGTGTGGCATCACATCCCAGATCGCGCTTTCCACCGGCATCACAATTGTCTGATTCAGTGCGAGCGGCACATTCTGACCGAATGTGACGCCGCTGATTAAGGCACTCGCCAGAATCGCGTAAGCCGCCATTGTGATCTTCAACTTCAATCCTCCGGGTCAATTGCTCGCTCTCCACGTCGGGAGAGACCTGAAACGGGGTCTGCCTTGGAGTTGGCAGTCTGTTACATGGCTTCTTTAGCGAAGAATTGGGGGGACCTCCGGCATGTTGAGATTTACTGGAACGGTGGTTCTAACTGCGGGGAAACGAGCGGACTTACCGACAACGCCAATATAGGCAATAGGACTACATAATTCAAGTAGAAGAGCGCACTGCCGTGCGGCACTGCATTCCAGAGCCTAGCGGGCAAAAACAAACGGGCGACCGCAATGGGTCGCCCGTTCATCGTTTGTCGGTGCGCGGAGGAGGGTAGCCCGCGGGCCGATGTTCAGATTTTTTGGTTCGCACTATAGTGAGGCGGCCAAAGCAAATGGGGTCCCCGGCACCGAAGACGGGCCGGGGATGGCAACTTGAAATAAATTCAGCTTGCGCGAAGCGCGGCAATCAACGGCGCCAGCGCCTCGTGGTCCAGCTAACTTAGCTGGATCCGGCGGGACTTGGCTTCCTCGGCTTTGGGGAGGAGGATGCGGAGGACGCCGTTTTCGAAGTGGGCGCGGACGCCGTCGGCCTTGATGGTGTCGGGCAGGCTGAAGCTGCGTTCGAAGCGGCCATAGTTGCGCTCCACGCGGAGCAGGTTCTCCTTTTCTTCCTTGAGTTCCTGCTGTTTCTCGCCAGACAGCGTGAGGACGTTGTTGTCGAGCGTGATTTTCACGTCTTCCTGCCGGACACCCGGCAATTCGGCATGGATTTCGAAGCCTTCCGTGGTCTCCAGCACGTCCACATTGGGACCCCAGACCATCACGTTGCCCTGGCGGTTCCCGGCGAAGAAATCGTCCATCAGGCGGCTGAGGGGACTCCAGTTTTCCATCCAGACAGGGTGCATAGTGGTTCGCATCGGTTGGCAGCGGGTAATTGCCATGGTTCATCTCCTTGGGTTGGTGTATGTAAATGGGATTACATTACGTGTACAGCCAACAGATTTGCAACGGTCGTGCCGATCTGCATAAATCTTAAAATAATAATAGATTAAAGACTTATAACGACACATTCTACTTCCGAGATTTCTGAAGTGTGCCATTCCTGCTGACTATCCCTGCCATTTCAACCGATGGGATTCGTTCATTTTGGCAGAGTCTAAAATACGGCACATGAGACCGGGCTTGCGACAGTGTCAACCGTTCATCCTTAACGTACTTCTGCCGATAAGGTGAAGTAGACGGCATCTATCCCTTTGCCTTGACTTTCCACGGGCGAAGTGCTACATTTCACTTTTACTATGAGATTGAATCAAAATTCATGCGACTTGCCATTTTGACCAGCGGCGGGGACTGTCCCGGCCTGAACGCAGTGATTCGCGCCGTCGTCCGCACCGCCACCCAGCGCTACGGCTGGGAGTGCGTCGGCATCAAGGGCGGCTGGAAGGGCGCGGCCACGGGGGAATTCATTCCCCTGCCCGCGATGTCGGTATCGGGGATCCTCTATCGCGGCGGAACGATTCTGGGGACGAGCCGGTTCAATCCCCTGCAGGATGGGGAGACAACCGCGCGCATTCTGGAGAATCTGGTCCTGCATCATATCGGGGCGGTGGTCTGCGTGGGCGGTGACGGCACGCTGCGCGCGTCCCACGAAATGGCGCGGCTCGGGGTGAAAGTCATCGGCGTGCCGAAGACGATCGACAACGATATCGCCGCGACCGACGTCACCTTCGGTTTTCAGACGGCGGTGCAGATCGTGACGGATGCCATCGACCGGCTGCATTCCACGGCCGAGTCGCATCACCGCATCATGATTCTGGAAACGATGGGCCGCAACTCCGGCTGGATCGCGCTCTGCGCGGGTCTTGCCGGTGGCGCGGACCTGATCCTGATTCCCGAGCGGCCGTTCAGCTACGAAGGCGTGTGCAAACAGCTTCACGACCGCCATCTGCGCAAGTCGTTCTCCATCGTGGTGGTGGCCGAGGGCGCGCATCCCGAAGACGGTAACGCCGTCACGCTGGGCGAACTTGACGCCTTCGGCCGGCCCCGGCTGGGCGGCATCGGCTACGAACTGGCGGCTGAAATTGAAAAGCGCACCGGCATCGAATCGCGCGTTACCGTGCTCGGCTATGTGCAGCGCGGCGGCTCGCCGGTTGCCTACGACCGCATTCTCGCCACGCGCTTCGGCGTGTCCGCCGTGGACGCCGCCGCCGAAGGCAAGTTCGATCACTTCATCGCCCTGCGCGGCGAACAACTTATCGCCGTCCCCATCGCCGACGGCATCGGCCAGACCAAACCCGCCGACGACAATCTCTTCAAGGTCGCCGAAGTGTTTTTCGGATGACGAACATGATGTTCGATCCGCGGCGCTGACGCCGATGGATTACCGCGCTTCGCTTGCTGGATAGTTCTATCGCCGTGGTGGCCTTCAAGGCCGCCACGTGTCAAGGAATCATCGCGGGCTTAAAGCCCGCGACGGCGATTGGATGAGCGTAAAAACGAGGCCAACATGGGCGGATACCTGATTATTCCCGCGGCTGCCGCGCTGATGCTGATGATCATCTACGAGTACGGCTGGCCGCCCATTGAAATGTTCGACACGATGTTGCGCACGGAGAAGTCGCGCAACATCGCCCGAATTGTCGGCTGGGTGCTGACGGCGGGCCTGCTGCTTTGGGCTGGACTGCGGCTCTGGTCCATCTTCCGCTGAAATTTTGCTTCCCGCACGCAATGCGATTCCCGCGATCGTCCTTCCGTTGCCAATCCAACCCGCAGGAGCGGGTTGGCTAGTAGGCTGGATTTACACCGCAATCGTCCTTCCGTTGCCGAATCCAACCCGCGGGAGCGGGTTGGCTGGTAGGCTGATATCTGACTTGAACTTCGAATTTAACTCCTCCCCCACTACCCATGAGCGTCACCGTGTCCGCCAAAGACAAACTCACCGCATTTATTCGTTACGCGGGAACTGTGTTCGGTTTCGACGAATTGCAGGACAGCGACATCGAGATCGACGTCAGCCGCGTGGAAGATCCTGACTATCCCTTTTACTGCACGGACGTCGCGCGCGATGAGACTGACGAGGTCTTTCGCTTCTGCCTGCTGGAGAAACCTGTGCCGCTCGAAGAGGGCGTCGAATATTACTTCGCGCGCTTTCGTGAACTGGAAGAAGACTATGCCGGCGAGTTTGAGGGCGGCGTGCTGCTGCTCAAGCCCGACGCGGATGACGACGAGGACTTCTGGTATATCTACCGCACCGAAAGCGGCGAAGTCGGCCTGTTCCATTCCGAACTCAGCCTCGACGACGAAGCGGATGAGGATGACGACGACGACGATGATGAAGAAGCGGATGAGGCCGGGGAAAGCGACGCGGATGAGGACGACGACGACGAAGGCAAGGCCAACGGCCGCAAGGGAATCGGCGGCAAGTAAGCGGCCGCGCGTCGCGAGCCACGAATATCACACCCGCGCGGAGCGGATTCCCGCGCATGAATTCTAACGGGAGATTGATACGATCATGGCCATTCGCATCGCCATCAACGGTTTTGGCCGCATCGGGCGGCTGGTTTACCGCGCGGCCCACAAGGACCCGCGTTTCGAATTCGTCGCGGTCAACGACATCACCGACGCCAAGACGCTGGCGCACCTCTTGAAGTACGACTCCACCCACGGCCACTTTCCCAGTACGGTGGAGATGGTTGAAGGCGGCTTCAAAGTGGGCGGAAAGTTCATCAAGGTACTCGCCGAAAAAGATCCCACCAAGCTGCCGTGGCGCGAATTGAATGTCGATATCGTGGTGGAATCCACCGGGGCGAAGGCCTTTCGCGACCGTAAGGGGATCCAGCAGCATATTGACGCGGGCGCGAAAAAGGTGTTGCTCACCGTGCCGTCGAAGGACGAGATCGACGCCACCGTCGTCTGCGGCGTCAACGATCAGGACTTGAAGCCCGAGCACAAACTCGTTTCCAACGCGTCCTGCACCACCAACTGCGTGGCGCCGATGGCGAAGATTCTGCACGAGACTTTCGGCATCGAATACGCCTTTATGACCACGGTTCACGCCTTCACCAACGATCAAGTCGTGCTGGACGCGCCGCACTCCGATCTACGCCGCGCGCGCACGGCTGCCCACAGCATTATCCCCACGACCACCGGCGCGGCGCGCACGGTGGGCAAGATCATGAAGGAGCTGAAAGGCAAGATCGACGGCAGCGCGCTGCGCGTACCGGTGATCGACGGCTCGATCACCGATCTCGTGGTGATCACCCAGAAGGACGTTACCGTGGAAGCCATCAATGCCGCCTTCAAGAAAGCCGCTGACGGACCGATGAAGGGCGTCCTGGAATACACGGAAGACGAGATCGTTTCCACGGACATCGTGGGCAATCCGCACTCCTGCGTTTTCGACTCGAAGTGCACGATGGTGCTTGGTCCGCGCATGCTGAAAGTCTTCGGCTGGTACGACAACGAGTGGGGCTATTCCTGCCGTTGCGTCGACCTGCTCACGCGCATGGGCGCGGGCGCTTAGCCGACGCATTCGTCGAACGCGAACCACCTGCTTATCACTGCGTTTCCGTCTCTCCGTAAGCGGGGGAGACGGAAACGCAGGAAGAACCTATTTTGCCTGTTATCGCATCGGGTTGTAGATTTAAACGTAATGATGAGGAGGTTGGATCATGCCAACAAAAAAACGCGTCACGCCGAGCGCCGACGACGAACCGCACAGCACCAGGGCTCGCAAAACCGCACCGAAAAAGGCGGCGGCGAAAAAGTCCACGAGTGGGAGCGGCACGACGACGGTCCGGAAAGCCGCGGCGAAAACCGCGCCCACCCGCGCGCCGCGAGTGCGGGCGACATCCAACGGCCATCGACCCGCGGCGGTACCGCCCGGCAAAACCGCGCGGGATTACAGCGAGGCCAAACGCGCCCTCGGCGCGCTGTGGGAAGACGTCACCAAGCAGACCTACTCGGCCTTCAACAGCATCGCCGGACGCGTGGAGAAAAATTTCCATCAGGCGCGGCAGCGCATCAACGAGCAGGACGTGCGCTATGCGCTTGAAAAGACCGGCGACAAGTTGAAGTCCCTCGCCAAGTCCGGCAAGCACAGCGTGCAGCTCCTGGCGCGCCAGGCGAAGCTGCTCTACGCGATGCTGAAGGACGCGGTGGCGGGCCGGTTCAAAGCGCCGTGGGCCACGATCTCGGCGGTGACGGCGGCGCTGCTGTATTTCATCAGCCCCATCGACCTGTTGCCGGATTTCATTCCGGGCGCGGGATTGATTGACGACGCGCTGGTGATCGCGATGGCGGTCTCGCTCGCCCGGATGGATCTGAAACGCTATATTCTCGACAATCATCTGAACGCGGCGGATTACGGTTTCACTACCTGATCGCGGACCGGCGAACCGGTCGCATCGTACCTGCGGAGGCGGCATGAAGGCGATTTTCCGGCGGTTGCTGCTGCTCCTGATCGTGATGATCGGTGGTGTTCTCCCCGTTTGCCTGTGGGCGGTGAGCCCGATCGCGCTTGAATTGCAACCGCCGCCGCCCGAGGCGCCGACCGCGCATCGCGGCTTGATGCCGCCGCCGGAAAACGTGATCACCGAGGAAATCGACGGTAGGCTCTTCGCGTCGGGCGACATTTACGTAGCGTGTCATAAAGACACCATCGCTTTGAAGAAATACGGATTTCGCCAGTTCGAGTTTCTGGGCCGCTCGGTGGGAACGATTCGCTATCATGCGATCTGGCCGCTGGCGATCGACGCCAACGCTTTGCCGGTCGGACTCAGCGGTCTGAACTATGCCGCCGACCCGCCCCGCAACGAGGCTTTTCGCGAGTATGCCCGCTACGGTTTTGCCGCGTATTCCGGGAATAGTTATTATTATCTTGGTTCTCGCCGGAGCGGACGAGGCAGCGGAGGCTCATCGGGCTTCAGCTATGGCGTCCCGCGAGGCTCCACGTGAGCGCCGCGCGGGTGCGGGAGTTCCCGCACATGGTACGGCAGCAGTGCCGCGACGATGCCCCGGCTCATCTGGGGCTATGACGCCGCCTACGGACTGGGACATTGATCGGCGATTGAGAGTATTCCCGCTCAATTCAGAAAAGTCTGCATTCGATCGATTTGCTACTACGGGAGACAGCCATGAAGCAGTATCCTGGCGTGATCGCATTTCTGACATTTTTCATGTTGACCTTGTTCACCTTGATCGCGTCCGCGCAGGCCCAGACAGCGGGGCCGGACGGCATCGTGATTGTCAACGGGAAGCGGTATATCGAGGGTGAGTTTTATCTCGACAGCGCGGCGGACACGATGGCTTTGAAGCAGGCGGGAATGCGCCGCTTCGAATTCCGCGGCCATTCGGTCAACAGCGTGTGCTACGGCGTACTGGTGCCGGAGGGTGTGAATTTCCGAACGTTGCCGGCGCATGTCAGTTGCCAGATGGATAACCCCACCGAACAACTCCCGACTTACGAGGAGTACCTGCGCATGGTGCCGCAGGAGCGCGAGTCCCTGGGGCGGCGGCTGATGGACCGCGAGTATAACGAGGGATTCGGCTACTATTACAATGTCAATCCCGGCGCGGAGCGAAGAATGCCGGACGCCCAGCACGACGGCCGCGGCCGATACTACAACCCGTCTTCCTATTACTACAACGACGGCGGATATTACTCACCCTACCCCGGCTACGGTTCCAGCACGCATGGGTACCGGGGCGGGAATATCGGCTTTGACGGTCCGCCGACCGACCGGCCCTCACGGCGCAACACGCTCACCTATGACGAGCACTGTCCGGTATTTTCGATTCCGGCGACGGGAACGTATCTGCTCTCGCCGGGCAATCCTGTCAGGCCGGTGATCGGCACCCCGCAGCCCTGCCGCTGACGACTTGGCGGACTCTAATGCGGAATATTTGGCGGCAAGGTCAACTTTGTCGCCGTTAGCGATGCCCATTGTGAGCGCACCTTATCCCTGCTATGAAGCAACTCATTCCGGCCGAGCAGATTGAAAACAAAATCCTTCAGATCCGCGGTCAGAAGGTGATGCTGGATCGGGACTTAGCGGAGCTGTATGGGGTTGAAACTAGACTCTCAATCAAGCGGTTTCTCGGAACCTTGATCGATTTCCAACGGATTTCATGTTTCAGCTTGACACCTTCCGAAGTTGACAACTTGAGATCACCAAATTGGACCTCAAGTTGGGGTGGTCGTGCGCAACCTGCCCCGTGCCTTCACCGAGCAGGGCGTGGCCATGCTCTCCAGCGTGCTCCGCAGTCCGCAGGCGGTGCAGGTCAACATTGCCATCATGTGCGCCTTTGTGAAGCTGCGGCAGATGCTGGCGACGCACGCCGATCTGGCGCGGAAGCTGGAGGCGATGGAGAAGAAGTACGATGCGCAATTTCAAGTAGTCTTCACGGCCATCCGCGAACTCATGACTCCCATTGTGGCTGGATCGAAACGCAAATATGGTTTTCAGACGCAGCGTGACGCGGAAGATACATCCAAGCCGCGAACTCGCCTTAAACGTTAACTCGAACATTTTTCCATAACCAACTCAGGAGCCCCTTCGCCTGCGCGAAGGGATGGAGGCGATGGACAAACGCAGCATTGACGATGTCGATTTAAAGGGCAAGCGCGTGCTCGTGCGCGTCGATTTCAACGTGCCTTTGGACGACAGCGTCGTGACGGACGACACGCGCATCCGCGAAAGCCTGCCGACGATCCAGAAGATCATTGCCAGCGGCGGCAAGGCGATTCTCATGAGCCACCTCGGACGGCCCAAGGGCAAGCGGACGCAGGAATTCAGCCTGCAACCCGCCGCCCAGCGCCTTTCCGAACTGTTGAAGCAGCCGGTGATCATGGCCCCCGATTGCTTCGGCCCCGAGGTGGAGCGCGTCGTCAACCAGATGCAGCCCGGCCAGGTGATGCTGCTCGAGAATCTCCGCTTCCATGCCGAAGAGGAGAAGAACGATCCGGGCATGGCCGAAGCACTGGCGCGACTGGGCGACGTCTACGTCAACGACGCCTTCGGCAGCGCGCACCGCGCCCATGCCTCCACGGAAGGCGTCACGAAGTTTCTAAAACCGGCGGTGGCAGGCTACCTCATGCAGAAGGAACTGGCCTACCTGGGCCGCGCGCTGGCGGATCCCGTCCGTCCCTTTGTCGCGGTCCTCGGCGGCTCGAAGATTTCCGGCAAGATCGACGTCATCCAGAACCTTTTCGGCAAGGTAGATTCGATTCTCATCGGCGGTGGCATGGCGTATACGTTTTTTAAGGCGATGGGCCGCGAGATCGGCAACTCGCTTGTGGAAGTCGATAAAGTGGACCTCGCTCACGAACTCCTGCGTCAGGCGGACTCGACCCGTACCAAGCTGATCCTGCCGCCCGATTCGCGCGTCGCTCCTGAGCTGAAGTCGGGCGACACCCCGGAAGTCCGACTGAACGACGCGTTGCGCGAGGATGACATCGGCGGCGATATCGGTCCGGCTGCCGAAGCGCTGTACACTCGCATCATCCGCGAGGCGAAAACCGTGGTATGGAACGGACCCATGGGCGTGTTTGAGATCCCCGAGTTCGCGCACGGCACCCAGGCCGTGGCGGAGGCATTGGCGGCGGCGACCAAAGCCGGGGCCATTACCGTGGTGGGAGGAGGCGACTCGGCGGCGGCGGTAAAGAAATTCGGACTCGATAGTCAGGTTACGCACGTGTCTACGGGCGGCGGAGCCAGCCTCGAGTTCCTTGAGGGCAAGGCCCTTCCCGGCGTGGTAGCGCTGGACGATGCTGTTTCGCAAACCAAATCCTGAAAGTAAGTTAGCTTATGATTCTCGCCGCGAACTGGAAGATGAACAAGACCGCCCGCGAGGCGGCGGAGTTCGTCCAGGCTTACACGTCTGCTCTGACCGAATGGGTTGTTCCGACGGTACTTCTGCCCCCGTTTCTGGCGATTCCCGCCGTCGCGGAGGCGGTTCATGCCAGCGGAATCCCCCGGCAAAGACTTGCTTATGGCGCTCAAAATTTTTATTTTGAGTTTTCTGGAGCGTTTACCGGCGAAGTTTCCGCCGATATGCTGCTCGAACACGGCTGCCGCTATGTTCTTTGCGGCCACAGTGAGCGGCGGCATATCTTCGGCGAAACCGACGAACTGATCGGCAGGAAGGTCGCCCGGGCCCTCGAAAAGGACATTATTCCGATCTTCTGCATTGGCGAGACCCTTCCCGAGCGGCAGGCCGGTAAGCTGAAGGCTCGTACTGCAGCACCAGATCGAAGAGGGTCTGTCGCGCCTGTCGGCCACCATGCTGCCGAAAGTGGTCGTCGCCTACGAACCCGTCTGGGCCATCGGCACCGGCGTTGTGGCGACTCCCGAGCAGGCCGAAGAAGCGCATGCCTTTGTCCGGCAGTTGCTGGTTTCCGCCTTCGGACAATCGTCCTCGCGCGTGCCGATCCTTTACGGCGGCAGCGTCAATCCCGAAAATGCTTACACGCTCATGTCGCAGCCGACGATCGACGGCGCGCTGGTGGGCGGAGCAAGTTTGAAAGCCGAGAGCCTGCTTGCCCTGCACGCGGCCTGCGTGAAGGCGGTGCAGGTAAAAGATAGAATCGGCGTAATTGACTCGACGCTTTGCGGCCTAGCGACTCGCTAAGAGGGTGTCCTCGTTAATAGAGGTGAGTGTATGGATGATCTAATCGGGGTCGAACTGGTCAATTTCGAGGACTTTGGGAAAGAGAACGGGATTCGGTATTGGTTTGCCTCCGATCTTATGGTATACCTTGGGTACGACGACCTTAAGGTATTCAAGAAGGCCATCAATCGTGCCATGGCGGCTTGCGCTGCCGTTAACATTCCGATCACGGACAATTTCACAGAGCATCAAAGGGTCGTTGATGGAGTCAGAGTTTCCAGACTTTAAGCTCACCCGTTTTGCCTGCTATCTTTGTGCAATAAACGCAGACTCGCGCAAACCTAGAAGTCGCGCAAGCGCAAGCCTACTTCGCGGGTCTGGCTGAGGCAGTTCAAAAGTACGTACAGTCGGTCGAGGAGATAGATCGGGTCATCACACGAGACAAGTTAAGTAGCAGAGAGAAATCACTTAGTGGCGTGGCACACCAAGCCGGTGTTGAGAATTATCCGTTCTTTCAAAACGCGGGCTATCGCGGAATGTACAACATGAACCTGAGCGAACTACGAAACTTGAAGGGAGTCAAGTCTGGACGCTCAGTGTTAGACTTCATGGGCAAGCGGGAGTTGGCAGCCAATCTGTTCCGATTGTCAGAAACAGAGGCCACGATAAAGACCGAAGGGGTACACGGTCAGAAGCCGTTAGAATCGACAGCCGAACGTGTCGGGCGTCGTGTGAGGAAAATCATGCAAGATAACAGTGGCGACGTACCCGAGAGGCTACCCCCTGCGGAGGATATTGCGCAAGTTGTGAAGGAGTTGAAGTCGACACAGAAGGCAATGCGACAGATTGACTTGGGTGTCGAGAAGAAGAAGGGCAAGTGAGAAGTCAGTTTTGATCAACTTCGATCGATACGAATTGACAGTTGGTTGGATTTTTCGGTACGGGTATTATCACGAACACAATGTTCACTGAGTAAACATGCTATATGGAATCCTGATCGCCCTGCAGATGCTCATTTCGATTCTGCTGGTGGTGTCGATCCTCTTACAAAGCGCCAAGGGCGGCGGGCTGGCGGGAATCGCCGGCGGCATGATGTCCTCGGCAGTATTTGGCGGCCGGAGCGCGGCCAACTTCCTCTCCAAGGCCACGACCTATCTGGCGGCGGCCTTCATGTTGAATTGTGTGGGCATGGCCGTCCTTTCGACCACCGCGCAGACCACGACGTCGGTCACACAGCAGGCGGCCACGCAACAGCCGACCAATAGCCCTGTGCCCACGGAAGGGGCTCCCGCAGAGGCGCCGGTGCAATCCACGGACGCGCCACCGCCTTCGCCCTCCGGCGGAAATTAGATTCTTACGGCGAATTTTCATTCGCCGTGGCCCTTTGCCCGAGTGGTGAAATTGGTAGACACACTATCTTGAGGGGGTAGCGCCGCAAGGCATCCCGGTTCGAATCCGGGCTCGGGCACCCGACAGTAAGGATGAAGGATGAAGGATGAAGGATGAAGATCCCGGACTCCACGGCCCGAATCCTGAGACCAGACAAGAACTCCCGAGGCGGTCCGACGACCGCCTCGGTTTTCTATTATCCGTCGCGTCAAACGGCGAGCGCTGCCGAGCCGGGTTAAGCGGCTGCTGCTGTTGCCGTTTGCCACGGACTGAAGTCCGCGCAACCCGGCCGGAATCGCAACTCCCAATCGGCAGCGATTGAAGCTCTCACTTGTGTCGAGGAACGAGCCTCATCGGCCCGCATGGCTGATGATAACCTATTGTAAAATAGGGGGGAACTTTTCTTTGACAGTCGGAGTTGTTGGTGTAATAGGTTTTTCTGTCTTGTGACGGTTTAAGGAGCAAGACGTGACCAAAATCACGAAAAAAGTGAATATCCGGGCAAATCAGAAGCCTGGAAAAATACCTTCAGGAAATCGGCGAGGTTCCCCTCCTCTCCCCGGATGAAGAGATTAAGCTGGCCCGCCGCATCCGCCGCGGCGACCAGCTTGCCCTCGAACAGTTGACCAAGGCCAATCTGCGCTTCGTCGTCAGTGTGGCCAAGCAGTATCAGAATCAGGGACTCTCGCTCGGCGACCTGATCAACGAGGGCAACCTCGGTCTGATCAAGGCCGCCAAGCGGTTCGACGAAACCCGCGGCTACAAGTTCATCTCGTATGCCGTATGGTGGATCCGCCAGTCGATCCTGCAGGCGCTGGCCGAACAGTCGCGCGTCGTCCGTCTGCCGCTGAACCGCGTCGGCGCGTTGAACAAGATCGGCAAGATGTATTCGAATCTCGAACAGGAGTACGAGCGCGAGCCGACTCCCGACGAGATCGCCGAAGCAGCTCGAAATGACGCCCGCCGAAGTCACCGACACGCTCACGCATGTCGGGACGGCATCTCTCGATGGACGCGCCGTTCAGTCAGGGCGAAGACAACCGCCTGCTGGACATCGTGCATAACGACAACCAGCCGCCGCCCGATTCGAAGCTGATGCAGGAATCGCTGCGGCAGGAAATTGAACGCGCACTGGCCACGCTGTCGCCGCGCGAAGCCGAAGTGATCCGGCTGTATTTCGGCCTCGGCCGGGAACATCCGCTGACGCTCGAAGAGATCGGCGAACAGTTCAAGCTGACGCGCGAACGCGTCCGGCAGATCAAGGAAAAGGCCATCCGCCGCCTGCGCCACACCTCGCGCAGCAAAGCGCTCAGAAGTTATCTGGGCTAAGCTGCCCGTCCCATTTCACGTCTCGATTTGTGCAGAGGCGCACCCCCCGGTGCGCCTCTGTTGTTATTTCCCGATCCGCGATTTCCGGAATCGCATTAAACGCCATCGCCGATCCCGTTTCTAATAAGTGTTTCATTGCTCTTTTTAGCCGCTGCTAACTCTTTACTTGACAATCTCTAAAAATATCCTTATCTATCCCAGTCCCCTGCACCTTGCTTGAATTTCACCCGCCGGAGGAGTCGTATGCCGAAGATTCTGGTGGCTTTCGCCGTGGCCGTCCTGCTGTTCGCCGGCTGCTCGTCCGATTCCGATGACAACAATACCCCAAGTTCTCCCGCTGATCTGCCCGGCGGCGTCTCGCTGGTGGCCCCTCTTCCCGACAGTCTGATAACCATAGGCTATACCTGGGTCGTCAATGACTCCACCACTCCCTGCAATTGGCATCTTTGAGAAATCGGACACCACCTTTGCCTTGCTGACAGTCGCTACCGACATTCCCTCCGGCATTGACAGTGCTCAGATCTTTCGGAGTTTCCTGGACCGCAAACGCCTTCTATGCGCAGGGTCCGCCGTTCGCGGCGCTGACGACCACCTTCACCGTACCGCTTTTCCTCGGCTATCCGGCCTATCAAACCTCACTGCCCACAGACACCTTCAGCAATTGGTACTGTGTGCGTGTGACGGCCAGGGATCGCTCGCATTGGGTCAGCTCGGCAGTGTATATCAAGACCATCTATGCCGTCGATCCGCCCCTCACCACGGTTACACCCCCGCCGGATCTGCAGGAAATCCACGAAGACCCCTCCGTCTACCAGAGTGGCGGTCGCATGCTGTTTTGGCAGTGGTGCGCGCCTTCCCCCGACGTATCCCTGTATCTGACGTATCTCCGCATCGGCGAAGACGGCCCGGTGAGTGTCGACACAACGATGTTATCCGGCCATGCCTATCACCTCAGCGGATACACCTATAACTACCTGCCCCTTACCGATTATGCGCTCTGGATGGTCGCCGCCAATGCCTACGGCTTGTCTCCGGTGTCCGATACTCTTCGCATCACCACCCGTGAGCCCGCGCTGCCCTTCAATCAGCAGGCCCATGTCATTTACCCGTCGGGCTGCGTCAAGATTTCGTATTCCCTCGAACGCCTGTGCGATTCGGTGCTAATCCAGCGCCGCGATCCTGCGACCGCGTGGACCACCATCGCCACCATATCCGGCAACAGCGGGACCGGCGGCGCCACGGACGCGGCCCCTGCGCCCGGCCATGATTACTACTACCGCGTCGGCGCGGAGTTCTCGAACGGCATCTGGTGGAGTACCGATTCCCTCCACGTAGAGCGTCGGTTAAGTGGCACTTCCCCCAACCTACAGGAAATCCGCGATGCGCCTTGTCCTTTTTCTCGCCGGCGTGGCCCTGCTTCAGCTGGCCGGCTGCGCCTCGGACGATAACGATATCAACACGGTCTACGTGAACGGCTCCGACGCGATTCAGATTCTCTCGCCCGCACCCAACGATACCCTCCGTCTGATATACCACTGGCAGGACGCTACCGCGATGCCTTATGCGCGTTGCCCCTGGGGCTGGCTGGTGGATACCGCCTTCAGCGTCAACGTTCACGCCACCGCGACCGGCGGCGTAAACTCGGCCCGGGTCTACATGCAGGAGAGTTACCTCGGCAGTTTCTACCCCACGAATAACGTGATTCAACCCGCTACCGGGAGCTTTTCGCTGCCGTTCTTCACGCGTCAAGGACCGCCCAACTACAGCAACGAATACCCGCTGAATGGCGCGTTCTGCGTCGGCATCATCACCGGTGACGAGTCCTTTCTGCTGAGCCGCACGATTCCCTACACGATTGTGTTTACCTACGATTCCATCGCGGTCACGGCGCCCGCGCCGCCGCTCGGCGAAGTCAAGGAATCCTCCGGCAGCTCCGACTATTTGATCGTCAGGTGGTGCCAGCGCTTGCCGGGTGCTAACCTGGACACCATCTTTTTGCGAACGGCCAATAACACCGCGTCGTTTTCCCCGGCCATGCCGGGTGACGGCAGCGAAGTTCAGTTCATGGACTACCTGCCGGATGCCGACTATCAAATCTGGCTCGTCGCCACCAACGCGCAGGGCACGTCGCCCGCGTCCGATACGCTGTTGCTGCACACTCGCACGCCGGCATTGCCCACCGCCCTGCACGCCAGCCTGAACTCGCCGTCCGCGGTCACGCTTGATTGGATCAATCACCGCTGGTGCGATTCGCTGCTCGTCGCCCGCCGCACGACCACCGGACTATGGAACACGATCGACACGATCGCAGGGAACCATCCGTACGAAATCGGCTCCTACGATGACGCGACGGTCACCGCGCAGACCAGCTATTACTACCGCCTCGGCCTCGCCTTCCCCACTGGCGAATGGTGGTGCACGGATTCCCTCTTCATCGCCGTTCCCTGAACTCTGCCGCTAATGCATTTCACTCTGCTTGCTGGAGGCTTCATGCGCATCACATTCTTCTTCGTGCTGGGTGTCGTTCTGCTGCTGCTTGCGGGCTGCACGGAAGGCGATAAGATCACGTACGAAGGCGACACGAATAATTACACGATCGTCGGCGACACGACCCACTGGGGCACGGGGAGCATCCATATGATCTCGCCCGCGCCGGACGCGGTCCTGCAACTGACGCATCAGTGGCTCGATTATCCCAATCCCGGTCCCCATCAGTGCCCGCATTATTATTTCGCGGACTCCACATTTTCGGCCAGCGTATACGCCAATGTGCCGGGCGGCGCTCACTCGGCAACGGTCTACATTCGCTCGAATCCGAATTCCTCATTCAACGCCAACAATCTCGCGGTCAACATTTCCGCCGACACGTTTCAGGCTCCAATTTACCGGTGGCAGACAACGGCCACCCAGTTTGCAGAGGACACCCTCTGCTGGCAGTTCTTCGTGCAGGTGACCGCGGGTGACGGTTCCCAGTGGCTGGGGCCAATCACCGCTTTCAATCTGGCGCGAATCGTCACTCCCGGCCCCGAGGTCGCTCCCGACGCGCCGAACATTGATACGCTGTACCGAAGCGGCGGTTCATACGGCTATTTACGGGTGAATTGGTGCCAGGAATCGCCGAACGTGGACAAAACGTTCATCTACTATCAGTCCGCATTCGATACTATTGTGCATGCAGACAGTACGTATCACGCGTGGGAAACCTATTGGGAACTGCATGATCTGCTTCCCGCCGCAGAGTTATGCGGTTTGGATGCGCGCACAGAATGAGTACGGTCTGTCGGCGGCTTCGGACACGCTCACAGCCATGACGAATGAGCCCTCGCCCCCCACAGGTCTTACTGCCAGCCTAATCTACCCGTCCCCGGTCAGTGTCGAACTTCATTGGGAGAACCACACGACCAGTGATTCGCTTTACGTCTCCCGCCGCAAGGGGGCCGGCGCGTGGACGACCATTCATGCGGAAGCCGGTCCACCCTATTATTCTTATTCCGGCGAATACACCGATACTACCGTGGCCGCCGGCACTACCTATGACTATCGCGTGGGCATTGGCTTCCTCACCGGAACGTGGTGGAGCGCCGATTCGGTTAAGATCGTCGTTCCTTAGACGACGCTGCCATACAGCAACAAAGACCCCGCCGGGAATGGGCGGGGTCTTTACGTTCTGTGACATCATCGTTGTGCGCGGTCAGCCGCGGTGTGCTTCCAGCCAACGCTGCATGACAAACAGCATGTAGTTGGGCGGCAGTCGCAGTCCTTTCTGGAAATAACGGCCATCGCCGCGGGGCGCGCCGATTTCAGTCCATTCTCCGACCCACGCCCGCCATGGGATGCTGAAGCCGTGCTTGGGTTTGTTCAGTACACGCGCGGGCAGCACCCCCTGCATGGCCTGCTTGAAGAGCAGTTTCAGCGTCCGTCCGTCCAGAGCGGATCGTATCCGGCCACGAAAACACTTCCTCTACCAGGATGTGATGAAGAAGCGGCACGCGCGCTTCCAGCGCTACGATCATGCTCGCCCGGTCCACCTTCGTCAGAATATCGTCCGGGAGATACGTTTTCAAGTCGAGGTATTGCAGCCGCAAGGCGAGAGGAAGATCTTCGCGCCAGAATTTGCGGTATGCCCAATAGTCATCATATTCACGGAACGCGTTATAGACGTCCGGAGCCAGCAGCGCCTTTTTGTCCTGCCGCGTGAAGCCGCCGAGCAGTAACGTGTAGAGATCGAGATCCTTAGACAATGCCGCAGCAGGCGTTGCCGGCCCCGTGTTTCCACGGCAGCAGATTCTGCACAAGCCGCCCAGCGTATTGTGTAGCGGCAGACCGTCTTTTTGATTGAACTCCGCGTAGGCCAGATAGCGCTTGTAACCCCAGAACACCTCGTCGCCGCCATCGCCGGAAGAAGGGCCGCCAAGCCGTCAGTGATGGTTTAACGCGGCTGGGCATCGACCCCCGCGTCACTCGGCCAATTTCGTGCTGATGCGCCTCGATGATGCGCCGCGCGTGCAAAACGGTCTCGCCCAGCACCATATCTACATTCGATCCATGAACCACCTGCCGGGCCTTACAGGGTACTTGCGCGTGACCCTTGGCAGTTCCGAACAGATGCACCGCTTCCTGACGACCCTTGAAGCGGTGCTTAAGGCTTAGTGACCGCACATGTTCATTGCATTCACCTTTGCTGAAAGCAACGTCCCGGTCACCCCAGGATCACGCGACACATCTCTGGGACGGCGTGGTCGTTGTCGATCAACCGGACGCTGGCCGGAGGCCTGTATTACCCGCAGATTGCCGAAGCAACCGATCCGGAAAGCTATTGCTTTCTCGCAGGCCGCGTGCTTGCGCCGGCTCTGAATTCCGGTTTTCCAGCAGGGCATCCGGTTACCACCGCCGCGACAGTTGACGGTTGGACCTTTCCCGGTCCGGAACCGGATGGAAGTTGGATCGCCCTGAAGTTCGATCGCCGCGCCGATCTACTTACCGCCGCCGCCGACGTCTTCCTCGGGCAGCGCTGCGTTTTATGCCCGCCAGGCAAATGCGTGGTACCTCTCCAACTCGCTACGGCAACTTTGCCGCCTGTTGCCGGCAAAGCCCGCTCTTGAGCAGCGGGCTGTGCCGTACATGCTGCGCAATGGCTATCTCCCTCATCAGATCACGCCGCTGGAAGACGTGTTCCAGTTGGATGCGGGCGAAGTTTTAACGCTAGGATCACGACCGGCACTCCATCACCACCCGTGCCCACTTGCCAGTGCATCGCCGCCCGGTGAATCCGGACTACGCTGATGGGGCTGGAATCGCGGAAACAATCGGTGACGCCGTCTCCGCAGCGACGCCGGTCTCTCGTCGGTCACCCTGCCTCTCTCCGGCGGCATGGATTCACGCTTTTTGCTAGGCGGTGTGTCATACCCGCTACCCGCCGAGCGGATCACGACGCATGACGTTCGGCCATCCGCATTCCTGGGACTATCGCATCGGCACCGGCCTCGCGCGGCGCCTCGGACTCCGCAGCATTCCACTGGAAATGGACCGCCGTCCGCTGCCGATATCTGCATGAAAATTTCGCCGGCGCCGAAGGCATGTACTGCACGCCGCCGGATTATCCTGTGGCCAAGTATCGGAACGCGCTGCCTGAATCCGCCTTTGTACTCCTCGGCTATCTTGGCGATCCCGTGTTCGGCAGATGAGAAAAAGCGGATCTGCTCAGTCCGGCGGGACCGCTGGATGCAAGCATTTGGCCGCCTTGATCGACCAAAGTATGTTCGTTCCCGAAGCGGAAGTCCAGCCACTGCCTCGCGGACCCTCACCGTGATCCGCTCGGGCATTAGCGCACGGCTGTGCCACCTGCCCGGTTCCACGCTGCAGGAAAAGCACGACTTCTGGTCTTCCGCTCGCAGCTGCCCCGCGATCCACGCCGCCGGGCTGAACATGCCGCAGATTCCGCACATAGATCCGCCGTATTCCCGGTTAAAGCGCTCTCCCTAAAACTTCCACACCGGGTAGGCAGCTTGCTGTTGATGAATTCGCGTTCCTCGCGCGAAAAACTCCGACTACAGCATGTTGATTCCCAGATACAACAGGGCGTAGGCCGGGACACTGGCAATAACGCCGATCTTCCCTGTAAACAACGGCGCCAGCGGGTAGAATAACGCCATTGACACCACTCCGTTCACGATTAACCGCAGCACGCCCCTAAGATCCGTGCCCGAATGCAGCCGCGTGACGATCCAGTAGTAGACTAACAGGTTCTGCGCGAGCCATCGCCGCTGCCGTGACAAACACCATCGCCAGCACCCCGCCGCCGTGCGAAAGCCACCACAAGCCCACCAGAATTTTCAGCACGCTGAATACCTTACTGTAGATCAGCAAGTCGTTGCGTTCGGCGTTGAGAGCAGACAGTCCCAGCGGGTAGCGAAGCGTTTCCAACGGCAGGAACAGGCCCATCAGGCCGAGAATCCGCGCCGCGTCCGCATAGCGGGGATCGAACAGCTCGACGATCAGCGGCCGCGACATCAACGCCAGCCAGATGCCCATGGGAATCGTCACCAGCAGCCCGATCTTGACCAGCAGCGTGAAACCGAAGCGCGCGTTCTCCCGGGACGTACCGTACTCGCTGAAAAACAGCGGTGTTATTACCGCCGAGAAGAAAGTTGCTGGGCAGCACATTGTGAACCAACTGCATAATGCGACTCGCCAGCCCATATAGCCCCACCGCCGCGCCGCCCAGAAAACCGGCCACGAGAACAGATCCGTCGCGGAATTCAGCAGCATCACCCCCAGTTCGTTGACATAACTGAGGCCGGTGTACCTCCTGTAACGCGGCCATGGCGGCTCCGCCGGTGGGTGCGGATCAGCCGCGATCCGTGGTGACATCACCTTCCGGTAGGTCAGCGCAAACAGCCCCAGCGATAACGCCGCCATTACCGCCTCGGCAATCAACACCGCGAGCAGCGGGTCGGGTTGCCGCACGGCAATCAGGATCGCACCCAGCCGTAAAACGTTATAGATGAGGTTTCGCCAGAAAATTGCGTCGTGCAGGAACATACCGCCGAGCAGCACGCGGTAATTATCCGCCAGCAGAAACGAAAACGCTCCTAACGCAAAAACCCGCAGCAGCGTTGCCTGGCCCGGATAGTTAATCCAAACACAGATATGCGGCGCGAAAATGTAGGCCGCCACCAGCAACACTGCCGACACCCCGGTCTGCACGAGGGTTGTAGCCCGGAAGAGCCGCGCTACCTGCCGCCAGCGCCCCTGCGCGAAATACTCGGGAACAAACCGACTCAGCAGATTGGGAATGCCAAGCCGCCCCACCATTTGCAGCGTGTTCATCGTGCCAATGAACAGCACCGTGTAAAGCCCGTAGCCCTCGACGTCCAAAGCCCGTAACAACAGGTAGGTCGTCACATAGGTAAAGACGGCCCCCTGCGCGCGCGTGAACACGGAATACGCCACATTCTGCATCACACGTCGGCGTGGACGTGGTGTCTTTGGCGAAGGCGGTGATTCCCCAGACACCATAGTCTGCGCGTCGGTCAAGGCCGGACTCCCTTGCTTTTGTACAAGTTTATCAGTATATTAAGCCTCCGCGAGGCATGCCGGATGATATTCCCGGCAAATTCTCATCCCTTCACCGTCGCGATTCGTGTGCCAAGTACACGCTTCGCCTCCGGCTCAGCTTAGCCACCGGGCAGACCAGCGAAATATAGAACAATTGGAGCGGATTCGCAACGGTTTGGACCCGCTCTTCAGCATCTGCGTACCATACGCCGCCAGCATCTGTTCATCCCCGTGAATCCCGCCAATTTGCATATCTGCTTTGTGTTTGCGCCGCAGGATGAATTACACCCGGCGGCTGCCACGCACATCCCGGCTCGGCGTGGACGCTGCACATCCACCGTGCGCCCACAGGCAGCTTTTACCCCCATGTTGTCGAAGCGGCCAATCCGAACGACTACCGCTTTTTTGCGGCCAGTTCCGTCCGCGCCGTTGATCAACGGTTTTCCGGCGCATCCCGCGAAAGCGCTCCGGAAGCCGCGCGACCTGCGCCCGATATGAACTCCGATGGCAGTTGGCTGGCCGTAAGGTTTGACCGGCGGCGGGATGTGTCGACCGTCGCCGCCGACGCCATGAACGGCCAACAGTGGTTCTATGGAGGCGATGGCCGTACGTGGTACGTGGCGAATTCGCTGCGGTATTTGTACACGTTGCTGCCCGAGACTTCCACCATCGAGCGGCGTGCCGTGGCGGCTTTGCTGCGCTACGGATTCGTTCCCGGTCCGCTGACGCCGCTCCGGAGTGTTTGCAACTCGAGGCGGGCGACGTACTGACGATTACCCGCGAGCGCTTTACCGTCGCCCCGCGCCCTGTGGCTTCATTTCCCGCCGCGACTGCGGATGCACTGACATCGCGGCTGTTGGAGGCGGTCGCCCGCGAAACCGACGGACTGAATTCCATCGTTTTGCCCCTTTCCGGCGGACTGGTGTCGCGGGCACTGCTTGGCGCGGCCCTGGCGGTCTTTCCCCGCGAGGCCATCACCACGCTTGCCTACGGCCATCCGCGTTCGCTGGGACTTTCGCCTCGGCGTGGCCCTCGCGCAGAAATTCGGAGTCCGCCATCTGGCCCTCGAACCAGACTTCCGCCCGCTGGCGGAAATCCTTAAACGATAACTTCGTGACCCAAGAGGGCTGTGGCGACATTGTTTCCAACGTTCCGCTGCTATCTTTCACCGACGCGATGCCCGATGGGACCTACGTCCTCAGTGGAATCTGCGGTTGTCAAGCGCCGCCCACCGCGCCACCGGAATTGTCGTTGATTGCAGATGAGGATTATCCGGAGCGGCCCGGCGGCGATGGTGCTCCGCCGGTGTTCCCGGCGCGACGCAAGGCGTTTTATTTGACACCGCTGCTCGCCTCCGCACTGCGCCATCACAGATCAGACTTGCCAGCCGTTCTAAGGCCGCCTTTCCCGAGTCTTACGCCTTTCCCACGACGCGTAATCACGGCGCCTTGCTGATCGCGCCCGCTGGCGCGGTGCGCTGGCGGCGGGCCATGGCCCGGCTCGCGGACCATCGTGAACGCGACCTGGTGGAACTCGCGGCCCACCGCGATTACATTTTGGGCGTGTTCGATGGCTTGCGGTTGCTGCCGGCACTCGTTCCCGAAGGCCTGCGGACGTTGCGCCAACGGTTCGAACGCCGCCAGTTCGTTCTCGCCCCTATGACGCATGCGCTATTAACACTGGGACAATGGCAGGCGCAGTTTCCGCAGCAACGCCCCGCTTCCGGTTAACAGGCATTCCACAAAGCACAACGCGCACTTTGACTGTGATTGTCCGCACGAATTCAGGATCACCTTCATGGCTTAGACCGTTTCCCTGCCAACACCCGCTCCGTCACGTTCCGCGATCACTCCACAGCCACGGTTTGTCATCGTGCTGCAATATCATCACGTCCGGTATACCGGCGGCGCGGAGATTCAGGCCTGGATGCTGGCGACCGAACTCGCGCCGCGGCTGGGATGTCCACTATGCCAGCGAAACATTCGAGCGGACAAAGCCGACCCTCATCGACGGCGTCACGCTGCACAGTCTGCCCGTTCCCGACTTCTACCTGCGCGGCAATCGCGAGCCGGTCGCCAAACTTCTGCATGAACTCCAGCCTGATGTGGTCTATACCCGGGTCTTCGATCGTATGTCGGCTGGGTTGCCGCGGGCGCGCCACCGGAGACTTTTCACATCTGGTCCACGGCCTTGCTTTTTGACGGCCGTGCCTGGCCAATCATCCATTCGGGCCGCCGGGGTATGAGCGGCTCGATTTTCTGCGCCGTTTGCCGGTCTATGTGTACTGGGACGCAATCGCCCGCAAGGGCCGCCGCCGCGCCGATCTCGTCCTTGCCATCAAGCGCGAATTGCAACAGGATCTGGCCCGCATCGGCATCCAGGCTGAACTCCTGCACAACAGTCATCCGCCGGTACCGGAAAGCGATGTCCAGAACCATCAGGGCGAGCCTGTCATTCTTTGGGCGGACAGCATCAAACCCCTCAAGCGCCCGGAAGCGTATCTCGAACTGGCGCGCCGCTGCCGGGACCTGCCGGTACAGTTCGTGATGCTGGGCCGTGTTACTCTGCCTGCCTATCAAAAAATGATTGATGAAGCCGCGCGCGATCTGCCGCGTTTCCGGTATGACGGCTTCATTCCCATGGACCAGATCGACAGTTTCTTCCGCGCCGCCCATCTGCATGTCAAAACCAGTCTGCCGTTGGAAGGCTTTGGCAACACCCTGATGCAGGCCTGGCTGCACGGTGTTCCCGCCGTGACTTTGGAAATTGACTTCGAGGGCCGCCTGATGAATGGCGAGCTGGGCAGATGCGCCCGGTCGATGGACGAATTGGAGACCGCCGTACGCGAGATGGTGAATCATCCCGATCAGCGCCGCGCGATTGGCGCCCATGCCCGCGACTTTGCCGTGCGGGAATTTGACCTGCAGATCAATATTGACCCGCTGGAGGCAATGCTAGTCGCGCGGGGGGTGAAGCTCCCGGCCCGTGCGTGAGTGCTATGTGGGGCAATCGCTGTACAAATCGGCGGCAATGGCCGCCGATTTTTCATAGTCATCCTTGAGAGGCATCCTCCCGGATGCGCTTAAGAAGAAGCGGAATCACTTCGCTGCATTACAATGCAGACCCGTTCGAAACCGGCGGATTATGCTTCGTTTCTGCTTGATAAAACGGCTTTAAGGGAGCAGTCATGATCGCACACTGACCCCGCGAAGTCAGCATTAACTTCCCCGAAACGTCTACTTTTCGACAATAATTGCTTCTGACTCGGTACGTTAGCTTGCTATATATTATTCACAGACACTGTAACTATGCAAAGTGGATGGTAGCGATCGCGTCTTGTGACTTCTGGAAGAGTCGTTATGATGGACAGTAGCCGGATCTTTCGCGCCGTGGTCACGGTGTTGACCCTCGTGGCGTGCTTGTGGATTCTGCGCCATTTCGAACCGTTGCGGACGCAACCGTCCACTGCGATCGGATCGGCCACCGCTACTGCTCTGCCCCCATCGTTGCCGTCCGCTGCCGAGTAACCGCTCGGTAGCCTGTGAGCCCGCATGCAGGCGATTCCCCGTGGATCGCCTGTTCTTTTTTATTCCGAAAACGGACGAACCGGCATAGAAGAGCCGCGCGGGGTAAGGAAACCCCGCGCGGCATATTATTTCCGCCTGGGCGATTCATTTTGCCTGGGCGGCGGGCTCCGTCCCGCCGCAATTTCCAGAATGAATAACGGGACAGAGCCCGTTGCTCAGGTATGAAAATGACAGCCAGCCCGCACGTCTTCGCGCGGCGGTAATCCCGGGCGTCAGCGCCATCGGGTGCAGCGTCGCACGCTGCTTAGCGACGCCAGCGGAGGAAGCGTTTGAACAGTTTGGCGATGGTCGGCGTGATCATCGCATTGCGGTAGACGTCACCCGCGTGCTTGAAGATTTCCGATTCGGTCGGGTAGGGAAATGCTTCCCGCCAACGCGCCCAGTTTAACGCCGTGGTTCATGCAGAGCGTCACTTCACCGATCAGTTCGCTGGCGTTCGCCGCCACCAGCGTCGCCCCGCGGATGGTGCCGCGAAAATCATGATGAATCTTCAGCACTCCGCCGCGCCGCCTTCGACGATCACATGGTCGAGGGCATCCAGCGGCAGCGTTAAGGTGTGGAGATGCAACGCCCGCGCCGCCGCCCCATCCACTCCAACCTGCGCGATTTCCGGATCCGTATAAGTGCAGTGCGGCACAAGCAGGTCGGAGGCGCGATCCGTGCCGAGGAAGAGCGCGTTGCCGATGACGATCCGCGCCAGCGCGTCCGCCGCGTGGGTGTATTTGTAGCGCGAGCAGACGTCGCCCGCCGCGAGAATTCGGCGGTTCGTCGTGCGCAGAAAACTGTTGACCAGAACCCCTGCTTGTCGGCCTTCACGCCCGCCGCGTCGAGGTTCAGCCGCTTGAGTATTCGGACGCCGTCCCGCCGCCACCAGCAGCGTGTCGCAGGGATCGACGTAGCGGTGGGCCGCAATGTGGGATTGGACGGTGATCTCCGCGCCGGGTTCCACGCGTAACTCCGCTGGCGTTCAGGCGCAGCGTGATGCCCTCGCGCAGCAGCGCCTGTTCGACAATCGCCGCCGCGTCGGCGTCTTCCTGCGGCAGTATCCGGGATTCGCGTTCAAACAGCGTCACTTGTGATCCGAAGCGCGCAAACACCTGTGCCATCTCGCAGCCGAACGGCCCGGCGCCGATGATCCCCAACCGCCGCGGCAACACCGTCATTCGGAACAGCGTGTCGCTCGTCAGATAAGCGACGCTTTCTCCAAGCCGGCAATCGCGGGAATGGCCGGGCGCGAGCCGGTGGCAATCACCGCGCGCCGGAATTCAATCTGTTGGCCGTTGACCTCAAGATGCGACGGATCGGCAAAGCGGCCTTCGCCAAGATAGAGATCGATCCCCACCGCCAGCAACCGCTCGGCGCCGTGGCCCGCGGCAATCTGCCGTTGCCGCACGAGTCAGTCGCTCCATCACCGCCGCAAAGTCCACCTCCACGCCGCCGCGAAGTGTTACGCCGAACTCCTCCGCGCGCCTCGTTTCCATTGCCGCTTTCGCCGAGCGAATGAGTGTTTTTGAAGGGATCGAACCGGCGTGCAAGCTATCGCCGCCGAGGGCCGACTTTTCTACCAGAGCGACCCGCGCACCCAGCGCCGCGGCGCCAAAGGCACTCGCCAGTCCCGCCGGACCTCCGCCCAGCACCAGCAGATTATAGCGGCCGGCAGGCAGCGGATTGAGCCGCCCGGGAACGCGCGCCGTTTGCGTCGCCGGAGGCAGTGGTGGAGAATCTGTCGAATGAGCAGTCATTTCCACTACACCCGATAAAGAAAGATTGTGGAGATTGTGGTCATAATTGCGCTTCTTCTCATAAGATCCCTACATTGTAAATATAGGACTTTATCGTCCCCGCGCAAGTCCCGATTACGGCGGGATCGGGAGGGTTGCGGCAGGCCTCAACCCTCCCCGACACCAATTACACCAATCGAAGATCCGACAGGCGTTCTTCGTTCATACTTCATCCTTTCGACTAAACCTTCCGTCCGTCTGTGGAGTCATATTGATGCGTGCCTGGATCCTGTCCGCCCCGAAACCGATTGAAGAGCGGCCGCTGACACCGGTGGAACGGCCCGATCCCGAGCCAGGGCCGGGCGAAGTGCGGTTACGGGTTCGTGTCTGCGCCATGTGCCGCACCGACCTGCACATTGTCGAGGGCGAGATCCCGCTGCCGAAGCTGCCCATTATCCCCGGCCATCAGGTTGTGGGCGTGATCGACAAACTCGGTGACGGCGTGGCCGAGCAAAACCACGTTGCAGGTCGGGCATCGGGTCGGCGTGGCCTGGATCGCCTCCACCTCAACGGCACGTCCGAAGTATTGCCAGCAGCAGCGCAAGAACCTCTGCGACGCGGGCCGCTTCACCGGCCAGCACGTCGACGGCGGCTATGCCGAAGCGATGATCGCGCGCGCGGACTTCGTCTTCCCCATTCCCTCGAACTTCGACGACGTATCCGCCGCGCCGCTTTTGTGCGCCGGCGTCATCGGCTACCGGGCGCTGAAACTTGCGCAGGTGCCGCAGGCGGGCAATCTGGGGATCTACGGCTTCGGTTCGTCGGCGCACATCACGCTGCAACTCGCCCGCCATCTGGGCGCGGTCTGCTACGTGATTACGCGCGGGAAAGCCGGCAAGCTCGCCGTCACGCTCGGCGCGGAATGGGCCGGCGGCCCCGACGACACGCCACCCGTGGCGCTTGACAGCGTGATCATTTTCGCCCCCGCCGGCGAACTGGTGCCGCGCGCGCTCCAGCATGTGCGCAAGGGTGGCATCGTGACCTGCGCCGGGATCCTACGCCTTCAGCGATATCCCCGCCTTCCCGTCTAAGATCCTGTGGGGCGAGCGGCTTGTGCGCAGCGTCGCCAATTCCACCCGTCGCGAGGACGTGCTCGAACTGCTGGCCATGGCCGCCCGCATCCCCCTCACCCGACATCACGCTCTTCGACTTCGAGCATCTCACGAGGCGCACCTGCTCGCCTTTAAAGCAAGGTAAGTTCACTGGCACCGGCGTCATCACCGTCGCTTGAAGAAACGATGAACGCTGGTTGGAATCTCCGTCTTGTAGGGACATGGCTTGCCGTGTCCTCTGCTCTGTCTCTTGTAGGGACATGGCACGCCATGTCCTCTGTGTCAGCGTGACAGCCTGTAGCGCCGCACCAATGTGCGACATATGGAGAAGCGTTCTCACATTCGGCCCGATGATATTCCGGCGGCCTCGAAGCCGCACTCCGGCAAATAAATTATCTATCCGATTGTAACCACAAAAAAGACGACGGGCCGGAGGCCGCCGCTAGTAAATGATCTGGAGCTGTCGTCAAGCCTTTCCGCATTTCAGTGTTTCAGCGTTTCAGCGTTTCAGTGTTTTCTTCGAAAGGACCGCCCCATGCCGCGCTCTCTGACTGTGGCCGTTCTGCTGCACTTCCTGCTGCTTCCAGCGCTCCTGCTCGCCGACGACTTCTCAGCGTTCCGCATTCCCCGCCATCAGGTCCTCACCGCCCGCGCCAGCGCCATGGGCGCCTACTCCGGATCCGCGAACCGCTACGGGCGCCCCCATGCAGGGCTATGCCGACTACCAATCGGATCTGCAGGGCGAACTGCGGGCGTACGGCTCGTGGCTGTCCGATTCCGATCCGCTGCGGCTCGAACTGGAACTCATCGGCGCCTTCACCGGCCGCAGGAATCTCAACCGGCACTCCAGTTTCCAGAACGCGAATGACCAAAGTCAGTATTCATTGTATCGGCAGAAAGCCTCCTCGAAAACTACCAGTTGAACGCCAGACCCGGGTGTATCCGTGGGCTGTGCCCCTCGGACTCGAACTCAGTACTCGCGTGAGCGGGAACGACAATCAGGCCTGGAGTACCCAGTACCCGCGCTCCACAAATATGGATCAAGCACCCGCCAGTACGACGACGCCGAAAGCTGGAACTTCAGCTACTGTGCCAGCGGCAGCGCGGCCCTCGGCCTGGGCCGGGTGCGCGACGCCACCGCCGTCTACGATGTTTATGCCCTCGAAGCGCGGCTGCAGGAGGCGGCATCCTCACACGCCCGCTGCTGCCCGCCACCCGCCAGCGGCTCGTCGACCTGATCTACATCTCGGGCGACTATGGCCGCGTGCATGAACGCCCGGCGCGCTTCTTCTGGCGCGAAGTTGGGACGGCGCTGAACGAGGACGGCGGCTTGCGCGTGGAAGGCCTCGACGCGTACAACCTCTACCGCATTGCCGAACCGTACTTCGCCCGCTATAGTTTTTCCCGCTACTATTCCGCGGACTACGCCGCCGTCGCGCCGGTCCCGATTCCCCGCAGCAGCGGCAGCTTCCCGTCTTACGTGCTGCTCTCCGGGCCGTCCCGGGTCAGCGGCTGGTTCGTCGGCCCGACGCTCGGCGCCTCACACAATCACAGTATCCGCCGCAGCCACTACCGCAATTCCGTGGAGCAAAGCAATCCGGATTCATCCTGGATTTCGCAACGCGCCGACTACAGCGAACGCGTCAGTAAGGCCGCCGACAACATTTCCTTCGGCGTCCGCGGCGAATATCACCGTCCCTTCGGCCTGCGCTGGCAGTTCGATGCAACCAGCAACCTGACGCATCCCTACGACGACCACCACAACATCAAGGGCAAGTCTTTTGGCTTCTCCAGCAAAGCCTCGCTCACGCGCTTCATCCTCGACCGCTGGCTGCTCACCGCCCGCGTCGGCCATCAGCGCAGCCTGCGGGAGGAACGCAAGCCGTCTGGCCTTTGGCAGTCGGACAGTTACTGGAGCGTCTCCACGTCGGCGGAAGTAAACTACTACCTCGAGGACAACCTCAGTCTGAGCTTCACCGCCCAGCAGTCGCAATCGCGAAACCGTTCGCCCAATGACGGCCGCGGCTTCTACCGCACGTACGATGTCTTCGTCGGCCTGACGTACCAGCTCGCCGGCCGCCTGACGGCCCCCGGCGTCGCTACTCCCACCTCGATCTTCGACTGAGTCCCCTCGCGCTGGGGGTTGGCTGAATCCGCCACCACTACAGGCGGTAGTCACCCAAATAACTGCTCCGGCACAATCTCTGCACGGAACTCTATAACATCCAAAGCCGTATACTACAAATGCCCATGCTTGCATCTGTACTTTTGTTTGTGAGGCCCACCTGTGGCTGCTGAACTTTCTCCCGTCTATCGCCGCGTGCGCAGCACCGTCTGGCTGCCATTAGGCTTCGTGTACGCGTCCTATTACATGACGCGTTACAATCTCTCCTTCGGCGCCAGCACGATCACGAAAACGTACGGCTGGTCGAATACCGAATGGGGCTGGATTGTGGCGGCGGGTTTCTGGATGTACGCCATCGGCCAGTTTGTCAACGGCCAGATCACCGACCGCATCGGCGGCCGCCGCGCGATCCTCATTGGCGCCATCGGCACGGTGGCGATGAATGTCTGCATGGCCCTCGGCACGAACATCGGCGTACTCGGTTACTTCATCGTCATGTGGGGCGCCAACGGTTACTTTCAGGCGTTCGGCGCGCCATCAATTGTCAGCGTCAACGGCAACTGGTTCGGTCTCAAGGAACGCGGCACGTTCTCCGGCATTTTCGGGATGATGATACAGCTTGGCCGCTTCGCGATCACGCTCTTGGGCGGCTGGCTGATCATGGCCTATCCCTGGCCGGCGATTTTCTACGTGCCGGCGGCGGTCACCGCGCTCTTTGCCTTCATCGGCTGGTTCGCGATCCGCGACCATCCCGAGGAATTCGGCTTTGAGGCGCCGGACAGCGGCGAGCACGACCGCCACGCCGACACGAAGCCGTTGGGGATTGCCTACACGCTGAAGAAAGTGCTCTCCAGCAAGACGCTGTGGATCATCAGCGCGGCCTACTTCTGCACCGGCGTGGTGCGGCACGGGCTCGAGCAGTGGTTTCCGAAATATTTGCAGGAGGTGCAGAATCTTGCGCCGGATTCGGCGGCGTTTCAGCTTCGCGCGCTGGCAATGCCGGTGGCCGCAACGCTGGGCTCATTCGCCGCGGGTATCGCGTCGGACAAGCTCTTTGGCGCGCGGCGCGGCCCGCCCACGGCCATCATGTATTTCATTCAGTTCGTGCTGCTGATCCTCTTTTACTACTGGGCCGGGCCGTGGACCTCGGCGGTGCTTTTGATTTTGCTTTCGTTCTTCGTGAACGGGCCGCACAGCCTTTTGGGCGGAGCGGCGGCGATGGACTTCGGCGGCCGCAAAGCCAGTGGCAGCGCGGCAGGAATGATCGACGCCTTTCAGTACATCGGCGCGGGCATCACACAGCCGCTGGTCGGTTTCGTGATTGACACCTTCGGCTGGGATGGCTGGCTGATCAGCCTTGCGGCCTTCGCCTTCATTGGAGGTGTGCTGATGAGCCTTCTTTGGAACGCCATCCCCGGCAAACGCTGAACGCTGAACGATAAACGATAAAAGGCGAACCTGACGGTTCGCCTTTTTTACTTAACATCCCGAGAAAGGAATCCAGCCCTTGCACCCCTGTCAACGGGAGGATAATGAAAAGGGACACGGCCTGCCGTGTCCCTAAATGCCGAGCTGGCTGCGTGCTCAGCTCTTGCCCATATAGCGGTACTGGTTGCGTTTGTGCAGTTCCTCGTGGCAGTGGACGCAGAGAACCTCGCAGTTTTCGAGGGTGTCGGGACCGCCGGCGCGCTCGGGCCGGATGTGATGCGCCTGAAGGTCGATCTAATTCGTACAGCGGCCGGTATGGTTGCAGGCGATGCGGTCACACTCGCAGCGGTCGCCCGCAATTTTCATCGCCCGGTCGATTGTCTCTTGCGAAAAAGGCATTGGCAGTTCCTCCCGTGATCACAGTTTCCGTATTTTAGCGCGTGGGCAGAGAACACCCAAGCGCGGGCAGTTGCGCGGCACACAGCTTTAACATACAAAGGCCGCACGAGCTTGTCAACGGAAATGAGCGGCCTATCGGGAACGGATTAAAGGGAGAAACTGACCACCGCACGGGCGGATAGCTTGTGGATGCCGTGCTGGGAAAGATCCGCAGGAGAGGCCGGTAGAGAACGCCCCACTCCGGCAAGGGGGTGGGGCTGTACTTTTGGACGTTCCGTGCTTCTCAGACGGAATCCGTCGCGAAGCGCAGGATGCGCTCTCGTTATGAGCAACGCGGAAAAGTCGGATTCGCCGTTATAGGCCGAGCCGCTTACGGCGCCGCGATCGGCTTCGACTTCGGATGACGAATTTCAGGCGGCGACAGGACGCGCTTCATCCACGATTTTGACCGTATGGTGGGGTTTTGTTTGACCTGTTGGTCTGTGCGGCGGGGATCGCCCATGGTCAGCATGCTTACGGCAGGGGTCGCGATCTTAGCCGGTGCGCCGTTTGGTTCGGGGCGCGTTTCGTAGACATCGGTAAGTCTGCGTACCGTCTCCGACCGCAACCGCCATTCACCGTCGAGACCACACAACATCCGGTAGCGCATGTCGATACTCATCACCGGCTCCTTCCGGCCATCACTCCACCATCATCATTCAGGTATGCAGCAGAGGTTCGTGATCGCACGGCTTGCTCGCCATGGAGGCTGTTATAGTATACGGCAAGAACCGGGCGATTACAAGTGGCGTTCGCATCTTTTCGTAACTTCGGCGTGATGAAACATCGGCACAATTTCGCCAGTAAGCGCGAGAAAGGATAAGTGTCGTCCGCTGTTCACTGGGGTTGGTGGTGGGATACTGTGGCGACCGCTCAGAGGCATACCCGGACAAGGAAGCCGATCCGGATAGGGCATTGTGACGGGATTTGATTTTGGGAGAGATTATCTTTATCTTTCTTGCCTGGAAGGAACGGCGCGAAGGTCAATTTAGCCACGGCACACTATGGACTGGTATCTTACTTGGGTAACAGAATCGCCGCTGACATCGGCAGCGGTGCAGTTTGCGCTCTTAGGGACACTGGGTGAATGGCTGTCGTTTGTGCTGCGCACCAAGCGGGTAGCCCTGCCGTGCTCGCTGCCGATGCTGGCGGGCAAGATGGCGGCATGGGGCGTGCTGGGGATCGTCATCAAGTTTGGCTTTGTGGGGATGCGCGGGTTCGTGGTGGCATTGATTGAGCATCACTATGTGCCGGAATTTTTGACGAGCGGTGTGGGGTCTGGCGTTTGTGATTTCGGTGTGCACAAATGTGTTTTTCGGGCCGCAGATGATGCTGTTTCACCGGCTGGAAGAGAACTTGCTGGCGCGGCGGATTAATTTTGACGGGATGCAGAGGGCGCTGTGGACGCTGCTGTGGTTCTGGATTCCGGCGCACACGATCACGTTCTCTTGCCACACGAATACCAGATTGGATTAGCCGCGGTGTGGTCGGTGGCGCTGGGAGTGATTATGGGAATGACGGCACCGAAGCAACGATAAGCGATGGGGCGGCGGGGGAACGTGATAATTGTTTGCGTAGGGTTCTGTTGTGGTTTTAATAACCTCTCCAGATTGCATCGCAATTACTCATATAATGATATTATTGAATTTACCCCCCCGCCCATCAAACTTGCTCTTGATTCTCGTCTGATTCTTGTAGAAGCGTTGTGTAGATTGGTCGCATTGGCGCTGTTTGGCTGGAATCCAGGTAATACTGCGAAAACTGCCATGCTGCAACTTTCCGAAGAAAATTGTGTTTGTTGTTTCACGCCTTGCCCCGAGCTGCCTGGGGCTGGGCGTTTTTGTTGTACCACGGCAGTAGCTTAATCATTAATAAATAAACACTACCTATGAAACCCGCATTCCTAAATACAATTTTGGCTTGGTTGACCGTGGCATCCCTCACAAGCTTTCTGCCGCCTGTGATTCTGGCTGGCAGTCTGTCGGTTGCCCACAGCCCAACTATTTTTGCGCTATTGATAACCCAAACGATTCCCGCGTGGTATTACTCGGAGCGATGTTAGACTGGGAAGTGCCAGGTTTTCGTGAGTCCCCGGCACACAGACCCCGACACCGCGTGGGAGCATATTGGATTAGTAGATGTCACCGTTTATTCGCTCGCTCATTTTCGTGGTGTCGGCCTAATCAGATATTTGCATCGACGTGGGTTCAGTCTTTCTCACAGGGTGATTCTAATTGGACACTCGTGAGTGATTTCCTCATTCTACCGGGCGAAAGTTGGTACAAAAAAGTTGCCATTTCTTCTTATGATACCAGTCTCTGGGCATTGTGCATAAATGGTTATGGAAGTGGTGGCTTGTTCATCTCACATAATTCCCGGGGCAAGCATGGGACCCCCTACTACGAATCGGGTGGAAGTCCCCACTTTCTCCCAGAGAGATTGATGGCCTACTTTACTATAGTGATGGAGACTTATGGCGCACTAATGTGCACGATTCGACGTTTGATCGTTTGCTACCCTTCCCATATTTAGATTTTGTAAAATTCATTATATATCACCCTTCCGACCATGGATCTATGCGGCGAGCGGGCATCAGATCGGGCGTTACGATGAATTCTCAGGGGACACAATTCGGATCGTTGTCCCAGACAGCATTGGTGGCATTTGGAGGTTTCATTTCTCCGAAGGCGAAGGTTTGGTTGTTAGTGCACCCACAGGACTCTATTATCTTTCTGAAGATTTGTCCACATGGACGACATTTGACAGCACATTCCCAGGCCTGAATATGGTTTACACGTCCGCTACGCGCTGTGTTGCTGGGACACCAACACGTCTCTTCACATCACTTCGCAGTCAGTCTCTTCCACAAAGGCGTTCGGGACTCCCTGAGACCACAGTGATTCCTTATCCGAATCCGTCTAATGGTATGTTGCGATTTGACCTTCCTCCAAAGCGGTCACCTCGAGATCTGCGATCTGTTGGGACGGCAATTGCAATGCTTCATGATTGGCACGCCGCAGAGTCCTATATTGGTCAACACTGAGAATCTCGCTACCGGCACATACTTCTACCGCTTTCTTCCGCAACATGGTCAACCGTCAAAGAGTATTACCGGGAAATTCTTCATTACCAAGTAAAGAAGGAGGCTGTTATATACAGGTACCGAATGCGACTCGCCATGTTTGCACTTTTGATGATGGCACTGCTATATGCGGCAGATGCCACTACACTTGTTTCTGGGGAATGGAATGGGGAGCAGGTAGAATTTGCCAGCGGTCGGGCCATCTTATCAGTGACATCTGATAGCGGCTTCGTAGCGCTGGATTCACTGCTAACAGCATTTTCGGCTGTGAAAGAAGAAGAGATTTCGTGAATTAGCCCGAATGTACTTCATTACATTCCCCGAGTCGCTTTCGGTGATCGTTGTTTGCGCCGAATTCGACAAAGATCCAAATACTGCTTATTGTGAGCCAGATCTTGCTATGTACGCTGCGTCAGATCGTTTCTGGCAATGGCAGTGGGGATTTCAGAATCGCGGCGACTCGTATGGCGGACGTGCGGGCGCGGACATGATGGTGAAAGAGGCACATTCGCTGACTCGTGGGACCTCAAATGTCAAAATCGCGATACTCGATACAGGCATTCCCGCCAACAACGACACAATCAACCCAGTCTTCCGAAATCCCGATCTTGGTGGAGATGTGGCATGTTGCGTTCGATGGGACGCATGTGCTACAAACGCACGGATTCCATGCCGCACACTTGGGACGATGTTAACGGACACGGTTCGCGGTGTCTCGAAATCGCCATTGCGGAGGAAAATGACTACGGAATCGTCGGGATGTGCCCGAGTTGCAAGGGAGTTGTCGAGAAAAATGCTCATACCATGAATCAAGATGAAGATCAAGATGTCATCATTATTAGTCCGGTAATCTTGGGAATACAGAACGCATGGTTACATGGCGCCCGTGTACTTAACTTGTCATATTTTACGAGGGCTAGCCTATCGCAAGGTATTGTTTCAGCGGTTGTGGCAGGTGGTACCACCTACGGCATGCTATTCACCTTCAGCTGTGGAAATGACAATTACTACAATAATGAAAACGAATGCAATTTCCCACCGCTTGGCCGATTCTCTCGTGTATGTGATTGCTGTTGCTGGCACAAATCCGTATGATGGGCGGTGGACAACTAGTGCCGGTAGCGAGTCGCGGACTGGACAAGACGTTACCGTTGCTGCTCCAGCGGGAGGTATCGATACCGATATTCACCTATGCCGCCAGATAATCTCATCTTTCTACCGCAACTCCTCTGGCTGTGATACCTCCTATGGCCAGATGGTAAATATGAGTGCGGGGACTTCATTTGCGGCGCCGGCGGTGGCCGGATTAGCGGGACTTCTGCTTTCTTCCGATCTAGGCTTGTCGAGTGCGGATATCCGAGGTATCATTGAGCAATCCGCAGACGACGCAAATTATTCCACAGCGCTTGGACGGGATGATACCCTCGGGTATGGACGCGTCAACGCGTTCAAGGCACTGCTGCGCGCGCCGGGGGTGAAGACGCTTTTTCAAGACCTCACGATCCGCAAGCACATTTACGATGCGCACTCGCCTTATTACATCGTAGGCAGACTCGTCGTGCCAGACGACATCACGCTGACGATTGAGCCGGGTGCGCGCATCGTTTTCGCTCCCGGCGCATCCATCACTGTTCTGAGCGGCGGGACGATCCATGCTATCTCGACAAGCCCGAATCTGCCAATTGTCTTCCAAGGCGAAAATAATTCCAATTGGTCAGGCATAACTATTAGCAGCACCAGCAATACTTTCACCAATTGCACGATCAGTCACGCGAATGCCGGGATTGTGGCGCTCCAAAACTCCAGCGCGAATCTAACCGATTGCAACTTTGTGAACTGCGGTATCGGTGTTGCGGCATTTCTGCATTCAACGATGAGCCTTACCAACTGGTCGATCGGTGTGACCGGCGCATATGGCATCCTCGCTATGGGTGCCTACCTGACCCTTCAGGATGTCGATGTCTCCGGCGCTCAGGTTTCGGGTTTGTGGGTGAATAACAGTTCATGCATAGTCAATGGCGGCGGGATTCGCGGCAATGGCGCAAATCCCAATCATATAGTGAATCCCAGTTTCTTTTTAGGCGGCATTCGCAACACGTATTCCAATCTCCGCATTCAATGTGCCGTGATCGAGGATAATACGGGTCCGGGGCTTTCAGCTCTTGGTGGCATGACGGACATGAGCCCGCCCACGCTGATCAATCCGGAAGGCCGGAATATCATCGCCAACAACTGGGCGCACCCCGAATGGCAACGCACGCAGATCTATTTTTCTCAAGCGCAATTCGCAATGTGCAACGGCCGCAATGTGATCTATGGCGAGTATGGGGAGCAGATCATTGACGCGACTCCGCTTCCGCACGATATCCGCGGCAATTGTTGGGGTGAGGGTCATCACTACCCGCCTGAATACGTCAATCCGGTTGACGATCAGGGCTGTAATGATTGGACGCGATGCTCATGGGAACCGTTGGGCGTCTGTTGGACGACTGAAGCCGCGCAACTTTACCAGGAAGCATGGGAGATGGAAAATTTGCTACTCTGGGAAGACGCCTATCTCCAATACAAGGGGATAATCGATAACTACCCCGACAGCGATGAGGCGAAGCTATGCCCAGACCGGATGGTGAACTGCGAGGCGATGATGCAGGTCAAGGACTGGCAGGATGTGATGGCTTACTTCCTTGGCATTGCCGACACGACACAAGATGTGGCTCTACAGTTTGAGACCCGCGCTTCAGCGGCATGGTGCCTTGTGCAGCTCGAACAGTATGCGGAAGCTGACAGTGCCTTTGAGTCGCTGATCGATCCCAATTCCAGCTTCTATGATAACATGAAGGTGTCTACGCTGGAACTCATGGCGGAACTCGAGGCGCAGCCGTGGAACGTATTATTACCGGCTACCGTCTCGAGTATCGATCCCGTGGACCACATGCTGGGTATCGTGGATCGCATGAATGCGCTCTTGGACGGTAAACGCGCGCCGCATCCTCAGCCGGTAATCCCATCGAAATTCGTGCTCTACCAGAATTACCCGAATCCATTCAATCCCTCCACGGAAATCGTGTTCGATCTGCCGCAGGCGGCGCGGGTGGAAGTGGCGATCTTTAATATCATGGGGCAGCGGGTGGCAACGCTGGTGGATGACGTGCGCATGGCGGGAACGCATCGCCTGACGTGGGATGGGCGGGAGTCGTCGAGCGGCATCTATTTCTGCCGGCTGCAGGCCGGGGAGTTCGTAGAGACGCGGAAGATGATGCTGCTGCGGTAGGGATGAGGGCCGAGGGATGAGGGATGAGAAACGGGCGGCCCTTTGGGGGGTTGCCCGTTCTATTTGCGTTCAGTTTTAGTGTGACGAATCACCCCCCCTATCCCCCCCGTCATCCCGGATCGAGTCCGGGGAGGGGGAACAACAATCAAATGTCGTATTCGAGAAGTTTGAAGATGAGGGCGGCGCGGAAGGACCACTCGAGAGGATAAACCTCTGGGGAGTGGGCTTCGAGGGGGAAGTACCAGTCGGCCTTGACCTCGCCTTCGGCGTCGAAACGAAAGATACCATCGGCGTCCTGATGTGCTTCGAGTTCTTCGAGCATCCAGACCGTAGCGGGAATCTCGCGCACAATGCCGAGACGGGCGGCGAGTTCGAGATCATGCAGCATGACGTGCGGGCGCGCGAGGTAGTCCCATTTTTCGTGAAGCCGGAAGAGGTAGGGAGCGAAGAGGGGAGAGGCATCCATTCGCTTTTCAGACTCTCACCCCCCCTATCCCCCCCGCCAGCGGGGGGGGAACGGAATCAGCAAACAGGAACAGGCGCTGGACTAATCTGTGCACGCGGTCGAGGTCGTCGTCGGTCCACGGATACCAGCAGACGGCGCCGTAGGCGTCGGCGGTGGGCGGAGCAATGGTGACGGCATCGGCAGTGCCCGCCGTGGAGAGGAAAAGATCCCATTCGGCGAGCACGGTTTCGAGGTGCGGTTTGATGACCGGATCGGTTTCGCGGGTGGCACGGCAGATGAGACGCAGCACCTTGTCGCGCACGATGTGGCGGGCGGCGCGGCGGTAGTTGGCGTTGGTGGAGCCGTTGTCGAATTCCCAGAGCACGCGCTCGTCGAAGAGTGTAGGCAGCAGGACTTTTTCGACACAGGCGCCAACGGCTGTGGACGACTCGCGGCCCAGTTCGCAGAGGCGGAGGAAGGCGGACTCGGTCGACAATCCTCCCTCGGCAGTCCCTCAGGAAAGAGACTTCCCCCCTTAATCCCCCCACTACGTGGGGGGAGATCAGAGAGCAATCCACTCCAGGTGCCGTCGGAGAGTTGGGCATTGACGAGGATGGCGATTTCGCCATGGCGCGCGAGGTCGAGGCCGAGGGTGGCGGTTTCGATGTAGCTGTCATCTTGGCCGATGACATCGCGCAGCAGACGGTAGCGGATGACGGGGCCGGCGGCGTCAAACAACGCGCGCAAGCCGGGAGGAATTGCAGACATAAATTCGAAATCCAAAATTCGAAATTCGAGTCAGACCCCCGCCTGAATCCCCCCATTTAACGAAGACGTGAAATAGGGGGAACGAGGAGATTAACGTAATTAGGCGTTTCGCGGATTGCGGTGCAAGCGGGGATTATTTGAGGAGGACGAGTTTTTGGGTTTGCGTGTGGACGGTGGTTTGCAGGCGGGCGAAATAGAGGCCGCTGGCAAGGGCATGGCCGTCGAAGGTGCGAGTATGGAGTCCAGCGGCGCAAACCTCGTTGGCGAGTGTGGTGACGAGGCGGCCCGTGAGGTCATAGATTTGCAGGGTGACACGGCCCGCAACCGGAAGATCGAAAGTGATGCGCGTCGACGGGTTGAAGGGATTGGGAGCAGCGGAAAGGATGAAGGCGGAAGGATGAAGGATGGGCGGATCCGGGGCTGACGACAGCGTACCCGTGTAACGCAGAATCCTGCCGTCATCGCCCACGGCCCAGCCCTGAGTCGGTGTCAAAAGATGCACCGCGGCAAGAGACGAGGGCGCAAGTGGAATGCCTTCCGGCTGCCATGTCAGACCGCCATCCATGGTGCGCAACGCGCCGCTGGGACCGACGGCGAGGCCGTATTGATGATCCGCAAAGCTCATGCTGTTGAAGCGGAATCCGCAATCGGTCCAGGTACGGCCACCGTCGGTAGTGCCAAGACATGGCAGCGAGCTGTAGTAAACATTGGTGAGCCATCCGCGCAGGGAATCGACAAAACAAACACGCAGTTGCTGGTGGAACGGTGCCGCGATGGCCGGGGCATCGCGCGGTTGCCAAGTGAGTCCGCCATCGTTCGAGAAGCGTACCATGCCAGAGTCGCCCGTCAGCCACAGCGTTTGAAGATCGAGAGCAAAGAGGTCATGGAACACGCGCGTGGTATCTTCGTACAACGGTGTCCATGATAGTCCACCATCCGTGGTCTGGAGCAGAGCGCCGTGGCCGGGGCGGTAATCGTTGCTACACGTGATGAAGCCGTGGAGATCATCGACGAATTCCACATCCCACAGCGGATCATCACAAGGAAGTGCCTGTTGCTGCCATGATTCGCCGAAGTTGCTGGTATGCCAGAGGCTGCCGCTGCTTCCGTAGGCGCTGCCACCCACGCACCAACCGAGACCTGAAGGGAGAAGTTCGGTTGAGAGGATAATGACGTCCGGCACGGAATCGGCACGGCTCCAGGAACCGCCGCCGTCGGTCGTGAAGAGCATAACCGCGGAAAACTCGATGAAACCGTTATCACGGATATATGTGCCGACAGCCATGCCGAGTTGGTCATCGGCGAAGGCTATGGACTTCAAATCGGCGGTTGAGACGTGGCGGGAGATTTGTTCCGGCAGGCTTCCGGGTTCAGGAATCACCTGCATATGCCCGGCACTGCCAACCGTCCACACCTGACTATCAGGCAATACACAGATGTGTTTCCACGAGATCCCATTCACGACATTTATTGTGGACCAGGAATCTCCGCCATCGGTGGTGCGGACCACGTACGATAAAACTGTGTTATCAGCGTACATGGGGCTACCTATGCCCCATCCGTGATTGATATCAGTGAAATCGAGCAGAATCAGATCACTGGACGTACTCGATGCCAGATTGGTCCACGTCAAACCGCCATCGGTAGTGCGAAAAGCCATTCGTTGATATTGGGGATAGACGCTGCGCCGTGCCGCCGCCCAGCCGGTGAGTGAATCCACAAAATCCATGGAATAGAAATACCAATCGACTGCCATCGACGAGGAAGCCCAAGTTTCGCCACCGTCCGTGGTGCGGGCAACGGAGGCCGGACGGGCAAGTACCCAGCCGTGGCGAGCGTCAGTAAAGACAACTTGAACGTGATCCGTATCGCCGGGAATGGAAACGTACAACCAGTTCGCGCCACCGTTGGTGGTATGATAGCACTGGGTGCCGCCGACAAGCCAGCCGATGTTCGCGTCAAGCATCGCAATGTCGCGGATCGTGGCGGAATCTGTAATGGCTTGAGGGAGCCAGAGCGCGCCACTGTTGGTGGTGTGAAGGACAGTGTGGCCTCCGACTGCCCAGCCTTGCAGGGTATCCACGAACTCGACAGCCGCGAGGTTTTCATATCCCGCTGCTTGGAGTTCCCACGACGTACCGCCATCGGATGTGTAGAGTATAGTGCCCAAGTTGCCGACGGCCCAGCCATGGTTTTCACCGACGAATGTCACGTCGCTCAGGGTATTTCCCTGCGGCAGCGGGTTCTGCCATTCCCACGATTGAGCGAATAATGCTGCGTAAAACAGAGAGCACGCCAGAAGCGTGCTCGTAAGCAAGGTGGTTCGTGCCATAGCCCCTCCCAGTGGATTGATTCAATGCAAAGATGCAGCCGATCAACACTGCCTATGGTATTGGTGAATGGGACGGGCGGCCGCGCTTGGCCGCCCGTCCCGTAATGTAGTTGAGACTTATTTGGTGCGGGTGAACTCGATGCGGCGGTTTTGCTGGCGGCCTTCGGGGGTGTCGTTGGAGGCCGCGGGTCTATCAGGACCGAAGCCCTTGCAGGTCATACGGTCCGCGGCAATGCCCTTGGCCACGAGCCACGCCTTTACCGATTCGGCACGGGCCTGCGACAGTTTCATGTTCTTGGCTTTGCTGCCGACGTTGTCGGTGTGGCCCTGAACTTCCACGAAGATGTTGTCGTTGTCGCGCAGTGTTTCGTAGGCGTCGGTGAGAATCTTCTCCGAGGCGGGCAGAATTTCGGAACTGCCGGTTTTGAACTCGATTCCCGGCAGGACGATGGGCTTGTTGATCTCCATCACGATCTTCGGCTTGTCGTCGGCGGCCTTGAGCGGATCGGAGTTGCGCGCGACCTCGGTGCCGTCATCAACGGAGCCGCCGTCGGTGTCAATTTTCAGCGGATCGGTGTGATGGGTGTTGACTTCCGCGCCATCGGAAAGCGTATCGCCATCCGTGTCGGCCCTGGTGGGATCGGTCTTGAATGGTCTCCACTTCCTGGCTGTCGTTCAGCCGATCGCCGTCGGTATCAGTCGAGTAACGGATTGGTCATGTGCTCATTGACTTCGGCGCCGTCGGTCAGGCCATCGGCATCGGTGTCGGCTTTCAGCGGATCGGTGTGATGCTGATTGACTTCGGCGCCGTCGTTCAAGCCGTCACCGTCGGTATCGGCCTTGAGCGGATCGGTGCGGTGAGTGTTGTATTCCGCGCCGTCGGTGAGACCGTCGCCGTCGGTATCGGCGTTACGGGGATTCGTGCCGATGCGGCGCTCTTCGCGATCCGTCAGGCCGTCGCCGTCGGTATCCTTGTTGGGATTGCCGCCGCGCACGCGCAGACCGGCGAGCGCGGAGATATAGCTGTCGTTATTGGTTTCGAGATTGGGATTCAGATCCGTGGTGAAGCTCTGCACGAATCCGCCCTGCAGCTCGGCGGACACGTATTCGTCAAAGAGCCATTCGACGCCCACACCCGCCGGCACATAGCCCGCCCAACCCGTGCGTTCGGCGCTCGGCATCCTCCGGCAGCGGATGCTTGTGATTGGTGAAGGCCATCATGCCGATACCACCGTAGATGTAGGGAACCCACTTCTCGGTGTGGAACGGCGAAAAGCGCAACCGCAAATCGAGCGGCGCCATCGTCGTAAAGAAATCCTTGGCGGAGAGTTCCGCATAACTGTAGTTAATCTCGGCCTGCAGCGGGTTGAGGATGGGATAAGCCAGCACCGCGCGCGCCTGCAATCCCGGCTTTGGGCTGTCGGCGCTATTATTATCCAGCGAAACGCCACCCGCGACTCCGACCTCAAAACCCATGTCGTTGAACTGAGCGAAACGCCGGCGAAACCAGGCTAACGACGACCAGCAGACCCAAAATGCGATAGAAGTACTTCATGATTCTGTTCCTCGGTATAGACGGGATGATAGCAATTCCAGTAGAAAAGGAACGTCCATCCTGATTGTGTTCGGGAGTGAATTGAAATTAGCATTTCCGGGGGTCAATAGCAAGTGTCTATTGATTTAGCCGCAAGAGAACCACAGTTGATGAATAAGTAAGATATGTTTGATGTCTTCGGGCCTGACAAATTTGAATATTTGTGCAATCTCTGGTTGAAGAAACGGGCGGCTTTATCCGGCCGCCCGTCCGTTTGCGAGCTTACTTTGCGCTGGGGTTTGGATGGCCGTTGTCGCTGTCGGCGAGCGCCCGCTCGATCACATTTTTCAGCGCCTCGCCCTGGATGGGCTTGGCGAGATAGGTGTAGCCGCCATCGAGAATAGTCTGGCGAATCGTCTCATCGGAGGGGAATCCGGTGAGGATGATCACGGGGACGCCGGGGCGTTCGCGGTGAAAGTCGTGGAGCAGTTCGGTGCCGAGGCCGCCGGGCATGTAGAGATCGGTGAGCACAAGGTCGACGGGCTGCTCGCGGAAGCGTTCGCGGGCTTCGGGAGCGGTGCCCGCGAAGTAAACTTCATAGCCCAGGAGTTCAATCAGCATGCCGATCTGCGCGCGGACGCTGGCATCGTCCTCCACGAGGAGGATCCGTTTCTTGCGGCTCACGGAGACCTCGTTATTTAACGGTGGAACGGGGGACGATCTTGACCGAAGTCATGACGACCACCTTGGAGGGCGGGACGCCGTTGGGGCCGGCGGGGATACTGGCGATGGTGTTGAGCACGTCTTCGCCCTTGATGAGCTTGCCGAAGACGGTGTATTTGTTGTCGAGGCTCGCGGCCGTCTCATGGACGATGAAGAACTGGCTGCCGGCGGAATTGGGATCCTGCGAGCGGGCCATGGAGAGAATGCCCTTGACATGCGGCGTGTCGTTGAATTCGGCATCGACATTCCAGCCCGGGCCGCCCATGCCGTTGCCCTGCGGATCGCCGCCCTGAATCATAAAGCCCTTGATAATGCGGTGGAACTTGGTGCCGTTATAGAAGCCGTGATCGGCGAGCCATTTGAAGTTGCGGACGTGGTTGGGGGCCTTGGCGGGATAGAATTCGGCCACCATCTGACCGCCGGGCTGGCCGTCGATGGTGACGTCAATGACGGCCACGCTGTCGCCGGTGACGGGATAGTCGGCGGGCCACTTCTGAAGCTTTCCGGATTCGGGTTGGGTCACGGGCTGAGTCTCGGTTTGTTTGGGGGTTTGGTTTTGCGGGGCCGGCTGATTTTCGGCGCGTTTGCAGGCGGCGAAGACGATGAGCAGAGCCAGCGACAGCGAGAGAACGGTGCGCATGGATTGGATTCCTTCGGTTGGTATAATATGATGGTCAGGTGCGAGTGGATAAGGCTGAAGAACGGAAAGACAATTCGCAAAGAAACGCAGCGCACTTGTGTGGAGCAAAGGCATCGCATACAGCGACGGAGGACACGGCAAGCCGTGTCCCTACAAGAGACCCGGAATGACACCGTCCTGACTCAAGGATGTTTGGTCATCGAGGTTCAGAAATGGGCCGGTGCCGCTGCGGGCGGTGAGATGCAGACTGGCGCCGCTGCCTGCAAGCGCGTGTTCGGCGGCGGCGCGGGCGAGCGCCGGATCGTTATTCTCGTCGGAAATGTGGGCGAGCGACCACCGTGCGCAAACCGTTGCCGCGGCATTTGGCCAGCGCCGCGGCACTCTGGTCGTTGGAGAGATGGCCACGGCTCGAACGAATGCGCTGCTTGAGAAGCGGCGGATAGGAGCCGTTCTGCAGCATGGCGACGTCGTGATTACTCTCGAAGACCGCGCAGGTGGAATGCGCCAGCGCCTGCGCCAGCGGCGCCGGGACTTCGCCGAGGTCGGTGGCGTGCGTAAGGCGATGCGCACCGTGCTCGAAGTGATACGCAAGCGGTTCGGCGGCGTCGTGGGGCACCGCGATCGCGCGCACGGCAAAGCCGCCGATTTCCACGGTATTGCCGTTCATGACCGTCTTGCGAATGCGATTGGGCACCATCCAGTCGACGGCATTGAGCGTGCCCTCGCTGGCGTAGAGCTGGACCTTGGTGCGCTCGAGGAGTTTGGCGAGGCCGCGCACGTGATCGGTGTGCTCGTGCGTGAGGAGAATCGCCGTAAGCTGATCGAGGCGGGTGTTGGCGGAGAGCAGGGCCGAGGTCATCGTGCGGATGCCGAGGCCGCTGTCGATCAGAATCCGGGTGGCGCCGTCACTGAGAAGGATGGCATTGGCTTTGGAACCCGAAGCCAAAACAGATAGGGATAAAGGCACGTGACGTAAACCAAATTCAAAATTCGAAATTCAAAACTCGAGTCGGAAGACAGAGGTGTGGTTGGTTACGGGCGGGTCTTAGACCCGCCCCTACATTTGCAAGGCGATCAGGCTTTTTTGATGACCAGGGTGTCGGCGATGATGTCGTGGAGGGCTTGCTTTTTGGCCGTGAAGGCGGCCATGAGGAAGCCGATGTAGAGGATGATGCCGGAGATGATCTTGCCGAAGAAACGGGCTGAAGCGCGGGGAAAGGAGATCCGCGCGCCCTCAAGATCCGTAACGCGGATGCCGAGCACCAGTTTGCCGAGCGTGGCCTGCAACTGCGAGCTTTCCATGAACGCGTAGTAGAGCCAGGAAATGATGAAGGAGATGATCCACGCCCACATCATGCCGACGAGCATCGCGCCGATGTTGCCCGCATCGCCCATGTCGCTGGCGTTGAAAGCGGAAAACATGCTGACGCCAAAGATGGCGTTGAGGATGGCCGAGGGAATCCAGAGCACGATGCCGTCGATAAGCACGGCCACGAAGCGCCGCCAGAAACCGGCGTAATGTGGTTCGGCCACAACGAGTGCCGCGGGCGCGGCCGGAGGCGGCGCGGCGGCGGCAACGGGCGCGGAGCCGGCGGCCAGCGAAGCGCCGCAGTTTGTGCAAAAGCGGGTATCGTCGGGATTGGACGCGCCACAGTGCGGACAGAACATGGGATATCTCCTGCGGTCAGTTGCGTAGCGGACGATAACGCGGACGCGAGTCCAGGGCCGTCTGCGCCCTTACTTCATCACCACCAGGGTATCGGCCAGCATATCGTGGAGGGCTTGCTTCTTCTCGCTAAGCCCGGCCATAATGTAGCCGATATAGAGAATCGCCTTGGAAAGCACCTTTCCCAGATTACGGCCGAGGGCGCGCGGAAAGCTGACCGCACCGCCATGCCTGTCCGTAACGATGATCCCCAACGCCATCTTGCCCGGCGTGGCCTGAAAGCGCGAGCTTCTTCGAAGAGCGCGAAGTAGAGCAGGCGGATCGTAAAAATCAGGATCGCGAGCCAAATCCAACTGAAGATCGAAGCGAGGACCATGGACACAATCTTGTCCTCATCGCCGCTCATACAGATCGCGGTGATCGTGGGCAGAATGAAGAGCATGAAGATGATGCCGCTGGGCACCGAAAGAATCAATCCGTCGATGGCGAGGGCTACCGCACGCCGCCAGAAGCCGGCGTATTCGGGTGGCGGAGGGGCGGCTGCGACCGGCGGTGCGGCTGGCGGCGCCGCGGGGGCAACCAGCAATGCCGCGCCACAGTGGGTGCAGAAGCGGCTGCCCTCGGCGTTAGGCGTGCCGCAGTGGGAACAGAACATTCAATTTCCTTATCGAGCGTTTACGGAGCGCACTGTCCGACTTTGTCGAAGATCTCGTCTTTGACGGACCGTGCGGCACTACAAGCCGGGTTCCTCGTGCGCGTCGTTGGCAGGGGGAGCGGGGGTCTCGTGCTTCTCGGCGCGGCTGCCGCGTTTTTCGAGGGGTAGATTGCGGCGGCAGAGCGGGCAGCGATCGTCGGGATAACTGGCGAGATTCATGGAAACGACGGCGAAGGGCACGGGTTCGAAATCGACCTTGCCGCGGCAGATGAGGCAGCCAATGCCGACGACTTCGGCGCCCGTCTTCAGGACGGCATCTTTAACCTCGAGCATGGTCTTGCCGGTGGTGATCACATCCTCGACGATGAGCACGCGCTGGCCGGGCGCGAGCTTGAAGCCGCGCCGCCAGTCCATGTGATCGCGGGAGCGCTCGGGGAAAGCGATGGGCTTGCCCAGCAGTTTGGCGACTTCATGGGCGACGAGAATGCCGCCGGTGAGCGGGCCGACGACGAGGTCGACGTTAGCGTCGTGGAAGTGCTCGGCGATGGGTTCGGCAAAGCGGGCGGTCAATTCCGGATGTTCGAGCAGGCGGAATTTCTCGACATACACTCCGCTGTGCCGTCCGCTGGTCAGCAGGAAATGTCCTTCGAGAATGGCTCCGCTCTCGCGGAGCAGGTTCAACGCTTCGTTTCGGTTCAGCATTTGACAAACCTACAAGTTTGACGGAGCGCGCTGCGCCGTCGCGGGGCCGCGCGCGAAGACGCGCAAGCGGCGGCAATCCCGATGGAAAAGCCAACCGCTATTTCAAGAGCAAGAGTTTTTGCGTGTGCATGTCCGCGCCGGACTGGAGGCGGACGAAGTAGGCGCCCGAGGGTGCAGCCGCGGCATCCCACTGGACGTGGTGCGCACCTGTCGGTTGGTCCTCGGCGACCAGTGTGGCTACCTCTCGCCCCTGGAGGTCATAGACAATCAATGTCACATAGCCCGGTTGTGCCAGTGAGTAAGCGAGAGTCGTGGTCGCGTTGAAGGGATTGGGACACGCATCCTCAAGCCCGAAGGCCACGGGCACGGGCAACAGCGCGGTAACGGTGCTGCCGGTGTCAGTCAGGAACAAGGTGAAGGGCTCGTCGCATTCGGTGACCCCGGCCGCAGTGGCCGCTTCGACCGACCATGTGATTGTCGCGCCGTTCAGGTCTCCCCAGGCCAACGTGGTTAGATTGACCGTCCGCACAGTATCACCGACCGGAAAGACGACGGCATCGGCACCCCGCTGTAAATGCAGGCGGTAAGACGGTGGCGGGCTAACGGCGGGATTATAGGAGCGGTACCAGACGAAGCACACATCGTTTTGCCAGACGGCGCAGGTATCGGAATCGGCGGGCGCCGTGAGGCAAAAGTCAGTGGGCGGCGGCATGATGAATTGCAGCGCCGAAAGAACACCGCCAACAGCGACGAAGATCGTGCTGTCGCGGGTCCAGAGGCCACCCGGTTGGTCGGCGAGCGGGTAGTTCAGCGTGGGTCGCGGATTTGTCGCATCCGAAAGATCGAAGACCTGCAGCGCATTGTTCAGCCCCACCACTACCGACTCGCCGATGCGACCGAGCGCATAGACGGTGCCGGTGAGAGTGCTGGACAAGGGCACGGGATTCAGTACGTCGTGAACATCGATAATCTGGAAGTAGCCGTCCGCGCCAATGTACGCGAAACCGTCGCGGACCGACAAAGCCCAGGCGCAGGGGACGACGGAGCACTGGCTGACATGGACCGGGGGGCTGCCGTCGCGCTGTTCAAGGATCTCGAGCACGCCGATCTGCGAAATGCGAAAGATGTATTGCTGGTCCGCGGCGATGGCGCAGCCTGCAGGATCCGGATGCGTCGCCATGAGCGACAGATGGGCCGGATCGGCGGGATTCAGCACGAGCAGCGAATCGTAACCCAAGTGTCGACTGCGCGAAAAGAGATAGGTTTCACCGGCGATGATGTCATCCAGCGACGCGCCGCTGACGGCTGGAAATCGCCAGATGCTGCCGAGCACGCCCGGCACGGTTGGACTCAGGAAATCGAGCACCGTGACGGATTTCGCCCGTTGCAGATAAGCATGGTGCGACGTGAAGACAGGCACAACTCCCTGATGCACGTCGAGGGTGTCGATTTGGCTCAAGCGCGCAAGGTTGGCCGGATCCGTGATGTTGACCAGCCACAGCCCCGCGTTCCCCAGGGGCACAAACAGCACGGAATCGCGGCCGAAGAGATTGTACCCCGTACTCGGCGCGGCCCACGGCAATTGCAACGTGTCAAGTAATTGCAGCGATTGCGCGGGGGCGCTAGAAGTCAGCAACAGCAGGGCGAGAACAAGTACGCAGCCGATCGTTCGTTTCATAACCCCTCCCAAGGTTTGAACCGTGACCGCCAATGTAACTGAAGAGAAATTCGAAATCCGAAACTCGAAATCCGAGTCAGAGTCAGAAAACAGTTTGTTTTGTCAGGTGTTCAGGTTTGCATGCAGGCGGTCGACCTCGGCGCGGGCGGCTTCTGCGTAGTCCGGGCCGGAAGTGGCGTAGAGCACGCTGCGCGAGAAGGTGAAGAGGCCGGTCGCGTTGTGGCGGCGGAGGATTTCCATGACGCGGGCCGTATCACCGCCTTGCGCGCCCCCGCCGGGCAGCAGATAGGGCAGATCGGGCGCGGCCGCGGCGACAGCTTCCAGCGCCTCGGGTTTCGTGGTTCCGAGGACCAGTCCGACATTGGGGTGCGCACTCCAGCTTGGGGCCAGACGGGCAATCTTCATAAAGAGCGGGCCGTCGGGCGTCTCAAGCCCCTGTACCTCTTCGGCACCGGGATTGGAGGTGGCGCATAAAACAAACATCCCCCGGCGGGGATCGGCGCAGAATGGGGCTAGCGGCGCCCCGCCCATGTAGGGCTGGACGGTGACGGCATCGGCTTGCATCCGGCCAAATATGGCGCGGGCGTAAGCCTCGTTGGTATGGGCAACATCGCCCCGTTTGGCATCGACAAAATAGAGTGTGTCGGGGCCGATTTGTTGCCGCAGGGATTCGAGGATGGCAATGCCTTCTGGCCCGTAAGCCTCGAAAAATGCGGTGTTTGGCTTATAAGCAGCGACGCGGTCGCGAGTTGCCTGAATGATCGCAACCAGAAAATCATGGACTGCGGCCGCCGACTGCCCCAGATGAGGCGGCAACAGCCGGGGGTCGGGGTCGAGTCCCACGCACAACGGCGCACCGGCGTGGGCAATAGCGGCCTTGAGGCGCACGAGGAAAGGTTCGGGCATAGTTAGATTTCCCACGGAGTCATTGAAAGGTAAGCATTTTGATGGGAAACGTCAAGCTTGCAAAAGACGCGGAAACACGGAAACGCTGAAATGGGGTCTCTTGAGCCGGAATGCGGATCATACCGGGGAGCCGCACTTCCTATTTTGACCACTTAGCACTTTAGTTCTTTAGTACTTTAGTACCTTCCGGGATTTGAATTTTGCCCGACGAATCCGTATCTTAATTAGATCGGTCGGGATAGTATTCAACGCATGATACGAAGGTGAATATTGGATGACAGCCGTGATGTCGCAGTTTCTGCTGGAAATGGTCAGACTCCTCGGCGAGATGGCTCCGTACCTGATTCTGGGCTTTGCCTTTGCCGGGCTGTTGCACGTGTTTGTGCCCCGGCAAACGGTGGCCCGCCACCTCGGTGGCAACACGGTGCGGGCCGTGGTCAAGGCGGCGGTGTTGGGCGTGCCCCTGCCGCTCTGTTCGTGCGGCGTAGTGCCGACGGCAATGGGACTGCGGAAGCGCGGCGCTTCTCCGGCGGCGGTGGTGTCCTTTTTAATTTCCACGCCGCAGACAGGACTCGACTCAATCTTTGCGACCTACGGTTTCCTTGGCTGGCTGTTCGCAATCTTCCGGCCCGGTGGCGGCCTTCGTCAGCGGGATTGTCGGGGGAATCGCCACCATGCTCTTGAAGCGCAATGGCGCAGACGAGACGCAGTGGCAGCACTATCAGCGGGACAGCGAGGACGCGCTGAATGAAACGCAGCCACGGTCGCTGGGCGCGAAGCTGATCAGCGGAGCGCGGTTTGCGTTTGTCGATCTGCTCGGCGACATCGCGCTTTGGCTGGTGGTGGGACTCGCGGCGGCAGCGCTGATCTCGCTGCTGATTCCCGACGACTTTTTTGCGGGACAGATACCGTCGCGGTTCCTGCAAATGCTGGTGATGATGGCCTTCGGGATTCCGTTATACGTTTGCTCGACCGCCTCAATTCCGATCGCGGCGGTGCTGATGGCAAAGGGGATTTCGGCGGGCGCGGCCTTCGTGTTTCTAATGACCGGACCGGCGACCAACGCAGCCACGCTGGTGATCATCGGCCGCGTGATGGGGCGGCGGATCCTCGGCACGTATCTCGGCGCGATCGCGGTGCTGGCGCTGCTCTTCGGATTTGCGCTGGACGCGATTGCCGTGCGCACCGGGCTGGATGTGAAGATGCTGACGCACGTTCACGAAGAGATGCTGCCGGCGTGGCTCACCTGGGGCAGCGCCGGGTTGCTGACCTTTTTCATGGCCTTGCATTTTCTTCATGCGGCCGAGCGGCGCTGGGGGATTTTCGGAAAGGACACGATGGCCGACAATTCCAAGGGCTTCGATCTGCGAGTCGACGGCATGAACTGCTCGCACTGCGTGGCGACGGTGTCGCAGTCGCTGCAGGCGGTGCCGGGCGTGACGGCGGCGGAAGTGTCGCTGGAGACGGGCATCGCACACGTGGAAGGCGAGGCGCTGGACCGCGCGCGGCTGACTCGGCCGTCGAAGGTGTTGGTTACAAGGTGCGGAAAGATTAGAAACGAGAAAGGGCGGACACTTGGGTCCGCCCCTACAGAAGAAAATCTAAGATTCGAAACTCGGAATCAGAGAAGAGTTCCACCCCCCCTTGCCCCCCGCCAGTGGGGGGAATCGGAGTAATCAGCGGCCATTCAGAGTGCGGCGGCGGGAGAGGGCGTTGAGGCGGGCGAGGGTTTTGTTCTTGATCTTCATTTCCGGGTCGCGCTTGACGTCGGTGTTGTCTTCGTGGCGGCGGTAGTAGTAGCAGATTTCGTGGACGCGGCCAACTTCATATTTTTCGCCGCACTTCAGCACGAGGTCGTAGTCCTCGCCGTAATGGCCGAGCACCTGCTCGTCGAAGCCGCCGAATTCGAGGATCACTGCGCGGTGCCACATGCGCGGCGCGCCGGCGCCGTCGACGCGCAGGATGTTGTTGCGGTTGTATTCGAGATGGCGGATGACGCCGAACTCGGGCAGCACCGTGCCACCCTCGTCCATCAATTCGTAATAGGCGATGGCGATGCCCCAAGTGGGATGGGCCTCGAGTTCGCGGGTCATGGCTTCGAGCGTGGTGGGCGGGTATTCGTCATCGCTGTCGAGCTGCGAGATGTATTTGCCGCGCGCGGCCCGCACGCCGAGATTCAGGCTCAGCGCGATGACGTTCTGGTCGTTCTCGATGAGGCGCACGCGGGGATCTTTTACCGCGATCTCGCGGACGACTTCGCGGGTGTTGTCGGTGGAACCGTTGTCGACTACGACGTATTCCCAGTCGGTGAAGGTCTGACGCTGAACGGAGGCGATGGCTTTGCCGATGAAGCGGGCGCGGTTATAGACGGGCGTGACGACGGAGACAAGAGGAAAATTCGAAATTCGAAATTCGAAATTCGAGTCGAGAATCCCGAGCCGAGTCCCACCCCCCCTATCCCCCCCGCCAGCGGTGGGGAATGCAGAGCGTTCGCCCTCCAGCCAGGCGTGTTCGCGTTTCAGGAAGTTGTAGAAGACGGTTTCGGTCTGGCGTTCGTCCTCGGGATCCATGAAAAGATACGAGAAGCCGCCAAGCTTGCCGCGGCCGGGAAAAAGAGTTTCTGCTTGGTGGCATCAGCGGCGGCATCCTGTACGGGCGCGGGAATCACCGCGAGCGGCCCGCCGACATGCACGCGGCGGCCTGTTCCCCAGCTTTTGAGCAGCAGATCATAGAAGGCGGCGCGGGGATTCTGTTCGTCGAGGCCGCCGTTGCTTAAGAGCCACGAGACGCGCACGGCCCAGAGCGGTCCCCAGTCTTCGCGCTCGGTGATGTCGCCGATGTCGGCGCGCACCTTGACGAGTTCGTCGCCCTTCGTGCCGCGCAATAAATAGTCGCCGTAGAAAAAACAGCCCGTGGGTTGGTTGTCTGCCGCATCGGTTAAAAGCCGCAGCGCGTTGGGATGCAGATCCACAAGATCGGGCGGAGCGAAAATCACGAGACCATCAGCGGCGCGGCGGGCGGCGGCGTTGAAGCAGGCGGCGAAGTTCGCCGGATCGGCGCTGAGCGCGCGGGAATCATCGGTGGAGCCACCCGCCAGAAGCAGATTGGCCGCCCCAAATGCGGCGCGGGGGAATGCAGCGGGCAGATGACCGCTTTGGGCAAATGTCCAGACGGTGAGGTTCATAGATTTCCCGGAAAACACAAAGTTAAAGAAAATGCAAAGTGAGGGCCGGAGCGGCGGGGTATCGCGGCCTTGAGGGCCGCGACGGCGAGAATCAAATCCGGTTCTTCGAAAATTTGAGATAGATGCGAATCACAACGAAACTTCTGCTGATGGTGCTGTTGCTCGCCCCGTTAACGGCGCGGGCGGAAACCGTGGCGCTGGCACTCTCGGGTGGCGGCGCGCGCGGTTTTGCCTTCATTGGCATTCTGAAAGCGCTGGAAGAAGAACACCTCGAGCCCGACCTGATCGTGGGCACGTCAATGGGCGCGGTGTTGGGCGGGCTCTATGCCTCGGGCTATACGGCGTCGGAGCTGGAAGCGGTGTCGCTCAAGACCGACTGGTCGAGCCTGTTTCTGGACCGGCCCGCGCGGCGCAGTCTGTTTTTAGGGCGCAAAGAATCGAGCGCGATGCACATCATCAACCTGCGCTTTCGCGGATTCACGCCGGAACTGCCGGTGGCGCTGACCAACGGCCAGAAGCTGACGGAGCTGTTGTTCGACCTCGTACACCGCGCGCCCTATCAACCGTGGCCATCGTTCAATGATTTGCGGATTCCCTTCCGCGCGGTGGCGACGGACCTGATCAGCGGCCAGGCCGTGATCTTCGATCGCGGCGATCTGTCGGAGGCGATGCGGGCCTCGATCTCGCTGCCGCTGGTGTTCACACCCTACGAAATGGACACCCTGCTGTTGGCCGACGGCGGCGTGGTGGAGAATATTCCCGTCGAGGCCGCGCGGGCGCAAGGAGCCACGACGGTGATCGCGGTGGATATGTCGGCCGATCTGGGAGTCGACGAAGATCTCGATTTGCCGTGGGAACTGGCGGGGCGCGTGACGACGATCATGCATTTAGAGCGCAACGACCAGTCGCGACGCAAGGCCAATTTAGTGATCACGCCTGACGTGGGCAAGCACCGCGCGAGTGATTTCAGCGGAGTTGACACCCTGATCATGGCGGGATATACAGCTGCGCGGGCGCAGATGCCGGCGCTGCGCGCGCTGTTCGTCCGCGACGATTCCGCGGCGGCGCGGCGCGAAGGCCAGCCGTATTGCTCGCAGCAAAACTACCTCCGTTTCCGCGCGGAGACGAGCGGCGCCGGATTGCCGCCTGCGGGATACGCTTTTTCGGGCGTGCGGCATGTGCCGGATTCCATCGTGGCGGCGCTGCCCACGGGCGCGGACGGCCTGGCGAAACTGACACTGCTGCGGCAGACATATATGGATCAGAGTCACGTGCTGGCGCACGCGACGGAGTTGGAACTCACAGCCACGGACACGTTGCGCAGCCACTGGGAGGAAGGACGGATCCGCTCGATTCGCGTGGCGGGACTGCGCCGCTACCGGCCGGGCATTCTCCTGCGTCGAGTTCACACAGCGCCCCGGCGAACTGTTCGATTTGCGCAAGGCACGGCGAGGAATCAGCCAAATCTACGGCAGCGACCTGTTCGAATCGGTCACCCTGGCGGCGCAACCGTCGGACAGCGGTGTGGATTTGACGCTGCGCGCGAAGGAACGTCGAGTCGCCGCCAACTGCGGTTGGGCGCGGGGTATTCACTGGAGCGCGAAAGGGCGCGGCTTTGCCGAATTTCTGAACGACAACGTGCTGAACTTCGGCGCGCAACTCGCGCTCTACGGCAAGTATGGCGAGATGGACGAGGAAGTGCGCGCGGCGCTCACTTTTGACCGCTCGCCGCTGAACACGCCCCTCGACCGTGCGCTGCAAAGCTATCTCACGACAGACTTGCGGATCGGCTGGCGGCGCGAAGAATACTGCTTTTACGACGCACGCCACAAATCCACCGGATTCTACTTTTTCGAAGCGTACCGAGTCAGCGAAGCGTGGGTGGGCCGGGCTTTCCGCCGCTGGAGTGAAGTCGCCGGTCGGACTGCTCTACCAGAACGTGCGCGCGGGCGGCGTGGTGGATGAACCGACGGCGAGTTTGCTCTTGGTGGCAGGCCGCGTGCGGGCCGACACCAAGGACCGCTACCCGTTTCCGACCAGCGGATTTTCGGTCAACGGACGGTACGAATACGCAATCAAGTCACGCTCGGAGGGCCGCGCTTTCAACCGCGTGATCGCCGACGGCGATCTCTACCTGCCGCTGAACCGCCGCCTGGTAGCGCACAGCCACGCTGAGTATGCCTGGAACGACCGTCGTCTGCCGCTGTGGGGTCAATTTCCGCTGGGTGGCGAGGAAAGTGTGTTGGGGGCACACGAAGCCGAATACTACGGCAACTGCCGCGTGTTGGCGCTGGGAGAACTGCGCTGGGACATGTTGTCACGCTGGATCGCCGACGCCTATTTGTCGGCGCTGTACACCGTGGGTGCCGTCTCACCCGCATCGGAACCGCTGCCGCGATCGGACCAGTATCTGCACGGCATCGGCGGCTCGATGGGTCTTTCCACGTTCGTCGGCCCGTTGACTTTATCGGTTGGCCATCTGCTGGAAGGTCCGCACAGCCCTGAATTCACGCATATTTATGTGAACCTCGGACACCGATTTTAGCGGCGTGGTCGCCGCGGACCGTGGTGCTGACACCCGGGATTACCGCCACTGCGCGGGCCAAGGGATTCCAATTCCATTCCTGGGCAACGGGCTCTGCCCCGTTGCTCGTTTCTGGAAATTGCGGCGGGACAAAGCCCGCCGCCCAGGCAGATTTTTAACGCTGCGCGGGGTGCCCTCACCCCGCGCGTTTTTTTATTTCCGGGGGTCAGGGCCCAACCCGGCTCGTCCAGAATTTTGAGGGCGCTTTCCCTCAGCCCTGCTTAACAGGGAGATCATTGGTTCCGGTTTGGCCTTCATGCTTCAGGCGTTCAGCCCAGGCTTCGACGGCGGGGGTGTGGTGGGTGTAGTGCAGGATGGTACACTCGAGGAGCCAGTGGGGGATTTCGCCATCTTCATAGAGCCGGTCATCGGGGACACGGCGCACAGCTTCCATGATGGCCGAGTGCGTGATCCGCAATTCGCTGAGTACATGCTTGAGAGAATGCGCCTGCCGGCGCTCCACCGCGGCACGATTCTGCGCGTCCCAATCCGCGTAGGGTGTCCAGTCGAAAGCGCGGCCCTGATTGATCTCCTCCAGGGCGCGGATCACCAAGCTGTTCCAGGCGGCGAAGTGCGCGGCCAGATCCTTGAGCGACCAGGCGCCCGCGAGCATAGGTTCCTCCATGAGCTCAGGACGGATGCCCCGAGTAGGCGTCATAAGCCGCTCGAAGGCGATTTCAGCGGCGGTCAGGAATTCTTCGCGGATCATCCGAAAGCTCCCATATTGCGGCCATGATCAGAAGATAACGAGCTCTCGCCAGAAAAGCAAAAAAGAGCCCGCTGACCTCGTCAGCGAGCCCTTGCGACAACTTTAGTCCGCACGCGGTTAAGCGTCGGACCTCCGTGGCCATGAACTCATGGGACCACCTCCTCTCGGTTTCTGAAACCGAAACCTGTCTTCGCGTCGGACAGGTGCTGTAAGTATACGAAAGGACAAAGGAAAAAGCAAGCACAAATCAGACTGACGAGTCGATTAATCGAACGAATTTTTCATCATCCTACACTATCTCGCGCGTACTCAGACTTACTCATGCCTCCCCCAATACGGGAATCTGCGGTCACCCAAGGTTCAATCCGGCTGCTGTGGATTGCCTTCCGTCAGCGGTCGCGAAGGACGGTTCTGCCGGAGCGGCGGCGACGTGCGGGCAAGGCCACGTGCGCCAACAACCCAAAGTGGGGGCTGCATTCCGATGTTATTTCAGCAGCACAAGCTTGTGCGTGACGGAGGAGGACGGTCCGCTGAGGCGGGCAAAGTAGAGGCCGCTCGGCCAGTCCGAAGCATCCAACGAAACCACGTGCTGACCCGCGGTGAGCACATTATCGGCCAGCGTCGTAATCCTGCGGCCGGTGAGATCATACACGGGCGAGCGTGACGTGACCCGCCACGGACAATGTGAAAGCCAACGCGGTAGAGGGATTAAAGGGATTCGGGTAGGCCGCCAGGGTGAAGGACGAAGGGTGAAAAATGAACGGATCGGGAAGCGCGTCGAATGCTCTCGAAATCGCGAAGTGAGAGGATCGTGCCATCGCCGCCACAAACCCAGACGCGGCCATTGGCGGCCCGGGCCAAACCGGTAAAGTTTGCGGACGCGCGGCTGGTATCCGGCACCCACGTCGCGCCGCCGTTCCAGGTGTGCAGCAGGGTACCGTTGGCGCCCGCGGTCCAGCCAAGTTCGGCGTCGGCAAAGGCCACCGCTCGAAGCGAAGGCCTCCGTGCCGCTGCTTTGCTCAGCCCAGGTCTCGCCGCCGTTGGTGGTATGGACGATTGTGCCGTTATCGCCCACGGCCCAGCCCAGCGCGTCCGTGACGAAGGTGATATCGCGCAGCGGTTCGTTTGTTCCGGAAAGTTGCGGCTGCCAGATATTTCCCCCGTCCGCGGTATAAAAGATGGCGCCGCCGCCGCCTGCCACGAAGGCGCGGCTGGAATCCAACATCCAGACCGCGCTGAGAAACGTGTACTCACCGTCGGTATACTGACCCCACGAATCGCCGCCGTCTCTCGTGTACAGCATTTCACCATTATTGCCCACCACCCAGCCGTGGCGATCATTTACAAACTGAACATCGTTGAAGATGCCGCCCTCCTCGTGGACGACAGACCAGGTAGCGCCGCCATCCGTGGTCTTTTCAAAGCGCGCATTATAGCCGATTTTCCAGCCGCTGAGCGCGTCGATAAAACACACTGCCGCCATGGCATGACCGGAATCGGATAGATCCGGCAGCCAAACCGCGCCGCCGTTGGTGGTACGCAGCGCACAGCCGTTGGCGGCGACGGCGTAGCCGACCTCCGGCGTGGCAAAGGCGATGGAACTCAGCGCGTAGCGGCCGCCATGATCCTGCCGTGCCCATTCGCTGTCGGCATGGGCAGCCTGGAAAATCGCGCCGCCATCGCCCACCGCCAACAGTGTGCCGTCCGCCACGGAGAGGCCATCGAGGCGCAGCGTGGTATCCAGTGAACTTCCAGACCAGTGGAGGCCGCCGTCATTTGTGTGAATAAATACACCCGCGTGCCCGATGGCCCAACCGTGCGACGTGTCGGCAAAGAAGACCGCACGGAGCGGTTGACTGGGGACACCCTGCGCCGGCGTACTCCATGTCGTGCCGTTCGTCGTGCGCAGAATCAGGGCGCTGGAAAAATCTTCGCGGCCCACGGCCCAGCCGTGCGTGGCATCGGTGAAGTACACGTCGGCCAGCCATCCGTTAATCGAGTAGTTGTGGGAAGACCAAGTCAAACCGCCGTCGGTCGTCTTCAGTACCACTGCACGATCATTGTAGGAATAACCGCCCACGGCCCAGCCCGTCGAATCGTCTACAAAATGCACGCCAAGGAGATCTTCTGCCATTGGATAGCTGCCAACTTGCACACTGTCATCCCCGCTCCACGTTTCGCCGCCGTCAGTGGTCATCAGCACCGTTCCAACGCCACCAACGACCCAGCCGCGCAGCGGATTGACGAAGCTGACACCCCGCAATTCGCGGAGGGTGCCACTGGTCTGAAGCTCCCAGGGAGTGTTCGCTCCGCCAAAGAGAATCGTGCCATCAATGCCGACGACCCAGACGTGCTCGGCATCAAGAGCTGTAATCCGGCAGAGCAGCGCCGTGGACGGGCTAACCATGTTTTGCCAGTTCAGCCCGCCGTCTGTGGTATGGAGAATCGTCCCGCACGCACCCACCGCGAAACCCTCGCTGGCGTTGACGAACGCCACATCCCGCAGCGCATTTCCTTGCGGCAGTGGATTCTGCCATTGCCAGCCCGCCAGAAGCAAAGCGGGGTAAGCCAGCAGCAGACTGCCGAGGAAAAAAGTGTGCAACTTATGCATGAAGGATCCTCCGTGCTTGACCACCAGCACCCTCGCCGGCGGCGTGGTTCAGCGACCATGCAAAGCCAAAACGCAAACGGCTTCGACACCCGTGCCGAGAAGCCCAGTGGAAGCCGCAAAATCGCCGGACGCGCGCCGGAGTAGGCACACGTAAGCCGCAAAGTGACGCGCCGCAGCGCGTTATTTGAAAAGACTAAATATCCAGCGCCACCGAAAAGCGGTGTCCGTCTCCGAAGTTTTCGCGATAGGGAATGAAGGCGTAATCGACGCGAACGCTCTTGAAATACAGGCCAAAGCCCGCGGAAATGTTCTGCGTGTCGAGCCCGTCCACCCAGCCCGCGCGCAGCGCGACGTAATTGGGCGCGCGATACTCGAGGCCGCCGTGAATGAGCGGCGTGTTATCGCGCACGGTCTGCCCGTCCGCGGTAACCATAAATGTACCAATACCGGCGAAGTCGCGTTCGTACGCGGCGCCCGCGCGGAGCGTCACGGGCATATTCGGCGACTGGCCGATGAAGCGGCTCATCTTGCCCATGTGCTGCACGGCGGCACCCAAAGAGACGCCCTGCACAACATTTCGCGCCAGCACACCGGCGTCGACGCCCCAACCGTCGGACGCCTCGACGTGGATTTTCTGATAGAGGTAATGGGCGGTCGCGCCGATGGCGAGGCGGTCACTGAGGGCACAGGCCACGCTGGCGCCGGCGGCGGAACTGATCGCATCAAAGCTCGAGATCGGATTGCGAGTGGCAGCTTCGCGGAATTCAATATCGGAAACGCGCGTGCCCCAGAAATGCGGCGAGAGCGCAAAATTGCCGCGGCGCACGGTGAAGCCGATAAACTGCGCGCGGGTGTCGGCGAAATGCTTGTTGAGCATGAGGACGGCGCTGCGCGGCGTGAAGGCCACCGCCGCCGGGTTGAACGTTGCCGACGTCGGCCCGGTGACGAGGGCCGCGCCCGCGCCGCCCAACGCGGTTTCGCGCGCGCCGACGGGGATCTCAAGAAAGGCGAGACCGGTGGCGGCGAAGGCGGAGCCGGCGAACAACAGCAGCAGGACACAGAGGGTGATCAGAAAGGTTTTCATATATTTCTCAGGGAGAAACGGGCGGGTCTAAGTCCCGCCCCTGCACAGATCCGGGATTAGAATTCAAGGCCCCAACTGACCACGAGGGCGTCGTCGGGGGCGATGTTTTCGAGGACGTACGTGAAGTCGAGGACGCTCTTCAGTTTCCAGACGGTGAAGCCGAGACCCACGCCGAAGGTGGGAGCGCCATCGTCGATGCCGATCCGGCCGGCGACACTCTGCTTTTCGGAAATCGGCAGCGCGCCTTCGAGACCCGCGTGCAATCGCAGATCGTTTTCGGCGCTGTTTTCCATGTCGACGACGCCGGTCAAACCGCTGCGTTCGTAAGCCGCGCCGAGGCGATAGACGAGCGGCCATTTGTCGGTTTTCGACGCGCCCTGTGCCCAATATTCGGACGTGTTCCACGTCGTCTGCGCGCCGACGTCTTTGAGTTGCGCGCCGAGGGTGAGGTGCTCGATGGGCTTGGCAAAGGCGCCGAAGTCGACACCGAAGCCGTCGCCGTTGATGGACTTGTTCTCGTTGCCGATCTTGCCGAAGGTTTCGTAGATCACCTTGGCCGTTAAACCCGCGCCGAACTTTTCGTGGAACTGAATGCCGAAGGAAAACAAAAAGAGATTGGAAGACTGGTCGATTTTGTCGAGCGGGTTGCCGTCGAAATCGCGGGCGTCGATGTCGCCCACGCCGGCGTGCAGCCAGCCGAGGCCCACGCCCGCGTTGACGGCGCGCTTTTCCGGGCCGGCCTTGGGCTTGACGGGTGCGGCGAAGGCGAGGTAGTCGAGGCGGCGGTCGAGGGCCATGCGCGAGGTGGTGGCGGCAAATTGCGGCCCGCCTAAAAAGGGCAGCGCGCCGGCGTTGAAGTAGATCGCAGAGGTGCCCGCGCCGAGTCCGGTGTAGGCATTGCCGAGGGCTTTGGCGCGCGCCCCGGCGCCGATGCGGCCGAACGCGCCGCCGAGTCCGCCATTGGTGTCAGCGTAGGCAGATGCGGCGAAGGCGAGGAGCGCAGCCAGGAGAAGTATTTTTTTCATGGTTTAGCTCCTTAGTCCAGCACGATGAGCTTGCCCCAGACGTCGCCGCCGGGCTTGGCGATTTTGTAGAAATACGTGCCGTTGGCGACGATGCTGCCGTCCTTGCGGCCGTCCCACGTTTCGTACTGCTCGCCCGGGCCGCGCGAGACCGTGGGCAGTTCCACAACCTTGCTCAGGGCGAAGTCGTAGATGGTAACCTGCACGTCGCCGCCGGTGGTGGTGTACCAGAACCACACGGGGCGGAAACGCTGCGGCGACCAGGGCGTGGGCGCGGCGTAGGTATCGACGGAGCGTTCGCCGTTGGTGAGCGCAAGATGCGCTTGCACCACGTCCCAGGTAGCGCCATTGTCGCGGCTGACGCCGAGGCCGTTGACGCCGCCGACCCAGAGGCGATGCGCCGAATCCACGAGCGCGGCGTAGGTTTGCGCTTCAAAAAAGCGGGCGCCACTCTGCACGTCGCGAACACCGTGTATAGGATCGCTGACATCGGCGAGATCCCAATTCGCGCCGCCATCAACGGATTTCCACAGGCCGAGGTCATCGCAGACATAAACGACCGTGTCGTTAAAGGCGAAGCCGTGGGCGCGGGCGATGTCCTCGTGGCCGAGGGCCTGGGCGATCTGCGCGGGCGTGAGGCTCGCGCTCCAGGTCGCGCCGCCGTCGGTGGTCTTGGAAACGGCGTAGTATTCGCTCAGGTTTTCGGCGCGCCACGTGGCCGCCCACACAGTGTGCGTGGTTTCCTGATAGCCGAGGGCCGTTACAAAATTGCCGGTCATGCCGCTATTCTGGGCGGTGAAGTTGCGCCACGTGCGGCCGTTGTTGGTGCTCTTGATAATGCCCGCCGCCGTGCCCGCCCAGACTGCGCCTTCGGCGTAGATCACACTGAAGGGACGATGAATGAGACCCGCCGCCGGATCGCCCGGATGGAAGAGCAGCGTATCGCCGGTAGTTTCCAGCACGAGCGAATCGACGACCAGCCAGCCGGTGGTGTCGTTGTTGTAATCGGTGTAATCGGCGGCATAGGCATGACGGCGCAAGCCACCGCCCTTGCTTGCGATCCACACGAAGCTGTCGGAGAGCGCGATGTCGTAGGTGATGTTATCGACGTTGGTCGTTGTGGGCCAGTAGCCGAGCACAGGGTCGAAGCCCGTGGGTCCCAGCGGGCCGCGGTGGCGGTCGCGGGGCTGCGGCACGCGCGTCCAACTCACGCCGTCGTCGCGGCTGTAGGCCAGGCCGCCGCCCGCGCCGGAGATGCCGACGCTGGTATCAAACGCAAACGACGCCCAGAGAATGGAGTCGGTCCAGAGGATGCCGCTGGCGCCGCCCTTGCCCACCCCCTGCCCTTCGCGGTAACTTTCGAAACTCAGCGAGTTCGACGGTGTTGTCGCGGTCACGCCAGAGAACGCGGGCGAGGCCCTCGCCGGCGCCGATCCAGTTCGTGTCGGGCGAGTCGGTGGCCACGATGTCAATGATCACATTGCTGACAAGGCGCGGCTCAGGTGTGGCGTCGTCAAGCGCGCCACTGCCCGGCAGGCTGTAACTCTGCGGCGCATACTGGGCGGAGGCGTACGAAGCAAGCAGAACCATCGCCAGCGTAACACTTAGGGAAAGTTTCATGGAAATGACAAATTAGAAATGAGAAATTTGAAACGGAATTAACGCGGACGAATGACGCCGAAGGGTGCATCGCTGGCGGGCTCGTTACGTACGACCAGGGCTCCCGAATGCGGCGCGAATTGCACACTGTCAATCAGGAATTCTGACGTATCAAACGGCGCGGCGCAGTCGATGGCATAGAAACGGAAGTAGTAGAGTGAGTCCGGCACCTGATAGTTGAAGGTCAGTCCGGTAGAGTACACTCCGTTGCCCGCGACGGAATCCGGCGCGACGCCGTCATCGCGCAGGAAATAAGCCAGCGAATCGGTCCAGTTGACGCGGTCGTGGCGGCGGATGCTGAACTTCACGCCATAAAACAACGTGTCGCCCTGCAGCTCGCAGTCTTGCAAGTTGACCGTGACCACAACGGTATCCACCAGGCCCGGTACCGTTGGATGGAAAATTGTATCGGGCATTACTGACTGAGAAACTTGCGGCAACTGATTCGTGTAAGAGACACCCGTCACGGTCTGTTCGCAGGCGAAACCAAAGCGGGTGCGCGCGTTGTAGGTCAGCGTATAATTGATGTCGCTCGCGCAACCGAAGAAAGTCGGGTCGAGCGTGAGCCGCCAGAGCGTGTCGCCCTGCTGCGCCGCAAAGCGCGTGCGCTTCAGCAGATCCGTGCCGCTCAGCAGGTTCACCCACACGCTGTCGACGACGTCGCCCGGCGAATGCGCGATGTGGACGTCGAGCGTCTGCGGCGCGAAGCAAGTGGCAAAGGCCATCTGCGCGGGCACGGAGGAGATGATACAGGGCGCGGCGTCCTGCACCGTCACGTTGACGTCGGCATTCGCCACAGCCACGCCGCCGCGCAGGGCAGTGAACTGCAGCATGTAGGACGCGGGCACGCCGCCGGACAGCAACCGGGCGTTGATGCCGCGCGTGAACACGCCATTGCCCGGCGTGACGTCGTGAGACGTGGGCGTGGCGAAGGCCGGACCCCACAGTGAATCCGTATTGCCGTCGTCAAAGAGCGCGAACCGGCCCGGAATCGCGTCAGCGGCACGTCATCACCACGCACTGCACGGAATCCGCCTCGCCGTCCGTAACCTTCACCCAGTAAACGTAGAAGGAGTCGATATTCGAAAGCAGCGCCGTGGGCGCGATGAGTAGTTCCAGCGAGGGCGGCGTGGGTTCGGGCGCGGTGCTGTCTTTTTTGCAACCCCCAAGCCCCAGCGCGAGGGCCATGACAGCCAGCAGCAGCAGACGGTTCGTCCGTGACTTCAACAGCGTCTCCCGGTTAACGACGTTCAACTATATTCCCGCATGCCAGCTCACCCAGCGCAGGCGCCAGCGTGGGGGAAAGCCCCAATCGAAGGGATAAGCGGCGGGCGGTACCTGTGTGTAGAGATGCGGGGCGCGATACGGGCGGCCCGTTTGCGTTTCCAGCGCGGCCAGATCGGTTTGCACAAAGGCGCCGTCTTCCCAGTAGCCCAAGGGATCGAAGGGCGTCAGATCGCGGAAATGCACTTCCGCATAGCCGACCGGACCGGAATGCCCGAACAGGCTGTCCTGCGTTACCAGTGCGTGACGCAGGTAATCCAGATAGGCCACGGTGCTCGCGGGCAGGGTGGCGCTTTCCGTCAACGAATCGTCGAGATGGTTGAGCCGGAAGTCCAACCGCTCCGGCTCCGCGCCCATCTCGAGTTCGTAGACGTGGCGGAACATCAAATTCCACGTGGCGCTCTGCGGCGTGAAATGTTGGTCCCGCAGCAAGATCAGTTGCAATTCATCCTGACGGTTGCCCAATGTGCCAAAGGTATCCCCACCCGCTGTCGAATAGGCCACCGCAGAGTGCGCCCGGATGAAAATGGAGCACATAGGGATCGTTCAGCCGGAGCACGCCCCGCGCCGAATCCAGCGTCCACCCGTGATAGTAACCGAAGCACGTGTCGGAAAGCAGTGCCCACTCGCCGGATACAAAATCGCTCCCCGTTTGCGAACCGGTGCCCCATTGCTGGAGCGTCGTGGCAAATCCGGTGTACTCGGTACATCCAAGATCGTTCGACCACGTGCGCTGCAGCCAGACCTCGAGTTTGCGGATGCGTTGCGCTTCGGGAACCATCACCGGCTTGCCGCTTTCGTAATGACGGTAGCTCTCGCGATAGTTTGCCGCGGCGCGTCCGTCGCCGGTTACTGTGGTATCGGTAAGCCAGAAGTAGGTATCGCGCAGGAAGACCTGCTCCGTACCGGACTGTTCAGTATACGGATCGTGATGCGGCGGAACGGGATCACAGCCGCAGATCACTCCCGCCGTCAACGCCAACACCGCCAGCCAGAAAACCCACCGTTTCATGCTGACCTCCGCGCTATAGTTGTCTTATGTTCCGCGCTTCCCGAACTTCGCCAGCCAGAAGACCATGGCGTAAACCGCGTTCGCTGACGGTGCCCTCGGTGATGGCGAGCGCGTGAAACATTTCATCGAGCAAAATCGCCCCGGCGAGAATTGAG
>CAVTJX010000018.1:0-237820 GCA_963735175.1 uncultured bacterium | reverse complement strand
GCGGATGCGCGCCGTAGATGACAACGGGCCCTGACGGTCAGGAACTGCCGGCCATCGTTGGGCGTATTGCCGAAGATCGTTTCCCACGCGCCGGACGGGTAGTTGCGATTGAGCGCCACGTTCACGTTGCCGAGACCGCGGTGCTGCGCCATTGAATGCTGTAAACCTGGCCGATGAACCACGCCTTGCCGCCGTTCGGCTGTGTGACATCCATCGAAGGATTCAATTGCCCTGTGGCGTCGGTGGTGAACATGATCGCACGGCCGTTGGCGAGGGTGGCGGAACCGGCGGAATACTGATTCCAGTAGCAGTAATCGAGGCCGATGGAATGGTCGCCGTTCTGAATGCCGACGGAGGCGTAATCGTTGTCGTTGGACGTGTTGTTGGGAACGCAGTTCACCGTGTTATACTGCACCTTGATCTTGCCGTCACCGGTGTCTTTATAAAATAATATGCCGGATCATAAAGGATGATCTGGAAGATCTTGCTGGCATACGGTGACCACAATGTCTGCGCGATCCACTCCACGACGAAGTAATGTTCCGTCGTATTAAGGTAGGTGAAGACGTTGTTTGATCCGGAGACCTTCAAGTCGTCCCAGTAGGCGGCCACCGATACGGCGGCCCGATGGGCGAACCCATGCGGTAGTTACGGAAGTCATCGATGAGCGGATAGCTGCCGAAAGCCAGCCAGCCGTTGGAACAGATTGTGACGTCGCTGAACGACTGGCCATAGAAGGTGAATGAGAACGGCAGGGATACTACCGTGACGTCGTCATCATCCTCGGCGACGTCCGTGAAATTTAGGTTGGTGCCGATGGACTGGATTTCCACCCAGTCGTAGATCGAGCCGCTGTTGGACGGCTGGGTCTCGGTGTTGTCGAACGCGAAATAGCCGTGTTCGTCCGGACCGGTGGGGCTGGTTACGCCCTGCGTACCGATGGTGATGTAGAAGTTCGTTGCGCTCAGCGTGAAATTCGAACTGTCGAAGAGCGTGCTGTCGCGGAAGCCGTTCGTGTCGAGGATCACCAGTTCCATCACCGCCTTGTGGCCGTTATAGGATCCCGGGCTGACTTCGATGTGGAACGGATTTGCCGTGTTGACGCCGGTCGCTCCCGCGGCCACTGCGCCAAACGTTCCGGCTGAATCGGTAACGTGGATCAGCGGATCCAGCGAACGCAGGTAGCCCCAGGCCGCCGTTAATGGCCGCGAACCGGAATTGCGGAAGGTCACCATCACGTCGCCGTTCTCGCCGGGGTCGACACTTGCGCCGGGTCCGGTATACACGTAAGCAGCGTAGGCGACGTCGGCGGCGCGGGCGGTCAGATCCACACGAATCGTCTGCGGACCCACGGAAGAGTTGACATTCAAAAGGAAGGTGACCAGTTCGTTTTCCAGAGCCGAGGTCACGGAAACACGGAAGGGAGTTGCGGGGGCGGCGTTCGCGCCTGCCGCGATATTCGGATAGGCGCTCGTCGGCTGCGTGATCGAGACACCGGGCGAAGCGGTAGTCAAGGTGCCGCTGATGCCGGTGACCGTGGTGGAGGTACCGACATTACGCAGGCTGATGCTGAGATTGACAATCTCGCCCGGATTCAGCACGCCGTTGGCATCGCCGCTGGTGCCGCCGGTCGAGTTGTCGTCGACGGTGACGGAGTTCAGCGCCAGCGAGGCGGCCGACGTCACGACCTGAATCGAATCGACATAGGGCTTGGCGTTATCTTTCGTGATCGTGATCTGCATGTAGCCGGTGGTGGCGGTCGAGCAGGGAATGTTGACCTGACCGTTGGCGTCGGTATACGCGCGGCTGTAGGTTTCCGTGCCCTTATAGAGACAGACCATTGCATCCGCCACGGCGCGCCACCGACGGTGACATTCACCGCCACCGAGATATTATTGGTGCCCACGGGACGCTGGCGGGCGGCGCCACGGAAACCGTGGCTGGAACCTTGCGCCAGATCGGCACCGCCGGATCACCCATCAGATTGGCCCAATAGCAGAAATTCTGCACCTGGGCATTCGCCGACGAAATAATTACGGTAAAGCTCGAGCTTACCCGTCACAGGCGCCATACCCTGAGTCTGGATGTCGCGGCACATAGAGACCGTACATCGCGCCCGCGTCGAGGATATTGTTGTAGGGCACGTGTGTGCCAGTACTCCATAAACCCACGCAGCCGATAGCGCCTTTCGGCGTTGACTCGCCTTGGTTCAAGGGACGCAGCCAGTGTTCCGACGTTCCGTCGCCGTCGAAGTTGCCCGTGCCGCAGGTGATCGACATGACAAACGGCTGCATCGGCGTAACGGGCGTGTTGTCGGCATCTGAATTACTGATTTCACCAATAAAGCCCATGCGATGATTGAAGACGGAAATGCCTTCCGTCAGCCGGGCGTTCATGGTCGAGGTGTTGACGTGGCCGCTATAGACGTCCCAGTTCGCGGTGGTCACACCGTGCTGCAGCATGATCTGCCGCGTGTAGTTCTTGGTGGACGGATTCGATGGCACGCTCGTGTGCGCCACGCACCACGTGCGGGTGAACCAACCGGTACTCGGTCGTATATGGCGTGGCTTCGTAGTTGATGGTCTTGGTAACCACGGCTGCCAACTGGGCGTCGCTGCCGCAGGTCAGGCGGCCGACCACCACGTCCGGCACCGGATCCGGATTGGGCCCGACCGCCGCATTCTAACGTGCCGAAGTAATTGTCTAATTCGCGCACCGCCCGTCGGAATTCGCCAAGACGCTGGCGTTGGGATCACCCATCAGGCAGACATACTCCAGTTGGCCGTTGCTGGACGTATAAAGGTTGGTGATGTAAGCCTTAATCTGGCTCGCTCGACGTGCCGGTGGTGCCGTCGTGACGTAATTGGCGTCAAGACCGCGCCGCTTTTTCCACGTCGACCATCCGCTGCGCTTCGGCAATGACGAGGCCGTGTTCGGGCAGATGGCCAGATATTTACCCGGCAGCACCGGCAATTCATCCAGCGCGCTGCCATGGAAGTTCTCAAACGTCTGATACAGCTTCTTGAAATCGGGGCTGATGGACGTGGGATGGATCGTGATTTCATTCGGCCCGACGCCGCCAGTGCCCGAGACCTGCAGCTCGATGTCGTTATAGACACGAATCTGCCGGGTCACCGGATTGTACTGCACCGGGTAGACCATCACCACGACAAAGCGCACGTCGCGCAGCGTGGCCGGGTCGGAGATGCGCACGATGTCCTTTGGGTACCAGTCGTTCGCGCCGTAGACCTCAGCCGACGGTTTGGCCAGTGGAGTCGCCACCGGACCGGAAATACTTTCGGTCTCCATCGGCTGTGTTGGCAGCACAATACCCGAGACGTCACGCACATCGAAGTCGCCACGGAGTACGGAAAGGCTCACATTGCCTTTCGGGCCGATCATCACCAGGCGTGGCACCGCCGGTAGCTCGGGTGAACCCGGCTCCAGCGTCGCCGACTCGCCGGAGAGCCGGATGGACGCGTACGACGCGTTGTCCAATGTCACTTCGCCGAATTCCAGTGGGGGGTTGTAGAAACGCAGGCGGACGGCTTCCGGATTCGGATCGAGAACGGCAACCGGCATCTTCACGACCGCTTCCGGTCCGGCCAGTCGCCCAAAATTCGCCGGCAGTCCTGAGACTGCGGATTGTGTTTGCAGCTCGGCATGGGCCGAAACCGCCGCGACCAGGATTCCCAGTACCAACAGGCACTGACAGATTCCAACAAACCGTCGGCAAGACTTCATGTTGTTTTCCCACATCCAAAAAAAATGTCTGTAAACCTTACGATCAAGCAAATTTAGCATATTATTGAGCAGGATGCAATATCCAAAGTGTCGTTTACAGAATTGGCAAGCGTCGCATAAGTATTCTATAAACTAATTGGATAAAGTTGTCTACCCAAATGTGAATGGAATCACAAGCCGGGCTTGGCGGATTCCCTCGGGATTCCGGCAAACCGCAGCGGTACGTAGTAACATAGACCAGGAAATCACCATTCTGGCCTTACTGGCCGATTTCGGATGGATTCGCCGGCCGTGACTCCGATAGTCGCGGATAAAAGGCGGGCTGCACGCTGCCGTACAGCCCGCCTGCTATCCGACATAAGCCTGTCAACGGATTCAGGGTAGGCCGTTCCATCCCTGGACGATGTAGAACTTACGGAGGGCGGCCATGCCATTGGGAATGACAAGTTGATTCGTATTGACAGTGCCTTCCAACACATCAAATGGCCCGCTGGCATTGACCGAGCTGTAAACGCGATAGAACGGATTGGCGTCATCAACCCAGCGCAGAATCAGATCGGTTCCGGACGGATACACGGTGACCGCGAGGGGCACCGTCGGATCCGGGATGATTACCGCCGGCGCCAGAACCAGCACATTGTCAAGGTACCAGCCCTCACGAACAGTCCCCGAATCGCTGCCGAAGCGCCAGCGGAGTTGAATCGATCTGATTCGCATAAGCCGAAAGATCGAATTGCGCGGGAATCCAGCCGGTCAGCGCTGTATCTGCATAACAGGGATAGCCGCGCATCGGACCCGTCGCTGGCGCGCAGGCGACATTTCGGCACCAGCGGAACGTGCGCGGATAGTCGCCGACGGGGAAAATCTCGGTAAAGGCACTGCCATTAACCGAAATTTCCACAATCCCGCCGTCGTATGCCGAATCCTGGGCAGAGCGTGAAACCTCGGAATCGTACCAGTGCATGAAGTCGAGCGTTGCTTCCGCGGGCAGATTATTGATGACCGGCGAAACCAGCCGAGCATCGTTTACGATCGCATACTGGCCTGTGCCGGTGTCGCCGCATTTGTAGGAAGTCGTGCCACTGACAGCGCGCTCAGTGGACAGGTGCCACTGATCCACCCACGGTGTACCGGGCGAAGAGTGCGACCAGCCAGCCGCGCCGCCGTCGAAATACTCGCTGAATACGGTCTGGATGGCGATTACCTCGAAAATCTCATCCGACACATCGGTGTCGAGTGGATCGCTGGAGGCCGTCACGCGAACCTTGCAGGAATCCGACGTGGCGCCGCCGACGGTGAAGGCATAGAGGCCGTTATTGGCGGCGTCCGCGGTGATGAGTTCCCACGGGCCGTTATTGCCGTGGCGCGAGAGTTCGATGGTCATTAATGCGGCGGGATCGCCGCCGATCCAGGTGACGGTTCCGGTGCTGTCGTGATACCAGCGGTCGCCACCGTTGGGGCTCAGCAGTTTGAGTGAGGTCACGGCGAATGCGGCGACGGACGCGTCGGTCTCCGTCGGCTCTTCCACGGAAGTAATGCGAACGCGGCAATCTGCTGACGGCGGTCCGTTAACAGAAAAATTGAATTCGCCGTCGTTGGTTGTGCCGGCGGTGATTTGTTCCCACGGACCGGTCATGCCGTTGCGCGAAAGTTCGATCTTGATCTGGTGCGCCGCGTTGCCGCCAAACCAGTTGACATAATTGGCGGTATGCTGATACCACTGCTCACTGCCATTGGGCGCTACCAGCGTAAGGGCCGTGGGCACGCTGCCGAGCGCGTCGGTGGTGAACATGATCGCCCGGCCGTTGGCGAGGGGCGCCGCGCTGGCCGGATAGACATTCCAATAGCAGTATTCCAAACCGATGGAGTGATCGCGGTTCTGGATACCGACCGTCGCATAATCGTTGTCGCTATAGTCCGAGTTGGCGGCGGGATCCACGGTCTGGTACTGAATGAGGATCTTGCCGTCACCCGTCGGTGACGCATAGACGGCAGGATCGTGGAGGATGATCTGGAAGATTTCCGTGGCATTCGGCGTCCGCAAGCCGCGGGTGCGCCACTCGACAATGTAACGGTGCGTCGCGGCGTCGGAATAGGTGTAGACGCCACCGTCCGTCAGTCCCGTGACGATCAGGTCATCCCAGTAAGCGGCGACCATGTTGGAAGGGCCAATCGGGCCGCCGATGTGGTAGTTGCGGAAGTCGTCGATATTCTGATTGCCGAATGCCAGCCAGCCGTTGGAGCAGATCGTGATGTCGGTAAACGATTGGCCGTAGAAGGTGAAACTGAACGGCAGAGTGCGCAAGGCGATTTCGTCGGCGTCTTCCACGCCGTCGGTAAACCCAAGCGATGAACCGGAACCTCCCAGAGTCGGCGCGATCTCCTGCCAGATATAAATTGACGCCGTGCCGGCGGGTTGGAGTTCGGTGTTGTCGTAGGCGTAATAGCCGTAGGCGTCGGGTCCGGTGGGAGTGGTTGTTACCGACGCGCCCACGGTGAGATCGAAGTCGGCGCTGTCGCGGAATCCGGTGGATTCGGTAATAATCAGCCGCATCCGGGCGACGTAGCCACTGACAGTCTGCGCGCTGGCGGTCACTCCAAACGTATTCCCGCCGTTGGTCGCATTCGCGCCGATGGCCACGGCTCCAAAATCGCCGGCGGCGTCGGTGACGATCACATGCGAGTCCAGCGATTGCAGAATACCGCTCGCACCGGTGAAGGCCAATCCGCCACTGTTGGTGAATGTTACCGTCAGATTGCCGCTTTCGCCCGGATCAAGCCGCGTGTTCGCGTCGAGGAACGTGCTGCTGACAAAGGTGACGTCACCACTGGCCGGCGTCAAATCGGCACGGACGATTTGCGTTCCCGCGGACGACGTGGCCGTCACATAAAACGCAATCGGCTCGCCGTTGTAAACCGGTCCGACCGTAACACGGAAGGGGGTTGTGGGGGCGGCATTCGCGCCGACCGCGATCGTCGGATAACTCTGCGTGCCGGCAACGATGCCGATGCCGGGGAGGCTCGCTGCCAGCGTGCCGCTGATGCCGGTCACCGTGGTGGACGTCCCGCTGTTTTGCAGGCGGATAGTTAGATCTACGGTTTCGCCGGGATTCAGAATGCCGTTGCCGTTGCCGCTGGTGCCGCCCGTGTTGTCGTCGTCAACCGTAAGGTTGAAAAACGACAGCGACTGGGCCGGAGCGGTTACCTGAATCGAGTCGATGTAGGTATCGACATTCGGCGCGGTGATAGTGATCTGGAGATACCCGGCGGTCGGCAGGCTGACGGGCAGGTTGATCTGCCCGGCGGCGTTGGTGTAGCCACGGGCAAACGTTTCGCCGCCCTTCAATAAACCGACCAGGGCATTCGCCACCGGTTGACCGCCGATGGCGACCGTGACCGGGATGTTGTTCGTATTGCGGGCCACGGTGGCGGGCCGCGTCACCGTAGTGGTTTGCGGCACTTCCAGCCACAACGACACACCGGGATCGCCCATCAGGTTCATCCAGTACGAGAAGTTCTGCACAAATGACAGCTGGCCATATGCCGCATACGTGCGGTAGAGCTGCAGTTTGCCCGCGATCACGGCAATGCCCTGCTCGCGGATCCCCTGCACATAGAGACCCCACATCGTGCCCGCGTCAAGGATGTTGTTGTACTGCACGTGCGTGCTGGAGCCATGCATGCCGACACAGCCGATGGCGCCCGCCGGCGTGTTGGTGCTCTGGCCTACCGGACTGAGCCACTCCTCCGATAGATCGGGTGCGGCGTAGTTGAAATCGCCCGAACCGCAGGTAATCGCCATCACGAACGGTAATTTCCGTCCGTTAGCGAGGTTGTCCAGGTCCGAGTTAAAGCTCTCCGACAGCCACGACATGCGGTGGTTGAAGACGCAGATGCCCTCGTTGACGCGCGTCGTCAGCATGGGTGCAGAGATGGCGCCGCTGTAGACGTCGAAATTGACCGTTTGCATCCCGTGCTGCAGCATGATCTGCCGTGTGTATTCCTTGGTTGTGGCATTGGATGGAATGTGTCCGGTATGCGCGACACACCAGGCGCGCGTGAACCAGGTCGGATCCGCCACATACGGATCTGCTTCGTAATTGATGGTCTTGTTCACAATGGCAATCAAGTCCGACGCATCGAGGACCGGAATCCGCCCGACCGCGATATCCGGTACCGGATCGAGATTCGGTCCGCCCGTCATCGTCCCGAAATGGTTGTCGTATTCGGACGTGTGCGTCACCAATTTAAATGACGAACCCGTCGGCGCGCCTGGATCACCCACCAGTGTCACAAATTCGAGCTGGCCGTTGCTTGCGGTGTAGCGCGAGCTGATATAGTTGCGGATGCCGGAAAGGGAACTGTCACCGATCTGCAGGAATGTCGCAAGCTGGGCATCGATGCCCTTGCGCCGCCGCCAGTCCACTAATTTCTGCACTTCTGCGGTGATCGCCGCGTCGCTGCCGCAGATAAACAATTGCTGGCCGGGAAGTGTGGGCAGGGCGTCGAGGGCGCTGCCGTGAAAATTTTCAAAGGCGCTGTAAAGCTTGCGGAAGCCGGGGGTCAGCGAGGTGGGCGTAATCGTGATTTCGCTTTCGCCGCTGCCGCCGATGTTGTCGAGGGCGACGTCGATGTTGTCATAAACGCGCATCTCGCCGGTGACGGGATTAATCTGCACCGGGTAAACATTCACCGTGACAAAACGCAGATCGCGCACCGCCGCGGGCGCTGAAATCTCAACGATGTTTTCCGGGTACCACGCGTTGCGGCCGTAAACGGATGCCTTCGGCTGCACGGCTTCCCGCGACGGGCTATCGGTTTCGAGCGGTTGTACCGGTACGAGCGCTTTATCCAGCGGTTGTACGTGGAAAGACTGATTCGTCACACTCGCGACTATCTGGCCGGTGGGGCTGACCATGAGCAGCCGGGCGACACGCGGCAGCTCGGGTTCGCCCGGTTCCACCGTGGAGGCTTCACCGCTCAGGCGCACCGACGGAGTAGGTCGTTCCGCCCACGGTCTTCGTGCTGAATTCCAGCGGCGGGTCCGTATAGCGCAGCCGGATGGCGCTGGGATTGCCGTCGACCACGTTCACGGGCATCGGGACCACGGCCTGCGGTCCGGGGAGAGTCTGAAAGTTGGCCGGTAGAGGAGTTTGGACGGAAGCGGTCGTCGCGGCGGCACAAATTTCCGCGAAGGCCGCGACTACTACAACACCTGCCATCATAAACATCGCAAGATGACGCATCACCTTTACCATTCGCATGATTACTTCCCAGGTTAATCCACGGAGCTTTCCAGTTCCACAAATATAATCTAAATCTCCCCTTGTATCAATCCGAAAATGGGGGAGTAACGTTTTTTTCAGAAAATGACGGTCGACGCAAGATGATTCCGGACCCACACCCGTTAATGGAAAGCACGTAGGTCCGAAACACTGCAAACTCCGCCGTAATAAACCATGCCTGATAGGAGGAATCAGATTTGCAAGGGTTCTGGGAACCGGCAACGTCCCAATTTATCTTAGAGTTGATTTCATTCAAGTTGGGAGTCGTCAAGGGATCCCGGACAGGCAAGGGTGAACATCCCGCTGCCAGGTCAGGACAACGCTGCCGGAATGACTTTGTCATAGGTCAAAGTCAGTTCGCCATGCAAGTGTGTGCCGAACGCGAAAATTATCACGATTCTATCGGTCTAAGGGAGAATTTCTGATGCCCGAATCGATGCGACTCGATTCTGAAACGATGGAAGAGCTGGAAGCGCTGCGCCGCCGCTTGATGGATCTCGAAGAGATGGAAGTCATGCGGGTGACGGAAGAGCAGGAACGGTTCGATTCGCTGCAGGTTTTAGACGAATATGCCAAACAGCTCGAGGAATCGCGTGATAAATTGGCGCGGTTGCTTCGCGCGGGAACGGATGTTCAAGAGGCACACACCGTCCACGAGGCGCTGCAGAAGATCGCCGATGCCGTGGGTGACGCAGGGTGGAGTTCCGTCTCCGTGATCCTGTTCGAGGACTGGAATGTGGTGCAATCCGCCTATTACGGCTGCTCGGCATCCGACATCGAGTTCCTCGAATCGCATCGCCGTTCGTCCGAAGATCGCGCCAAACTTTTCGGTCCCGACTGCGACCGCTTTAAAGTCAGCCGGTCGTACTTCGTCCCCGCGGATTACCTGCCGGAGGTGTGCGACGTGGGCAACGTCGTCCCCGGACGGCGCACCCTGCAACCGGGTGACACGTGGGATCCGATGGACCTTGCGTATGTGCCGCTCTATGGCAGCGAAGGGCGGATTATCGGCAGTATCAACTGCGACGATCCGATCGACGGGCGGCGGCCGACGGCCGAGACTTTCTTTCTGCTCGAATTGTTCGCCGATTTCGCCGCGCGCAAGGTGGAGACCGCAAAATTGCTGGAACAGCAGCGGCAAACGTCGGAAGCGCTGAGCATCAGCGAACTCATGTACCGCACGGTCTTCAGCCGCTCTGAAGACGGCATGTACATTCTGATGAACGGAGTCTTCCGGGATTGCAACCGCAAAGCCAGCGAACTGTGGCGCTGCCGACCCGAGGACATCGTCGGGCATAGTCCACTCGATTTTTCGCCGCCCAAGCAACCGCGATGGACGCGATTCCGTTGAAGCCGCGGGAGAGTACATTCGCCAGGCGCAGGAGGGCGAGCCGCAGTCCTTTTACTGGTTGCACAGCCGTCGCGACGGGTCGCTGATGGACTGTGAAGTGACACTGGCTTCCGTGCCGATCGAAGGGCAGATCGCGCTGCTCGCGATTGTCCGTGATATCAGTCAGCGGCGGCGGGCCGAACTGGAACGCGAAGTGATTCTGCGGATTCTGCAGATTGCCAATGCCCCCGACAGTCTGGAAGACGTCGTCCGAAACATGTTCGCCGAGATCGGCCGGCTGGTTCCGGTAGAGAACTATTTCCTTGCGCTCTATGATATGGAATCGGATCTGCTGACGTTTCCCTGCTTTCGGGATGAAGCGGATCCGGCGCCGCCGCCACGGCATTTGGGCCGGGGACTCACGGACTGGGTCATTCGCCATCGGCAGTTGTTGAATGTAAATCGGGATCAATATCGGCGGTTGATCGCGCTGGGCGAAGTGGAAGCGCGGGGCACACCGGCGCTCTCCTGGCTCGGAGTTCCGCTGGTCAGCGTGGCCGGCGCCGTGGGCGCGCTGGTCGTGCAGAGTTATCACCGCGAAGACCTTTACAGCGCGACGGACGAACGGATACTGCTCGCCATCTCGTCACAGATCGCCAACGTCTTCGACCGCAAACGTTCGGAAGATGCGCTGCGCCGCAGTGAAGGGCGATTACGCGCGATCTTCGACCAGGCCGGGGTCGGGATTGTTGAGGTGGACTCGAATTTTCGTTTCATAGCCGTCAACGACCGCATTTGCGAAATACTCGGTTATACGCGCGAAGAATTCCTGGGAATGACCGTTAACGAGCTGACGGTGCCGGTCGACCGCGAATTGAGTGACGCGAATAATAAGCGGATCCAGGATGGCGAGTTCGACCGCTTCCAGTACGAAAAACGCTTTTTGAAACGCGACGGTACGCCGCTCTGGGTGCAAGTGAATATTAAGGCGATGCGCGACGCTCAGGGCCAGTTCGTGAAGAGCCATCGCCACAGTCGAAGACATCCACGAGCGTAAACAGGCGGAAAGCGAAGTCCGGCGGATGGCTTCGCTTGTTGAAAACAGTTCTGACGGCATTTTCATGACGGACCGCGACGGCACCGTCATCTATGCAAACGACGCGCTTGTGCAGTTGCTGGGATACACGAACCGCGCCGCCGTGAAAGACCGGGCGGTTTTCGAGATTGCTCCGGCGGAAGAGCGAGACCGAATTCGCCACGCCTTTAAGCATACCGTGCATGACGGACATTGGGAGGGTGAAATTCAGGTGCACCATTCCGTGAGCGGCAACAAGGTCGAACTGCAGACGCACTGCTTTACCATTCGTCGCGAGTCTGACGGCGAGATCGAAGCCATCGGCGCCGTGGTGCGGGACATGGGCGAGCGACACCGCGCCGAAAATGCCATGCGCGAAAGTGAGGAACACTTCCGGCGCCTTGCGGAACTGTCGCAGGACGCTATCGTTTTGCATCAGGACGGAATCATCATATACACCAATTCGACGGCGGCGCGCATGCTGCGGGCGAAGCCGGAGAAGCCCCTCGTGGGGCGCATCGCCCTCGAAATGGTGCATCCCGATTATCGTGCCCTGGCCGTCAAACGCATCCGGCAAATGGGTGAACTCGACATTAAAGCCCCACCCATGGAGGAGATCTTCCTGCGCGATGACGGAACGGAATTCAAGGTGGAAGTGTCGGCGGAACCCGTCGCTTACGGCGGAAGGCGCTGTATTCAAGTGATCTGCCACGAAATTCCGGAGCGTTGCGCAGAGTGACCGGGCCGTCGTGCAGTCAGGATTGAAAGCACTGCGGAGCAAACGGAAATTTCGGTGCGGGACAGGAGCGGATACGTCCGCATACCGTCCCGCGCATTTTTTTGGCAAGCGGCGTATGATCCGTAATACACATAATTACAAGTGATTACAATTCTGGCTGGCTACGCCAAGTGTTTCGCATGCGGTTCTTCTTCACGCCCGGTTTGACTTTGTGGGATAAAAGTGATAAATTCCGCATTCACTCAGAACCTGATCCACGAACCTTGCAGTGTGCGGACATGAAGAAACGGATTAAGACAATTATTCAGGGCGCTGCCGGCCGCGATTTCCACAACTTCAATCTGGTTTATCGCGACAACGACGCCTATGACGTGGTGGCCTTCACGGCCACCCAGATTCCCGACATCGACGGCCGCCGCTATCCCACCGAATTGGCCGGAAAGCTTTATCCCAAAGGCATTCCGATCGTTGACGAAAGCCAGCTCGAAGGGCTGATCGTCAAGCACGAAGTCGATGAAGTCGTTTTCAGCTACAGCGACGTGCGTTACGAATACGTCATGCACTGGGCGGCGCGCGTGATGGCTGCCGGGGCGGACTTCAAAGTCATGAGCGCGCGCTCGACCATGCTCGCCAGCAGCAAGCCGGTCGTCGCCATCTGCGCCGTGCGCACCGGCGCCGGCAAATCGCAGACCACGCGCCGCGTGGCCGAGATTCTTAAGGCGGCGGGTAAGCAAATCGTCGCCGTGCGGCATCCCATGCCCTATGGCGATCTGGTCAAGCAGGCCGTACAGCGCTTCGCCACGGTCAAGGACCTGGCAGCGCATAAGTGCACGATCGAGGAGATGGAAGAGTACGAACCGCACATCGCGCGCGGTTCGATCGTCTATGCGGGCGTGGACTATGAGCGCATTCTGCGCGCAGGCTGAGCAGGAAGCCGACGTCATCCTCTGGGACGGCGGCAACAACGACATGCCGTTCTTCAAGCCTGATGTCTTCATCACCGTCTGCGATCCGCTGCGCGCCGGCAATGAACTCAATTACTATCCCGAGTGAAACCAACGTGCGCATGTGCGACGTGGCCGTGATCAACAAGATCGACAGCGCCACGCCGGAACAGATCGCCCAGGTTCGCGCATCGCTCGCCGCCGTTAATCCGGGCGCGATGGTGATTGAAGCGGCTTCGCCCGATTTCCGTGGACCAGCCCTGAACTGATTCGCGGCAAGCGCGTGCTGGTCATTGAAGACGGTCCGACCACCACCCACGGCGAGATGAAGTATGGCGCCGGTGTGGTCGCGGCCCGCAAATTCGGCGCGGCCGAACTCGTGGATGCCCGGCCCTTTGCCGTGGCCTCCATTGCCAAGACCTACGAAAAGTATCCGAACATCGGGCCGCTGCTTCCTGCCATGGGTTATGGCCCGCAGCAGATCAAGGACCTCGAGGCCACCGTCAAACGCGCGAAGTGCGACACGGTGGTGATTGCCACGCCCATCGACCTCTCGCGGGTGATCAAAATCGACAAGCCGATGCTGCGCGTGAACTACGAATTGCAGGAAATCGGTCGCCCGAATCTTGAGGATGCATTGGCTCCGGTGCTCGCATCCAAAAAAGCCCGGGGGCGCAAGTAACTGGGCCATCGGGGAATTGACAATTTATTGCGGTCTCCGTATACTGCTTACAGAAGACGTATCCGCCTTCATGAATTCGTGGTGGCTGTAGCTCAGTTGGTTAGAGCATCGGATTGTGGTTCCGAGGGTCGCGGGTTCAAGTCCCGTCAGCCACCCCCATAAAAAACAGCACCTTTGGGTGCTGTTTTTTCATGACACTGGCAGTATGTCGGCAGTTGCATAACCGAACTGACCAAGAGTTGTGTTATTTCTTAATTGCAAATATATTAAAAATATAAGGAGTAAATCTCGGATCTTTGGGTCTTATTCTGAGCCATCCTGCTGAAACTATGTCAGAGCAGCGAAGCCGGAGCAGGACGCCGTCATGGCTGAATCGAGGCTTCCACTGGCAGGTTGAGTTCTTTGCAAAATTTGTTGCTATTTTTCGATAATCTCGCTATATTTCTTGTCTATGCTACGCGGCTGTTCGTTATGACCGACCGCATGGATTAGCGTTTGGCCCCATCGTCTAACGGTTAGGACTCAAGATTTTCATTCTCGCAATCGGAGTTCGATTCTCCGTGGGGTCACAGAACGGCAAAGCCCGGTACGGCAACGTATCGGGCTTTCACTTTCCGGGTGCGCACGGACTGGACAAATGGCGACGGTTCAGACCTTAGAACCGTGATTCAGTCAGAAGGATTTTAAAAACAAGATGTTCTGTGTTTCACTGGGTGCTCGGCGAGCATAGGAAACATTTCAGTAATGGCGCGGTGCCGCCGTCACGCTTTGGGAAGAGCGATAGTCTGCGGAGGCATCGCGTCCCATGACTTCGACGGGACCTCCGTTCGTGTCTCGGCCTGTTGCAGCTCGGCGTTCCGGCTCAAGCGGACAATCATTCCCGCCAGCGGCCAGAAGGCAAAGCTGGTGGAATCGGATTGCCATGCCGCCGTGTAGACCAGCCAGATGAGATACATGAACGTCAACGCTTCCAGGACTCTACCTAACACCCGATCCTCATAGTCCTGTGACATTCGTAGAAAACGTCCGCGGCGAAAGATCAGCCACAGCAATATCAACAATAGAAGGACCCCGACATAACCGTATTCGATCAACAGCCAGACGATAGAGACCGAGCCCGCGGATGACAAACCCCAGCGTGAGTAATAGACCTGTCTCGTCGAGTGCTGCCCAGAGAGAAACGACTCCGTGATCGACCCGGGCCCGTTGCCAAATACGAAGATCCGCGGCGACTCTGCGGCCAGGCGAATCGCGTTGACGAATTTATAACCGCGTTCGTAGCGTCCGACCTCGGCAACCTCGATGTCGCGGTTGAATTGCTCCGGCAGGTGCTGAACGAACGTCAGCGGATTTCGCCCTTCATACCAATGGCCGCTGCGGAGCACGACATAGTCGAGGCCAACCATCAGCAACCCACTGAGGCTCAGCAACATGATCGACATCACCGGCCGCCGTACCAACTCCGTGCGCAGCATGAACGCAAGTAGTACAGGCATGAACAGGAAAAAGAACTTTGTCTCGCCAAAGAACGGCGCGATGCTCATCCAAAGGACGGCTACCAGAAAACGGAACTGCACACGCCCGTCTTCCATCATCCGTGCGACCATGTAACAGATCGAGCAACAGGAGGAAATACCCCAGCGCCGGCGTGCCGCCATGGCCGAATGTGCCGCACAGCGTAGTCCAAATCCCGCCATTCGAACTGCGCATACTGAAGCCACGTCACGGGTGTCTGAATCATCCCGATAAAAAACAGCAGTGCCAGATACCCTTTGATCCAGCGCGGCGGGAGGTCCATGTGGTAGGCCGCGAGGAACAGCAGGACGTAACGGAAGCCCATGCGGAAACCGGCTATCAGGGAGATAGCGTTGGTTCCGTTTAGAATGGCTGAAAGGCCCGCGAAAGCGAGCAAGGCGAGGATGTATTTTTCGAGTGCCAGGAGCCGTTCATGTTTGAACGGCATAAGGAACAGTGATCGAATACAAGAGAATGACAATGAAGATGTCGCCGAGCCACGTTACCTCACGCGGCAAAATCTCGAGTGCGTCATAGAGCCACCGGACTCCGTAAATCAAAACCGCCAGGGAAATCAGTGCGGCCCGTGGAAAAAATGCCAGCAGCACAACTAAAGGCAAGCCGATAAGAAACAGGTAGAACTGCCGGGATTCGGATTCCGAGTCAAAGAATCCGAAAACCAGAGTGGTATACAGCGCCAGAAATCCTACCAGTAATACCCCAAGCAATAACCGATCATTCCGCACGGCAGCGTCCCTCGTCGAACCTGTGATTCATCCAAGCTTTACCCGCAAATGCCGTTCCTCCACCGCAATGGCGGTTGGAAGGGACAAGGCTTGCTTAAAAGAATAAAAAATAGTACAATTGAGGCGATTGATGGGTGACCACCATTCCCACCAATTTAATACTTCGAACCCGGGAATGCAAGTACATTCAGTGACTTGCGGAAGTTTTCCCGGATGCGTTTGGATCCATCACCCCCATGATGAAACAAATACCCGGCTCACGCCTTCTTGTAGGTAAGGTCCGGGAGTTTACCAAAACCGCCATATTTTCCAGAATTCGTTCGCTTTTTCTTGCCAGGAGATACCATGGGCGCGAAGAGTAGTAAGGTCTGTTGCTGGATTTTGCTGGGTATTGGAATTTTGTTTATTCTCGGCATGATCGGCACCGGTCTGATGGTGACGGCGGCGGTTGCCAAGGGCGACAGCAAAGGCACCGTCAAGAACAACAGCTTCCTCGTAATGGACCTGTCCGGTGTGCTCCCCGATTATTCGGCGGCGCCGCGGATCGAATTCATGATCGGATCGCGCCCCGCCACCGTAGCGGATATGCTGCGCGCCCTGAAGCATGCCGCCGGCGATTCCCGCATCAAGGGTGTAATCCTGCGGCCCATGGGAGTCGCCGGATTTGCCGAAATCCGCGAACTGCGGAACGCCGTGCTGGAATTCCGCAAATCGAAGAAGCCGGTGTATGCCTATCTGGAAATGGCCACCGACCGCGATTACTACCTCGCTTCCGTGGCCGACAGCATTATCATCTCGCCCGCGCGTTCGGGCGGGCTGGCCATGCTGGGCCTCAGCATCGAGAGCACCTACTGGGCCCGCACCTTCGAGAAGGTGGGTATCAAGTTCCATGCGCTGCATGTCGGCGAATACAAGGGGGCTTTCGAGAATTACTCGGCCGAGCACATGTCAGCGCCGCTGCGCACCAGTTTGCAGTCGCTGCTTGACGATATGTATAACGTCTATACCTCGGATATCGTTGACTCCCGCCCGTCGGTTTCCCGCGAAGCGTTGGATAAGGAACTGCTGAATGGGGAACAATTAATTATTATCGGCCCGCAAGCCGTCCAAAAAGGTCTGGCTGACCTCGCCGCCGACTGGGGTGATTTCCGTGAGCATCTGAAGGGTGGCGAGAAGGAGCTGGAATCGATCACGCCGGCTAAGTACGTCCGAGCAATCGGAACGAAGAGCGCCAAAACCAAGCAGGAGATCGCCGTGGTCTTCGCGGAAGGCCCGATTTCCTATAAGCGCGAAAGTGGCGGTCCACTGGAAATGGACGAAGGAATCCAGGCCGGCGCGATGGTCAAGCTCCTGCGCGACCTGCGTGAAGACGATGACGTGGCGGCGGTGGTGCTGCGGATCAACTCGCCCGGCGGCTCGGCTTACGCCTCGGAACTGATTCTGCGGGAAGTCAAGCGCCTGAAGGAGAAGAAGCCGCTGGTGGTTTCGATGGGCAATGTGGCGGCCTCAGGCGGCTACTATATCGCCTGCGAAGGGCAAGTCATTGTGGCTCAGCCCAATACCGTCACCGGCTCCATCGGCGTCGTTTCGCTGATTCCCTCCGCTGAGGAACTCTACCGCAAGCTCGGGGCAAATGTCGAAGTTGTCGAGCGCGGCAAATGGGCGTCCTATTTCCGCCTCGATCGCGATATGACGGCGGAGCAGAAGGCGGTGTTGCTGAGTTACATGGGCGGGATCTACGACGAATTCGTGGAACGGGTCGCCGACGGACGCAAAATGTCCGTCGACTCCGTGCGCGCCGTCGCGGCGGGTCGCGTCTGGACCGGCCAGCAGGCTCTCGACCGCCATCTCATCGACGAACTGGGCGGTCTTGACATCGCGGTTGCCCATGCCCGCAATCTGGCCAAGGTAACCGAGGACGCTGCCCCTGTGCGCAACTACCCGCGCGAGAAAAACTTCGTCCAGTTCATGCTCGAACACTTCAGCAATCAGATGAGCACGATCTTCGACCGCCTGACGCTCTTGCCGGAAGAGCGGGCGCTCCGCCAGGCCGTGCAGTACCTCAACGGCTACATGCTTCACCGCGATTTCGTCCAGGCGGTGCTCCCCATCAACCTGCCTTAAGCTCCCGCCCCTGGGCGCAGCCAATTCCATGAGCGAATGTAAATGGCGTCGCTGATCCAGCGGGCAAGCGGCTCGCTGGCCGTCAAGGCCCTGCCCGCGCTATACGGCGCGGGCCTCATTCTGCTGGTGGTACGCGTCCTGCCGCTGGGTGAATTTGGCCGTTATGGCATGGCCATCGCCTACATGAACCTTGTGGCCGGACTGTCGCGCGGGCTGTGGGGATTTCCCCTTGTGTTTCGCGCCGCCCGGGGTGAACGCGCGCAATTCCTGGCGCCGGCATTCTGGCTTAGTGGCCTAACGGCGGTAGTCGGAGGATTGATTGGCTTTGCCGTGTTGCCACTGTTGGGCGTGGGATTGTCGGTCGTGAGCTATGTGGCGCTCGCGCTGCTGGTGCTGGTGCCGCGCGATATTGCCGCCTATTTGACGCAGGCCGAAGGCCGCGTGTGGTCCGCCTTTCTGATCGAATCCGGATACTTCCTCGGCAGTCTCGCCGGGTTTGGAATACTGGCAGGACTCGACTTGCTGCACACGGCGGACGCGGCGATGATCGTCAACCTCGGCGCTGTTCTGCTTTCATCGCTGATCGGCATTGCGCTTGTGCCGGATGCGATCAGGCCGGGACGGCACGGCGATTGGCTGGGAACGTATCGCCTGGGGCGCTGGGCGGCGGTGCTTACACTGGGTGAGATCTTTTTGCAGCAGGGTGACGCGCTGCTCGCCGGTATCTTCTTCGAACCCGAAGTCATCGCTCCTTATATTGCGGCCCGCACACTGTTACGCATGTATGCGTTACTCTCGCAATCCGTGAACTTTCTCGTGGTGCCCAGTGCCTCGCGGCTGGGCGCGTCCGGCAACATTGCCCTGCTGCGGCGGCGATTGCGTTCAGTCTTAAAGTGGCTGATTGCCGCGCTGGTGCCGGTGAATATCGTGATGTGGTTCATCAGCCCCTGGCTCTTTCCGCTTGTGCTCGGCGCCAAGTATATTCCCGCCATCCCGTTCTTTAAATTCCTGATGGTAATCACGTTCATCGAACCGATCTACAGTGTGCTGACCAATGCCCTGGCCGGCATCGGCAAGCCGCAGATCAGCATTCCGATTCTCTCCGCTTCCCTGATACTCAATGTGGTTGCCGACCTGATTCTCATGCCGATCATTGGTTTGTGGGCGGCGCCGGTCGTGCTGGTGCTGACCTACCTCGCACTGGCTGCGGGCTCGCTCCACCTGGGTAATCGCTACCTGACCGCCTGACCGGAAATTCCATGCTCGATAAAATCGTTCGCTACGAGATCATCGACCAGTTGCTGGGTCCCGTGCCGGATGGGACGATTCTTGAAATCGGCGCCGGACCACAGGGGTTGGGCGCGGTTCTGCCGCACCCGTTCGTCGGGGTGGACCCGTGGTATCCCGAGCCGCCGATTCCGACCCAGCGCGCCGTGCGCGCGAGTGGCACGGAGCTGCCGTTTGCGGATCGCAGTTTCGACTATGTCCTCTGCATTGAGGTCCTGGAGCATGTTCCACCCGATATTCGTCCGCTCATGCTCGCCGAGATGTGCCGCGTGGCGCGCCGGAAGGTGGTCATCACTCATCCTTACGGCGGCTTCGGGCGCTTTGCCGATCACGTCCTGAACGTAATCTATTCATGCTTGCGGATCGTGCGGGTTCCCAAACCGTGGTGGCTGGTAGAACACTTGCGGCATCCTTATCCGGATCCGCGCAAATATCTGAGCGCGGCGGGGGATTCCATGGCCGTGCATTCCTACGGACAAGAAAATGCGTTTCTGCATGTGGGCGTCGTCTTCTTCGGCACGCTGAAGATTGTGGCGCGCCGTACGGCCCGGCTATACAAGCGCCGTCCCCGGGCGCTGAAGCGCCTCGTTCATGTGCTCGACTTTCCTCCGTATTGCCGCAAGGTGGTCATTCTCGAGCGACAATCCGCGCAAGCTTCACGATAAAAAATCAGCCAGTCCGCAGGGGCTGGCTGATCGCATTGGATACTTTTGATTGTGCCGGTTATCCCGCTGTGGGCCGGCCGCAGGGATCGGTGAAGACCTGATACACGGCCCCGTTTCCGCCGGAAAGCGTTTCGCAGAACGTCGTGCGGTATGTCGAACCCACTTGGATCCAATTGTCGCCGGACGCTTGGCGCCAGATGTAATAGGTGGGGGCTCCCGGCTGCGCCGGCCAGGCCAGGCAATTACGATTGGCGCTGGGATGTGTCACCGTCATGCCAACAACCGGCGGGACGGGCAGGCATGGCGTGCAATGGATGGTGAATTCGTACGGGCCGGTCGTGGCATTACCGGCGATCTCGAACCAGTAAGTTCCGGGCCGCAGGCAGAGCGTCCGCAGCCAACTGTCGTTGCCGACAGGTAAAGGTAGACTGCCGCCCGAGTTGTCGTTTACGTAGAGCGGAAAGTCGCACCCGGGCGCGCCGAGAAGCCGCACGGTCGGGTTGAGACCGTGGCCGAAACCGCTGCGGCCCGGCGTATCGTCGGCGTAGACGGAGAATTCAACCTGGCTGCACGCGTCGAGCGAAAACGTGAATTCGTCGAGGTCGCCGCGCGGCTCAATCTCACCGCAGATACCGTCTTCGCACGCCACGGTCATGCCGAATTCGCACGGCGCTTCATCGGTACCTTCCACATGCTGGCGGAAGTTGGCGGGACACGCGATCTCGGGAACGGAGCCGCAGATACTGTCGGGGATCTCGCGCACGGAAAACATGTAGTGCCCGGCAGCCACAGCGTTATAGCCGTCGAGCACGATGTAATACCGGCCTGCCTCAAGGAAGCAGGCGCTGACGGCCGCCTTCAGCGAATACCCGCCGCATATCCCCGGCGCGTCGTCGTTGACGAGCACCGGCAGTTGTCCCGGTGTAAGGCACGAGTTGCGGAAGATACAGAGATAGGTATCAAAAGTCGAACCGCAGGTGGAAATCTGCAACCACGATGAGCGGATCAGGTCGACGGCATAGATCAGGTCTCGCCCGGTGCGGCAGGGCGGATTAGTACAATCGTTCTGCGCATCGTTCGTTTGTCCGGCGTCACTGAAGTTGAGCGTGCTGCCGGTTTGGGTGATCAGCAGTCCCGGACAGCCATCGATTCCCTGGTCCAGCCCCCCGGTTCCCCCACCTTCGGGTCGTGGACCAACCGCGGGGCCCTCGGCCCCGTTGAGGGCAAAATAGCGGTCGTAAAGTGCCTGGGGAATGTCTTCACCCCGCTGCTTCAGTGCCTGAATCTCTTCCCAGACCTGTGTAGCGGCGTCTGCTGAGCCGTCATCAGGCGGCTCGGCCGCGGCGATGCCGCCGAAAAGCAACAATACCGCAGCAAGGACAGGCATGATCAACCAGCGACCGAACCGGCAAGAAGCACTCATCATCCGTTCCTTATCCCTACAAAAATCGTGAACCTGAAAATCTATCAACTCAAAATGGGGCAAATTCTGCTCCACCTTTTCGAGCGATACAAAAGGGTGACATGTTTCGTTCGTATCTATATGATTATGTTTTTAAAGAGATTAGTTAGCCAAGTGCAGCGCAGGCTGACCTGAACATTGTTGCATGCAACCGAATTATAGCGGATTTTATCCCGATACACCGAAGAAAATCAAGAGAAACGGTTCCAATTTCTGAACCGGCTTGACTTGCGCGGAGGAATCCTCTATATTGCCTCTTTGATACCGAATATACCCGCCCATTTTTGTAGCATTAGCAAGCTCTTAATTATTAAACATTAATGATTAACGGGTGGTTTGTTGTGGGCAATTTCGTAAGGCCAGAGGTAATTGATAATGACAAACTGGCTTCAAAAGGAGTGATTAGGAGTTCAAGATACTAAGGGGGCTGGGATTTGTCAACCCCAGCGTGAAGAATTGAATAATAGAGCATTATTGACCCGGATGGGCATACCAGAGTGAACGAGACGGCGGTGACAACGAAAAAGGTCGCTCTTTGATGCCGGTATGTGGGAAGTTCTTTACCGTTTTGAAGGGAGATTGACTGTGATCCGCATCCACTGTACCGGATTTCTCGGGCTGATGCTGGGTTTGATCAGCCTGCTCTCTGTCTCCGCCTGGGCGGTGCCCGCGGAACCGCCTTTTGGTGTTTACCACCACGCGCAATTCTCACCTGATATTACTGTTTTGGAATCCGGTGCGGAACGTGTTCGCTTGAGCCTGAACATGGCACGATTGCCCGGGGACACGCTGCTCAATCTGTCGCGCAAGCTCGACGGATTATGGGGGGAAATGAATCCGACGGGCACTTTACTGCCGCGGTTTACGATCCTGGTCGCCTTGCCGCCCGGCGGCGCGCCGTCAGTCAGCGTCGAAAGCTGGGACAGTGTGGCCTTCCGCTCCACACCGGTGAGTTTTCCCGAGAACAATCCACGTCCGCCCCGGGTCAGTTTAGGGAGTGTCGGCGTCCTCGGCGGTGTGCGGGTTGTTCCCGTGACCTTCCATCCTCTCTCCTATGTCAATGGCAACGACTCCTGCCAGGTGCTGCATCAGGCGGTCGTGCGCATCGACATCGATGGGACTCCGGGTGAGAATCCCGTGAGTATTCCGCCGCAGACGTTTTCGCGAGCCTGGCAGAAGGTGTTTCAGGCGGTGGTCACGAATTGGGAATACATCCCGAATTTTTACACGACTGCGCCGTCCCATATGCTGATCATCGCGCCGGACTATTATATTCCACTGCTGGCGCCGTTTGTGAAGTGGAAACAGCAGCGCGGCATGCAGGTGGATGTGCTTCCGACGAGCGATATTGGAGCGAATCCCACGCCGCTGAATGTCAGGAACCGGATCGGCGCGTTCGTAAATACCGCCTCGAACCGCGTCGACTATGTTCTCTTGGTGGGCGATGAACATGTGCTCCCGGTGAGCGCCATTTTCACCAATGACCCGCCCACGCGATTCAGCACCGAAACCTTTGCGGGGCAGTACACCAACGAGTTGTACTTTTCGGCAATACTCGGCACCGACGTGTTTCCGGAAGTATTCATCGGCCGCTGGGTGGTGAATTCCGAGACGGGCGTGATGAACAATGTCGCCCGGGTGCTGGCGTACGAGCGCGACACTTTCGCCGTCGACAGTTTGCGCTTTCAGCGTGCGGCGATGGCGGCGGATTTCACCGAAAACAGCCAGCACGTAACCAAGCGGGACGTGCGCACCGTCATGCTCGCCCGCGGTTTCACTCATATCGACTCGCTGTGGGGGCCGGGCGCCAGCGGATCCTTGCTGATACAGTGGGTCAATCAGGGAGTCAATTTCGTCAATTATCGTGGCAGTGGCTGGGCCGATGGCTGGGCGGGCATCAACTTCCACCTTCCGGAAGTGGAATCCCTGAACAACGTGGGACGGTTGCCGATCGTGACCGGCATCGGCTGCGGTGTCGGTCAATTCGACAGTGATTTTTCCGAACCGTATGGTTTTGGCGAGCGCTGGCTGAATATGGGCACGCCCTCGTTGCCGCGCGGTGCCGCCGGCTTCATCGGCCCCACCTGGAATACGCACACGGTTTACAATGACTGCCTCGATTCCACGCTGTATCGGGCGTGGCTTGATTATGACGTGCTCGAACTCGCATCCGGCCTCGCCGCCGGCAAGATGATGACGTGGGAGTTGATGGGCAAGTACCTGAGTGACGCGAGTGTACTCGAGGTTATGAAGACGATGTTCCGCCAGTACCTTGTGGAGGGCGATCCCTCGCTGCAGGTGTTCACCAAAACACCCCTGCGGCTGGATGTGACGCTGCCCGAGGCGTTGCCCCTCGCCCCGGAGAACCTCACCGTCACCATCAGCAACCTGAGCGCGGTCACCGCCGAAAGCCTGAACGTGACCCTGTGGCTGAACGACAGCACGTTCACCACCTTGTGGATGAAACCCGGCCAGCCGTCACTGACGATTCCTTTCGCTGCCGGTACCGAACACTCGGTGATGGTAACTATCACCGGCGACAACGTGCTGGCTTTCCAGCGGGCCGTACCGATCGCTTCCGCGGGAGCTGAACCGGAGCGCGATGCGGTTCTTCCCCAGGTCCTGACTCTGGCGCAAAATTATCCGAATCCGTTCAACCCGGAAACGACGATTGACTTTGCTTTGCCGCGCGCGGCGCATATTACGCTGGTCGTCTTTGATATCTTAGGCAAGCATGTGACCACATTGGTGGATGCCGACCTGTCCGCCGGCGCACACCGCACTGTGTGGCGCGGCACGTCCGGTGGCGGCCTGGCCGCACCCAGTGGCATCTACTATTGCCGGCTGCAAAGCTCCGACGGAATGATCACCCGCAAAATGCTGCTGGTGCGCTGACCGGACGGTAGTTTCCCGATCGCAAACATTCAGATATTCGATAGGAGTTTTCGAGCAAATGGCCAAGAAATGGACAGCGGCGGAAGAGAAATTTCTGCTCGACAATTACGGCAAAGTTCCGATGGCGGAACTGGCCGACCGTTTTGGTGTGACCCGGAAGGCGATCAGCGCCAAAATGGACAAGCTGCGCCAGGCGCACGGCATCGATCCGGTAGGCGCGCGCGAACGCGCGGCGCAGAAAACCGGCAAACCGGGCGGTCTGCCCGGAGTGCGGCCTCCCCAGCCCGGCGGCGCGGTGCCCCGGCCCGTAGCTCTGCTCGATGTCATCAAGCATCCGCAGGTGGAGAATATGGAATCGCCGCCGCCTGAAGGCATGGTATCTTCCGGCGTCTACGTCATGACCGATAAAGGCTGGCACCCGGTGTTTGTCGAAAAGAAGCGCATCTCGAGCTGACATTCGCCCCACAAGATCGTCTGGGAGACACGCCTTGGATTCAAATTCCGCCGGGCGAATTATCGCCCTGGCCGAAGAGCGTTCCGCGTCCGCACCTTCTGATTTACTTAGCCGCGCTGTCGATCCTTCTGGCTCAAACCGCAGGATCCCGCAGCGCGGCTGCTGCTCTCCCGCTACCGGGAACAGGGCTTTTCCAGCGACGCTTTGCGCGAGACCGCCCTCCAGCTTTTTCTACTGGCGGGCTTTCAAGCCTCCCTCGAAGCTGCCTTTCAGATTCGCGAAGAATACGGCGCCGGTCTGCCGCCGTTGGAGGATGAACTCGCCCAATTTGATGCTCGCTTCTGGCTCGAACGCGGCTATCAATTGCAGTCAGAAGTCTACCGCGAGCACGTGGCGAAGCTGCGCGCCAATCTCTGCGCGATCTCGCCCGAACTCGAAAAGTGGACCGTCCTCGTCGGTTATGGCCTCGTGCTCTCGCGGCCCGGTCTTCCGGAACACTGGCGCGAGCTGCTCGAGGTTGCCGTCCTCGCCGTGCAGGGCTTCACGCGGCAACTGCACAGTCATCTGCTCGGCGCACTGAATCTGGGGGGGGACCCCATCGAAATCGAAACGGTGTTACAGGTAGCCGAAATCCTCGGGCCAGCGGATGAAGTTCGGTCAGCTTGGCAGATGTGGCGGCGCGTCCGTCCCAGAAGTCTGCCAGAATGACAGATATTATAGTGGCCGTTTTGGCCACTTAGCACTTTAACACTTTGATATTTTAGTACTTATAGTACTGGCCCATTCCTTGCTCAATGGGAGTATGATAGTTTTCCCACAAGCCACATCTGACCAGAAAGGATAAAACGGCATGTCCAAGATTATCGGAATCGACCTCGGAACCACAAACTCCTGCGTCGCCGTGGTAGAAGGCGGTGAACCGGTGGTCATCCCCAATGCCGAAGGCGCGCGCACGACGCCCTCGGTCGTTGCGTTTTCCAAAACGGGCGAGCGATTGGTGGGCGCGGCCGCCAAGCGGCAGGCTGTCACCAATCCCAAACGCACCATCTATTCCATCAAGCGCTTCATGGGCCGCCGGCAGGACGAAGTCAGCGAAGAAATGCGCCGCGTCCCCTACGAAATCGTCAACAGCGGCGGCGTGGCCAAGGTCAAGATCGACGACAAGGACTACAGCCCGCCCGAAATCTCGGCCATGATTCTGCAAAAGATGAAGCAGGCCGCCGAAGATTACCTCGGCGAAAAAGTCACCAAGGCCGTCATCACCGTCCCGGCCTACTTCAACGACGCGCAGCGGCAGGCCACCAAGGACGCGGGCGACATCGCGGGCCTCGAAGTTCTGCGCATCATCAACGAGCCCACCGCCGCGAGCCTCGCCTACGGCCTCGACAAGAAGAAGGACGAGACCGTGGCCGTCTATGACCTCGGCGGCGGCACGTTCGATATTTCGATTCTCGAACTCGGCGACGGCGTGTTTGAAGTCAAGTCCACCAACGGCGATACGCATTTGGGCGGCGACGACTGGGACACGCGTTTGATCGATCACCTCGCCGACGAATTCAAGAAGAATGAAGGCATCGACCTGCGCAAGGACCCGATGGCACTGCAGCGGTTGCGCGAAGCGGCCGAAAAGGCGAAGATCGAACTTTCCGGCTCGGCCCAGACGCAGGTGAATCTGCCGTTCATCACGGCCACCGCCGACGGCCCCAAACATCTGGATATGACGATCACCCGCGCGCAGTTCCAGCAGCTTACCGAGGACCTGTCGCAGCGTTCCATCGAGCCCTGCCGCAGCGCGTTGCGTGACGCGGGCCTCAAACCCTCCGACATCGACGAAGTGATCCTCGTCGGTGGTTCCACACGCATGCCGCGCATTCAGGAACTGGTGAAGGAGTTCTTTGGCCGCGAGCCCCACAAGGGCGTGAATCCCGATGAAGTCGTCGCCGTGGGCGCGGCCATTCAGGGCGGCATTCTTGCGGGCGATGTGAAGGACGTGCTGCTGCTCGACGTGACCCCGCTGTCTCTCGGCATCGAAACCCTGGGCGGCGTGACCACGCACCTGATCGAAGCCAACACCACGATTCCCACGCGCCGCACGGAGACCTTCTCCACCGCCAGCGACAGTCAGCCGTCGGTGGAAATCCACGTGCTGCAAGGGCGAGCGTCCGCTGGCCGTCGATAACAAGTCCATCGGCCGCTTCACCCTCGACGGTCTGCCGCCGGCCCCGCGCGGCGTTCCGCAGATCGAGGTGACGTTTGATATCGACGCCAACGGCATCCTGCAAGTGAGCGCCAAGGACAAGGCTACCAACCGCGAACAGTCCATCAAGATCACGCACAGCTCCGGCCTCTCCAAAGAGGAAGTCGCCAAGATGAAGTCCGACGCCCAGGCCCACGCCGCCGAGGACGCCAAGAAGCGCGAGGAAGTCGAAATCCGCAATGGCGCCGACGCCATGGTCTTCCAGACCGAGCGCCAGATGAAAGAAGCTCGAAGAGAAGATCCAGCCCGCCGACAAGGACCGCCTGAGCGCCGCGGTGGAGCGCGTCAAGGCCGCCTTGAAGGGCAGCGACATGGCCGAGATCAAATCCTCCAGCGAAGCCTTAACGCAAGTCTGGTCGCAAATCGCTCCGTCCCTCTATCAGCAGGGTGCCCCCCAGGGCGAACCCCAACCGTCCGCTGAACAGAGCACCCCGCAAAGCGATGACGGCCCCGGTCACGTCGAAGACGCCGACTACGAAGTCGTCGACGACAAGAACAAGAAATGAATGGATGATTTGTAGGGACACGGCTTGCCGTGTCCACTTTTCCGCCAAGGCAGGTCGTCCGCGACCTGCCCGGAATCTGAAATCGAAATATCTGCGCGGGCCGGGGCTGAAATCCCGGCCCGCGCCCCTTGCATCATGCGGCAATCGAATGGCAATTCTCCGCGTAGGGGCGGGTCTAAGACCCGCCCGCTAAAGCACGTGAATCATTTCAATCCCGGCGCGCGACCCGCCCGCTAATGCACGCGAACCGTTTCAAATCCCGGCGCGCGACCCGCCCGCTAAGGCACGCGAACCGTTTCGATCACAGCGCACAACCAACCGTGCGTCATCCTGAAGCCGTCTTCGGCTGAAGGATCTCGGCTTCTCGCCGCGCCCACGTGTTCCGTCTCTGTTCGGGTCTCTGTGTAGGGGCGGGTCAAGCGCGGGAGATAGAACATCGCAGGCGACTAGCATCCGGCGCGCGACCCGCCCGCTAACGCACGCGAGCCACTACAGACAAAGCACACGCCCACCCGCGTGTCATCCTGAAGCCGTCTTCGGCTGAAGGATCACTTGAAGAGTCTCGGTTAATCCCGTTAATCGAACATATTCAATATCGCACATGAAGAAATTATCCTGCTTTGTTGCTTGCGCCTTCGGGAGGGCAGATGTCGATGAGCTCTACGATTCGAAGATTGAACCACTTTTAACGACGCATAAGCTGCAGCCACGGCGTGTTGATCGGATCATTCACAATGATGACATCGATAATAAAATCCTTAAGCTGATTGATTCTTGCGATTTCTGCATAGCTGATTTAACTTATGCCCGTCCTTCAGTATACTACGAAGCCGGGAGAAGTACATGGTATGGGAAAACCAGTAATTTTCACCGCTCGCCGGGATCACTTTAAGGATAAAGAAAATGATCCGAATGGGAATCTTAGAGTGCATTTTGATCTTCAGATGAAGAACATCATCGAGTGGCCTAATTCGGATTTTGGAGACCGGCTGAGTAAACGAATCTCTACAGTAAGTGCACCACTACTTAAGAAGACAAGATGAGCAGACTGCGCAGTTGCAAGCGAGAAAGGCATTTTCGTGTCTATCAATTGTCGAGCAACAAAGCAAAGTATCTGAATACGTTCACTTGGCATTGTCACAAAAAGGGTTCAAGATCCTTGAATGTTTACAACTTTGGCGTCATGGTCATAAAGTGGCGTTTAAGCTAACGGACACGTTACTGCACGTAGTCTTTATTCGCACCTTCATGTCAGTACGTCAATCCAATATAGATATTTATGAGCATCTACCTTCCTCGATATTAGAAGGATGAGCCGAGGTTTCATCAGCTAATGCGTTCAAAGAATGTGCGGTTAGACGTAGTCGCGTGTTCACTGAAGACCGTGCCGCTTGGTCGAATACGGCAGGCCTTACCTTAGTTTGAGCGATATGAGGAATCGGATTCGTACGGTATTGCTCTCCGTACACGCGAAAATGTTGAAGAGGCGTATATTCATTTTGTCCACCCAATTCGATCAATGAAAGAACTACAGGATAAATGGGAAACTATACCTGCGTTACTTGAGAGTCAACTTTCGAAAGTGATTGATCGAGACCGTTTCATGGGCTGAACCAATGTCTAGTCAAATTAGCCGAGCTGTATATCCAATGAGGTTCCTGATCCAAATATTCACGGCCGGTGGTTCTTCTTCCTAATCCGTTTCGTCAAAAAATTATTCTTCTCCCCGAAATACGGCACTTTCGCAGTTGGAAATCTGACCTATGAATATCGACCAGTGGACGATTAAAGCACAGGAAGCGCTCGAAGCGGCGCAGCGGCTCGGCGCGGGATAAAAACCAGCAGGCGCTCTCGCCGCTGCATATGCTCGCGGGCATGCTGAAAGATGACGAAGGTATTGCTGCCGACATCCTCGCCAAGCTCGGCGCACGCCCCGATGACGTGCGGCGGCTCGTCGATGTCGAACTGTCGCGCATGCCCGTGGTGACGGGACAGGTCGGCTCCACCTACCTTGCGCCCGAAACCTCGCAGCTCTTCGAAGACGCGCTGAAAGAGATCGAGCGCCCTCGGCGATGAGTTTCTTCCCGTCGAGCATCTGCTGCTCGCCCTGACTAATACCAAAGACGGCGCGGTGCGCACGCTCTTCCGCGATCTGAAGATCACCCGCGATGGCATCCTTCAGGCCATGCGCGACCTGCGCGGTGGCCAGCGCGTCAAGGATCAGGATCCCGAAGGCAAATACCGCGCGCTGGAGAAATATGGCCGCGACCTGACCGACCTTGCGCGTCGTGGCAAGCTCGATCCGGTGATTGGCCGCGACGAGGAGATCCGCCGCGTCTTGCAGGTGCTCTCGCGCCGCACCAAGAACAACCCGGTGCTCATCGGCGAACCCGGAGTGGGGAAGACCGCCATCGCCGAGGGCCTCGCGCAGCGCATCGTCTCCGGCGACGTGCCCGAGACCCTGAAGAACAAGCGCGTCGTCGCTCTGGATTTGGGAGCCATCGTTGCTGGAGCCAAATTCCGCGGCGATTTCGAGGAGCGCCTGAAGGCCGTGCTGAAAGAGGTCATCGGCGCGGAAGGCAAGATCATTCTCTTCATCGACGAGCTACACAACCTTGTGGGCGCGGGCCGGGCCGAAGGCTCGATGGATGCTTCCAATTTGCTGAAGCCCGCCCTCGCGCGCGGCGAACTGCACTGCATCGGCGCAACCACCACGGACGAGTACCGCAAGCACATCGAAAAGGACGCCGCCCTCGAGCGCCGCTTCCAGCCGATTATGGTGAGTGAGCCGACCACTCGAGGACATGATTTCCATCCTGCGCGGCCTCAAGGAGAAGTACGAGGTCCATCACGGCGTGCGCATCACCGACGGCGCGCTGATCGCCGCCACGCAGCTTCTCGCAGCGCTACATCACCGACCGCTTCCTGCCCGACAAAGCCATCGACCTGATTGACGAGGCTGCCTCCAAGCTGCGACTGGAACTGGATTCGATGCCCGAGGCCATCGACAATCTCGTGCGCCGCATCCGCCAGCTCGAAATCGAGAAGGTCGCCGTCTCCCGTGACCGCGACGATGCCTCCCGTGCACGCCTCGCCCGTATTGACGAGGAAATCGCCGAGTTGAAAGCCGAAGAGCGCACGCTGCGCGGTCAGTGGGAGACAGAGCGCACGGTCATTCAAAAGATCCGCGCGCTGAAAGAGCAGATCGAACAGCTCCACGGCGAAGAACAGAAGGCCGAGCGCGAAGGCAACCTCGCCCGCGTTGCCGAGATCCGCTACGGTCAGATCCGCGAACTGCAAAGCCAGCTCGAGAAGGCTCACCAGCAACTTTCCAGGTACAGACTGAAGGCGGGATGTTAAAGGAGGAAGTCGACCGAAGAAGACATTGCCGAAGTTGTTGCCAAGTGGACGAAGATCCCGGTCTCGCGGATGCTCGAAGGCGAAGCGCGAGAAGCTGCTGCACATGGAAGACAACCTTCGCCAGCGCGTCGTCGGTCAGGATCAGGCCGTCACCGCCGTTGCCGGAGCCATCCGCCGTGGCCGCTCCGGCCTCTCCGACCCCAACAAGCCTCTCGGCAGTTTCCTCTTCCTCGGTCCCACCGGCGTCGGCAAGACCGAACTGGCGCGAGCCCTTGCCGAGTTCCTCTTCGACGACGAGAACGCCATGGTGCGCATCGACATGTCGGAGTATCAGGAACGGCATACGGTTTCGCGCCTCGATCGGAGCGCCTCCGGGCTACGTCGGCTACGAAGAAGGCGGCCAGCTCACCGAAGCCGTCCGCCGCCGCCCCTACAGCGTGGTGCTGCTGGACGAGATCGAAAAGGCCCACCCCGACGTCTGGAACATCCTCCTGCAAGTGCTGGACGATGGCCGCCTGACCGACAGCCAGGGCCGCACCGTCGATTTCAAGAACACGATCCTCATCATGACCTCGAACCTCGGCTCGGACCTCATCAATGCCCGCGCCGAAGCCCTCGAACATGGCGGCCACGAATACGAACTTGTACAGCGCGACGTGCTGGAACTGCTGCGCCGCTCGATCCGGCCGGAATTCCTGAACCGCATCGACGAAATCATCGTCTTCAAGCCGCTGGGGCGCGAGCAGCTTCGCGCCATCGTCGACATCCAGATCCGCCGGATCGCCCGCCGCCTCGACGCCCAGGACATTCGCTTGAACATCACCGACCGCGCCAAGGACGTCATCCTCCGCACCGGCTACGACCCCGTGTTTGGGGCGCGGCCCATGAAGCGGGCACTGCAACACCTGTTGCTGGATCCACTGTCCGAAGAGCTGTTGTCCGGCCGGATCGTACCCGGGCAGACGGTGACGGTCGAGGCTGATGGCGAACGTTTGACCCTGATTCCGGTGGCCGTGTCCGAACCGGATTGATGCCGCTTGTAAATCCGGGGTAGTTTTCGTAACTTATTGGTTCTAACTACCCCGGATGGATCGATTTTCATGAATGAAGCGTACTTATTGCATGCCGCAACGGTCATCGGCACGCTGATTGTGCTGGAAGGGTTGCTCTCGGCTGATAACGCACTCGTGCTCGCGGTGCTCGTTCGACATCTGCCTAAGCCGCTGCAGAAAAGGGCGTTACTGTATGGAATCGCCGGAGCCTTTGTGTTCCGCTTTTTCATGCTGATTTTCGCTTCGTATATCATTAAATTCTGGTACCTAAGCGCAATCGGCGCCGGCTATTTGGCTTACCTCACATTCAATCATTTTATTCTGCGGCGGGTTACGGGTGGAAAGAAGGAACGACAGGTTCGACACACGGGCTTCTGGGGAACTGTCATTGCGGTGGAACTTACTGACGTTGCCTTTGCTGTAGACAGCGTGATGGTTGCGGTGGCGCTCTCCAATGAACTGTGGCTGATTTACGCGGGCGGGATCCTGGGGATTATCGCCATGCGTTTCGCCGCCGGTGGCTTCCTGACGTTGCTCGATCGCTGGCCCGGCCTCGAACATATGGCCTATTTGCTCGTGGGTTGGATATCGGTGAAGTTGGGAATTCAATCGTACGGAATGTACAACGGAACCGAGACTCATTTACCCCCGCTGCTCTTCTGGAGTGGGATGGCCGTACTGGCTGTCGTGGGTGCCACGTGGGCCATTTTGACAGCGAAAGCGAATCCGCCGGGAAAGTTCGCGAAGGGACAAAGAGGCAAGGTCCCGACCGATCAAAGCTAAACCTTTGCTTCGACGAGGACAAAAACTCAAATTGCCCGCACCGGGCCGGAAATGATCGTTGATTTCCGGCCTCTTTTTTTGTATATTAAAGGCTTAGCAAGGGTAAAGTGCGTACATCCATCTCCCCCACATTTTCGAACCCCACAGACATCCCCTATGGATAGGAAAATCAGAATCTTGGTTGCCAAGCCGGGCCTTGATGGGCACGACCGCGGAGCCAAGGTCATGGCGGCTGCTTTTCGTGATTCTGGGATGGAGGTTATTTATACCGGCCTCCGCCAAACCCCGGAGATGATTGTCGAGGCTTCGATCCAGGAAGATGTCGATGTAATCGCATTGTCGATCCTTTCCGGAGCCCATATGACGATCTTCCCGGCAGTGCTTAAGTTGATGGAACAAAAGGGATTGTCGGACGTTTTGCTGACGGGTGGCGGAATTATCCCCCGAGAAGAAGCCGAGTCAATTGGAATCGATGGGAGTAGGCCGGCTCTTTCGGTCCAGGAACCCCGACTTCGGTACCCATCGAAGTACATCCGCGAGTGGGTCACGACTTATCGTGCGGACTAAAACAGCGAATCTGTTCAAACGTCAATAGAAACTACAAGCCTATGTCCGGTCACAGCAAGTGGGCGACGATTCGTCGCAAGAAAGAGAAGATTGACGCTGCACGCGGTTCCGTGTTTACGCGGCTCATTCGGGAAATCAACATCGCAGCCCGTCTGGGAGGATCGAATCCCGATGCGAACCCTCGCCTGCGCAGCGCCGTGGACGCGGCCAAAGCGGCCAACATGCCCAACTGACAATATTGACCGGGCCGATCAAGAAGGGCGCGGGGGAACTTGAAGGGCAGGTTCTGGAAGAAATCCGCTATGAAGGGTACGGGCCGGGCGGAGTGGCTATACTGGTCGAATGCGTGACCGATAATCGCAATCGCACCGTGGGCGATGTCCGTCACGTCTTCACGAAGCGAAACGGGACCATGGCCGAAGCGGGCGCGGTGGCGTGGATGTTCGATCGCAAGGGTTACCTGACACTCGAAGGTGATCAGGGCAGCGAAGACGAAATCATGGAAATCGCCATCGAAGCCGGCGCGGACGATGTGAAGGGCGATGAGACCCTCTGGGAAATCTTCACCAACCCCGAAGACCTATACAAGGTGAAAGCCGGGATCGAAGCCAAGGGCAAAAAAGTCAGCTCGGCTGAGATTTCGTACATTCCCAAGACGACCGTGAAAGTGGAGGCCGATTCGGCCAAGTCGCTGCTGGGTTTGATCGACGCCATGGAAGAGTTGGACGATACCCAGCACGTCTACGCGAATTTTGAAATGGACGATGCCGTAATGGACTCGCTGCGGTAAGCCGCCCGTTTACGTCATGCCCACAGAAATCATACTGGGAGTTGATCCGGGACTTGCGACCACCGGCTGGGGCGTCGTGAAAGCGACGGCGGGACACGTGGTGTATGTGGATTCGGGGAAGTTCCACACAACCCCGCGACAGTCGATGGGACAGCGGCTGGAGCACTTGTTTTCGGGATTGCAGCAAGTGGTGACGTCCCACCATGTCACTGAATGCGCCGTGGAAAGCGGTTATATCGGACCCAATGCCGTCAGCGCGCTCGCGCTCGGCCATGCCCGCGCTGCGGCGATGCTGGCGGCGGAGACGCGCGGCGTGCCCGTGGTCAGCTTCGCCCCGCGTGAAATCAAGCAGGCGGTGGTAGGGCGCGGCGGCGCGACCAAGGCGCAAGTCGGCCTATGTGGTAGGCCGAATGCTGGGTTTGGAATTCGACGAGGATGAGGCCGACATTTCCGATGCGCTGGCGGTGGCAATTTGCCGGGCCATGCATCCCGAACGCGCGTTAACCGCGAAAGCCGCCGGATGATCGATTTCGTTGAGGGCGTACTGGCGATCAAGAATCCGTCCTTTGCCGTGGTGCAAACGGGGGGACTCGGTGTGCGCGCCAATGTTTCCGTGACGACCTACGACGATCTGCCGGCCCAGGGCGAGCCCGTGCGGCTCTGGACGCAGTTGCAACTGCGCGAAGACGAACTGACGCTGTGGGGGTTTTCGACGCAGGAAGAACGCTGGCTGTTTCAGCACCTGATCACGGTGAACGGCGTGGGGCCGCGGCTGGCGATCGTGGCGCTGTCGGCGGCGAAGCCCGAGGTGATCCGCCGCGCCGTGGTGGAAGGCGACGCCATCCGGCTGCGAAGCATTCCGCGCATCGGGGCGAAGATCGCCGAGCGGATCGTGCTGGAGCTGAAGAAGAAACTGGGCGAAGGGGTACCGGATTTCGCCGTGACGGGCGGAGCGAGGGGCGGCAACGTGTTCGAAGCGGTGGATGCGCTCTGCGCGCTGGGATTCACGCGGGCGGAGGCGGAAAAGGCCGTGGACTCCGCGCGCAAGCAGGGCGCGGAGGGAGTTGAGGAACTGATCCGGTTGTCGCTCAGGATGGGTTAATGCCGAGAATTATCGAACCACAGATTCACGATGAGGACCGCGATCTTGAGCAATCGCTCCGGCCGACGACGTTTGACGATTTTATCGGCCAGGGACGGGTCAAGAATCAACTATCGATTTTTATCCAGGCGGCGCGCGAGCGGGGGAAGCGCTCGATCACTGCCTGCTGTATGGCCCTCCGGGACTGGGGAAGACGACGCTCGCGCACCTGATGGCGCGCGAGATGGGTGCGTCCATCCGCATCTCCACCGGGCCGGTGCTGGAACGGCCGGGCGACCTCGCGGGGCTGTTGACGAATCTGGGGGAGCAGGATGTACTCTTCATCGACGAGATCCACCGCGTCCCGACGGCGGTGGAAGAGTACCTTTATCCCGCGATGGAAGATTACAAGCTGGATATCCTGATTGACAAGGGTCCGGCGGCGCGTTCGGTCCAGCTCCAGTTGCCGCGCTTCACGCTGGTGGGCGCCACGACGCGGGCGGGCCTGTTGACCAGCCCGCTGCGGGCGCGCTTTGGCATGACCTTGCGGCTCGATTATTACGAGTCGGACGACCTGCTGCAGATTCTGCGGCGATCGGCGCGCATCTTGAACGTTGCGTGGGATGAAGAAGGATCTGGCGGAGATTGCGGTCCGTTCACGCGGAACGCCACGCGTCGCCAACCGGCTCTTACGCCGCATCCGTGACGTGGCGCAGGTGCGCGGTGACGGGCGCGTGACGGGAGCTTTAGCGCGGGAAGCGCTGCAGCTGCTGGAAATCGACGAGTACGGGCTGGACGATCTGGATGTGCGGCTGCTGCAGGCGCTCATTCTCAAATTCAACGGTGGCCCGGTGGGGTTGGGAACACTCGCAGTCACCGTTGGCGAGGACTACGGGACACTCGAAGAAGTGTGCGAACCGTATCTCATCCGGCAGGGATTTTTACAGCGTACGTCACGGGGACGAGTGGCGACGCCACTGGCATTTCGACATCTGGGCGTGTCCGCGCCCGTGCAGGACCAGCCCAGGATTTTATAGGACAGTTCGGGGGCTGAAAACGAGGGTTTCCGGCGGAGAAGGGATTCAACCGGCCCGCCGGAAATGAACTAAGCAGTTGGAATACTAAGCATGCCCATCACCTCGGCCGTTTACCAGCCGCGCGGAGTGCAGACCACTCCCCGGCTGTCGGACTTCAAGTACGCTCTTCCGGACAAGCTGATTGCCCAGGAACCACTGGCGCACCGCGACGAGTCGCGGCTGCTCATCGTGGACCGGGACAAGCGGCAGATTGTGGACGGAAAGTTTACCGACGTCCTGGATTACCTTGATGCGGGAGACGTGCTCGTCGTCAACGAGACCCGCGTCTTCCCGGCGCGCCTGCGCGGTTACAAGGAAAAGACGGAAGCGGAGATTGAGGTTTTTCTGCTCCGCCGGCTGACCGAAGAGTTGTGGGAGGTTCTGGTCAAACCGGCGCGCAAGGTGCGCACCGGCAATACGATCATGATCGGGGACAGCATTACCTGTGAGGTGATCGACAACACGACCTCGGGCGGGCGCGTGGTGCGCTTCCACTATGACGGCGACTTTGCCGCCCTGGTGGAAAAATACGGCCAGCCGCCGCTGCCGCCCTACATCCGCCGCGAGCCGAAAGTCGAGGATCGCGAACGCTACCAGACGATCTTCGCGCGCGTTTCGGGAGCGGTGGCCGCGCCCACGGCGGGGCTGCACTTCTCCGAGGAACTGATCAAGCGAGTCGGCAAGAAGGGTATCAACATCGTGCCGATCATCCTCCACGTGGGCCTGGGCACATTTCGCCCGGTGCAGGTCGAGGATCTTTCGCGGCATCGCATGGACAGCGAATACTACGAAGTGAACCAGCACGCCGTGGACGCGATCAACGGCGCGATCGAGAACGGTAAGCGGGTGACTCGCCGTGGGCACGAGCGTGACGCGCACGCTGGAAACCGTCGCCAATTTCAACGGCGGGATCAAGACCTCGCGCGGCTGGACGGACAAGTTTATTTATCCGCCCTATCACTTCAAGGTCGTCGACCGGCTGGTGACGAACTTCCACCTGCCGGGATCGACGCTGCTGATGCTGGTGTCGGCGTTTGCCGACCAGGAACTGATTCTGAAGGCGTATCGCCATGCCATCCGTGAGAAGTACCGCTTCTACAGCTATGGCGATGCGATGCTGATCATTTGAATTACGTGCTGTTGATGCCCGCGGCGGGAAGCGGTTCCCGCCTCGGCGCGGCGCAGCCCAAAGCGCTGCTGGACCTCGGCGGCCGTGCCCTGTTTTCGCACGCGGCTGAGCCTTTTTTGCAGGATCCGCGCTGTGTTGAAACGATCATTGCCGCGCCGCGCGGCTTTGAAGGGCAATTTGAACGCGCCGCCACGCTGGCATGGGGCGCGGGGCGAGTGAAGGTAATCACCGGCGGCGGTATCCGGCAGGAGTCGGTGGGCCTGGCTCTGGCGGCTATCACCAGCGAACCCGACGCAGTGCTGATTCACGACGCGGCCCGGCCGCTGGTCACGCGGATTGTGATTGATCGCGTGCTGGAGGCGCTGAGGCACGATTGCGTGGCGGCGGCCCCGGGACTGCCGGTTATCGACACGCTGAAGCGTGTGACGGGCCTTCCTCCTTTCGTTACGCAGACGGTAGACCGGGCATCGCTGGTCGCCATGCAGACTCCGCAGGCACTTCTCTTCTCCCTGGCCGTGCGCGCCTTCGAGCTGGCGGCCGCCACCGGATTCGAAGCCACCGACGACGTATCCCTCATCGAGCAGTTCAACCTGGGTCCCATCCGTGTGGTTGACGGCGATCCGCGAAACTTCAAGATCACGACTTTGGACGATTTGGCGCGCGCCCGCGAGCTATTGGCACGTGAGAGATTGCGCTAACTCGATTTTGCGACAGATTTACGTCACAGGGTTCATGGCCGCGACAGCCCATGAGCCCTGTTGTGTTCTGGGATGGACGGCATGAACCTCCGCGTGGGCACTGGTTTTGACGCACACCGCCGCATTTCCGGGCGGCCGCTCGTGCTCGGCGGCGTGGAAATTCCCGCGGAGTTCGGACTCGAAGCGCACTCGGACGGCGACGTGCTGGCGCATGCGATTCTCGATGCGATTCTGGGCGCGGCGGGGCTGGGCGACAAGGGCGTTGCATTTTCCGCCGTCCGATCCGCAGTACAAAGACATTCGTTCGCTGAGGCTTCTGGCGCGCGCGGCGGAATTGCTGCGCGCGAACGGCTGCACGGTGGTCAACATCGACGCCAGCGTGGTCTGCGAGGAGCCGAAGCTCGCACCCTATTTGACCGACATGAAACAGGAACTGTCCGCCGCCCTTGCGATTTCCCCGAGCCGCATGTCCGTGAAAGGCACAACCACGGAGCGGATGGGTTTCACGGGACGTAACGAGGGCATCGCGGCGATGGCCGTGGCGCTGGTGGACTGTTCCGGACAGGACTATGACCGTTAGAACCCGTTATGCCCCCAGTCCCACGGGCTATCTGCACGTGGGCGGGCTGCGCACCGCTCTCTACAATTATCTGTTCGCGCGCCGCCTGGGCGGCGATTTCATCCTGCGCATCGAGGACACGGACCAGACGCGGCTCGTGGAAGGCGCGGTGGAGAACCTGCTGAACGTGCTGGCGTGGCTGGGACTGGATATTGACGAAGGGCCATATCTCGGCGGGCCGTACGGGCCGTACGTGCAGTCGCAGCGGCTGGATCTGTATCGCGACGCACGTTCAGCAGCTTGGCGGCGGAGGCACGCGTATCCCTGCTTTTGCACGACCGAAATGCTGGAAGACGATGCGACACGCGCAGGGGACGCGCGGCGAAGTGCCGATGTACGACCGCCGCTGCCGGACCATCGCCCGCGAGCGCGCGCTGGCGCGCATCGCAGCGGGCGAGCCGCACGTCTGGCGCATGGCGGTGCCGCCGAAAGCCGTGGTGATGGTGGAGGACCTGATCCGCGGGCCGGTGCGCTTCGATTCGGACACGCTGGACGACCAGGTGCTGTTGAAGTCCGACGGCTTTCCGACGTATCACCTCGCCAACGTGGTGGACGACCATCTGATGCAGATCAGCCACGTGATTCGCGGCGAAGAGTGGCTGCCGTCGACGCCCAAGCACGTGCTGCTCTATCAATTCTTCGGCTGGGAACTGCCGCAGTTCGCGCATCTGCCGCTGCTGTTGAATCCCGACCGCAGCAAGATGTCGAAGCGCAGCGGCGACGTGGCCGTGGAAGCTTATCGCAACAAGGGGATTCTGCCCGAGGCGCTGATCAATTTCGTCGCGCTTCTGGGCTGGCACCCGCAGGACGACCGCGAGATGTTTACGGTGGGCGACCTGATCCGCGAGTTTTCGCTGGAGCGTGTCGGCAAGGCGGGAGCCGTGTTCGACATGACGAAGCTGAAGTGGATGAACGCGGAATACATCAAGGCGCAGAACGACGACGAACTGATCGGCCACATTCGCGCGGATTTGGAAGGCCTCTTCGCGGCCAACGGCGAGCGACGCGTGCGCTACGCGGTGCAGACGCTGCGCGGCGGCGCCGAAACCTACGCGGATATGGTGCAGCGCGTACGCGACGTGTTTATGCCGCTGGGCTCGCCGGACGCGGAGATGGCGGCGATCCTGGAAGACGAGACCGCGCGGCAGGTGATTGCGGAGTTTGAGACGCACATGGCGCAGCTCGATCCGGAAGTGTGGAGCGATTTCGAGAAGCTGGAGGCGTTGTTTAAGACGGCGGCGACCGATGCGGGGCAAACCCACGGCGTGAAGGGCAAGACTTTGTGGCGCGCTTTGCGCGCGGCGCTGACCGGGCAGCCGCATGGGCCGGAACTGGCGAAACTGGTGGGAATCTGGGGCCGCGACCGCGTGCTGGTGCAATTGCAGCGCGCGCAGTCGGGCTCGCCGGATGTGATTTCCGATTCCTCGAATTTTCAGGATGGCGATCAATGAAAGTGCTGGTGCTGTGCGGTGGCGCGTCGGCGGAGCGCGTGGTCTCGCTTGGCCTCGGGCGACGCGGTGGCGAAGTGGCTGGCCGAGGCCGGCTATGACGTGCGGAAGTATGATCCCGAATCTCCGGGGAAAGTTCATACCGCCGAGATCGTGCTGGCGCCACCGGTGATTGGCGTGAGCGCGCCGTTACCGGTGAATAACGGAAAGTTGAACACGAGCACCGTGGCGGCGTTGCTAAACGTAATTGAAGGCTTTAGGCCGGACGTGGTGTTTCCGATTCTGCATAGCGGCTATGGCGAGGATGGCACGCTGCAGGCGCTACTCGACTGGGTGGGAGTGCCCTACACCGGCTCGGGGATGCTGGCTTCGGCGATGGCGATGAACAAGGAAGTGACCTGCACGCGGCTGCGCGTCGCGGGTGTGCCGGTGCCTGACGGCTTCGTAGTAAACGCAGGGGATCTGCGCGGAATTGAGGCCGTGGGGAGACGAATCGCCCAGGCACTTTACTATCCTGTGATCGTGAAGCCACTGCGGGGAGGATCGACCGTAGGACTTAGTAAGGTCTACGAAAAAGCGGAACTGGGCGCAGCACTCGAAGCGGTGAGGCAGCAGGGAGACGACGCGCTGATCGAGGCGCTGTTCGTGGGGCGCGAAACCACCGTGACGATTGTCGAGGGCGAAGCCTTTCCGGTGATCGAGATCCGGCCCAAAGAGGGCTTTTACGACTACACCAACAAGTACACCTCGGGCCGCACGGAGTATCTTTGCCCGGCGCCGCTGCCGGAGGCGACGGCTACGAAACTGCAGCGCGCGGCGGAGACGGTCTTTGCCGCCCTGGGCTGCGCGGGTTTTGCGCGGGTGGACTTTCTGGTGGCGGATAACGGGGACTTCGTCTGTCTGGAACTGAACACGCTGCCGGGCATGACGGCGAATTCGCTGGTGCCGAAGGCGGCGCGGGCGCGCGGCGTGGAACCGGTGGCCCTGATGAAGCGGCTGGTGGACGCGGCGCTGAAAGCGCGCACGAGGGCGGTGTGAACGCTACGCCTGACGTCGCGGTTCCGGTTCCGTCCGTGGTGATGGAGGACGAGCGTTTCATGCGGCTTGCGCTGCGGGAAGCGGTGAAGGGCACGGGATTCACCAGTCCCAATCCGCTGGTGGGCGCGGTGGCGGTGAAGCGGGGCGAGTTGCTGGGCAAGGCGCATCACCGCCGCTTTGGCGATTCGCACGCTGAGATCGCGCTGCTCGAAAAGCTCTCTCCGGAGCAGACGCGGGGAGCGACGGTATTCGTCAATCTCGAACCCTGCTGCCATATGGGCAAGACGCCGCCCTGCACCGAGGCGCTGATTCGCGCGGGCGTGGCGCGCGTCGTGGTTGGGCATGTGGATCCCAATCCGCTGGTGGCGGGCCGCGGCATCGCCGAATTGCGCGGGGCGGGGATCGCCGTGGAATCCGGCGTGCTGGAAGCCGAGGCGCGCGAACTCAACGCGCCCTTCCTGACGTACATCACGCAGGGCCGGCCGTGGATCCTGTTAAAGATCGCGCAATCGCTGGACGGACGGATCGCGCTGGCTAATGGGCAATCGCGCTGGATCACGGGCGAGCCGGCGCGCAAGGAAGTCCACCGGCTGCGGGCGAAGCTGGACGCGGTGATGGTGGGTTCGGTGACGGTGATGGAGGACGATCCGGAATTGACGGTGCGGCACATCAAGGGCCGCGACCCGCTGCGGATCGTAGTCGATTCGCATTTGCACGTGCCTGTGCAGTCGAAGATTCTGCACGGCGCGGACCGGATGCGGACGTGGATCATCACGCACGGCCGACGGCGCCGGCTGACAGGCGGCGCGGCGATCGAGGACACGGGCGCGACGGTGTTGACGTGCGCGGCGGGAGCGGACGGGAAGATCGATCTGGCGGAAGCGATGCGGCTGCTGGCATCCCGCGGCATCACGTCGCTGTTTGTGGAAGGCGGGGGAACGCTGCACGCATCGTTCATCCGCGCGGGATTATACGACAAGTTCATCGTGGCGATTGCCACGAAAATCATAGGCGCCGACGGACGGCCGGCGATCTGGGACCTCGGGGCGACCGAGCTCGCCCAGGTGCCGCACTTCACGCTTCGCCGCAGCCGTCGTATCGGCGAAGACATCTGGTTGGAGTTGGATCCGCATGTTCACAGGGATCGTTGAAGGCACCGGGACGGTGCTTGCCATTGAAGAGCGGCCCGGCGGCCGCCTGTTAAAAATCGACGCGCGCGTGCTGGGCGGCAACCTGAAAATCGGGAGCAGTGTGGCCGTCAGCGGCTGCTGCACCACCGTGGTCGCCACCGACGGGCACGCGTTTTCCACGGAATTGATGGAAGTCACGCTGCAGAAGACCAACCTCGGCGATCTGGCCGTCGGGAGCTGCGTCAATCTGGAACGGCCGATGAAGCTGGGAGACGAACTGGGCGGCCACATGGTGCAGGGGCATGTCGACGGCGTGGGCACGATCAGCAAGGTCACGACGCTTGGATTCGAGCCACCTGGTGGAAATCACGCTGCCGCCCGAGCTGGTGAAATACGTGGTTGCCACGGGATCCGTATCGACCAACGGCGTCTCGATGACGGTGGCCGACATTCAGGCGGATCGATTGACGCTGGGAGTGATTCCGCACACGTGGGAAGTGACGAACTTTCACGAATTCCGGCCCGGCGTGCGGGTGAATCTGGAGGTCGATCTGATCGGCAAGTATATCGAAAAACTGCTCCCCGACATGTGGCACAGCATGGGCGCGCTGGGCCGCGGCAAGCTGGAACAGGCTCCTACGGCATAAGAGACGGACATAGAAATCATGCTCGATCGTATTTCCGACGCTCTCGTGGATTTTGCCGAGGGCAAGTTTGTAGTCGTGGTCGATGACGAGGATCGCGAGAACGAAGGCGATCTCATTCAGGCCACGGAGAAGATCACGCCGGAGTCGGTGAATTTCATGGTCACCCACGGGCGCGGAATGATCTGCGTCTGCATGTCCGACGAGCGGGCGGACGAACTTAATCTGATGCCGATGGTGACGCGCAACACGGCGGTTAAAGGCACGGCATTCACCGTGACCATCGACTACCTGCACGGTACGACAACCGGGATTTCGGCGGCGGACCGGGCGAAGACGCTGCTGGCCGTGGCCGATCCGGCGACGCGGCCGGAGGACTTCGCGCGGCCCGGACATATTCAGCCGCTGCGCGCCCGTCCGGGCGGCGTATTTGACCGCATCGGACAGACCGAAGCATCCGTAGACCTGGCGCGGCTTGCAGGATTATTTCCTTCGGGAGTCCTGTGTGAAGATCATGAGTCCCGACGGGACGATGATGCGCCGTCCTAATCTGCGCAAGTTCGCGGATCGCTGGGGACTGAAGATGATTTCGGTGGAAGATTTGGTCCGCTACCGCGCGCGTCATGAGCGCTACGTTGAGGAACGCGTGCGCGTAAAATTTCCGACGCGCTACGGCGAATTCGTGCTGCATCATTTCGAAGATATTTACCAGAAGAAGGATCATCTGGCGCTGGTGAAAGGGCCGATTCCGGCGGCACGGCCCGCGCTGGTGAGGGTCCATTCGGAGTGCTTGACGGGGGATGTGCTGGGCAGCGCGCGCTGCGACTGCGGGTGGCAACTCGAAACGGCGCTCAAGCGGATCGAGCGTGAAGGCGCGGGCATCCTGGTCTATTTGCGGCAGGAGGGGCGGGGAATTGGCCTTGGGGCTAAGCTGCAGGCGTACAAGCTGCAGGACGAGGGACTCGACACAGTGGAAGCGAATCTGCGGCTGGGTTTTCGCGCGGACTTGCGCGGCTACAGTTCCAGCGCGCAGATCTTGAAATATCTGGGCGCGGATGAGGTACGGCTGATGACCAACAATCCGCGCAAGGTGGAGGAGCTGGAAGCGTACGGCATCCGGGTCGTGGAACGGGTGCCGATTGAGATCCCACCCACAGAATTGAACCGGCACTACCTGCTCACCAAACGGGATAAACTCGGCCATCTACTTAACATGGAAAAATAGCCGGCGCCTGACGGGTTTTTCCGGGCGCCTGGTTGCGCTCATCGTGCTTTGCGCGATCCTGATGTCTTGCCGCGAGAAGGGCAAGTTAATTACTACCGATCTCCTGACGCCGCCGCTGGTACTGGTGTTCAGCGTACCCTCGGGAATCGTCTCGTTCATCGATCCGGTCTCGTTTCGCCGGGTCGGTCTGGACACCCTCGATGGCGCGGTGGTTTCCGCAGCGATCACTCCGGGTGGGAACCGAATGGTCATCGCCAACGGGGTGGGTAACCGGCTCACCGTATTGTCGCTGCCGGAGCTGGAAGAAGTCACTTCGGCCGCCCTCGGCGGAGCGCCTATGGATGTGGGAATGGAGCCTGCAGGCGCAAGTCGTCTACGCCATCACGCGCAACGGGAATTTTTGGCGATATACAGCGCCACCGGCCCATGATTTCGACACGCTGGAGGTGCTGCTTTTCCCAAGGCGAATGGCGATCCGGCCGCCGCACGCGACGCAGGCGTGGGTGGTCTGTGAGGGCACAGCGGCGCTGTATGTGGTGAATCTCGGGGACTTTGTCGTGCGGGATTCGCTGCATTTTACAGCGCGACCTTCGGATGTGGAATTCTCGCCGGATGGCGAGCGAGCGTACTGTGGGGCTTTGCGGCGAACCGGGGAGAGTGCTGGTCTGCAATTCCAATTCGCTTGAACAGACCGATTTTCTGCAAGCGGGACAAGGACCCTTCGAACTGGCGGTGAGCAGCGACGGCGACTTGCTGGCGGCGGCGGATAGTTCGGCGGGTGAACTCCACGTGTGGAATCTCGTCACACTCGCCCAATGGACAGTACCGGTCGGCATGACGCCCATGTCGGTCCACTGGCTGCGTGACACGCATGTGTGTTTCGTGCTGTTGACGGGCGCCAATCATGTGCTGCGAATACCGTTCGGCGTGTCCGGTCCGGAGGCGGCTCGATACGCTGGACGTTTCGGCATCTGCGCGCGAGATGGTCTTCTGGGAACCGGTCCATTGAAAGCCGTGTTGCAGCGCGTGTCCGGGGCTTCCGTGGCGATTGACGGCGTGACCGTGAGCCAGATAGGGCGCGGACTGGTGATTCTCCTTGGAGTGGAAAGCAAGGATACGATCGCCGAAATGGAGTGGGGGGCACGCAAGGCGGCCGAACTGCGGATCTTCGAAGATGCTGAGCGGAAGATGAATCGCAGCCTCTTTGACGTTCACGGCGAGGCGCTCGTGGTCAGTCAATTCACGCTGCTGGCCGACGTTCAGAAAGGACGGCGACCGAGTTTCATCAACGCTGCGCCACCTGAAATGGCCGAGCCGCTGTACGAGCAGTTTGTGGACACCTTGCGTACGCTGGGAGTGCGTACAGCAACGGGAGTGTTTGCAGCGAAGATGGCCGTGACTCTGGTCAATGAAGGCCCGGTGACGATTCTGCTGGAGCGATAGCCCGCGAGGACAAATTCTTAAAATAAAGGGCAGGTCAATAGACCTGCTCCTTGTTTTATGGGATCGAAAGTGCGTTATGTACAGCTTGATAAATATAAACTTAGTTAGATAATGCGAAATATTCCTCAGAAAAATTTAAAAATCACTTGACTTTTGAACAAGTGTTCTTTATATTTTTTGTACAGGCGTGCAAGGAGAAAGGACACAAGATGACGGAACAGCTTACCGAGAAGCAGAAGAAAGCCCTGGCCTTCATTCAGTCGGAGATCCGGGAACGCGGCCGCCCTCCCACACTGCGGGAAATTGGCGGCGAAATCGGAATCTCATCGACAAACGGGGTGCGGTACCTGCTGGATACTTTAGAGCGTAAGGGATTCTTACAGCGAAGTCCGATGCTTTCGCGCGGGATTGAACTCACTGCGCGAACAGCGGTCGGCGGAACGTCGAACGAAGAGATTATGCGCGACGTGCCGATCCTGGGCCGGGTGGCTGCGGGTATTCCGCTGCTGGCGTCGGAGAACATCGAGGCCCACATCCGCGTTGACCGGACCCTGGCCACCTCCGATGAAACCTTTGCGCTGCGGGTCCGCGGCGATTCGATGAAGGAAGCGGGTATTCTCGAAGGCGACGTCATTTTTGCCAAACCCCAGAGCACGGCAGACAATGGCGATATCGTGGTGGCACTGCTGGGCGATGAAGCAACGGTGAAGTACTTCAAGCCACAGGCAGACAGGGTCTGCCTGGAGCCGGCAAACCGTTATTACTCGCCGATTATCGTGGAGAAAGGCACCCCGGGCTTTCGCATTCTGGGGCGGGTGATTGGATTGATGCGCAAGCTGTAAGTACCGGGTCTTCACGAACTCGGAACAAATAAGAAGGATCCGGAGACACTCCGGATCCTTCTTGCGCTAAATTCTGATGTGGCTTGACAAATAGGGTGGATGTGCCTATATTTCACTTATTCCCATTTTCAGGCACTAAACCGTCGTAAACATCCTTATGGGATGGATCAATCTGGGCCAATGCCCGGACTCCTTTGGGATATCCCGCACGAACAAGAGCTTCCGCAAATTGCCGGGAGTGATTTTCGAGGAATCGCCGCTGCTCGTCAATGGGGATTTTGTCCAGTTTCACCAGTGCATAATACAGGTAGTCCTTAGCCGATGAAAAGTTCTGCTCTTCGTCGTAGTAGATTCCTGTAAAATAGAAGAAATTCAATTCACGCGTCGCTTTGTTCTGATCATCGGTGATTTCCCGCAACTGGTCAATCCGCCGATCCCAGCCGAAGAAAAACGGCGACGCGGAACTCTGCAAATAGATCTGCTTGGCCTTCTCGTAGTAAGGCGTCCCCCCCAGCTTCTCCAGCCTGTCATACTCCATCCCTATCAACACCCACACCCAGAAGTTTACCACGCTCGTGAAGGCATGAAATTCGTTCGGGCGGAAGACAATGGGCTGCTTCAGACCGAATTCCCAGCGGGTGTCCTCTAAGCGAACGTCCTGTTTATTGGTCGCGATCAGACGAGCTTTGTATTTGTCTTCCTGGACGTTAGCACTGTATTCGGTGATGAAGACATTCATCTGTACGGGGTAGTCGTATTGGTAGTCGTCCCTCGCCCATTCCTGATTGGTGAGGAAGAGGGTAAGGAGCGAATCGAGACCAGCCAGTTTGGCCTTGGCCTCATCTGGCAGGCTGCTGACATCGACGGTTACTTCCGGAATCAACAACTGCGCGTGGGCAGAGATTCCGGTCAGGCTGATGACGAGGATGAAACCTGCAAGCAGGAAGGTACTGATCTGATTAAGGTGCATAGTCCAAGTATACGGATTGCGCATCGGAAAGTCAAGCGGGCACGGCAACTTGCGTTAATCATCTCCGTGGCGATCGGGCTTTCGTCCCAGACCGCGAGGGCAGCCTTTGAGCTGCGCGGGATGGGGCCACGGTCTGCCGGAATGGGAGGTGCGGGCGCCGCATTACCGGGAGATAGCTGGGGTTCGCTGCGAAATCCGGCACTTGTGGCTACGGCGCGGGCAGGCGGGGGATTGTTCTGGTCGCAGCAATTCGAATTGCCGGAGTTGGCCCGCGAGGGCTTCGTCTTTCAAATCCAAATTCATGGGCAGCCGCTGGCAATTCGCGGGGGCAACTTTGGAACACCGCTGTACCGGGAAGGACAATTGGGGCTGACGCTCGCCCGAGGCTTGGGGCATAGAGTGGATGTCGGATTAGAGGTAGACGGGCGCTGGTTGGATATTGAAGGCTTTTCTGCCTCGCAAACGGTAGCGTTTTCGATAGGGTTTGTGGCCCGCCCAGCGGACCATGTGGAATTGGGCGCAGTGTGGGAGAATCTGAATCGGCCCAGAATTCCGGGCTATCAGGACCGCATTGCAGAGTCATTGAAGGTGGGGGTGGCGGCAGAGGTGGTTTCCGGTGGATGGATGGCTGCCGATATCGTGCAGGAACTCCACTTTCCGGCCGAGTACCGGTTCGGGGCTGAAGCCGCAGTTTTACCCAAATTAATTCTGCGGGCCGGGGCGCGCGCGGAACCGATGAGGCCTTCGGCGGGTTTTCAAGTGGACATCGGTCGCTGGCGATTCGCGTATGCCGGGGATTTACACCCGGATTTGGGACCATCGCATGAGCTTGGTCTTGAAATCGGCCTGGGACGATGAGATTCGCGGCACTCCTGGTCACTTTGGCGGTGCTGTTTACGGCTGGAGACGCACAAACGCTCGAGGATTGGCTCGAGGCGGCGCCGGACCCGGAAGCATTGGCACTTTGGCTGGACGAATTACGCACAACTCCTCTGGATCTGAATCGCGCTACGGTCCAGGAGGTTGCCGCTCTGCCGTTCTGCGACGCACAGATCGCCAGGCAAATTCTTGACGCGCGCACCCGCCACGGTTCCTTCCACTCGCTTTCCCAAGTTCTGACACTTTACGGTCTGACGGCAACACAGCGAGATGTGCTCCGCACTTTCACGACTGTGCAAATTGCGCGGCGCGGCCGGGTGCCGGACGTCTCAGCATACCTTTCGACCGGTGCGGACTCTAAAAAATGGCGGCGGGCCGGAGACTGGTGGACGCGGGGACGGGCAGACTTCCGCCCGGCGCAAGGGCCGCGAGGATTCGTCTTTGTCAAGCGTACGGCCGACCGGCCCGAAATTGCTGAGCAGGTGTCGGCGGGTCTCGAGCTTCAGCCGAAGAACTTACCGTCGCGAGTATTGATCGGCGAGTTTCAGGAGGAATGCGGGACCGGGTTGGTGTTCGCTTCAGCCTATGGAATGGCCAACTGGCTCTCGACGCGAGAAGCGAACGGCCCGGGTGCGGCGCGAGGGCTGGCGCTGCGGCCATCTAGTAATCAGCTCTCCGTCTTTCGCGGCGCAGCACTGGAACTCAGAAGGGCAACCGATTACTTTCGCCGTTCTGGGAAGCAGCGCACAACTGAATGCCGCGGCGAACGGCACAGACATCGAGCGGCTTACGGAAGGTCAGTCGGGCTCGTCCATCGAGCTCGAACTGGCACGGCGCGATCAGGTGGAAGAACGCCTCTTGGGATTCACCGCGCAAGGCATTCTTTACGGAGTGTCCGGCGGAGTTGCCGGTTATGAGGCGCATTACGCACCTGCTTTGAGCGGAGCGGAGGATGCGCTGCTGCCTCTACTCACGGGAAACCGCGTTGATGTAGGTTCGGTGTTTGCGCAGACACGGCGAGGGGCGACGCAATTCTCCGGCGAGCTGGCCGCTTCGCGGCCGGGAGGCTTTGCGCGGCAAGCGGCGCTGGAAGTACGACAGGAACAATTCGGGCTGATCCTTCTATCACATTCATGCGGACGCGGATTTCTTTTCGCCACGCGCGAAGCCGTGGGGCGGCTTCGGCGAAGCGGCGAATAACGCGAACGCTGCCGGGGTAAGGACTCACGCAAACTGGCCGGGGCATGCACTTTGGATTTCGGCCAGCGCGAGCCGGACGCCGTTTCGCACCGCGACTTTGCCGCTCAGCCGCACGGCCTCGGAATGGGACGCGCTCTGGCGACTGAATTTCCTGTCCGCAGTCCGACTCGATTGGTCGGCCGGGCGACGCGAACGCGAAGAATATGCCGCATGGTACGGCTCGCGGCGAGTGGTCCTCGACCGGGCGCGGGTGGATCTCTTCGGGGGCGAAGCGGAAATGTACCGGATTCGCTACGAAATCCGTTCCGCCACGACGACGGGGAAGAATACACATTCACTGGGAACCCTGCTCTATCTGCAAGCGAGAGCCCGCCTGCTGTCGGCCAGCCTCTGGGGCCGATTGACCTTTTTCAATTTCCCGGATCAAGATGTTGCGACGGCGGTGTATGAAAGTTCTGCCGTCGGCGGCTATCCGCTGGTGCCGCTCACGGGAACAGGGCGGCGAGCCACGCTGATGTTTGCACGAGATTGGCATGACGCGGCCCTGGCGTTGAAGCTTGCGCATACCCACAGCGCGACGCCGGACGCGACGCATGAGAACCTGGAATTCGGACTCCAATTGAGTTACCGCCGATACTGAATGATCTCCCCGACTCCCCACGTGGGTATCATCGTCTTGAACTGGAACGGTCTGGAGGACACGCGCGCGTGCCTGATGAGTCTGCGCGCGCTGGAAGGGCCGCCGGTTGATCTCTACGTAGTGGATAATGGGTCCACCGACGGCAGTGTGGAGGCCTTGCACCGGGAATACGGCGCAGCGATTACCCTCCTCGCCAACCGACGCAATCTGTTGTGGGCGGGGGGGAACAACGTGGGGATCGTGCGCGCACTGGCAGACGGCTGTTCCCATCTGCTGCTGTTGAATAACGACACATTGGTGGATCAGCGGCTGGTGGCGGAGCTGCTGGCGGCGGAAGCGCAAATTGGCCCCGGATTGTTCTGTCCCAAAATTTACTATGCGCGGCAGGCGGACCTGTTGTGGTACGCGGGCGGCAAACTGTCGCTGAGAAGGGCGCGCATTGGCCATCGCGGGATCCGCGATGTGGACCGTGGGCAGTACGACCGCCTCGAGGAAACCGATTGGGTAACAGGCTGCGCGATGTTTGCGCCGCGGGCCGTGTTTGATACCGTCGGCCTGCTCGACGAGAGTTTTGAGCTTTACAGTGAAGACGTGGATTATTCGCTGCGGGCGCGGGAGGCGGGCTATCCGCTGGTTTATGTTCCGGCGGCCAAGGTGTGGCATAAAGTCTCGGCCTCATTGGGCGGCAATCTGTCGCGGCGGAAACTGGTACGCAAGTGGGCGAGTTTGAAACGGCTCTTACGCAAGCACCAACCGAACATCCTGCTTCGCACGTGGGCGCTGGCGGATTTCATGCTGACGGAACCACCGCGCGTGATTCTGGCTGGACTTCGCGGCAGGCTGAAATGAATTCCACCTCTCTTACACACCGCCGATTCATGTATCCCTTGCGCAGCGGCTTACTGATTCTACTCATCATCGCTACGCTGGGGCGGAGCCAGAACCTGGTTATGGTCACCGACCGCTCCGGCGCGGCGCGGGACAGTTTGCAGATCGAGCACAGCGGTGATGAACGCCTGATTTCCGCGGTCGATCTGGCGCGAGCGGTCCAATGGCCTGTGAAGGTCAGCGGGACGGAGGTGACGATCAGCGCGATCCCCGCGACAGTCACGCTGCGCGCGGGCAATGCGTTCGTGAAGGTCGGGGATAAATTCGTACAATTACGCCGGGTACCGGAAGAACGGAACGGTATAGTCTGGCTGCCGCTCCCGGCACTGCCGGATCTGTTCCCCGGCGCAGTAACAGTCGACTCTGTCATGCCAGAGATCCGCGTCCTGTCTCTGGAAGCGGCGCCGATACCGGTTTTGCCACCGTCAATCCCGGCGGCCGGGACAGAGGCTCACTGGACATTGAAGACCGTCATTGTCGATCCCGGGCATGGTGGCAAAGATCCGGGAGCGATTGGCCTCGCGAATGTGCAGGAAAAGCACGTGACGCTGGATATTGCGCGGCGGCTGGCCCAAGCGTTGCGCGACAGTGGGTTGACCGTTGAACTGACACGCAACGCGGACAATTTCGTATCGTTGCAGCAGCGGACGCGCCTGGCCAACGAGAAGCAAGGCGACGTTTTCATCTCGATTCACTGCAACAGTCACCGCGACAAATCGGTGCGTGGTATCGAAACTTACTTCCTGAGCCCCGCGCGCACTTCCCGGGCGATTGAAGCGGCGCTGAAGGAAAACAGCGTCGTCGATCTGGAAGACGATACCAGTGGTTATCAGCCGCTGACTGAGGCGAGTTTCATTTTGCAGTCGATGGCGACAAGCCAGAATTTACGCGACAGCGAAGCTTGGGCCGCAGCGGCGGAGCGTGCGGCCTCATTGGCCACGGGTCTTGAATCACGGGGAGTGGACCAGGCCGGATTTTATGTGCTCATGGGGGCGTCCATGCCGGCCCTGCTGGTGGAGTGCGGCTTTCTTTCGCACGCACGGGACGTCGCCCTGCTCAGTTCCGCGAGCGGCCGTCAGAAGCTGGCCAACGCCCTCGCGGCATCTATCTTGTCGTTGAAAACAAGACTGGAAACATCCTCTACCCGATGATACTTTTTTCCGTAGCTGTCGTTGACGCACAAGCCAACCGTACTGAGCGAGGTATCGCGTGATCCCAGAACGCGTCTCGCGTCCTATCGCGATTTTCGATTCCGGACTCGGCGGCCTGACGGTGGCCGCGGAAATTCATCGCCGTCTGCCATCCGAGAATGTGCTGTTTCTGGCGGACCGTGCCCGCGTCCCCTATGCCTCGCTCAGTATCCCGCTCATTGCCCGCTTTGCCTCCGAGTGTTTTGACTTTCTGCTGGCGCATGATCCCAAGGTACTGGTGGTGGCCTGCAACACGGTCTCGTCGGTGTCGCTCGAAGACATTACGGCCCGCAGCCCCGTACCGGTGATTGGGGTGATTGAACCGACGGCGCGCGCCGCCGTGGCGGCCACGCGCAGCGGCCGTATCGGCGTGCTCGCCACCAAGGCTACGGTCCGGCGCAAAGCATACGATATGGCGCTCGACAGGTTGAAGCCCGGTGTGACTGTCGTTTCGAACGGCGCTCCGCTACTCGTGCCGCTGGTCGAGGAAGGTTGGACCGAAGGCGAAATTCCGCGCAAGGTGGTGGAGCACTACCTGCAACCAGCGCGGGAAGCGGGCATCGACACGCTCGTCCTCGGCTGCACACACTACGAGTATTTTCAAAAGGTGTTGCGGGAAATCCTCGGTTCCGGCGTGAGCATCGTCAACACGCCTTCGGTGACGGCGACAGATCTCGAGCAACTGCTGCGCGAGCGCAATGACCTGCAGTCTTCGGGAGCGCCGGGTACTGTGACCATTTACTCCACCGATATCAACGACGCGCTGGAACGAGTGGTCAACGACCTCTTTCCCGAGGAAGCGTTCCCGCATCAAGTTACCATCCACTCCGCCCAAATCCCACCGCAGCGGCTGGCCGTCCGCTGACTATCGTCTCCCACGCGCCGCGAACTGTCATTTCTTATCCTTCCTCTTCAGAAGACCGACCCATGGACATTGCCCAACTTCAGACTCTCGCCGTTCCCGAACTGATCCGTCTGGGGCGTGAACTCGAAATTCCGGAGATTGCCGGACTGCCGAAACACGAACTGATTTTCAAAATCCTTGCCAAGCAGGCGGCCCAGGACGGCGTACTGCTGGCCTCCGGGGTTCTGGAAATCCTGCCGGATGGTTACGGCTTTTTGCGCAGCGCGGACGCCTCGTATTTGCCAAGCCCTGACGATGTGTATGTCTCACCGTCGCAGATCAAACGCTTTGGCCTGCGTACCGGTCATCTGGTTTCCGGGCAAGTGCGTCCGCCGAAAGAAGGCGAGCGGTTCTTCGCGCTGTTAAAGGTGGAATCGGTGAACATGGCGGATTCGGAGTCGGTGAAAGACATCATCCACTTCGACAACCTGACGCCGCTCTATCCCAACCGCAAATTTCAACTGGAAACCGCCGGCAAGGACGTGACGCTGCGCGTGATTGACGTGTTCACGCCGATTGGCATGGGTCAGCGCGGACTGATCGTCGCGCCGCCGCGGACGGGCAAAACGGTGATCCTGCAGACGATGGCCAATGCCATCGCCAAGAATCATCCGGATGTTATCCTGATGGTGCTGCTCATCGACGAGCGCCCCGAAGAGGTGACGGATATGGAGCGTGGGGTGAAGGGCGAGGTGATCTCTTCGACCTTTGACGAGCGCGCCGAACGGCATGTGCAGGTGGCGAACATGGTGCTGGAAAAAGCCAAGCGCCTCGTGGAGATGAAGCGCGACGTGGTGATCCTGCTGGACTCGATTACCCGCCTGGCGCGTGCGCACAACGCCGTCATGCCGCACTCGGGACGCGTGCTCTCGGGCGGCGTGGACGCGAACGCATTGTATGAACCCAAACGCTTTTTCGGCGCGGCGCGAAATATCGAGGAAGGCGGCAGCCTGACGATCATCGCCACAGCGCTGATCGAGACCGGTTCGCGCGCGGATGAAGTGATCTTCGAAGAGTTCAAGGGCACGGGGAACATGGAGCTGGTGCTGGACCGGCGCCTGGCCGACATGCGCGTCTTCCCCGCCATCGAACTGATGAAGTCGGGCACGCGCCGCGAGGAGTTGCTGCTGTCCGATGCCGTGCTCTCGCGGATGTACGCGCTGCGCAGCGTACTCGACCACAGCAATTCAGTGGAGTCGATGAAGTTCCTGCTGGACAAAATGCGCGATACCAAGAACAACGCCGAGTTCTTTGAACTCATGGCCAAAGGGCAATCGTGACGCTTGACCCGGGGCGCTGGCGCCCATGATTGCCGCCGCACGAAGACGTGCGGGCTGGATCTTCACCACGCCGTGCGGCCTCGAACGTGATGTTTGATCCAATGCGCTGGCGCCCGGCAACATCGCCACTGCGCGGGCTGACGGGCTCTACCGTTCAAATCCCCGCCGCAGACATTCAACGCCGGTTCGGGAAAGACGCGATCCAACGCGTGCGCGTTGGGTGAAAGTTCTTGAATTTGTTGACAATTACGTGACGGTTTCGTATATTCTACTTCCGTTCACCCCTGTTACATCTTGGAAATTCTTCATTTGCATACTTATCTCGGCCCTCGAAGTCTGATTCCCATCCTCTTTTTTCTGTTGGTGTTGTTCGTGCTTGGCGGATGCCTCCAGCGTGAGACCGACATCGGCACGGGAGCCATCACAGGCCAGCCCACCGAGGCATTCGTGATAGACTCTCTAACGGCGACGGCGGGCACAACCTTTTACCCACTGTTTACGAACGGAGTCGGAACGTCTCTGGAAGTCGGGCAAGCACAGGGATTGTTTGCCTTCTTCGCGATCCGCTTTGACCTCGTGGCAGACTTTCCCGATAGCGTACGGCCTGACAGCATGTATATCCGTTTCCACTTGAACCTCGACCGCGTATGGCCGGATCGGGGCGCGGGTCCGTTGGAAGTGCGCGTACGTGAGATCCGCAAGAAGTGGTCGGAACTGTCGTTTGTGCCGGACTCGAACGTGACTATGGCGGACCGCGAGAACTGGCCGGTTATCGACTCCGTGCTCATCCCGACGACCGCTGACAGCTTTGCGTATCAAGTTCCGGAAACGTTGTGGAACCGCTGGCTTGCCGGAGATACAGCGACGTGGGGGTTGCTGTTTGAACCGCGAAACTCGGGAGTCGTGGTACAATTCCGCAGCGCGGAGAACATTGTTACAGGCTTCCCCGAATATCCTCCGAAACTTGTCGTGAAGGGCACAGCGTGGAACGGCGGCGAGACGGCGGGGCATGATACGACAATTACGCGCGCGGCTACTCATGACGCCTACATAGCGCTCAACACGGCGACCCTGGATTCAACCCGTCTGTATCTCAGCCAGGGTCTCGATGGTCGGGCCGCGCTCTATTTCCCGATGCAGCGGGTTACAGAGGACTATTCGCGCGCGGTGGCGCGCGCCGAACTGCACCTGTTTGCCGACACGTTGAATCCGCTGGTGATGCACTTTCCGGCGCAAACCGTGGGATTCTTTACCGGGGAACTGTTGAGTGACGTTTGGCAGGCCGACCCGGATACGCTGGCATCGAAGCAAATTCTGGGTTTTGAGTATACTGATTTCGGTGCGTGGAACTCGACCACGACAGAGTATATTTTTGACGTGACGCGCTTTGCCGCCCGCTGGGTAGCGCTGCCGGACACAAACAGCGGGATTGAGATCCTGACGTCCGAAGAACAGACCTACCTGGCGCGCGAGGTATTCCACAGTCCGCAGTCCGAAGACACAAACAAGCGACCGAAGCTCTACATTTGGTTTACCGAATCTACTTATTGATCGCCGTAGCCGTGCTGGCGTTGTGCGTTCCCGTGCAGGCCGGCTCGGTTTTTTCGGCGAATGGCGTGGGCGAACAACTGCCCGGTGGCGGCACACGCACGCAGGGATTGGGCGGTGGGGGCATCGGCCTGGCCGACTCGCTTGCGTTCAACACGATGAATCCCGCGCTGTCTGCGTTTGTTCCCCGTACGACGTTTCGCGTGGGTGGGCAGATCGGTTTCTGGAATACGACGGCGCATGGCCGAACCGATGCCGATGGCGAGTTTACCTGGCAGGACGTGGCGATCTATGTGCCGATGACGGCGCGCTGGAAGCTGGGTTTTGGCGCGCAGCCGTTGCGGCAGATGGATATCATGACATTCGAGCCGGATACAGCGGTCTTTGCCGGAACTGCGGACACCGTCGCGTTCGAAAAGCGCAATCGCTGGCGCGGCAGCGCGATTGAACTGCGGCTCGACAACAGTGTGCGGGTGACGGACAAGTTGGCGCTGGGCGTCTCGGCGGCGTATACGCTGCTGCGCGTGGAACGGCGGCAGACAATCGACCTCCCGCAGCGCGTAGGGCGGCAGTATTACTATGATACAGCCTATCGGCAAGTGGAGACTTTTCGCGGTTGGTCGGCGGCAGTCGGCGGATACTATCAGGTGAGTCCGCGGGTGGGTGTGGGCCTGATGCTGAAGCCGCGCGTCACTGGCAACTGGACTTACGATTTTTCCAAGCTGGATGCGGATTCGTCGTTGAAGCGTGACCGGCGCGGCAAGAGCCCCGGCGATTTCCGGGTGGGAGCCAGCTACAGGTTTGCGGAGCGCATGCGCAGCGTCGCGGATATTGCGGTCGGCCAGTGGGAACGCGAGGATTTGGGGATATTACTCGCGGATTCGCTGCATTCGGCGGCGCCGATCAATCCGCTGTTTGTGTCGCTGGGAATTGAGCGCGAAGCCGGTCGGGCGCCGCTGTTCACGGGTTTTCAACTTCTGGTCGTGGCGCGCGGGGGTGTTTTACCGCCGTCACTACTGGCCGGAGCGACGGGGCGCAGCGGTCGAAGATATCGGCGCGGCGGCGGGAATATCGTTGCCCGTAGCCGCCGGTGACGGGCGGCTGCATTTCGCGGGGGAAGGCGGAGTGCGAGGCCGGGATGAGGCCAAGCTGGGGGCGAAGGAACTATTCTTCCGCGCCTTCATCCAGCTTGAAATTACGGAAAGTTGGTTCCAGCGTTCTAAGCCGCGTATTCCGAAATAAGACGGGCGGCGGGCTGGACAAGCAACAGAAGGATCTACACATGATCTCGGATAAACAACTTCAGACTTCGGATCCCGAAGTATTCGCGACTATCGAACACGAACGCGTGCGTCAGAATACGGGGCTGGAACTTATCGCTTCGGAGAACTTCGTCTCGACCGCGGTCCTTGAAGCGATGGGTAACGTGATGACCAACAAGTATGCCGAAGGGCTGCCCGGTCATCGTTACTACGGCGGCTGCGAATTCGTGGACGACGCCGAACGGCTTGCCATCGACCGCGCCTGCCGGCTGTTCAACGCCGATTGGGCGAACGTGCAGCCGCATTCCGGCGCACAGGCCAACATGGCGCTTTATTACACACTGATCAAGCCGGGCGACACGTTCATGGGGATGGACCTTGCTCACGGCGGCCATTTGACGCACGGCTCGCCCGTGAATTTCACGGGGCGGACATACAATGTCGTCAGCTACGGCGTGAAGCGGGAAACGGGCTATATCGATTTTGACGCGCTGGCGAAGACCGCCCGCGAAGTCCGGCCCAAGCTGATCATGACCGGCTCCTCGGCCTATCCGCGGCGCTGGGAGCTGGCCAAGTTCCGTGAACTGGCCAACGAGATTGGCGCGTATCTGGTCTGCGACATGTCGCATTTCGCCGGGCTGGTGGCGGGCAAGCAGCATCCGGAAGTGGTGCCGCATTGCCACGTGGTCTCGACGACGACGCACAAGACGCTGCGTGGGCCGCGCGGCGGCCTGCTGCTCTCGGCCGAGAAGGGCGGTGAGCTGCTGCTGGCGGGGATGCCCAAGCCGAAGACGATCACCGAGGCTCTGGATTCGTGGGTCTTTCCCGGCGTGCAGGGCGGGCCGCTGATGCATGTCATCGCCGCTAAGGCCGTGGCCTTTGGCGAGGCGTTGACAGCCGGAATTCGAAGATTATGCCCGGCAGATCGTCAGCAAACGCCAAGGTGCTGGCCGACGAACTGCTTGCCTTGGGCTACACGCTGGTATCGGGCGGCACGGACACGCATTTGATTCTGATTGACCTGTCGCCCAAGGGCCTGACCGGCAAAGCCGCGGAGAAGGCGCTGGAGAAGGCGGGGATCACGGTCAATAAGAACATGGTGCCGTTTGATCCGCAGAAGCCGATGACGACCTCGGGCGTGCGCGTGGGGACGCCGGCGGTGACGACGCGGGGGATGAAGGAAGCCGAGATGAAGAAGATCGCCCGGTTGATCGACCGTGTATTGAAACAGATGGATGACGAAGCGCTATTGCAGTCGGTTAAGGCTGAGGTGGCGGAGCTGGTCAGCCACTTCCCGCTGTACCCGAAACCTTTGGTATTGCGGGGCATTTGATCTGACCATGATCAGCGATATGTAAAGTTTGACGCGAAGCGGGGAGTCGGCATGAGATGTCCGTTCTGTGCAACCGATGAAGACCGGGTGATTGATTCGCGACCGGCAAGGGATGGCCATGCCATCCGCCGGCGCCGCGCTTGCTCGGCCTGCGGACATCGCTTTACGACCTATGAAGCCCCCGAGGAGCATGTGGTGCTCGTGTTGAAATCGAACGGTACCCGCGAGCCGCTGGATCGCAAGAAGATGCTGCGTGGCGTGTCCATTGCCTGCAACAAGCGGCCCGTTACTGCCGAGCAGATCGAGCAGATTATATCTTCCGTGGAAGGTCGGATTTTGAATGCCGACACGCGTGAAGTGACGACGCAGCAAATCGGGCAGTGGACCATGGAAGAATTGCTGCCGATCGACGAAGTGGCGTACGTTCGCTTTGCTTCGGTGTTTAAGCGCTACGAAAATCTGGACGAATTTCTGGCCGAGCTGCATCGCATGCGGGCTCGATTGGCGGATCCATTCCGGACTGATTGACATTGTAGTCCTTTTTCGGTATATTCGACGATTGTTTTGCGGGAACACGGGCGGATTATCGTCTTAAATAGTCTATGGAAACCGTATTGTTCGCCGCGTTTGGGCTGGCTGCCATCCTCGCGGCGCTTTCTGACCATCACCTCCCCTTCGCCGGTCTCCAGCGCCCTGTACCTGGTCGTGACACTTTTCTGTCTGGCCGGGTTTTATGTGTTGCTGTCGGCGCCGTTTGTAGCGGCGATTCAGATTATCGTCTACGCCGGCGCGGTGATGGTGCTGATTTTGTTTGTGATCATGCTTCTGAATCTGAAGCCGATCGACGAACAGATCCCGGTTTCCTGGAAAGTGGCGGGGATCGCCGTGGCCAGCCTGATTCTGCTGATCTCCTTTATGACAGTGATGGCCACGGCATCGATTCGTCCGGACGCTGCGCCGCTGCCCGAAGACTTCGGGAAGGTGCGGGCGATCAGCGGCATCCTGTTTTCGAAATACCTGTATGCCTTTGAGGTGGTGTCGATGCTGCTGCTGCTGGCGGTCATCGGCGCGGTGTCCCTGATCCGCAAGCCCGACGCCGAGGGACCCCGTGCAGATTGAAATGACGCATTACCTCCTGTTGTCGGCGGTGATTTTTGCCATCGGCGTGATGGGCGTTCTAACGCGGAAGAACATGATTATCATTCTCATGTCCGTGGAACTGATGCTCAACGCCGTGAATCTGACGTTTGTGGCCGTGGCCCGTTACCGGGTGGATCTAACGGGACAGGTGCTGGTCTTCTTTGTGATGTGCGTGGCGGCGGCCGAGGTGGCGGTGGGGCTGGCGATTCTGATTTCGATCTGGCGCCACAAGGGTTCAATGAACATCGATTCGGTCAAGCTTCTCAAGTGGTGATATGCTCGACCTTGTTTTCCTGATTCCGCTGTTTCCGCTGTTGGGTGTCGCACTCAACACGTTTGTCTTGCGCCGCGCCCCCGAAAAGGCGGTCGGCGGTTTGGCCGCGGCGATGATCGGGCTGGGCTTTCTGTTCACGTGCGGCGCGTTCATCGAATTGCTGAGCTTTTCGCCGGACGCGCGCCGCTATGAACTGGAACTCTTCACGTGGATTTCCGCCGGGCGGTTCGAGGCGGCGGCGGCGTTTCTGATCGATCCCCTTTCGCTGGTGATGATGCTGGTCGTCACCGGCGTTTCTTTTTTGATCCACGTCTATTCCATCGGTTACATGCACGGGGACGCCGGCTTCCGGCGGTACTTCGTCTACCTCAACCTGTTCGTCTTCTTCATGCTGTTGCTCGTGATGGGCAACAACTACCTGCTGATGTTCGTGGGGTGGGAGGGAGTCGGCCTGTGCTCGTACCTGCTGATCGGCTTCTGGTATACCGATGAGGCCAAGGCGACGGCGGGGAAGAAGGCGTTCATCGTCAACCGCATCGGCGACTTTGGCTTTTTGCTGGCGATCTTCCTGATCTGGACGACCTTCGGGACGGTGCAGTTCACGCAGCTCGTGCCAATGGCGGGGCTGTATGGGGAAGGCGCGGGAGTCATTACTGCCATCTGTCTGCTGCTGTTTATGGGCGCAGTAGGCAAGTCGGCGCAGTTCCCGCTTTATGTCTGGCTGCCAGACGCGATGGCGGGTCCGACGCCGGTGTCGGCGCTGATTCATGCCGCGACGATGGTGACGGCTGGCGTCTACATGGTGGTGCGCTCGAACTTCCTGTTCTCGCTCTCGCCCGTAGCCATGACGACAGTGGCCGGGGTGGGCGCGTTCACGGCGATCTTTGCCGCATCCATCAGCCTCGTGCAGAACGACATTAAGAAGGTGCTGGCGTATTCGACGGTGAGCCAGCTCGGCTTTATGTTCCTCGCCTGCGGCGTGGGGGCGTATGTCGCGGCCGTGTTTCATCTGATGACGCACGCCTTCTTTAAGGGGTTGCTGTTTTTAGGGTCGGGATCGGTAATTCACGGCATGTCGGGGGAGCAGGACATTCGCAGCATGGGCGGGCTGAAGTCGAAGATGCCGGTGACTTTTGCGACATTCCTGGTCGGCACGCTGGCGATTGCGGGCGTTCCCGGCCTGGCTGGCTTCTTTTCCAAGGACGAGATTCTTCTGGAAGGCGTTTGAAGGCCATCATTATCTGCTCTGGGCCGTGGGTTCGGTGGCGGCGTTTTTCACGGCCTTTTACATGTTCCGGCTCGTGTACCTGACCTTCTATGGCAAGTTCCGCGGCACCAAGGCGCAGGAGCATCACCTGCACGAGTCACCGAAGGCGATGACCGTGCCGCTGGTGGTGTTGGCGATCCTGTCGGCGGTGGGCGGCTACATCGGCCTGCCGCACGCGCTGGGCGGGCACAACCGGTTTGGGCAGTGGCTGGAGCCGGTGATTCGCCACGGGGCCGTGATTGAAGGCGCCGAGGTGGGCGAAGTGCACGACGTCTCGGTGGAATACATGGTGATGGCGATTTCCGTGCTGATTGCGCTGGCGGGCATTTTCCTTGCCTACCAGTGGTATATGAAGAAGTCGACGACGCCCAAGGCGCTGGCGGAAACGCCGCTGTACCGGGTGCTGCTTAATAAATACGGTGTCGATCAGTTCTATGACCGCGCGATCTCGCAGCCGTTTGTCCGGCTGTCCGAATTGCTGGCACAGTACTTCGATCAGGGCACCATCGACGGATTCATCAATGGCACCGCCACCTTCTTTGGGGGCGTCGGCCAGGCCGTGCGCCGCGCGCAGACGGGCATCGTGCAAAACTATGCGCTCTTCATGGGCATTGGCCTGTTGGCCATCCTGACCACTTTCCTCGTCGTGGCGCTCGGTAAATGATTCTTAGTCTCCAGATAGCCCTTCCGGCCCTGACGGCCATTCTCATTCTGCTGATTCCGCGGACGAACGAACTGCTCGTGCGCGGCGTGGCGCTGGCGGGAACGGCGGCGACCTTCATCGTGTCGCTGGCGATGTACGCGCAGTTCATTCCCGGCGAAGCGGGCTTTCAGCTTGTGGAGCGGCTGCCGTGGGTGCAGTCCATCGGCGCCGAGTGGCACCTGGGCGTGGACGGGATCAGCCTCTTTCTGATGCTGTTGACGACGCTGCTGTCGATGCTCTGCATCCTCAGCTCGTGGGGCAGCGTGCACGAGCGCGTCAAGGAATACCATTTCTTCTTTCTGCTGCTGGAGACCGGGCTGTTGGGCGTCTTCAGCGCGCTCGATTTGTTTTTGTTCTACGTGATGTTCGAGCTGGTGCTGGTGCCGATGTTCTTCCTCATCGGGGTCTGGGGCGGGCCGCGCCGGATCTACGCCACCGTCAAGTTTTTCATCTATACGATGACGGGCTCGGTGCTGATGCTGGCGGGCATTCTGTACGTCTATTTCCATACGCTGGATCCGGCCACCGGCGGGCATACTTTCAATTTGCTGCTGGCGACTCAGCAGGCCGCTTACACGCCGGACGTGCAGCGCTGGCTGTTCTGCGCCTTCGCGCTGGCGTTCGCCATCAAGGTGCCGCTGTTCCCGCTGCACACGTGGCTGCCGGACGCGCACACCGAAGCGCCGACGGCGGGCTCGGTGATTCTGGCGGCGGTGCTGCTGAAGATGGGCACCTACGGCTTTTTGCGCTTCTGCATGCCCATGTTCCCCGGCGCGACAATGGAAGCGATTCCGTATATCAGCGTGCTGGCGCTGATCGGGATTCTCTACGGCGCGGGCGTGGCGATGGTGCAGCGTGATGTCAAACGCCTGGTGGCCTACTCGTCTGTGGCGCACCTGGGCTTTGTGATGCTGGGGATGTTCGCGCTGAACCTCGAAGGCCTCACCGGATCGCTGCTGCAGCAGATCAACCATGGTATTTCCACTGGCGCGCTGTTCCTGCTTGTGGGCGTGATCTACGACCGGCGGCACACTCGTATGGTGAGCGACTTTGGCGGGATTGCCAAGGTCATGCCGATCTACGCGTCACTGTTTTTGATTATCGCCCTGTCGTCCATTGGCCTTCCCGGTCTGAACGGCTTTGTGGGCGAATTCCTGATTCTGCTGGGGACCTTCGCCTCCAACGCCACCTACGCGGTGCTGGGGACGGCGGGAATCATTCTCGCTGCGGTCTACCTCTTATGGATGTATCAGCGGATGTTCTTCGGCGAGATCGTCCACGAAGAGAACAAGATTCTGAAGGACGTGAATTGGCGGGAGGCGCTGGTGATCGGCGTATTGGTGGTGCTGACCATCGTCATCGGCGTGTATCCCGAACCGTTTCTGTCGCGCATGCAACCGTCCCTGGAGCTGGTGCTGAGCCGCTTCCAGGGAGCGGATATTTCCCAACTGCCCCTACCCTGACCCGTGGACTACGCCACCTCCTTTGACCTGCCGGGTGTCTTGCCCGAAACGATCCTGGTGATCACCACGCTGCTGGTGATCGTCCTCGACGCCATGCGCCGTGACGGCTGGAAGTCGCTGGCGCTGCCGGTGGTGACGGCCCTGGGCTTCGTCGCCAGCGGCGTGGCGGCGGTGGCGACGTGGGGTTACAGCGACACGGTGTTTGCCGGGACGGTATTTGCCGACGGCTTCGCCTCACTGTTCCGCGCATTGTTCGCGGTGATCGGTCTGTTGACGGTGCTTTTCTCGCCGCACTACCTGCGCTCGCGCAACATGCGGCTGGGCGAATACTATTCGCTGCTACTGGTGGCCGTCTTCGGCATGATGGTGATGGCGTCGGCGGCGAATCTGCTGCTGTTCTTCCTCGGCCTCGAGGTGATGTCGCTGGCGCTCTACGTGCTGGCCGCGTTCCAGCGGGCGGATGTGAAATCGGCGGAAGCCGGATTGAAGTATTTCGTGCTGGGGTCGTTTTCCTCGGCCTTCGTGCTTTACGGGATCGGGCTGCTTTACGCGGCGGTGGGTTCGGTCGACTACGGCGCCATCGCGGCATACTTCGCAGCCGGGTTCCAGCCCAACGCGATGATCATCGCCGGGATCGCCCTGCTGCTGGTGGGGTTCGCCTTCAAGGTGGCGGCGGTGCCGTTCCACTTCTGGTCGCCGGACGTCTACGACGGCGCGCCGGCAATTATCACGGCCTTCATGTCGACGGGACCGAAGGCGGCGGCGTTTGTGGCGCTGATCCGCGTCTTCGGCGTGACGCTGGCTTCGACCTCCTTGATGTGGACGGACGCGCTGACGTGGCTGGCGATTCTCACGATGACCGTGGGCAACGTGGTGGCGCTTCGGCAGACGAGCATCAAGCGGATGCTCGCCTATTCCTCGATTGCACACGCGGGCTATCTGCTGGTGGGGATCGTGGCGGGAACGCCGGCAGCCTTCGCGGCGACGGGCTACTACCTCGCGGTCTATGCGGTGATGAATCTTGGCGCTTTTGCCGTAATCATCCTCCTGAATCGGCAGAAAGACGCCGGCTACGGCTACGACTCCTTCCGGGGAATGGGCCTGGTGCACCCGCTCTTAGGGATCACGATGTCGGTCTTCCTGCTATCGCTGACGGGCGTGCCGCCCACGGCGGGCTTCTTTGGCAAGCTCTACATCTTTTCGGCGGCGATCCAGCAGGGTCACATTTTGCTGGCCGTGATCGGTCTGTTGAACAGCGCCCTGGGAGCGTACTATTATCTGCGGGTGATCACGCTGCTTTACATGAGCCGCGCCGAGGATGAGTCGCCGGTGGCGCAGCCCATGGCTTACCGCGCGGCGCTGGTAGTGTCTTCGCTGATTATCCTGCTCGTCGGCATCTTCCCCGAGCAATTGCTGCAACTGGTCACGCTGAACCTGCCCTAGCAGCCTGCCGTGAACGTGACGTTCAATCCGATGCGCTGACGCCCAAGATTGCCGCCGCTTCGCTGGCTGGATCATACCGCTATGAAAGAACGCCGCGCGGGTTTCCTTACCCCGCGCTTTTTTGCACTCGCCGTGGGCCTTTCCAGAAGCCGTCCTGAACGAAGTGAATGGGGCCCCCGTCTGTTGCTCTGGGGATCGACAGAGGTGTGACTCCTGAGCGTCATCACCGCGGATAAAGATCCATCCATGGCCTAAAGAAAACCCCCGGCGAAGGCCGGGGGTTTATCTTATCGAGCGGGAAAAGAAATTACTTCGCTTCGGCGATCTGCACGGTTGCGCCTTCGAGGTGGATCATGACCTTCTGCACCGGGCAGGCGTGTGGGGCTTCTTTCGCGTCCTTCCTTCACATCCGCCTTCACATCCGCAACTGCAGTGGCGGGTGCGTCTGCGGCTGGCTTTTCCGCCGCGACTTCCGCCTTCACGGCTTCCGCGGCCTTGACGTCCGCCTTCGGAGCTTCTTCAGCCGGCTTCGGCTTGTCGATCACGAGCTTGCCCTGAAGCTGAATCATCTGACCGAGCACGTCCTTGGAAAACGTGACCTTGTCGCCAAAGCTCTTGCAGAGAATGCGCGAGCTGTCGGCCGCTTCGATCTCAAGCCAGCAACCCTTGTGCTGGCACATATTGACGACCTTGCCCGTGACGAGCACGTCCTTATCGACGAAGGTCTGGGGTTCGCTGTTCAGCTTGGAGATCGCGGTGGCTGCGGTCAGCGTGGGCGCCGTGCCGAAGGTCTTGGTGACGGGCTCGGCGGACGCCAGGCCGGCGCACAGCGCGATGATCACAAGGATGGTAACGAAACGGATCATGACAACTGCCTTTCAAGTTTGATTGGGCCGGACCGGTGGAGCAATTCTTCTCAGACGAGCACTTCGTCCGGGTGCTTCTCCAGATAGACGGCCATGTACTTTTCGATTTGTGAAAACGCCTTGTCGAGCACGTCTTCCGTGGGCAGGAAGACGACGCGGAAATGGCGCGTGCCGGGTATCTGGCCAAAACCCGAGCCGGGAACGACGACGACACCCGTCTCGCGGATCAGTCCCTGCACCCATTCCTGATCGGAGCCGGAGATGTGCAGCCGGGGAAAAGCGTAGAACGCGCCTTCGGCCGGGACGCAGGAAATGCCGGGGATGGCGTTCAGCCGTTCGGTCGTCATATTGCGGCGGCGCGTCAGTTTGGCGATCACGGACTTCAAATGCGTCTGGTTCTCGCCGAGAGCAGCGGCGATGGAGTGCTGAATCGGATGATTGGCGCAGATGCGGGCGCGTAGCAGCTTGTTGATGGCCTCTGTGTACTCGCGCAGCACGGCGCTGCGGCCGCTGACGATACCCCAGCCGATACGAAACCCCGGCGCGAGATACGATTTCGACAACCCATTGAATGTAATACACGACACATCGGGATTCAGTGAGGCGAGGGAGACGTGCGTGCCGCCGTCCATGATCAGCTTGTCGTAGATTTCGTCGGCGAAGATTACGAGATTGTGCTTCAGCGCGAGGTCGATGATCCCGCGCATCGTGTGCTCATCGCAGACGGAACCCGTGGGATTGTTCGGATTGATAAGCACAATGGCGCGAGTCTTGGCGTTGATCTTCGAGGTGATGTCCTCGAGGCTGGGCTGCCAGCCGTTGGCTTCGTCGAGGTAATAGGGGTTCTCGACGGCTTCGAGCTTCGCCAGGATCGCCGTGTAGAGCGGGTAGCCGGGAGTGGGGGTGAGCACATTCTCGCCGGCGTTGACGAGGGCGTTCAGACAGAGTTCGATTGCCTCGCTGGCGCCGGTACGTGACGAAAATATCGAGCACATTGCTGATGCCCTTGCGGTGCGCTTCGCGTTCGATGGCGCTGACGGCGTCCTTGATGCCCGAAGACGGCGAATAGCCGTTCTGGTTATGGAGCATCGCGTCGTAGGTGGCATCGACGATATGGCGCGGGGTCTCAAAGTCAAACAGGTTCGGGTCGCCGATATTCAGGTAAAGCATTTCTTTACCAGTCTTGGCGACCTGATTGGCAAGAACCACGATGTCGCGCACGGCGTAGGTCACATTGGCAGTGCGGGTGGCGGGAGAGATGGAGGGCATGGCCGGACTCAGGATTGGCCGCTAACCGGATAGCGGGTCAGCGCGGGGACAGGGGATGGGTGAATTTCGCGCCCACAAGCGGATCTTTATGGGTGCGGGTTATTCGGAAGTGAAACAGATGATAAGGTAATACCTTTCAGACTATTTTGCAATTCAGACTGACCGATGCAGGGAAGTGTGCCTGTGGCTTCTGAGGCAAACAGATGGGCAATCCGTCCGTCTTTTCAAATATATATTATTAATTAGCTTAGTCGAGAGCAAAGCTCAAGCTGACCACGGCGGTGATGTCTTTTTCCAAGGACGAGGTATCGTAAATGCCATAATCACTTACATCTGTGGAATTGCGGGCGGTAATTTGAAAAACACCCATCCGTGCGTTACGCAGGATGCGAACTCGAGAACCGGCCGCCTCGGCAATCCGAGTGGCGCGCGTCTTCGCGTCCGTTGTTGCCTCGGCCAGCATATCTACGCGTACCTCGGCCAGTTTCGTATAAAGAAACTCGGGCGAAAACGACGTCAGTCGGAATGCCTTCTGTGATAAGCTCCGACGACTTCCGGGCAAGGGTAGCAATCGGATCGACCTGATTGGAACGCACTTCAAACCGTTGCTGCAGCCGGTAGGCTGCGATCCGACCGGAAGGCTGGCCGCTGGAGAGAAACTCGGGAATCTGTTCGGTGTCGAGGGCGGGCTGAGTGATGACGGAATCGGGGATTCCGGCATCGCGCAGATAGGCGCGGACACGTTCGGAATAGCGTTGCACATCCTGATAGGCGGTCTGCATGGTCGGCTGCTGGCTGGCAACGGCGCAGCGCCAGACGACGAAATCGGAGCGAATGGGACGGCGCGCGGAACCGGTGACAGTGATGACGTCCTGGGAGCCTCGGAATTGCCGCAGCGCGCTGCCAATTACAAAGGCGGCGACGACCGTGGCCAAAGCCAGGGTGAGAATACCCCAGAAGTATTCGGGGAAGCGGCGGTTCATAACGGTGGAACTCCTTGGAAACTGTCCGGGAATACAGTAAAAACTCCCGATCGGTTAAAACCGTTCTGTCAGAATTTATATCCGAAATGGAGACCCGGCTCGAACAGGAAATAGTTTGGTGATCCGCTCTCGATATCCTCGAAGGAATCGGGAAAGTCAGTGTTCACCGGCCAATAATTGAAAGCGACCGATGGTTCCAGGAACCAGCGCCGCTGAAAGAATTCCACGCGATAACCGAGTCGGAGCTGAAGAAACAACTGAAATCCGTCTTGAATCCTGTTGTTTTCCGAATCAAAGAACTGCTGGATAAAAGGAGTTGCCTGCACCGTCGAATACACACTGCTTCCAGTAAAATCGCTGATAACCCACACCAAACCGTAGGCCCTGATCTTACCCGGGTATAATTCTATCAGAAGATCCGTATGTACCCAAGGGTTCGTAATACGTCCACGTAATCGCCTCAGCGATTATGGCATCATTGCGGGGTAAGATCGTAGCCGTAGTTCAATTGAAAGATAGTTGGGCAGGATCTCCCGGAGCAAAATTCCCCAGGAGAAAGAGCGAGCTTCCCAGCGAGCGTCGCCGCTCGAGAGCGGGCTTTTCAATTTCAGCCGATGCCGCATTTGCCTGCGGGAGCGCTTGACCATATGCCGACGTCATCGGCAGACTTAGGAATTACGACTGATAGCGCTACTTTCAATCTCAATCACATTTCCCATGTAGGGGCCGAATCCATCGAGCGGATTTTCAACCGGAGAATGTTGTACAACCACAGATTTGTCACAAATCCTTGCATTAGTTGCAGATAAAACAGAAAGCTCTGAAGAATTCGTCTTCAGAGCTTTTTGCAAACCCACGAGCCATGCGGTTCTTTGACTCTGGAATCGAGCTCCGGAGGAGGGATTCGAACCCCCGGCCTAGTGGTTAACAGCCACCCGCTCTACCGCTGAGCTACTCCGGAAAAGGAACCTTCAATTTACGCAAACTATTCAAGTTTGTCAAGAGGAGGGGTGTTCCGTGCTCGGCGATATTCGAAACCCGTTCAGTTGGGTGCTGGTAATCGCTGGCGAGAAAGCGCAGGATTGACGAATTACATAATTATAATATTGATTATATAGTACTAAGCTATCATTTGCGGGTATGCCATGGACTTACAAGGAATCGCGCTTGCTATTGTCCGGCAGGCTCTCCATATTGAGTATGATTCCCACCCATTTATTCCCAAACCGGAGGAACTCGATGCTGAAGACATCGTGCCGAAATGAAAATCCGCCACCGTCGGAAAGCCGCGAAGCTCAAAGCCAAGCTGAAAGCCGCCCGCCTCGCCGGTCAGAAAAAAACCGCATAAACTACTGCCATGAGCGACTGCTTATTCTGCAAAATCATCGCGGGAGAAATTCCCGCGGCGAAGGTGCGGGAGACGGCGGACGTCCTCGCCTTTCGCGACATCAGCCCGCAGGCGCCGCAGCACGTGCTGCTCGTTCCGAAAAAACACATTGAACGGTTGGCCGATGTGAACGCGGAAGATGCGGGGCTGTTAGGGACGCTCATTTATGAGGCCTCGACACTGGCTCACGAACTCGGAATGGACGAGCAAGGCTACCGGTTGGTCCTCAACAACGGTGAAGAAGCCGGGCAATCGGTGTGGCACCTGCACGTGCATTCTGCTCGGCGGTCGCCCGTTTCGTTGGCCGCCGGGATAGTAGTTCTCAAACGGCAGCGCATCTCTGGCGGATGGGTATGAAACCCGTTCCATGCCCGCAAACATGGACGGGGGCTTGTTGTTGCTGTGAACCGTGGAAAGGAAAGACTCGTGCAGGCGGATCGGGACCATACTCGCGATAGGGCAGACTCTCAGGCCATAAAGGTCAAGACTCCGAAGCGTACGGATGGCATCGGTTCGGTCCTGCTCGTCAAGGAACGCCTTTCGGAACTGTTTCACTGTGTGCCGGGATTGTTGACCGCGCCCACGATCGCCGAAAAGCTGCGCATGGCGGTGGAAGCGTTGAGTGGACCGCACTTTTTCGGACGGTGCTCGCTGTATCTTGAGGATCCGGAGCAAGGGCTGCTTTCCGCCGGTTCCGGCGCTGCGGTAGTCACAGACGGCGAATCGCTCGACCGTTACACGGCACTGAGTAAACAGCTCGATGCCGGGTCCGCCGGGAACGGCTTGGGAGAATCCACCGGGGACAGCGGGATGGAGGATCGGGTACTGTTGCCACTGCGCAATCAAGATGGGCGGCGGATCGGTCTGGCCGAACTGATTTCTGCGGACGAATCGCTGCGGACGGAGGAAATGCTGAGTTTGATCCAGGTATTCCTGCTGGAGATTGCGCAATCGGTGGAACAGAGCTGGCTGGCACGCGAACTGGAGAAGAACGAAGCGACGTACCGTTCCCTGGTGGACAATGTCAGCGATGTGATCTTCCGGGTGAATCGCGAGGGCAAGTTTACATTTGTCAGCCGGCAGGTGCGCGAATTGCTGGGCGTTGAATGGCGCGAAGTGCGCGGTGTCAAGGTGCTGGATTTTGTCGGTCCGCAGGACGCCATGCGCGCGCGCAACGCCTATGAGGATGTTTTTCGCGGAAACGCGGTCCGCCTGGACCTGCGGCTGATCCGTCCCGACCGGCGCGAGGTAGTGGTCTTCGTGGCGGTTAATCCACAGATCGAAGCCGGCATGGTCGTGGGCGCGCTGGGGGTGGCGCGGGACGTGACCGAAAAGCGGCGCCTCGAAGAGCAGATCGCCGAATCCGAACGGCGCTATCGCGCGCTGACGGAAAACGCGTATGACGCGATTCTGCTCGTCGATCCGGACAGTTGCGACATCATGGATGTGAATCCGCAGGCGGAGAAGCTGACGGGCTATTCGCGCGCCGAACTGCTTAACATGTCGGTGCTCGATCTGCGCCGCGCGGAGCAGGCCGATGAAGTGCGCCGCCGCATCGCGGAAGTGATGCTCGCCGGAGTGGGCCGGTTTGAAGACGCCTCACTGATCGCGCGGGACGGCAGCGAACTGCAGGTCGATACCGCCGCCAGCGTCTACGAACTGGAAGGCAAGAGCTATTATCAGGCGATCATCCGCGATATCTCCGAACAGAAGCGGATGAACGAGATCCTCGGGCAGCGCGTGATGGAATTGCAGGTGCTGTCCGAGGTCAGCGACGCGCTGCAGTCGGCGGTGGACCTGCAGAGCGTGATGGGCATCGTGCTGACGGGCGTCACGGCGGGCAAGGGCCTCGGCTTTAACCGCGCCTTCATCCTCAGCTATGACAAGGTCAATAACGAGCTGCGCGGAGAAGCGGGGCTGGGACCGCGTTCGGCTGAAGAGGCGGGACGTATCTGGACGAATCTGGAGGCGAAGGGGCTCTCGCTTTCCGAGATTCTCGACGAGATGATCCGCTCGTTTCCCGAAGACGCCGATGAATCGTTCGAGTTCGCGCGGACATTCGCGATTACCCTGGATGACGATCTAAATCTGTTCGCGCAAGCGATCCGCAACCGCGAGACCCTGCGCGTAAATTTGAGCGATGTGAATTCCCATCTGTCGCCGGATTTCCTGGCGCTTTATTCACCGCGCGAATTCGCAATCGTACCGCTGGTGACGCGGGACGACGTGATGGGGGTCTTGCTGGTGGATAACCTCTTCACGCAGCGGCCGATCCGCGATGTGGACCTGCATCGGCTGAAACTATTCGCCAACAGCGCGGCGTCGGCCATCGAGCGCAGCCGGCTGTTGATCAACCTTGAGCGGCGGCTGCACGAATTGATGCTGGCCAACCAGGATCTGAAGGTCAGCCGCGACCGCCTGATCAAGACCGAGCGGCTATCGGCCATCGGCGAAGTGGCTGCCTCGGTCGCCCATGAGATCCGCAATCCACTGACGGCCATCGGCGGCTTTGCCCGCGCGGTGTACACGACGCTCGGCGAGACATGATAAGAACCGGCGCAAGATAGAAGTAATTCTTGAAGAGACGGACCGCCTGGAGCACATGTTGTCGTCACTCCTCGAATTCACGCGACCGGCTGTCCCTCGATTCGGAGAATTAGACTTGAACGCTCTGATTATGCAGACCGTTCATTTTATGGGTACCGAGATCGATCCAAATGCGGTGAATGTGGTCTACGAACTGGATCCGAACCTGCCGCGAGTATGGGCGGATGGGCAGCAGATCCGGCAGGTGCTGTTGAACATTGTCCGGAATGCGCTGCAAGAGCTGCAGAACGGCGGTAAACTCACGTTTATCACACGCTCCACAAACACTGTGGTTCAGGCCGCGCTGAAAGATAACGGACCGGGAATCGCGCCGGAGCATTTAGAGAAGATCTTTGAGGCGTTTTTTACAACCAAGCCTTCCGGATCTGGTCTGGGCTTGGCAATTTGCGCCCAAATCATGCGAAATCATAACGGTCGATTAGAGGTGACATCCCGTAAAACTGAGGGAGCCATGTTTACTCTCACCCTGCCAATCGCCCAAAAAGGTCTTGATTCTTACTGATTTCAACTATATATTAGGGCGAATTCTTGTCCGCGTAACCACTTGAGGGATTCCGAAATGCTGAGAGGCAGAACCTTCGCCGTATTGGCCCTGGGCCTGATTGTCGCCCTTTCCGCCTGTAAAAAGGGACCAACACAGGAGGAACTATTTGAAAAAGCCAAGAAGGCGCAAGAAGAAAGCAACTTCCCTGCAGCCATCGATGCGTATCAGGAAATCGTCAAGCTGTATCCTGAAGTCTCCGCAAGCGCCTCAGTGCCAGTTCATGGTCGGCTACCTTTATGCCAACCATTTGAAAAATAAAGATCAAGCCAAGGCAGCCTACCAGACATTCATTCGGGATTATCCCGAACACGAACTGGTTAAAGATGCTCAGTGGGAACTGGATCACCTGGGTAAGGATGTCAACGAGATCGAAGAATTGAATCGCATCCTTAGTCGCGATTCAACGGGCGCGAAAGTGGACACAGCGGGTTAATTTCTGTCGCCGATTTTTCACGAATTTCCATAGATCCCCGACCGGGGATCTATTTTTTGGAAGTCGGAACTTTGCATGGGATTCCGGTGTTTACCGATCGAGTCTGATGCAGATACAGGATTGGAAGAAGCACATAGCGGAGGCGCATGGATCAGGACATTCGAGAGATTACCCTGCGGATCGAACGCGAATCGGAACTTGCCGAGCGGATTATCGCGGAAGCCGGCAAGGTTCTTTACGGTCAACGCTACATGATGGATCGCCTGCTGATCGGGCTGTTCGCCGGCGGCCATGTCCTCTTGGAAGGCGTTCCCGGACTGGCCAAGACGCTGGCGGTCAAGACGCTGGCCGCGACGATGCAGGCCAAATTTCAGCGCATTCAATTTACTCCCGACCTGTTGCCGGCGGATCTGATCGGCACGCTGATCTACAATCAGAAGGACGGGGTGTTCACGACGCGCAAGGGACCGATCTTCGCCAATTTCGTGCTGGCGGACGAGATCAACCGCGCACCGGCCAAGGTGCAGTCGGCACTGCTCGAGGCGATGCAGGAGCGGCAGGTCACCATCGGTGACACGACCTATCCGCTGCCCGAGCCATTTCTGGTGCTGGCGACGCAGAATCCCGATCGAGCAGGAAGGGACCTATCCGCTGCCCGAGGCGCAGGTCGACCGCTTCATGCTGAAGATCAAGATCGACTATCCGCGTCGCGACGACGAGATCAAGATCATGCGCGCCTATTCGCAGTCGGACACGCCTGACGTGCACGCCGTGGTCACGCCCGAAGAAATCATGCGGATCCGCAAGCTGGTGGAGAGCATCTACGTCGATCCCAAGATCGAATCGTACGTGCTCGATATCGTCTTTGCCACCCGCACCGCCGAAGGCGCACAAGCTGGGCGATCTGAAGCCGCTGATCCTCTACGGCGCCTCGCCGCGCGCTTCGATTTACCTGTTGAAGGCGGCCCGCGCGCACGCGTTCCTGCGCCGCCGCGGCTACGTGGTACCCGAGGATATCCGCGCCGTGGGGCTCGACGTCCTGCGCCACCGGGTGACCGTGAGCTACGAAGCCGAGGCCGAGGAAGTGGGTTCGGAAGACGTCGTCAACAAGATCTTCAACACCATCGAAGTACCCTGAGATCTGCCTTGGAAACCCGAGAAATTCTGAAGAAGGTCCGGCAGATCGAGATCAAAACCCGCGGCGTGGTCAACGAGGTCCTGTCGGGGGAGTATCATGCCGTGTTCAAGGGCCGGGGCATGAACTTCGCCGAGGTCCGCGAGTACCAGCTCGGCGATGACGTGCGCGCCATCGACTGGAACGTCTCGGCGCGCATGGGCCATCCCTACATCAAGCTGTTCGAGGAAGAGCGCGAGCTGCTGGTGATGCTGCTCTGCGACGTCTCCAGCTCCTCGCAATTCGGTTCGGGCCAGAGCATGAAGGTGGAGCTGGCGACCGAGCTGGCGGCGGTGCTGGCCTTCTCGGCGATCCGCAACAACGACAAGGTCGGGTTGCTGCTGTTCACGGACCGGATCGAGAAATACATCGCGCCGCGCAAGGGCAAGAGTCACATTTTGCGGATTCTGCGCGAACTGCATGACCTTTGAGCCGCAGCGCAGCGGCACGGACATCAAGCAGGCGCTGGAGTACATGAACTCCGTCGTCAAGAAGCGGGCGATTGTCTTTCTGCTTTCGGACTTCATTGATCAGGGCTACGAGCGCGCGATGCGCATCGTGGGCCGGCGGCACGATCTGACGGCGGTGCACGTCATCGATCCGCGCGAGTACACTTTGCCCGACGTCGGACTGGTGCGTGTGCACGACGCCGAGAGTGGTTCGCCGCTGTGGGTGGATACGTCGGCCAAGCGAGTACGGCGGCAACTGGATACAAGTTTTCGATGCGTGGCAGGCGGCGGTGAAGAGTGGGTGCCAGCGATCGGGCGTCGATTACCTGCCGCTGTCCACCGACAAGGATTACATCCGGCCACTGGTGCGCTTTTTCAAGGAACGGGAGCGGCGACGGTAAGATGAGAGTACTGATCCTCAGCTTGCTGCTCGCCGTTTTTACGTTCTCTCCGGCGAATGCCGCGAGACGTGACGGCACAGCTCACGCCCGGGCAGGCGCGCATTGGAGATCCGCTGGCGCTCGAATTGCACGTCACGCGGAGCGGGTACTCTGCCCCTACGGCTGACCGGACTGCCTGAGATCGTTCGAGGTGGTGACGGAGGATACGTCGCAGAGCCGCCGCGGCGTGTTGAAGTACACGATCATGGCAACGGACACGGGGCAATTCGCGCTTTCCGATCTGACATTGCAGATCGGTACGGAAACCGTGAGTGTGCCTCCGGTCTCGGTGGTCGATCCACTCTGTGGTGCCGGACACGGCGCAGGCTCCGAAGCCGATCAAGCCCTACCGTGAACACCCTTTCCGCTGGCGCGACTTGTGGGACTACCGATGGATCGTGGTCGTGCTGGCGCTGGTAGCGCTGGTCATCTGGATCTGGCAGCGGTTCTTCAATAAAAAGCCGCAGCAGGCCGCCTTCGTTGAAAACCTGTTGCCGCCGCATGAAGAAGCCGTGCGCAATCTGATCCTTCTGCGCGACCAGAAGTATCCGGAGCGGGGGATGCTGAAGGAGTTCTTCAGCGAATACTCGCAGGTGCTGCGCCGGTACATCGAGCGCCGCTATGAGTTCCCGGCGCTGGAAATGACGACCTTCGATCTCGAATATGAATTTGAAGACGGCCGCTACCCTCAGGTTTTGCGCGGACGGCTGTTGCCCGCGCTGCGAGAAGCGGATCTTGTCAAATTTGCCAAGTTCGTTCCGGACTATCGGACGTGCGAGGCGGTGCTCGAGCTTGGTTTTGAGATCGTGGAACTGACGAAGCCCCGGCTGCTGCCGGAGGCGCAGGCGGCGGAGGAAAAGGCCGCATGAACTTCGCCCACCCGCACATGTTCTGGCTGTTGCTTGCGCTGCCTGTAATGGCCTACCTGCATTTCTGGCGCGAGAACCAACGGCAAAGTGATTTCCGGTTTCCGACCCTTGTCCATTTGCAGGGCGCGGGACGCTCGCCACGCATCTGGCTGCGACACCTGCCGTTTGCCCTGCGGGTGATCGGCGTCTCCCTGCTGGTGGTGGCGCTGGCGCGGCCGCAGGCCTTCGACCAGGAGACGAAGCGTAACGTCGAAGGCATCGACATTATCCTTTGCCTCGACACGTCAGGTTCTATGGCGGCCGAGGATTTGAAACCAAACCGGATAGACGCCGCGAAAAATGTCGCGGTGGAATTCGTGAAGGGCCGCATTTCGGACCGAATTGGCATTGTTCCCTTCGCGGCCGAGAGCTTCACGCAAAGTCCTTTGACGACGGACTACGATATCGTCATCAGCCTGCTCGGCGACCTGCGGTTGGGGATGATCGAAGACGGAACGGCCATCGGGATGGCGCTGGCGACGTCGATCAACCGCCTACGCGAGTCCGAAGCCAAAAGCAAAGTCGTGATCTTACTCACGGACGGCCAGAACAACCGCGGTGAATTGGACCCGGTAACGGCGGCGCATGCGGCGCAGGCCTTGGGGATTCGGGTCTATACCGTGGGCGTCGGCACACGCGGCATGGCTCCCTACCCGGTGGAGACGCCCTTCGGCAAGCGCTACCAGAATGTGCCCGTAAACATCGACGAGGACATGCTGAAGGAAATGGCCAAGCTCACCGGCGGCCGCTACTACCGCGCGACCGATAACGGAAGTCTCCGCGACATCTATCGCGAAATCGACAAACTGGAACGGACCCGCGTCAACGTGGAAGAGTACCGGCACGTCGCCGAGATGTACCCACCGTGGCTGTGGGCGGCGCTCTTCGTGCTGTCGCTCGAATTATTGTTATCCATCAGTGTTTTCAGGAAGACGCCGTGATCCGCTTCGAGCATCCTTATCTACTGTGGCTGCTGCTGTTGATGCCGGTGTGGATTGGAGTGCTGTGGTATGCCCTCCGCCGGCGACGGAAAGCGGCCGAACGGTTTATCAGCAATAAGCTACTGGAGCGTGTCGCCCGCTCGTTCAGTCCCACGCGGCTGCGAGTGAAGGCGCTGCTCTGGGTTGTAGCGTGGACGCTGGTGATTGTGGGCGCGGCGGGCCCGCAGGTAGGCACGCGGCTTGAGGAAGTCAAACGCGAAGGCATCGACGTGGTGCTGGCGATCGACCTCTCGAGCAGCATGATGGCTCAGGATCTGACGCCGTCGCGCCTCGAAAACGCCAAGCAGGAAATCCTGAAGTTCGTCAGCGGCCTCAAGGGCGACCGCGTGGGGATTGTCGCCTTTGCCGGGACGGCTTTTATCCACTGCCCGCTAACGAACGATTACGGCGCGGTGAAGTTGCTGGTGCGCGTACTGCAGCCGGACCTCGTGCCTGAGCAGGGAACAGCGCTCTCCGACGCCATCCGTGTCGCCCAAAAGGCGTTCAACACGCCCGAGGTGAAGAGCCGCGTGTTGATCATCATTACCGATGGCGAAGACCACGAACAACAAGCCGTGGAAACCGCGGAGGAAGCCGCCAAAGAGGGGATTCGCGTCTACACCATCGGTCTCGGCACTCCCAAGGGGGCGCCGATACCCGTGCGCGACGCCAAGGGCAACGACGCGGGTTTCAAACGCGATCCCTCCGGAGCGATTGTGGTCTCGCATTTGAATGACGTGCTCCTCCAGCGCGTTGCCGATGCCGGTGAGGGCCGCTATCTCCGCGGGACGCAGAGCGGTCAGGAACTGGACGCGATCTGGTCGGACATTGCGGAAATGGAGAAAAGCGAGTTCGGCAAGAAGCAGTTTGCCTCCTTCGAAAACCGCTTCCAGTATCTGGTGCTGCCGGCCTTGCTGCTGCTACTTGCGGAATTTTTCCTTTCGGAGCGGCGGGGCAAACCGGCGCTGCCGCTTTCTCTGCGTAAACTCGTAAAGCCCATCAAGGAGAAGGATACGCCATGAAAGTGGGGTGGATAGGCATCGCCATGTTCGCGCTGGTGACGCTGGCCGCTGCCTCGCCGCGGGTGCAGGTGAAGGCGGGTAACCGGGCCGCTCTGCAGGGGCAGGGTGACGCCGCGATGGTGCATTACAAGAAAGCGCTCGAACAAAAGGGCGACAGTTCAGTCGTGCTCTACGATCTCGGCAACCTGCTCTATTCCGGCGGCGATTACGACAACGCCTCCAAGACGTACATGGGCTCATATGACCCCAAGGATCCGCCCGCCGTACAGGGACAGACGTTTTACAATTTGGGAAACAGCCTTTTCGAAGGAAAAAAATACGACCAGGCACTGGAAGCGTATCTCAAGTCTCTCAAGCGCAATCCACAGGACGAAGACGCGCGCTATAACCTCGAATTGACCCGGCGCATGCTGAAGCAGCAACAACAACAGCAGCAGGATCAGAAAAAGGACGACCAGAAAAAGGACAATCAGAAAGAGGATCAGCAGCAACAGCAGGACCAGCAGGATCAGCAACAGCAGGACGAACAGCAACAGGAAGAGCAGCAGGCACAGCAGGATCAACAGAATCAGGATCAGCAACAGCCAATGGCCGGCCAGCAGATGTCGAAGGAGGACGCCGAACGGCTGTTGAACTCGTTGTTACAGGACGAACAGGATGCGCTGCGCGACGCGAAGAAGGTTAAGGTAGTGACGCGCGCCAAGCGGGAGAAGGATTGGTGAAGCGAGCCCTCTTCAGCCTCATTCTCTTAGCAACCCTTTACCTGCCCTTGCTGGCGCAGGAGAAATTCGTCGCCACTGTCGATCAGAACACGGTACGGGTCGGCGAATCGGTTACGCTGACGCTGACCTTTTCGGGCGGTGCGTCCAATGTGCCGACGCCGACGCTTCCAGCTTTGGAGAAACTGGATCTCGCCGGTGGGCCGTTCAGCAACACGAGTATCTCGGTGGTGAATGGTCGCGTGGCGTCTTCGGCGTCCTTCAGCTATTTATTGCGGGCGCGAGAGCCGGGCTCGGGTACGATTGGCGAATCCATCGTCAAGGTCCACGGCAAGGAATACCATTCGCAGCCGATCAAAGTCAACATTCTCGCCGGCGGCGCCGGAAGTAAAAGCGCGTCCGGCAAGGTAGCGGGTAGCGGCGGGCAGGACGTCTTTCTGAAGGTCATTCCCGACAAAAGCGACGCTTCCCTTGGCGAGCAAATCACGCTCACGTACAAGCTGTATTTCGCGGCGCAGATTACCAATCCCGAATTTGTGCGGTTGCCCAGCGCCAGCGGTTTCTGGGTGGAAGACATCCCGATGCCGCAGCAACTCGCACTTTCAGATGAAGTCGTCAACGGCCGCCGTTACCGGACGGCGGTTATTCGGAAATCGGCGCTGTTCGCCACCACAGCGGGGGATCTTGACGTCGAGCCCCTCGTTCTCAACACCAAAGTGGAACGCATGAGCCGGCGGCAATCTCGCGATCCCATGGATATCTTCAACGATCCGTTCTTTTCGATGGGGCGGCAAATGGAAGACGTGGAAGTCTCGTCGCCTGCCGTGAAACTACGCATTCGGCCGTTGCCGTCATCGGACGCGCCGCCGCAATTCAAGGGCGCGGTGGGATCGTATAAAATCAGCGCCACGCTGGATTCACTGAATGTCAAAGCGGATCAGGCCGTCACGCTAACGGTCAGGATCGACGGCACCGGCAATATCAAGACGCTGCCGCCGCCGGAAATTTCCGTGCCATCGGACGTGGAACGTTTTGACCCGGAGGTAACGGACGATATTCGCCGCAACCAAGCCCAGATTTCCGGGTCGAAAACCTTGAAGTATGTGTTGATTCCACGCGCGCCGGGTATGCAGGTGATTCCGCCGATTGTCTTCGCGTTTTTCAATCCCCAGAGCGGGCGCTATCAGACTGCGGCGACAGCCGAGCTGCGGCTGAACGTGCAGAAGGGCGACGGCGGCAGCACGTTCTCGTCGGGCGTGGCGGTGGCGACCAAGCATGGTGTCGCGAACATCGCTACGGACATTGCCTTTGCCAAAACCCGGCCTGGCCATTTTGTTTCACTGGGCGGTTTGCCGCATCAGCAGGTGGGTTTTTGGGGATTGTCGGCGGCGCCGTGGGCGATTCTTGGCGCGTCTGTGCTGCTGTTGCGACAGCGCGAGCGGCAAGGTAAGCGGCTGGTGGGACGGCGCGGCGCTCTTCTGCGCGCGGCCCGCGCGATAGCGCTGGCCGAAAAGGCGCTCAAGGGACGGAACGTGGAACTCGTGCTGCGACATGTGAATGTGGCGGCGGATGAAGCTTTGATGGCGGGAACCGATCGCAGCGACATCACGATCAGTCCCACGGAAGCGCGCGAAATCTGGCTGACGCGGGGTCTCAATCCGGCGCTGTTAGAAGGAACGCTGGAAGTGCAAAGCGAATGCGACCGTGCCCGCTTCGCCGCGAGCGCGATCGATCCCGAAACGGCGCGGCGGTTGGTGGAACGAATGCGAACCGTCATCGACCAGCTTGCCCGGGCGCACACGAAACTGGATGTTCCGTCATGACGCGGTACTGCATACTTGGATTTCTGCTGTTGCTCTACGGCACGCTCGCGTGGGCCGATCCGCGCTCGGAGTTTGACGAAGGGTTGAACAGCTATCGGAACGGAGACATGGCGGGGGCGATTCGCGCTTGGGAAAGTGTCGTCGAACGGGGCATCATCAGCGGCGAATTGCTCTATAACCTCGGCAATGCGTATTACCGTGAAGGCAAGGTTGGCCGCTCAGTCCTGATGTATGAACGGGCCGTGAAGCTGATGCCGCGCGACCGCGATATGCACACGAATCTGGACCTGGCCCGGATGGCAACCGTGGACCGCGTCGAGCGCCCTGTTCGCTTGATCGTATGGGACTGGATCGACGCCGTGCGAGATTTCTTGAGCATGGGTGAACTGGTGCGGCTTTTTCAGATAATGGGTTTTTTATTGGTCGCTTCCATACTGGCGTGGCGGTTGGGGCCGTTCTGTCGTTGCGCTCAGGCTTGAAGTGGGTGCATGGGAGTCTTCCTGGCTCTCTACATTATAACTGGAGCGTGGTATGCGTGGCGGGCTGGAATTGAAGCTCATCCCTGTGGCGTGATTCAGGCCACGAAGACCGACGCCTTTTCGGCGCCCGATGCAGCGGCCACACAGCTTTTTTCGCTGCACGAAGGCACCAAAGTCCAGACCGGGGAGAAGCTTTCCGGATGGGTGAATATTCGACTGGCCGACGGGCGGAAAGGATGGATCCCAATGGCGGACGTGGAGAGGATCTAATACTGGAGTGATAGATTCAGAAGTCCATTGATGGGGATGTCCGATTCGCGGGGATGGCCCTTGCGAAAGACGTCAAAATTGGCGAACTTAGATATATTCGCTGAATTGGTTCTGTCGAAGTGGTTGGAACTGGGAAATAACAGTCTGAAAAGACGGGATTTATCCCAGTTTTTTGCTGTTTGCGGTGGAAACAGAATTTCGAGTTCTGTAATTAGTTACGAAATTTCCTATCGGAGTCGATTTTAGACATTCTGCGTTGGGTACGTGGCGGGCGATGGTGAGGACGTGAAGGAATCCGCTTGACAATGGCTTGCAGATTGTTTAACTTCTTTGACTTGCATGTCTCAACCGGATTCCACCGCCCGGCGACCGTCCGTTTCGGTCATGATCCTGAATTACAACGGTTTAGGATTTCTGCCGCGGTGTCTCGAAACTCTCCAGCAAACAACCTACTCGCCGCATGAAATTGTCGTCGTGGATAACAACTCCACAGACGGCAGTTTGGCATACCTCCGCGAACATTACCCCCGCGTCAAACTCATTGCTTTTCAGGAAAACCTTGGCTACAGCCGGGCGTATAACGCCGCCGTGCCACAGGTGGCCAGTGAGTTTGTCGTTCTGTTGAATTTTGATGTTGAGGTAGAGCCGGGCTGGCTGGATCAGGCGATGGAGATGCTGATCAGGGAACCGCGCCTGGCGGCGGTCCAGCCGAAGTTGAAGGCGCTGCAGAAGCGGGAGTTTTTCGAGTATTCCGGGGGCAGCGGCGGTTACATCGACCGCTATGGTTACCCGTTTGTGCGGGGCCGGATTTTTGACAGCATCGAACGCGACGACGGGCAATATCCGGATAGTGTGCCGATCTTCTGGGCGACGGGCGCGGCGTTCGTTACGCGACGCGCGGCATTTCTCGAAGCGGGCCAGCTCGACGGCGATTTCTTCATGCATATGGAAGAACTCGACCTGTGCTGGCGGTATTGGCTGACCGGGTGGCAGATCAAAGTCGCGCCTGAGGGAACCGTCTATCATCACGCCGGCGCCGCACTGTCCGCGGACCGGTTTCATAAGATGTATTATAACCATCGCAACGGATTGGCCATGGTCATTAAAAACTACGGCCTGGCAAACCTGCTGCGATATCTTCCGGTGCGCTGCCTGCTGGACTGCGTTTACCGCGGTGGTGTCACTGTTCCGCAGGGAGCCGAAGCGGACGGCGGCAGTGCTGGCGGCCTACGGGCACGTGCTCGCGCATCTGATTCCCCTGCTGCGCAAGCGGAGCCGGGTGCAGCGGATGCGAACCGTTTCCGACCGTGAGCTGCGGCAGTGTGATTTTTCCGGGCAGCATCGTCTGGCGTTATTTCGTGAAGAAGCAATCCACATATACTCAAATATCGGCGGGATGGTGAAATTCGACACACACCGTTGGTGTGCAACTTTGGTCTTCGTTCTGGCCCTGATTGTCTACGGGCTGACGATGGCCGACTCGGTTTCCTTCTGGGATTGCGGCGAGTTTACAGCCTGTGCCAATGAGATGGGTGTTCCGCATCCGCCGGGATCCCCGTTGTTCCTGCTGGTGGGCCGCGTGTTTTCGCTGTTGCCGATCTCGCATGACATCGCCGTGCGGGTTACGTGGATGTCGGTGCTGGCCAGCGCGTTTGCCATCCTTTTCGCCTACCTGATTATCGTTCGTCTGATCCGGATGATCCGCGGCCGAGGAAAAGACGGCGCTGGATAAAATCGTCGCCTACGGTGGCGGCATGATCGGTTCGCTTTCTCTGGCGTGGTCCTACTCCATGTGGTTTAACGCCGTGGAGTCGGAAGTCTACGCCATGAGCCAGTTCTTCACGCATATTGTCGTCTGGCTGATTCTCGTCTGGTACGAGAAGGCCGATGAACCGGGCAACGAACGCTGGCTGCTGCTGATCGCCTACATGATCGGGCTTTCGACCGGCGTTCACCTGTTGATGGTCCTGGTGCTTCCGGCGATCGCGCTATTGATGTACTTCCGCCGCCGCACATTCCAGCTGAAGACTTTCGTCGGAATGATGGCGGCGACGGGGCTGGCTTTTATCATGATTTATCCCGGCGTCGTGAAGTGGCTGCCGCTCTCGGCTTCGAAGCTGTTCCTGTGGGCGCCGGCAGTGATCATCATTGGCGTGGTGGCGTATTTTCGCCTGGGCGGTGAAGAACCGGCACGGGATCATCGGCGCCGCGACGGCCGGATTGTTTCTGATCGTCGTCGGCTATTCGTCGTATGCGATGATCTACATCCGCTCGAACCTGAATCCCGGCATCGACGAGAACGATCCGGATACTCCGGCGCGCTTCTTTTCGTATCTGAACCGTGAACAGTACGGCGACCGGCCGATGTTCCCGCGCTACTGGAACAACGATCCGGAATACAAGAGCGAGTCGGACTACTTCTGGCGATACCAGGTGCAGAAGATGTTCAACCGCTACCTCTTCTGGCAATTCATCGGCCGCGAAGGCGCACCACACGAAGAATTTCAGGACGCGGGCGTCTCGCCGAAGTATTCGATCTTCTCACTGTTTCAATATGAGCCACAGGGAATAGTTCGGTGGCTGGCGGTATTCACTTCGCTGCCCTTCATCCTGGGCTTGTTCGGGCTGGGCTACCAGTATACCCGCGACCGACACGGCTGGCTGGTAGTGGCCGCGGTGTTTTTCATGACCGGCTATGCGATTATGCTCTATTTGAATCAGGACAATCCGCAGCCGCGCGAGCGTGACTATTCCTACGTAGGTGCGTTCTTCGCCTTTGCGTTGTGGATCGGTCTGGGAGCCGCCGCCGTCATCGAATGGGTCGGCAAAAAGCTGCAGGAAGGCACAGTCGAGGCACTCCGGCGCGCTCGCCGTTGCGTCGTTGCTGTTTCTGCTCGAGCCCGGTGATGCTGCTGGCGCGCAACTACCCGATGAACGACCGCAGCGGCAACCACGTGGCCTGGGACTACAGTTACAACATGCTGATGTCCTGCGCGCCCAACGGCATCGTTTTTACCAACGGCGATAACGACACCTTCCCGGTGTGGTACATGCAGGAGGTGGAAGGCGTCCGCCGCGATGTGCGGATTGTAAACCTCAGCCTGCTGAACACCGGCTGGTATATCAAGCAGCTGAAGCATCGCGAAGCCAAGGTTCCGATTTCCTTCAGCGACGCGTACATCGACCGCTATCTCGACCAACACGACGCCCAGGCGCTGATGGCGCGGTTCTGGCCGCCGGAGAAGCAGAAGATCGAATTGAAACTCCCGAAGGCCGCATGGGATGGACCATGCCCGCGGCGATGTTCATCCCGACGAAACAGGGTGAACGCACGGGAGCCAACAATTTCCTGCGCGTGCAGGACATCATGATCCTTGATATTCTGCGCACGAATTACGACCCGGCCAAGACACGCGTACCAAAGCCGATTTATTTCGCGGTGACGGTCGCCAACAGCAACATGATCGGACTGCGCGACTATCTGACGTTCGAGGGATTGGTATTCCGCATCAATCCGCATGGGCGCGAGGCAATGGACGCCGCGAAGGTGAAGGAGAACTTCTTCGGGACTTTCGACGGGCACTTCCGCGGCATCGACGATCCTGACGTGCACTTTGACGACAACGTCGAAAAACTGCTCCAGAATTATCGTTCGGGTTTCCTCCAGCTTGCCTACCACTACTCAACGCAGCCGGACACGACGACGGTCAAACCGCCGGAAGAATCGCTGGATAAGATGATGGCCAACTTTGACCGGCTATCGAACCGGCAAAAGTCGCTGGCCGTTCTGCTTACGCATGGAAGAGGTGATCCCCGAGAGTCGTGCGTCCGATTTCAAGCCCGGAATTGTCCGTGCAACTTGGACGGATGTATGCTGACCTGGGCCGGCCCGAAGAGCTACAGAAGCGTCTGGAATCCGCCAGCGAGCGTGAAACGCCGCGTCTCGAAACTCAAGTGCGATTGGCCGCGGCGTGGGCAGCCTATATGAACGACACCGCCCGCGCGCGACAGATGCTGGCGAAGGCGCTGGGTGAAAATCCATCAGGGCAGCAGTGTTACTCGGCGGGTCGAGAACTGTACAGTTCCGGCGCGTTCAACCTGGCGGCTGAGTATTTTGAGAAGGCTTTCGCCCTGGATCCGAACGACGGCCAGACCGTCGGCGCGTTGCTCCAGTGTTACGAAAATATGGGCGATACCCCGCGGGCGATCGCAACGCTCGAACGCTGGGTAGGCCGCCATCCGCAGGACAAAGCCGCGCAGCAGCGGCTGGACCAACTACGCGGGAATCCCATGACGGACACGACTACCACCCCGCGCTCACACCAATGAGCGTCTGATTGCATAACCGTCCTCAACTTCTTTTTATGGAGGCTTCGAACATGCATCGTCTATTTGGAACCATTCTGATTTGCGTCGCCGTGGCTGTAGCTCTGGGTTCCAGCGCCGCACTTGCCTATGACAGCCCCCAGCAGTACGGATTCGAACTGCGTGGCGGCTTCGGCATGTATGACATGGGCGATGTGACGCCCGGCATCGAGACGCTGCAGGCGAATCTGAACGCGAACCGCGTCGCCAACACCTTAAGCGAGGCCGACAACGGCCCGGCCGCGGGTCTCAGCTTTCTCTACCGTCCGTCGCGCCACACGATGTGGGAAGTGGGCTTCAACGCCCTGCTCGACGTGGAAAACACGGTCGATACCAATCCCGACACCGCCTCGGGTCAGATTCTGATGCACGCCAACGAGTTTTTCATTAAGGGAAACCTGGTGGCGACGTTGACCGACCGGGTCCACCTTGATTTCGGCACGGGCCTGTCCTATTACAACACCGAGCTTGCAGGTTCAGGACAACTACAAGGGCCGTTACTACTATGACGCCGTGGGTCGCGGTTTTGGCCTGCTCGGCAGTGTCGGCGTGGAATTCCTGCTGACGAAGCGGCTGGGCCTGGTCGCGCAAGGCGGCGGCCGGATCGTGAACACATCGCACTTCACGTACTATGACAACGCGACTCAAGCGCGGACCGTACTCGACGTTCCCGATGGCACGCGGCCGATGGAAGTCAATCTCAGCGGCGCTTACGGCAATCTCGGGCTGCGGATTCTACTTCGACAAGGTGACGAAACCGGTGGATTTCACCCGCTGACCACGAAACGGTTGGCGGCGCGACGCTTCGCAGGGTTTAGCCGTTAGGAAACAGACCATCACCCGCGGTCATGCCGGTGATGGTCTTTTTCCTACCCCCCACACCTGGCAATCCCCAAGTAACGATACTGGAAGGCTGAACGATGGCGCATGTGCTGATTTTACTCGGCTTCCGCATCGGATCGCGAGTACTTTGAGGGCATCGACACCCTCGCGGACTTTTTTGGCATCACCACGGAACTGAAGGTGCTTTCGGCACACCGGGACGCGGAGCGCTTGCGCGAGCGCCTGGCGCAGATTCCGGCGGACGGAACGAAAGTCATCGTTGCCGCCGCAGGCATGGCGGCGCATCTGGCGGGCGTGTGCGCGGCGGAAACGCTGCTGCCGGTGATCGGTGTGCCGTTGCCGGGTTCGGCGCTGAACGGCCTGGATGCGTTGTTGTCGACCGTGCAGATGCCAGCGGGCGTGCCCGTGGCCACGTTGGCCATCGGCAAAGCGGGGGCGAAGAATTCCATCGTACTGGCGGCGCGCATCCTGGCGCTCGGCAATGCGGCGATCGGGGAAAAACTGGTTGAGTTTAAAGCTCGGGGGGCCCGCATATGAAAGGGCTCGTCGTTATTCCCACGTACAATGAGCGCGATACCGTCGACGCGATTCTTGACGCCATCCTGACACAGAATCTGGGTCTCGACGTGCTGGTGGTCGACGACAATTCACCCGACGGCACCGCAGCGCGCGTCAAAGAGCGCGCGGCGGCGAACGGGCACATCAAACTCATCGAACGTCCCGGCAAACTTGGCCTGGGTACAGCGTACGTCGCCGGGTTCAGGTATGCCATTGCCGAACACTACGAAATCGTGTTCGAGATGGACGCGGACTTTTCGCACGATCCCGCCGTCCTGCCGCGGTTTCTCGAAAAGATTCAGGATTTCGATTTTGTCCTCGGTTCGCGCTACATTAATGGTGTGTCCGTCGTCAACTGGCCGCTCAGCCGCTTGCTGCTGAGCTACTTCGCGTCCATGTACACGCGCGTGATTACGGGGATGCCGATCAAGGATCCGACGGGCGGTTTCAAGTGTTTTCGCATCGAGGTGCTGAAGGCGATTGACCTTGACAAGATCCGCTCCGGCGGCTACAGCTTTCAGATCGAGATGAATTTCAAGGCGTGGAAGCGCGGTTTTCGGCATCTTGAAATTCCGATTATTTTCGTCGATCGCCGCGTCGGCAGCTCGAAGATGTCGAAAGCCATCATCCGCGAAGCGGTGCTGATGGTCTGGAAACTGCGCCTGAGATCGCTCCTGGGAAAATTATAGATGCCGTCGCGCAACTTGGTTTCCGCCGTGATTGTCACCTACGAATCACGGCCGGCATATCGATGCCTGTCTCGACAGCTTGAAATCCGCCGCGGGGGACCGGCTGCGGGAATGCATGGTCGTCGACAACGCTTCCGTTGACGGCACCGCGGATCACATCCGCCGCTCGCATCCGTGGGTGCGCCTGAGCGCGAATACCGAGAATATCGGCTTTGGCCCGGCCATTAACCAGGGCGCGCGACAGGCGACCGGTGAGTATTTGCTGGTGCTGAACCCCGATACGGTGATCCGGTCCGGGGCAATCGCCGATCTGGTGCGATTTCTGGATCACCGACCCGAAGCAGCGGCTTGCGGCCCCCGGATTCTCGATTTGGAAGGCCATTTCCAGTATTATTCGCGACGAGGTTTCCCCACGCCGCTAAATTCGCTGGCCTATCTAACCGGCTTCGACAAGCTGGCGCCGCGCAGTCGCGCGCTGGGCGGTTACTACCGGCGTGACCTGCCTCCGGAACTGGAAGTGGCGACCGATTCTCTTGCCGGCTGTTTCATGCTGATCCGCCGCGAGTGTTTTGAAGCGGTCGGCGGCTTCGATGAGGATTATTTCCTGTTTGGTGAAGACATCGATCTTTGCTGGAAATTAAAGGGCGCGGGCCATGAAATCTGGTATGTCCCGACGGCCGTGGTGGAACACCGCAAGGGCGCGAGCATGCGCCGGGTGCGAAAGCGCGCCCGGCACGAGTTTTACCATTCGATGAAACTGTTCATGGATAAGCGGCTGGCCATGCGCTATCCGCGCTTCGTCTTGACGCTGGCGAAGGTGGGCGTAGACATCGTGTCCGTGCTCGAACGGCGCTTCCGATGAGTGCGACGCACGACAAACCGGCGGATCGCGCTCCACTTGCGAAAGGATCATTTATGGCCAATCAGGCGGCCGAAGCAAAATCTTTGACACCCGCAGAGCGCGCGCACAGGCGCAAATCAGCGCGGTTCCTTTGCCGATACCTTTGTGATGGATTTCGAGAAGCCGGTGGCGGAACTCGAGCGCAAGATCGCGGAGATGCGCGCGCTGGCCACGGGCAGCGGGATGAAATCCCTGTCGCAGGAAATCGACCGCATGGAACGCAAAGCGGCGCACATGCGGCAGGAAGTGTACAAGAGCCTTAGCGCGTGGCAGAAGGTGCAGATCGCGCGGCATCCGCGCCGGCCTTATACGCTCGACTACGTGCAGCGGATCTGCGATTCGTGGCTCGAACTGCACGGCGACCGCGGCTTCGCCGACGACCGCGCGCTGGTGACGGGGATGGCCGTGATCGGCGGCGAGCAAGTCATGCTGATCGGCCACCAGAAGGGCCGGGGGACGAAGGACAATCTGTACCGCAACTTCGCCATGGCGAATCCCGAAGGCTACCGCAAGGCGCTGCGCTTAATGCGCTTCGCCGCGAAATTCAAGCGACCGGTGGTGACGCTGATTGACACTCCGGGCGCGTATCCGGGTCTCGGCGCCGAGGAGCGCGGACAGGCCGAAGCCATCGCGCGCAACCTCTATGCGATGGCGGAGCTGCCGGTGCCGGTGATCAGTCTTGTAATCGGCGAGGGCGGTTCGGGCGGCGCGCTGGCGATTTCCGTCGCCGACGAAATCCACATGCTTGAGTATTCGATCTATTCCGTGATTTCGCCCGAGGGTTGCGCCTCGATACTGTACCGTGATGCGACGCAGGCGCCGCAAGCCGCGGAGTCATTGCGCCTGACCGCGCCTGACCTGGTCGAACTCGGCGTCATCGACAGCATTATTCCTGAACCGGCGGGCGGAGCGCACAATGATTATGACGGCATCGCCCAGAAGGTAAAAGCGCGGATTGTCGACAGCCTGACGAAACTGAAAACCATGGATGCCGGCGAACTCCTGACGCGGCGGCATGAGAAGTACGAACGCATGGGTTTCTGGCTTGAAAGCTGACACCCCGCACTTTGACGACGCCACCACGGTCCGCGTGCGCTACGCGGAAACTGATGCAATGGGCTGGGTCTACTACGCCAATTACCTCGCGTATTTCGAGGTCGGACGTACGGAATTGATTCGCTGCGCATGGCGTCCCTATCGCGCGCTGGAGGACGAAGGTTTGAAACTGCCGGTGGTGGAGGCGGGCTGCCGCTACCACCGCGGCGCGATTTACGACGACGCGTTGACGATTCTGACGCGGCTGACACTGCCTTCCGCCTATCGCATCCGGTTCGACTATGAGATTCGCCGCGCCAGCGCGGCGGAACTCGTTGCTACGGGTTTTACGGAGCACTGTTTCGTCGGGGTCGATGGCAAGCCGGTGAAGATTCCCGCCGATTTGCGGGCGGTCGTCGCGCCATGAGTCGAAGAGTACTGATCACCGGCGGCACCGGATTCGTAGGCAGCCACGCGGTTGAGCATTACCTTGCGGCGGGCTGGACGGTGCGCGCGTTGGTACGCGATCCGCGGCGGCTCGTGTGGCTGAAATCACTGCCCATCGAGATTGCCGTAGGAACGATGACAGACCAGACTTCGCTCGAAGCGGCCGTGGCGGAATGCGATGTGGTGGTGCATTGCGCGGGTCTCACCAAGACAACAGATCCGCGCGCTTTCTTCTCGGATCAACGGCCAGGCGGTGGAAGAGTTTGCGCGGGCCGCGGTGGAGCGGGGGGTAAGGCGCTTTATTTTGTGCTCATCGCAGGCCGCGGCCGGGCCATCGCGCGATGGCCGGGCGCTGACTGAAGACGATCCGCCACAGCCGATTTCCGCTTACGGACGCAGCAAGCTGGAAGGCGAAGAACGCTTGCGCGCAGCGGCGGGAGAGATGGAGTGGATTGTGCTGCGGCCACCGTCGATCATGGGGCCGCGCGACGAGCAGTTCGTGCCGCTCTTCCGGGCCGTAACGCGCTTTGGCGTTTACCCGCGGTTCGGGGCCGGCGGCCAGAGTTACAGCTTCATCGGCGTCGCGGATTTCGCGCGCGCGCTGCGGATTGCGGGCGAGATCGACCGCGGTTTGAACGACGTCTACTTCGTCGCCAGCGACGAGACTCTCGACTGGAGCGAGGCGGCCCGGATCATCGCGAACTTTTCCGGAAAACGTGTGCATGCCCTGCGGCTGGGAATACCCGCCCTGAAAATTCTTGCAGCGCTCGCCGAGACCGGCGCGAAGTTCAGCGGCAAACCCGCGCTTTTAAATCGTGACAAGATTCGCGAAATTCTTGCTCCGGGTTGGCTTTGCTCTTCCGAAAAGATCCGGCGTGCCTGGGGCTTTGGCTGCGAACTTTCATGCGCCGCCGCGCTGCGTGTGACCCATGATTATTACCGCGATACCGGACGGCTTTAAGGAGGCGGCAATGCGCTGCCCGCGATGATCCACAGGCTGTTGGAAACGCTCGATCCGGAACTGCGACAGGCGATTTGTCACCACGAATACATGCCGCCGCAGGATGCCGTCTATGGCGCACTCGAGCCGCCGTTGCCGGATGTGCTGACGCGCGGCCTTGAACGTCTTGGCATTCCCAAGCTTTACCGGCATCAGACCGCCGCTATCGAGGCGGTCCGTTCGGGCAAGCACACGGTCGTCGTCACTCCGACCGCCAGCGGTAAAACGCTGACATATTTTCTGCCTATCGTCGAAGCGGTCCTGGCCGAACCCGAGAGCAGCGCGCTGCTACTCTTTCCGCTGAAGGCGCTCGAACAGGACCAACGCGGCAAGATCGTGCAGTGGCAGAAGCTGCTGCGCGACACGTTCAATTTGACCTGCGAGGTCTTCGACGGCGACACGCCGCGGCCGCTGCGCGCGAAGATCAAGGACAACCCGCCACACTTTCTGATTTCCAATCCGGACATGCTGCACCAGGGCATTCTCGCCTACCACCAAGGGTGGGAGAAGATGCTGCGGCGGTTGAAATATGTGGTGATCGACGAGTTGCACGCGTACCGGGGCGTGTTCGGGTCGCACATACTGCAGGTTTTCAAGCGGCTTTCACGCCTGCTCGCTTATCACGGCGCGAACCCGCAGTTCATCTGCCTTTCGGCCACCATCGCCAATCCGCTCGAGCTGGCGGAGACTTTGACCGACCGGAAATTCGAGCTGGTCCAGGAATCGGGCGCGCCCACGTCGGGCAAGCACCTCGTGCTCCTGAACTCCGAAATCGGGCTCACCGCGACGGTGACGAAACTACTGATCAAGGCGCTTGATCAGGGACTGAAGACTTTGGTCTTTACCAAGTCGCGCGTTAACACCGAAGTCATTCACCGCATTCTCATCGACTCGCGGCCCGATCTTGCCAAACGCGTGAGTTCCTACCGCGCGGGCTTCCTGCCCGAGGAGCGGCGGGAGATTGAGCAGCGCATGGCGGCGGGCGAACTTGCCGGTGTGGTATCCACGAGCGCCCTCGAACTTGGCATCGACATCGGCGGACTTGACGTTTGCATTCTCGCGGGCTATCCCGGCAGTATGATGTCGTTCTGGCAGCGAGCCGGGCGCGTCGGACGGCGCGGCGACGAAAGCGCGATCATCATGGTCGCCGGCACGGATGCCCTCGATCAATATTTCGTTTCCAACCCGCGTGAGTTGCGCGCGCGGTCCTTTGAATCTGCGCTGATCAACAATTCCAACGAGGAAATTCTGCGGGCGCATCTGCCAGTGGCGGCAGCCGAAATTCCATTAATGGCCGCGGATCCGTTCATCGACGTGGAGCGCCACGCCGCGATCATCGCCGACCTCGAGCGGCAGGGATTGCTTGCCAAAAGCGCCTCGGGTAAACACTGGTTCGCAGGTCAGGCGCGGCCGCACGCCAACGTCAGTTTGCGCAACGTTGGCGGAACATTTGAGGTCGTCTGCGAGGGTCAGCAAACCTCAATGGGCGAAATCTCCGGCGGCGCCGTGTTTCGCGAGTGCCACGACGGCGCGATTTACCTGCACCGCGGCGAACAGTATCATGTGGACCGCCTCGATCTCGAGAAGAAAAAGGTCCACGTCCGGCCCATCGTCTGTTCGCACTACACGATGGTGCGTTCGGAGAAGCAGACGGAGATCATCGACGATCGCGAACAGCGCCGCGTACAATCACTAACCGTGCACGTCGGCAAGGTCAAAGTCACCGAGACGTATCACAGCTACGAGCGGCGGCGCGTCTATTCGCAGGAGCTGTTGTCGGTCGAACCGCTGAATCTCCCGCCGCAAAGCTACGTCACCAGCAGTCTGTGGATCGAGATTCCCACGCTCCTCGGCGATGAATTGGCGCAGGCCGAGCGGCACTTTATGGGCAGCATTCACGCCATCGAGCACGCGACAATCTCACTGATTCCGCTATTCGCGCTTTGCGACCGCAACGACATCGGCGGCATTTGTTTTACGCGGCATAAGCAGCTCGACGGCGGCGCGATATTCCTCTATGACGGGTATCCCGGCGGGGCGGGGATCGCTGAGCACATTTTTCGAATGGTCGAGGAGGCGTTGGAGCGCACGCGGCGGCTGATTGCCACCTGCCCCTGCCTGGACGGTTGTCCCTCGTGCATCCAATCGCCCAAGTGCGGCGCGGGCAACAAACCGCTGGACAAGCGCGGCGCGGTGTTTGCCCTCGACTGGTTGTTACGCGATCAGGAATCCGTCTCCACAGACGAGATACCGCAAACCAGGATAGTTCTCTCCCATGGTGCCCCAGAGGAACCGCAACTACCGCCGTGGCAGCCGATCGAGCTGCCCTCCGACAAACGCGTGGTCGTCTTCGATCTCGAAACACAGCGCTCTGCCGAAGAGGTCGGCGGCTGGACGGAGGCGCGGCACATGCGCGTGGCCATTGGAGCTGTGTGGGACAGCCTCGATCAGCGCATGTTTACTTATGACGAGGCGCATGTCGAAGATTTGCTGGAGCATTTGAAGCGGGCCGACCTCGTGGTGGGCTTTAATGTACTGCGCTTCGATTACGAAGTGCTGCGCGGATATACGTTTGAGAATTTGAACCGGCTGCCGACGCTCGACCTTTTAAAAGTTGTTGAACACGCGCTGGGCAAACGGCTGAAGCTCGACACCCTGGCGCGGGCCACGCTGGGCGCGCAGAAAAGCGCCGACGGACTGCAGTCCCTGGCGTGGTTCAAGGCCGGGCAGATGGATCTGGTGACGGAGTATTGCATACACGATGTGGAAATCACGCGCGACCTTCTGTTGTTCGCGCTTGAGCACGGCTATTGGCTCTATGAGAGAAAGGACGTGGGACCCGTGAGAATCCCGCTGCATCAGGAATTTCGCGACTCGCTGCTTCCACAATCCGCGAGGGTGATGTGATTAAAAGCGTTTTAATCGCCAATCGCGGCGAAATCGCGGTACGCATCGCGCGCACCTGCCGCGAAATGGGCATTCGCACTATCGCCGTCTATTCCGAGGCGGATCGCGGCGCGCTGCATACCGATGTGATGGACGAAGCGCATTGTATCGGCCCCGCACCGGCCACGGAAAGTTACCTCTGCGCGCCGCGAATTCTCGAAGTCGCGAAACGCACCGAGGCTCAAGCGATTCATCCCGGCTATGGCTTTCTGGCGGAGAACGAAGCCTTCGCGCAGGCAGTCGTCGAGGCCGGAGTGATCTGGATCGGTCCTCCGCCCGCAGCGATTGCCGCGATGGGATCGAAGACCGGCGCGCGCGCGCGAATGATTAAAGCCGGCGTCCCCGTGCTTCCCGGCAGCGACGGCCCGCTGCGTACGGCGGTGGACGGCGAAGTCTTTGCCAAGCACGTGGGGTATCCGATTCTGCTGAAGGCGGTATCGGGCGGTGGCGGCAAGGGTATGCGGGTCGTGAAATCGCGCGGCGAAATGTGGAATGCGATCGAAGCGGCACAGCGTGAGGCTTTGGGGGCTTTCGGCGATCACGCGATTTATGCCGAAAAGTACCTCGAACGCCCGCGGCACATCGAGATCCAGATTCTGGCAGACACCCACGGCAACGCCGTTCATCTCGGCGAGCGCGAATGCTCGCTGCAACGGCGGCACCAGAAGATCATCGAGGAATCGCCGTCGGTGGCTGTTACGCCCGAGTTGCGTGCGAAGATGGGTGAAACCGCGATTGCCGCGGTCCGGGCCAGCGGCTACGTGAATGCCGGCACGGTGGAGATGTTGCTCGATCCCAATGGCAAGTTTTACTTTCTGGAGATGAACACGCGGCTACAAGTCGAACATCCCGTCACCGAGCAGGTGACCGGGCTTGATATTGTGCGCCTGCAGCTTCAGATTGCCTCCGGCGAAAAGCTGCCGCTGAATCAGGAACAAATCCAGAGTCGCGGTCACGCAATCGAGGTCCGGATCTACGCCGAAGACGTTCCCGGCGGATTCCTGCCTTCGACGGGCGTACTGAAAAGGCTGCGGCCCGCCCAGGGACCGGGACTGCGCGAGGACAGTGGCATGCGCGAGGGCGCAGAGATTTCGCGCTTCTATGATCCGATGATCTCCAAGCTTATATCGTACGCGGAAACGCGGGATATCGCGCGGCAGCGGATGATCCGGGCGCTGCGCGAATATGAAATCGCCGGTGTCCGGACAAACATTCCGTTTTGCCGTCATATTCTGGAGAGCGCCGCCTTTGCCAAGGGCGCATTCCACACGCGTTCGGCCGATACCACGCTCCTGGATAGTTACCTGGCCGAGTTGCAGTGCACGGTGGAGGATGAACCGCTGCTGGCGGCGGCGATTGCCCGCGCGATTCTGCAGGTGCAGGATACCCCGGGTGGGGCGAAAGCCCACGACGAGACGGTCAGGGAGTCGGGCTGGCGCGCCCGCGGACACAAACGCACTCTCCGCTGAGTATAACCGGAGTACCCTATGGCTCGATGGCTGACGGTCCGCATCGCGGATCGCGAATATAACGTAGAATTTGATTCGGAGCGCGTACTGGTCAACGGTCGTCCGCTGCAACTCGACGCAGTGGCGCTGGATACCCGGGGTGGCCTTTCATTTCATCGCGACGGCTGCGTTTTGCACGCCGTGCTCGATTACAGCCCGCGTGAAAGCTACATTTCCCTGCACGGACGCGAATTTCCGGTGGAATTCGAGACGGAACGCGACCGTCTGTTGAAACGGATCTCGCACGCCGGTTCTGAGGTGCATCATCATGCCGAGATCCGCGCCTCCATGCCGGGGTTAGTGCTCCGTGTACCGGTGATTGCCGGGAAACAGGTGTATAAAGGCGACGCGGTGCTGATTCTGGAAGCCATGAAAATGGAAAATGAGATTCGTTCGCCCGTTCGACGGCATCGTCCGCCAACTGCACGTGAAGCAGGGGCAGCCGGTGGAGAAGGGCGATTTGCTGATGGTGCTCGAGTGAAACTCCCGGAAGCGTCTCCGGTAACGCCGGATGCCTCGGCGGAAACTTCGCGGCAGGGTGCGCGAAGCCGTTGGCTGCAGGCGGTGGAATCGCTCACGGCGCGGCATCCCGAACGGCGCGCACGCTTTGAGACGGACAGCCATATCGAGATCGCGCGACTCTATGAGCCCGACACTGAGTTCAGTCAGTCCGGGAAACTTGGCTATCCGGGTTTCTATCCGTTTACGCGCGGCATACATCCCAATCTCTATCGAGGCAAACTCTGGACGATGCGTCAGTACGCGGGTTTCGGCACCGCCGAGGAATCCAACGCGCGCTACAAGTATTTACTGGCGCAGGGCACGACGGGTCTCTCCGTTGCATTCGATTTACCCACGCAGATCGGCTACGACAGCGATCATCCCGCCGCCGCCGGCGAAGTGGGGCGGGTGGGAGTCGCGGTGTCGAGTCTGGATGACATGCTGGTGCTGTTTGACGGTATTCCCCTCGAACATATCAGCACGTCAATGACGATCAACGCCACGGCGGCGATCCTGATGGGGCTTTATATTGCGGTCGCTCGCCAGCGCGGCATACCAGAGAATGTCCTCTCGGGAACCGTGCAGAACGACATTCTCAAGGAATACATCGCACGCGGCACCTATATCTTTCCGCCGCGGCCGTCAATGCGCCTGACGACGGACATCATCGCTTACTGCCGCGAGCGTCTGCCGCAGTGGAACACGATGTCGATTTCGGGCTATCACATCCGCGAGGCGGGCGCAAACGCCGTGCAGGAATTAGCGTTCACATTTGCTAACGCTATCGCTTACGTTGAAGCGGCGCAGGCGGCGGGGCTGGCGGTGGACGAATTCGCGCCGCGCCTGGCCTTTTTCTGGGGCTGCCACAATAATTTGTTTGAGGAAGTGGCAAAGTTCCGCGCTTCGCGGCGCATCTGGGCGCGGATTCTGCGCGAGCGCTTTGGCGCACGCGACGAGCGCTCGCTGATGCTGCGCTTCCACACGCAGACGGCAGGTTGCTCGCTCACCGCGCAGCAGCCGATGAATAACGCCGTGCGCGTCACGATTCAGGCACTGGCGGCGGTGCTCGGTGGGACACAGAGCCTGCACACCAACGCAATTGACGAGGCGCTGTCGCTGCCCACCGAGGAATCGGCGCGGCTGGCGCTGCGCACGCAGCAGATTATCGCCCACGAATCCGGGGTGGCGGATACCGTTGATCCCATCGGCGGCAGTTACTTTGTAGAAGCGCTTACCGACCGTCTGGAAATCGATGTGCTGGATTACCTGCGACGCATCGACGAGCTGGGCGGGGCCATCACGGCAATCGAGAAACACTACTTCCAGAACGAAATCGCGGCGGAGGCGTATCGCTATCAGAGCGAAATCGAAACCGGTGGGCGCGTGATCGTTGGCGTCAATCGCTTCACCGACGAGCGCGACATCTCGCCGCCACGGTTGCGGATTGATCCCGCTATCGAATCGCGCCAAAAGCAGCGCCTCGCGGAATTACGCCGCTCCCGCGACAATGTGAAAGTCACATCCGCCCTGGACTCCTTGCGCGCGGCCGTGCAGACCGATGCAAACCTGATGCCGCTCATCATTCACGCCGTAGAGCAACGCGCGACCCTGGGCGAGATCGCGGACAATCTGCGCACGGTATGGGGCGAATTCCAGGACGCGCAATAATGTGGGATGCGAAACTCTTCCTGCGCCATCTGACAACCCGCCGCTTCGGACATGAATATGCGTGGCTCGAAGAGGTCGATTCCACCAATCGCTGGCTGGCGGAGAATGCGGAGCAGTTCACAATGTCGGGAGGTGTCGCGATTGCCGGGCATCAGACGCTGGGCCGCGGCCGTTTTGCACGCGTGTGGTTTGACGAGCCCCGTGGTTCGTTGCTCTTTTCGGTATTGCTGCGTTATCCGGTGACCGAATCCGGCGCGGGCTTTCAGAGCTTGATTCCGGCGACTGCGTTGGCGGAAGTACTGTTTGCCCACTGGGGAGAAGCGGTACACGTTTCCGTCAAGTGGCCCAACGATGTGCTACTGAACGGCCGCAAGGTCGCGGGGATTCTCGGGCAGACGACGTTGCAGGGAGCGCACGCTATCTCCGTTGTCGGTATGGGAGTCAACGTTAACTTGCGTGCCGAGAGTCTCCCTGCCGAGCTGCGCGCAACCGCGACATCTATCGCGACGGAGACCGGTGAACTGATCACTCGCGAGTCGCTTTTGGCCGAAATCCTTGCGGGTTGGGAATTACTTTTCGACCTGTTTCTGGAGGGTAAGTACACAGCGCTGCGTTCGCGCTGGGAGCGTTTTGGCCCGCCGAAAGAGGCGTGGCTGACACGCCGCGAGGGTGATCATACACTTTCCGGCCACTTCCTCGGACTGGGCGACAGCGGTCAGCTTTTACTGCGGGACGAAGCGGGCAGAACTCACGAAATATTCACGGGGGAGATCGAACTGTGAGCGGCCGACTGTTGGCGGTGGACGCTGGCAACACGCATACGACGCTCGGTCTGTTTGACGGTGGGACCCTTGCCGAGCATTGGCGCATGGCCACACGCGTTGCACGAACCGGCGATGAACTTTGGATCTTCCTGCGCCAGTTTTTGCAGAGCGCGAATATCGACGTGCGCACCGTGGATTCCGTGGCGATTTCGTCGGTGGTACCCGAACTGACGGCGGCATATGCACTGATGACACGACACCGCCTGAAGCTGGCGCCGCTGGTCATCACCTGGGAAAAAGTCCATCGCTTACGCATTGATTACGACCCGCCGTCTTCCGTCGGCGCGGACCGTTTATGCGGCGCGGTGGCGGCGTTTGAGAAGTATGGCGGCCCGCTGGTCGTCGTCGATTTGGGTACGGCCACCGTATTCGACGTGGTCAGCGCGGACGGCGTTTATCGCGGCGGGTTGATCGCGCCGGGATTAATTACGGCAATCGAGTCGTTGCATCGCACGGCTGCACTGCTGCCGCGGGTCGAACTGGTTGCCCCTGCCGAAGTGGTTGGCCGGACGACGCAGAGCGCAATTCAGTCCGGTGTTTTCTTCGGCGCCGTCGATATGATTGAAGGAATAATCGCGAGGATTGCGGCGACGCTAGACGGCCATTTAACGGTTGTGGCCACGGGCGGATTCTCCGACATCCTGAAGCCGCATTGTCCGAGTATTCACGCCGTCGAACCTGACCTCGTGCTCGAGGGTATCCGGCTGATCGCGGAGCAGCAGTGAAAGCGACACTCCTCGTTTTCGTGTGGGTGCTGTGGTTTGCGCTGCCGGCCTCCGCGCAGCAAATCACGCTGGTGTATCCGCGTGCCGAAGCGGGCCAGGTTTACACCTATCCCGCAACGCTCGATTCCACTTTCGTCTTGGGTCGTGTGGAACCGCCACGTGGTGAACTATTCATCAATAATGTTGCCGTCCCGCTAACGGCACGCGGCGCGTTTCTGGCGTGGCTGCCGTTGGTTAAAGATAGTACGCACCGCGCCTGGCAATTAAGCCTCCGCCGCGGCGGCAGCGAGATTGCTTCGCTGCGCTTTCCCTATGGATTGGCGCCAGACACTGTTGCGGCGATTGCGCCGGATTCGTTGTCGGCTATTCGTTATCCCCGTGTGCTGCGCGTGGCGGTTCCCAATGCTCATGCGCGCACGGCTGTCAGCGGTGGCTATTTTCTCTTCCCCGATTCCGGTTGCTCCCTGCTCGCAATTAGTCACGAAAACGGTTTCTATCGCATTGACCTGGGTGCCGGTTTGTGGAGTGTAATCGAAGACCGTTTTGTGACGCTCGACTCCTGGATTCGACACTGACTTATACTCTGCTGGGTCGCGGTGTGTGTGGATCCGACGGACGGGATTCCCATTGTGCGATAGCGCTGCCGCGCGCCGCCGTATGGACTTCCGAATTGAGTCCCGACCATCGATCCCTCTCGGTCACGGTCTACGGAACGCGCGCAGCCATTGATCGCATTTCATATAGCGTAGACGACGGTTTTCTGCGCGAAATCGTCTGGCAACAACAGCCGAATGCCGTGAAGCTGGAATTCCGCTGTGCGGCTCCCATTTGGCAGGGTTATGAAATCGGGTGGGAAAATGACAGCCTGCGAGTCGCAATCCGCGCTCCGGAACCTAAGCGCGAGCGCGGATTGAAGGGTAAGACCATTGTCGTCGATCCGGGACATGGCGGAGATTCAGACGGCGCGATCGGTCCACTCGGTACGCTGGAACGGGATGTTACCCTCCGCCTCGCCCTGTTTCTAAAAGCGGAACTCGAACAGCGCGATGCGCGGGTGCGACTGACGCGTACGGCCGATACGAACCTCGACCTGTACTCGCGCATCGACATCGCCCGCCAAACAGCACCCGATTTTTTCATCAGTCTCCACGGCAACGCGCTGCCCGACAGCGAGAATCCCTGCATTCGCCACGGCAGTGGCACTTATTATTATCAGAGCGCGTCGCGGCCGGCGGCAGAGATCCTTCATCGCCACCTGTTGTCTGCCTCGAATCTTCGGGATGATGGATTGAATTACGCTAATCTTGCCGTGGTGCGTCCGACCGCGTTCCCGGCGGTGCTGGTCGAGGCGGCCTATCTCATAGATCCACGTGAAGAAGAACTTTTGCAAACTGATGCATTTCTACACTCCTTAGCCCGTGGGCTGGCGAGTGGTCTGGGCGAGTACTTTCAGAGCGAACCATAGATAGTTGGAGTTGAGTTTGGAGAGCCAGTATATCACAAAAGCAGGCATGGAAAAGCTGATCACGCAGCTTAATGAGCTGCGGAGTGAAAAGCGGCCCGCCATGGTGAAGCAGCTCGCCACAGCCCGCGCGCACGGCGACCTTTCCGAGAATGCGGAATACCATGCGGCGCGCGAGGAATTGACGCGCATCGACCAGAAAATCTTTCAACTCGAGGCGATCATGCGGACGGCGGTGCTGGTCGACGAAACCAGCGTGAACACCGATCAAGTGCGCATCTACACCCGCGTCCGCATTTTCGATAGCAAGAAGAAGCGCGAGCGTGAATTTAGCCTCGTCTCCGCCACCGAAGCCAATCCTGCGGAGGGCAAGATCAGCCACCAGTCGCCCGTGGGACAGGGGCTGATGGGGCGCAAGGTCGGTGAAACCGTGGAAATCCAGATACCGGCCGGTACGGTTACCTGGAAGATTCTGGAGATCCTGCCGGTGCAAACGTAAGGATCCGACTATGGAGACACCCGCGAGACGGTTAGCGCGTTCGCGGACGGACCGCGTATTCGGCGGCGTCTGCGGCGGAGTGGCGGAATATCTGGGTTGGGATTCAGTGGTCGTACGAGTGGTCTACGTGGCGTTGACGATCATTTCGTTCGGCATCGGTGGCGGTGTACTGTATGCTTTCGCGTGGCTGCTGATGCCACTCGCGGAACCGGGCTTGCCGGGAATCCCCGATTCCGTTCAGCCGCGCCGGTCGTCCTCCCGCATCATCGTCGGCGCGCTGTTGGTAGTGGCGGGGATGCTGGCGCTGATGGCGTTGTTTCTGCCGGTGTTCTTCACCTGGACCGGCTGGCGCTTTACTGCGCCGGCGTTGCTTGTGACACTCGGCCTTGTCCTTATCTTCTCGAATCGTGAACCGGTGATCGCTGTTCCGCACACGCCGGAAATCGAACCGTCTGTTGCCGGCGGGCACGAGACAGCGTCTCCTTTTTTGCGTCACAGCCTCGTTCGTCGGCGGCGCGGCCGCAAGATTGCGGGCATCAGCGCGGGTGTCGGGGACTACATCGGAATCGACGCGACGATTATTCGCCTGCTGTGGATCGTACTGCTTTTCTTTGGCGGAGCGGGACTGCTCTTATACCTGATTCTTTGGATCGTGATGCCGCTGGAAGACTGAAACCGGCCGGGGAGACTGCTCATTAACGACCTCATGCTCGAGCGCATTCGAAATTTCTGTATTGTCGCCCATATTGACCACGGCAAATCCACGCTCGCGGACCGGCTGCTCGAGCTCACCCAAACGCTGGATCCACGCCAGATGCGCAAACAGGTCCTGGACTCCATGGACCTCGAGCAGGAGCGCGGCATCACCATTAAAATGCATCCGATCACGATGCATTACCGGCATACGGACGGCGAAGACTACATCCTCAACCTGATCGACACCCCCGGACATGTCGACTTCACGTACGAAGTCTCGCGCAGTCTGAAGGCTTGCGAGGGCGCGATTCTGGTCGTGGACGCCACGCAGGGAATGGAAGCGCAGACGCTGTCGAACCTCTATCTCGCGCTGGACGCGGGTCTCGAAATCATTCCCGTGCTCAACAAGATCGACTTGCCGGCGGCGCGCGTGGAGGAAGTGACGCACCAGGTGATGGAGCTGCTGGGCGTGAGCGAGGAGGAGGTGCTGAAGGTCAGCGCCAAAACGGGCGAGAACACCGAAAGCGTGTTGCGCGCGGTAGTCGATTTGGTGCCGCCGCCGAAAGGCGACGCCGCGGCTCCGCTGCGAGCGCTGATCTTCGATTCGCTCTACGAGAGCTATCGCGGCACGATCGCTTATGTGCGCGTCGTGGACGGTCAGGTGGAAACCGGGACGCGCATCCGTTTTGCCGCCGGTGGAAAAGAGTTTGATGTGGGAGAAGTGGGAATCCTGCGTCTGGCGCAAATCAAGCGCGACGTCCTGCGGGCGGGCGAAGTCGGCTATGTCGTGACAGGCTGCCGTGACGTGCGTGACGTTCGCGTCGGCGACACGATGTTCGACGCCACCCAGCCCGCCGGTGAGCCGCTACCCGGCTATCGCGAAGTGAAGCCGATGGTCTACGCCGGGCTGTACCCGGCTGACACAGCCGATTACGAATTGCTGCGTGATTCGCTGGCGAAACTTCGCCTGAACGACTCCGCGCTGCTTTACGAGCCCGAATCCTCCATGGCGCTCGGTTTCGGTTTTCGCGTCGGGTTTCTCGGCTTGCTGCACATGGAGATCATTCAGGAGCGGCTTGAGCGCGAGTACGGGATGAACCTTGTATGCACAATCCCGTCAGTGGAATACCGGGCGATTATGAACGACGGCGAACTGAAGCTCGTCGACAATCCCGTGCTGCTGCCCTCGCCCACGACGTATGACCATCTCGAAGAACCGATCATCCGGGCCTCGATCATCACGCCGGAAGAGTACATCGGGCCGATCATGCAGCTCTCCATTGAGCATCGCGGAATGCACCTCAATACGGAGTATGTCGACGCCAAGCGTGTCAATCTGCATTACGAATTCCCGCTGGCTGAAATAATATTCGATTTCTACGATAAATTGAAGAGCGTCTCCCGCGGTTACGCGTCGCTGGATTATGAATTCCACAGCTATCGGCCGAGCGAACTGACCAAGCTCGACGTGCTGGTAAACGGCGAGGTTGTGGACGCATTGTCTGTGATCGTCCACCAGGACAAGGCGTATGACTGGGGCCGCCGTGTTTGTGACCGGCTGGAGAATCTGATCCCCCGCCAACTCTTCGATGTGGCTATCCAGGCCAGCGTGGGGTCGCGGATCATCGCCCGTTCCACGGTGAAAGCCATGCGCAAGAACGTACTGGCGAAATGCTACGGCGGAGATGTCTCGCGTAAGAAGAAACTCCTGGAAAAACAAAAAGCCGGCAAAAAGCGGATGAAAGCCATCGGCAATGTCGAGATCCCGCAGGACGCGTTCCTGGCGATCCTCAAAGCCGAATAGTCGCTGCCGCGCCGCCCTAACTATTATCGTCACGTGAGGGATTTGATTCGTGCCCATACCCGCTGAGAGAAGCACCACTGAACCTCTGCCGCGCAAGGCTGACACGCCACGCCCGAAAAGCGTTCTGCGCGAATGGTCGGAATTCATCGTCACGCTCGTTCTCATGGTTTTTTTCATCCGGGTAACGACGGTGGAAGCCTTCCGCATCCCCACCGGCTCGATGGAAGACACGCTGCTGGTGGGCGATTTCCTGCTGGTCAATAAATTCGTCTATGGTATTCGCACACCCGACTGGATCGGCGTGCCGTTCACGAAGATCGGTTTCCATTTGCCTGCGACCCGCCTTCCCGGTACGAACCGGCCCAAGCCGGGCGATATCCTCGTCTTCAAGTACCCCCTCGACCCGAGTTTGAATTACATCAAGCGCTGCGTGGCCGGGCCGGGACAGACGTTGGAGATTCGTGACCGCCAGCTGTATGTCGACGGACAACCGTTTCAGAATCCTCCGCACTCCAAGTTCACCGGCCCCGTGCCGTTACCGCCCAATGTGCGTGAACGCGGGATCTTTGCTCCGGCGGGCGCGCGCTGGAATCACGACAATTTCGGACCGCTGACCGTGCCGCCGCGTCATTATTTCATGATGGGTGACAATCGCGATAACAGCGCCGACTCGCGTTACTGGGGTTTCCTGAGTGAGGATGATATCGTCGGGCAGGCGCTGGTCATCTATCTCAGTTGGAATAAAAACGTGCCGCTGCACCGCTTCTACGAAAAAATCCGCTGGGAGCGGATGGCGCACATGATTCACTGATTTGTTTGCGCTGTAAATTCGAAAACAGAACACCGCCTGCATCCTCTCGGACCGGGCGGTGTAGATCGTGTAACCGGTGGCATTGGCCGCCGGTTTCTTTATGGGGTCTGCGTCAGCGCCGCGGCCAGAAGCGGTAGCATGATCTCGTGGTGGCCGGTGAAAGCGTAGCCCTTGCCGCCCGTCTGCGTCGGTCGCCGCACCACGTTTTGCGTGGGCCGGTAGTGCTGAGTCATGTCAAAATTGGCGGTGTAAAAGTTGTGGCAGGGATAGCCGAGGTTGCGCGCGATGGCCAGCGCTTTCAAAAATACCTCGGGCATAATCACGGCGCTGCCGATATTGAGCGCCACGCCGCCGTCACCGAGCTTTGCCACCTGGTCGCAAAAGATGAGAAAATCGCGGTACGACGCGTCGCCCAGTGCTGCGCCGGACAGTCCGGCGTGTTCGTGGACGATGTCCGTGCCGATCGCCGTGTGAATCGTGACCGGGACATTGGCCTCAAGGCATTGCACCAGCAGCGAATCCCTGGCGAAGGGCGCGCCCTCGCGGATCAGCGCCTCACCCAGAGCCTCCCCGAGGCCGAGATTTTTCCCCGCCGCCGCGCTGATTGCCCGCACGTAAAACTCGCCGGTTTCCCTCGCCATCCCGAAGCGTCCGTCACGCAAGGTATCGGCCACGTCTTCCGACGTCCGCCCGAAGAGCGCGATCTCGCAGTCGTGAACGGTGAATGCGCCGTGTGAGGAAATGGCGGAGATATAACCACGCCGCAGCAAATCGAGGAAGATGGGGGAGAGGCCGACTTTCAGCGGGTGCGCGCCCATCATCCAGAGAATCGGCCGCCGCCGCGGGCCGCCGCGATGTGCCCCACGAATTCGCGTAGTTCACGCACCGCGAGCATGTCGGGCAGAGATTTCCAGAAAGCGGAAAACGACGCGTCCGCCGGCAACGGCGCAGCGAACGCCTCACGCTCTACCTTCGAAAAGCGGTCCGTCACCGAATAGGTATGGACCCGGGTGAGATCAATCGTTTGATAGCGTGACACAGCGCCTCGAAGTGTCGCGGGCATGCGCCGTTATTGCGGCGTATGCCCCGGTGTGTAATGTTCCATTTCCGCCGTCACCGAACCGAAGGAGACCTTGGACTGCATGCGCACCGGGATCCGGCGTTCATCTGTTGTCACCCATACGAACACGCGCGCGCCCTTCTCCTTCTTGAATATGCCGCCGCTGTGCAAGACCGGTTCCACCCGGAAGCAATCGAATTTGCCCGCGCGCGTTTCGACGGTCTCACGGCTATGCACAATCACCAGCAGGTTATACGTCTTATTCACGTCATGCGTGGGAATGGAAAACGTGTCGCCCACTGCCAACGGCAGCGTGCGCGCCTTGTACCCTGCCGCCAACACGTCATGCATCCGGGGAGAATCCAGGTTAATCGTGGGTTTTTCCCGCCCGTCATCCCACCAGCGGACACAAGAATACTCAACATCGAATTCCACACGCTTCTCATCGCGGTAACGCCCCTCCTTGCAGCAATTTGCGAAAGCGCACGGAGTAAACGGAATCTGCGTCGCACCAGCTTTCCACGCGGTCGCGCACTTTAAATACCACGTCAAACGCCTTGGCGGACCTGGCCAGAGACACAAGATGCAGCACCGGCTGACCATTCAATGTGTCCAGGCTTTCGACCGACAATGACGCCTTGCCCGCGGGTACAACGCCAAAGGAAACATGGTAGTCGATTTTCTCGCCGACCCAGCTCAGCGGTGCGTTGGGTATGACGTCCTCCGCATCCGGCGTCCCCTGCGCGAACAAGGAAGCGGCGCCCAGGGCGATCAAAACTAACACAACAACCGCGATCCGGCGCCGCGGTGAATGGAACGGAAGTTGGATTCGAATCACTCGTGAATTCCTTCTGCGAAATCCAGGTCTGCGGGCTTCTCAGGCGTTCTTCCAGACGCGCCGGATATCGACTTCCCGGATACTTGCCTCACGAATCATGACCGGTTCGCGGCCCCGTACATCGACGACCGTGGATGCCCTGCCGCTGAACAGTTCCCGGCTTTCAATCACCAGATCGCAGGCGTTTCTCACGGATTCCTTTACCTCGCTGAAGATGCGCGGCGCCGGTTGGCCGGAGAGGTTCGCGCTCGTTGCCCACAATGGCGTTTCCAGTTCGCGCAGCACGTCGAGCATTAAAGACGAATTGGGCACGCGGTAGCCCAGGGACTGGTCTGCCATCTGGAATTCGGCGGGTATCGCGTTCGATGTCTTCCAGACCATGGTCAGCGGTCCCGGCCAGTACTCCTCGGCCAGCGCCACGATTTTCCGGCTCGGAACGTCACCCCCGCACTGGCTCATGCGAATGATGTTATCAATGAGTACCGCGGTCGGTTTGGCGTTGCGTTCCGGCTTCACCTTCCGCAACTTGTCCATCACCCGGCGGCTGAAAGCCGTGCCGCCCAGCCCATACACCGTGTCCGTCGGGAACAAGATCAGATCGCCGCGCCGTGCCGCTTCCACGGTCAGGCGCACGATTTCCGCGTGGTTTTCGGAAGTCAATTCTACAAGGTTCATTTACCAGCTTCCCACAATACGGTTCAGCAGGTCCTGTTCCAATTTCCCTACCGCTTCCTGAATCGCCTGGTCGCGGTTTTCAAGTGACCCCGTGTACGGGTAGATCGCCCACGCGGTGAACGGTTGTGACCATATCTCCTCCTGCGTCTGCGCATTGATCATCACCACCTGGCAGGTCATCGAGAAGCGGTATTCCTCGACCTGGATCTCACCGGTTGACCGCGCGGTATAGGGTAGATCCTCGACGCGTACGATCCGACCCTGCAGCACGGCGTCGGCCTGGTCGGTAGACGCGATGCGCAGGACGCCTTCACGCTGGAAGGCAGTGACCAATTCTTCGGTGACTCGTTCGGCGAGTCCGAATTCGGTGGATTCGTTCTCGAAGGTGGGTACGGCGATCACTTTGACCGCGCCCGCAGTCTGACCGCGAAACGAGTAGCAGCCGCCCAAGAACACCAGCGCCGTGAGCGCGAGAACACTACAGAATCTCATATTCCTTCAACTTCCGGTACAATGTCCGCTCGCCGATGCCAAGATCACGGGCCGTCTTACGGCGATTGCCGCCATTCTCGTCCAAGACGCGCAAAATCTGTTCGCGTTCGATATCGCGCAGCAGCAGCGGTTCAGGCGCGGCCGGCTCCGGCTGGGCGCGGCTGATGGCGGCCACCAGCAACGACTTGACTTCGCCGATTTCCCGCCGCAGGTCGAGCAGGCTGTGAATCAGCAGTTCACGCTCCAGGGTCTCCGGCGGGCGTGTTACACGCACGGGCAGGTTGGATGAAGCGGTGTCGGTCAGATGCGGGCGGAAGTGCGCCGCTGTGAGCACACTCGCGCCGCGTTCCAGTGTGAGCACGGTATCCACGACGTTGCGCAACTCGCGGACATTGCCGCTCCAGTACTGGTCCTTCAAGAGCTGCCTGGCGTCCTCGGCGAGTTCGGGCGCCGGCAGATGGTTGCGATCGCTGAAGAGCCGAATGAAATGTTCGGCCAACACCGGAACATCGTCGCGGCGCTCGCGCAACGGCGGCACGGCAATCGTCACGGCCTTCAGCCGGTAGTATAGATCGGGCCGGAAATCACCGCGCCCGACTGCCGCCGCAAGATCGACGTTCGTGGCCGCCAGCATGCGCACGTTCACACGCCGGGAAGTGCTTGAACCCACGCGCAGGAATTCTCCCTGTTCCAGGACGCGCAGCAATTTTACCTGCGCGGCGAGCGGCATCTCGCCGATTTCGTCCAGCACCAGCGTTCCGCCGTCGACTTGCTCAAAATAGCCCAGCCGCTGACGGTCGGCGCCGGTATAGCTGCCGCGCTCATGACCAAAGAGTTCGCTCTCAAATATTCCTTCTGGAATCGCGCCGCAGTTGACGAACAGCAGGGGTTTAGTGCGTCGCGGCGAGAGCTCATGCAGCGCGTGCGCCACCAGCTCTTTACCGGTACCGCTCTCGCCGATAATGAGCACGGAAATGTCCGTCGGCGCGACCTGAGCGATCAGCGACCGCAAGCCATGCGCGGCGTCACTGTTTCCGAGGATAGTTCGCGCGATGCTGGTCATCCCTTTACACTCGCTCTGCAATATCGACGCGGTAGCGCAATCCCTCTACCCGCAATTGGGCCGCCAGTGCGTACGCGCTCGCGCGCGCATCTGTCATGGTTGCCCCCATTCCCACCGCATTCAACACCCGTCCGCCGCAACTGACGAGCCGGTTGCTCATGCGCGTTGTTCCCGCATGAAATGTCACGGCCTGCTCGCGATCCGGAACACTCACCAGTGGAATTTCCTTTTTGTAGTCGTCGGGATACTCGTCCGCCGCCAACACAACGCACACTGCCGCGCCATGGATCGACAGTTCCGCGGTTTGCGACAGCCTTCCTTCAGCGCAGGCCAGGAGTGTTGCCGCGAAGTTGCCTTCCAGCACGGGGAGAATGACTTGAGTTTCCGGATCGCCAAAACGACAATTGAATTCGATTACCTGCGGCCCAGTTGTGGTCAGCATCAGACCCACGTAGAGAACTCCGTGATAGGGCGCGTCTTGCTCCGCCAGGGCCTGCATCGTGGGCATTACTACCCGTCGTCCGATATCCGCCGCCAACTCCGGCGTCAGATGCGGCGCGGGGCAGTAGGTTCCCATACCCCCCGTATTCGGTCCGGCGTCGCCGTCAAGTGCCCGCTTATAATCCTGAGCGGGTGGCAAGAGGCGATAGCGCTCACCATCGCACAAATATAGCGCGGAGACTTCGCGACCCTGTAGTTTTCGTTCCAGTACGATTGTTTGGCCCGCTGCCCCGAGACGTTTTTCTACAAGCAGGCCGTGAGATGTCGCTAACACTTCGTCCAGCGAAGCGCAGACAAAGGCGCCTTTGCCCGCCGCCAGTCCATCCGCTTTCACTACCCAACCATTGCCCTCTGGCGTGCGCCGCACGTAGGTTTCCAGTGCATCATAATCCGTGAATATTTCGAATTCTGCGGTGGGAATGTCGCACGCGCGCATCAACCGCTTGGAAAAAGCCTTCGAAGATTCCACCCGCGCCGCCTTTGCCACGGGTCCGAAGCAGGCGAGATGGTCTTCGAGTAGAGCATCGGCGATACCCGCCGCCAGTGGCACTTCAGGACCGACCACAACCAAGTCCGGCTTTAGTCCGCGCAGCGCAGCACGCAGTTGCGCAACGTTTCCGGCGTCGACGGCTACAGACTCCGCCAACGCGCCGGTTCCCCCATTGCCCGGCAGGGCATACAACGTGTGAGTTTCCGGATCCCGCGATAACCGCCACAGAATAGCGTGCTCGCGGCCCCCCGATCCGATTACCGCGATCTTCAATCCCGCGCTCCTAGACTTGCCACAATAACCGGTGCTGCTGTAATGTGTTTAAAATTCACGCCGGAAGGAGAAACTGCCATCATCGCCGTCCGTCTGCCAGTTTCCCCTAAGACTATCCAGAGTGGCGTAGTGGCCGGTGAACACCACCGGATAATCCGTCTGCCCCATGCGCAGAATGCCGGAAAGTTGAAAACTACCGCCGCTGGTTACTCCGGTCGTGATCCGGCAGTGCGCATTTTGCACGAGCGGCACGTCCACAATGCCGCCGTAGAGCTCGCCGGTTTGGCTCATGTCCATTATCGCCGAGCGCCACGAATCGAGAAACCTGCTGTACATCTCGCCCGCCCAGAGCCCCGTCATGTTCGTGCCTCCGACCTCGCGGTTGAGATCGAACACGGGGATGCCGGCTGGCAAAATGAAGTGGACGCGCAGTCCGGTCGCTTCCACCAGCGCCCAGGCGCTGTCGGTGGCGTCCGCGAGATCCCCGGCACGGTAGCTGAATCGGAGCGTGTCGCCCGTCGCGTCCAAAGTGGCGTGGGCCAGATTCCACGATCCGCGGCCGTGGTAAATCGTCCCCGAGATGTGTCCGCTGCTGTCAGGACCAATCAGGTTCAACAGCATGTTTTGCCCGGAATCGTTGATCGTGGCAACGCCCACGTAACTGCCCTGCAACGGCGCGGGCTGCGGCGCGGGAGGCTCATCGTTCAATTTGCGGCAACCGCCCAGCCACCCGCAATTGGCCGCGAGCGGCAGAGCAGGAGCGCTGTCCGCTTCATCTGCGTTCTGATGCGCATGCGGTTCCTCGGTGCGTCCTACTTCAGTTGATCTCGCAGCCGTTGAATTTCGTCGCGTAGTTCGGCGGCTTTCTCGAATTGCTGTTTCTTCGCCAGGTTCCGCATCTCTTTTTCCAGCCGGTCGATGAGTTCTTCCATCCCGGCAAAGGTCAGGAAATCCTTCTGCGCATCCTTGACGATTTCCTTCACGGCGGAGTCCGGCGACCCGCGTCGAGCGCAGCACGTCCTCGACCGATTTCACGATCGTCTGCGGTGTAATGCCGTGCGCTTCATTGTATTCGCGCTGAATCGTCCGCCGCCGTTCGGTTTCGTCGATCACTTTGCGCATCGAATCGGTCATGTTGTCGGCATAGAAGAGCACGCGTCCGCTGGCGTTGCGCGCGGCGCGGCCGGAAATCTGCATCAGGCTGCGCGCGCTGCGCAGGAAGCCTTCTTTATCGGCGTCGAGAATCGCCACCAGCGAAACCTCGGGCAGGTCCAGACCTTCGCGCAACAGATTGATACCCACCAGCACGTCGAACTCGGCGAGACGCAATTCGCGCAGAATCTCGACCCGTTCCAGCGCCTCGATTTCGCTGTGCAGATAGCGCACCCGAACGCTCATGCCCTCGAGATATTCGGCGAGGTCTTCGGCCATGCGCTTGGTCAATGTCAGCACCAGCGCCCGCTCGCCGCGCGCGACGACCGCCTTGATTTCATCCAGCAGATCGTCGATCTGGCCCTTCGAGGGCCGAATGGCAATTTGTCGGATCCATCAGACCGGTGGGCCGGATGATCTGTTCCACCAGTACGCCCTTGCTGCGCTCGACTTCGAAATCGCCCGGCGTCGCGCTGACGAAGATCGCCTGACCGATCTTCGCTTCCCATTCCTCGAAGAACATCGGCCGGTTGTCCAGCGCCGACGGCAGGCGGAAACCGTAATCGACGAGCGTTTCCTTGCGGTTGCGGTCGCCGCGGTACATCGCCCGGATCTGTGGAATCGAAACGTGGGACTCGTCGATGATCGTTAGAAATTCGCCGGAGAAATAGTCCAGCAGTGTGTCCGGGCGTTCGCCGGCGCGCCGTCCCGACAAGTGCCGCGAGTAATTTTCGATCCCGCTGCAATACCCGACTTCGCGCAGCATTTCCAGATCATAGCGCGTCCGCTGTTCGAGCCGCTGTGCCTCTAACAACTTGTTCTGCGACCGCAACTCCACCAGCCGCTCATCCAACTCGGTCGGAGATCAGGGACATGCCGCGCTTCAAATTGTCTTCCGAAGTCACGAAATGCTTGGCCGGATAAAGCGCCATGTTCTCCCGGGCTTCAATTACTTCGCCGGTGACGATTTTTATGTGCTTGATGGTCTCCAGGGTATCGCCGAAGAATTCCAGACGGAACGCCGTCTCCTCGTACGCCGGATGAACTTCGACCACATCCCCGCGTACGCGAAAGGTCCCACGCGGGAATTCAATATCGTTGCGCGAATAGTGCATGTCGACCAGCCGACGTAACAAATCTCGCCGGTCATATTCCTCTCCCGCCTTCAGCAGCAGCAGCAATTCACGAAAGTTCGTAGGCGAACCGAGGCCGTAAATGCACGAAACCGAAGCAATGATGATCACGTCCCGGCGCTCAAGGAGTGCTGTCGTAGCCTTCAGGCGGAGGCGGTCAATCTCCTCATTGATCTGAGTCTCTTTCTCGATATATGTATCCGTTGTGGGGACATATGCCTCAGGTTGATAATAATCATAATAAGATATGAAAAATTCAACCGCATTGCGCGGGAAAAAACTGCGGAATTCCCCGTAAAGCTGTGCGGCCAGCGTCTTATTGTGAGACATAACCAATGTCGGCTTCTGAATTTGCTGAATGACATTGGCGATCGTATACGTCTTACCCGAACCCGTAATACCCAAGAGGGTCTGGAACCGTTCTCCCCTTTGGAGTGCCTCTACGAGTTCAGCAATCGCTCGCGGTTGGTCCCCCTGCGGCTTCAATTCGGTGATGAGTTCAAATGCAGGCATGGCATAATGTACGGCTTACATGCCAAAATTGCAAATCTCCGTTGTCCGCGAATTTCCTTTAAAGTCAGAAATTCCTTGGTATTGTAGAATTGGATTGGGACATGCCTATGTGAGAATAAGTGAGTCGGGAGCTTGCATTTCAGGGGAGATTTTAGTATAATTGCTGGTTCGTAAAATCAATAGGATGAAAGGGAGACTTGGCCATGATGACCAAGATGCGCGAGAATATGCCGCTGATCATGTGGATCCTCGTCGGCGCGTTCCTCGCAACCATCGTCTTTTCTTGGGGTATGGGTGGCTTCAAAACCAAGGGAGCACTGGATGGTGTTGTCGGACGCGTAGGAACTCGCGAGATCCTGTATGATCAATACAACCGTCTCGTGCAGGAGCGCGTCGCTCAGGAACGCCAGCAAGAAGGAGGGGAAAGCCCCGATCACGGATGCCCAGATTAAAAAGATCCGTCAGGATGTCTGGGATGAGCTGGTCCGAAATGAACTCATGGCTGCTTATCAGGCGAAGTGGGGTCTTGTTACCTCCAACGAGGAAGTCGCCTGGGCCGTGCGCAACAATCCCCCGAATTGGATCCGTGATAACGAGAATTTCAAGAAGGACGGTCAATTCGACCCGGCGAAATATGATGAATTTCTGAAGGACCCGCGGGCTGCAGAAGTCTTGGTCGCTATTGAAAAAGACTATCGCGCCAGTATCGGCAACCAGAAAGTCATCGATCGGATTCTGTCGCCGGTGTTTGTCAGCCCGACTGAGGTTTGGGATGAATATGTGGCCACCAGTCGGAAGTTTATGGCTGCCGCGGTGAGCTTCCCGACTCGCAATTATCTAGTTGACTCGACTTCGATTCAGGCCGATGCTATTCAGAAATACTATTCGGATCACCATGCCGACTACAAGCGTCCGGAACGCCGCAAGCTGAGCTATGTCACAATTCCTGTAGTCGCTACCCGCGAGGATTCCAATCGTATTATCGAATCAGCTCTGGAAGCTCTGACTCGCGCTCAGGCTGGTGATGATTTTGCTACACTTGCGTCTGAATATTCGGAAGATGAAGGTTCGGCAGCCCAGGGCGGTGACCTCGGCTACTTCACCCAAGGCCGCATGGTAAAGGAATTTGACTCAACCGCCTTTGCCACCGAACCCGGGAAAATCGTCGGACCCGTGACCACGCGCTTTGGTGTTCACATCATCAAAGTCGTGGACCGCCGAAAGGGTGCTGCAGGGGATTCGATTCAAGCCAGCCATATTCTTTTAAAATGGAAGGTAAGTTCGGATACGGATGAACGAGCCGGCCAGAAAGCCAAGGACTTCCAGGACGCTGCCAAGACCGAGGGAATGATTGTGGCGGCCAAGAAGTTCGGTCTGGAAATCAAGGATACTGATTGGTTTAACAAAACCCAGACCGGGAATGTACCAGGTTTTGGCGCTCTATTGTCGATCCAGGATTTTGCCTTTGGTTCTAAGCCCGGAGTGGTCAGTCATGTGATCCGCACCAAGGTCCGCAGCGACGATGCTTACTCGGTCTTCCAGGTAAAGGAAGTCTCTCCCAAGGGCCAGACCCCGATGGTCGACGTAGAAGAGCCAGATCCGTACCATTCTCGTCGGCCAGAAACAAGAGCAGATGGCTTTGGAATCCGCCAAGCAGTTCCGGGCTAAGGTTAATGATGCAACGAGTTTCCTCGCCGTGGCGTCCCGCGAGAATTTGAAAGTGGATACGACTGCGGAGCATGCCCAACGCGATTTTCTGCGAGTATTCGGGGCCGATGAACAGATTGCCAAGGCCATGTTCGCACTCGAGCCTGGACAAGTGTCCTCACCACTGAGTAACGTGCGGGGCGCGTATATAGCTGTTCTGATCAGTAAAACTGATGCCGACAAGGCTGCCTTTGAATCCCAGAAAAGCGAAATCGCCGACCGTCTCCGTCGCACCAAGCAAAATGCGGTTTACGGAGATTGGCTGGCACAGGCTCAGAAGTTGATCAAGGTAGTCGATAACCGTTATCTCTATTACACCGATTATTGATCCTCGACAGCCTTCAACACATTGCGATTGAAAGCGCGGTTCCCCGGCCCGAAAGTCGCGCTTTTGCTATGTGTAAAGTATTGACTTTTTTGCGGAAAATGCGTAGACTACACTGTCTTCGCCCGGCTAATAGGTAATCCCCATGCCCGAACCAACTTCCCATCAGGTTAATTTCCTCGACCTTATCGCCTTCTTTCTCCGTTGGAGGCGGTTTATTCTGGCCGTTGTGCTGCTTGTCACCACATTCGTCGCAGTTTTAACTTTTGTGATGCAGCCGCGCTTTCGGAGTACGGCTGTAATCCGGGCGCAGAAGGCCGAAGGCATGGGAATTGGCTCGCTCGTCGCATCCAAACTGGGCGGCTTGGGGGGATTTGCCGGACTGGGTTCTTCCCTGGGCGAACTGCAAGAAGAGACGTTCGTCGCAATCCTGAAAAGCCGCTGGATGAGCGAGCGGGTCATCGAAAAATTTGAATTATCCCGCGTCTATAAAATGCAGGGCGAACCGATCGAAGGCGTAATCAAGGCGCTGGAAGGAAATGCGCGATTCCGGCTCGATGACCAGACCCGGTCGATCACGCTGATGTTCGACGACGAGAATCCCAAGCGGGCCCGGGAAATAGCCGATTATTTCATCGAGCAGTTGGATTATCGTAACCGGGAACTGAATACGGACCGGGCAGCAAAAGAGCGGACTTTCGCCGGACAACGGCTGTTTGACGAACGGGTGCGCCTGGCAGCCCTCGAAGACAGTCTGTCGCGCTTCCAAATGGCGACGGGCATGCTGGACGTCGAGGAACAGGTTAAGGCGACAATCCAGGCGGCCACGCAGCTCGAAAGCGAACGGCTGAACGCGCTCTCCGAACTGGAAATGAAGGAGCGCGTTTTTGGCTCGGCAAACTCAGAAATCAACAACTCGCGCATCCGTCTCGCCAGTATCGATTCCACACTGCGAACCCTGGTTCGCCGTAAAGCCGAAACCGCAGGGAACGACTTTCTCATCCATCTCGAAGATACCCCGGAACAGGGCATGGTCTTTCTGCGGCTGACGCGCGATATCGAGATCCAGCAAATGCTGGTCAGCTATCTGATTCAGCAGTATGAACAGGCTAAAGTTGAGGAACTGCGCAATACGCCAACGATTCTCAAAATCGATCCTCCGGCCGAAGCGACGACACAGAGTCTGGCCGAAACGCGGACTGATGGTCGTGCTCGCGGCGATGGGCGCGCTGGTGCTCTCGGCGCTCGTCGCCATGCTGCTTGATTTGATTAGCGTTGCGACTCGCGATCCGGGGCATCCGCAATTCGAACATATGGCAAACCTCCGGCGCAGTTGGAAACGCTGATTTCGTAAGCCATGGAACTCAACGCGATGCGACGGATTGTCGATCTGGATTGGCTGCGGAACACTCGGTGGGGGCAGATCCTGCTGGGAATCGGCGTTGCGCTCGCGATTGCGCTATTCTGGTACTTATGGACCACTTCGGGGCGGTTTGCCCTCGCGGTGATGGCGCTGAGTTTGCTGCCGGCGGTCTATGTGCTCTTCAAGCATCCGATCCTGGGATCGATGTTGAGCGTACTCGTCATCACCAGCGACGCGGAGGTCCTGTTCGGGCCAATCGATACGGTTGTACCGTTGGCGGTGCTGGGAGTTCTCGTGCTGCGCAAACTGTACTTTCGAGATCCCACGTGGCGGATTACTCCGTTCATGGCGTGGAGTCTGCTGCTCTTTCTCTGGCATTTCCTGTCGTCGATGTGGGCACATGACCTGGACTACATGTGGTTCGGATTCCATTACGTCCCGGCCATCGTGATGCTCATCATTTCCGAAACGATTAGATCGCGCGAAGATTTCCGGAACCTGGTGTTGGCAGCCGCCATGGGTTTGCTGATAACAGGAATATCGGCCGTCTATTCCGCGTCGATAATCTTACTCTCCGGCCTGACACTTAAAGTCGGACATACTGCCGGCGAGCTCCGCGACATGCGCTTTTACGGCCATTGGCAATTCGTGAATGCCATGGCGTATACGATGATGACCTTCATCGGACTGGCCGTAGTTTTCATTCGCCGTAGCGAGAAACCGCTGATCAGGCTGCTGTTCATCAGCGCGGTCGGAGCTGGTTTGATTGCCGTGCTGCTGTCGCTCTCGCGTGGCGGATTGTTGACCACTGCCCTCGTGCTTGGGGTCCTGGCGCTGGGCATGCGCTATCGCTGGGTATTGCTCGGTGGCGCCATGGCGGCTGTGGTAATCATCATGCTCGTGTTCCCGGTCCGCTTATTCGGACGTCTGGAAAGTCTCACGCACGGTGGAGACAGTTCCACCAGCGAACGCGCTATTTTTTTCCATGGGGGCGTGGAGATGATCAACGATTCATTTCCCTTGGGCATGGGCGCCGGCGGTTTTCTGGATCATTCCTTGGGGTATTTGCTGCACCGTGTAATTCCGATCGCCTCCCACAATACGTACCTCGACCTCCTGGTGGAAATGGGCCTGATGGGATTGTTCCTGTTCTCGGGAATGCTGCTGGCGCTGGTCGGTCCACTGCGCAGCCGTCCGCCGGGAGAACGCGACGACGACTTGCATCGGATGGTGCGGCTGGTATTCTGGGTGGGTACAGTGGCCATCCTCATCGGAATGGCATTTGAGGATTCCATCGGATTTACGCCTTATTGGATTTTCCTCACCCTGGCCAGCTTGCGACCGGTGATTTTCGATCGCCCTCAGGCGTCGCCGGCCATGTAACCGGATGGCTGTTCGCCCGGCACTTTGAAAAGCTCATGAAACACCGCTGGCTTCTTCGTCTCGTTCTATTGTTTTGTGACTTGGCGCTGCTCGAGGCGGCGTTCTTCGCCGTGTACTGGTGGCGTTTCGAGACGGGGATGTTTCGAAATCCCGTCGGCTTCAGCGCCGCGGAACTTGTCGCTCCCAGCCTGGTGGTAACCACCTATTGGATTTTTCTTTTTGCCTGGTTCGGGCTCTACCGGTTTGACCCCTTACAGTCCCGTGCCACGGCGGTGCTGCAAGCGTTTCAGGGTGCGGCTTTTGGCGCGCTGCTGCTGTTCATTCTGACGTTTGATCCGAACCGACCGCTACCCGGCTCACGTATCGTGCTGGTGGCCTACGGGCTGGCGGTCTTTGGCATTGTCAGCGGCAACCGGGTTGGATTGCTCACAATCCTGCGCGAACTGCGTATCCATGGCATCGGCTGTTGGCGAACCTTGCTTGTAGGTTGCGGCCTGCGAGCGCGCGGCGTCTTGCGCCACATCGCACTGCATCCGGAACTCGGACTTGGAGTGAGCGGCAAACTCACCGTCAACCACGACGACGGCGGATTGGACACACTCACAACACTGGGTACGTTCTCAACGCTCCGAAGTGTACTCGCCCGCGGCGGATATGACGCGGTGCTGCTTGCCCCGGACGACCGCGACGAACGCCAACTTGCGCGCATGCTGAAACTGCTGCGTGAATTCCGCGTTCGCGCCTTCATCGCGGCGGACCAATACCGTGTGTTGGTGGGTGAAGTCAAACCACGGCGTGTTTACGGTCATCCGCTGGTAAAGGTTCGACCGGAGGTCCTATCCGTCGTCGAACGCGTTCTGAAGCGCACGGTTGATCTTGCCTTCTCCGTCTGCGCGCTGCTGGTCACGGCGCCCCTCTGGCTACTGCTGGCAATCATCATTCCGCGGGAATCGTCAGGCCCCGTAATATTTCGCCAGGAGCGTGTCGGACTGAATGGCCGGATCTTCACACTCTTCAAGTTTCGATCGATGCGCCGCGACGCCGAACGCCAGACGGGCGCTGTGCTGGCCGTGGCCGACGATCCGCGTGTGACGCGCGTTGGCCGCTGGATGCGCCCCCTGCGTCTCGACGAAATTCCGCAGCTCATCAACGTGCTGCTGGGCCAGATGAGCCTCGTCGGCCCGCGCCCCGAACGCCTCGAGTTTGTGCAGCGCTTCATTCAGGAAATTCCGCTCTACGAGCGCCGCTTGAACGTCAAGCCCGGGTTGACCGGCTGGTCGCAGGTGCATCTGAAATACGACCGCGGCGCCGATCAGATCCCCGTTAAGCTGAAATACGATTTTTACTATATCGAGAACATGTCACTGCCGCTCGACATGAAGATTATGTTCATGACGCTGTTCGTGATTCTGCGCGGCGAAGGTCTTTAACCGAACGAACGTTACCCATGCTGGATATCCGACTTATCCGTGACGATCCGCAACTGGTGCAGGCGGCACTCGCTCGCAAAGGTGCCGACGCCGGCCTTGCCGCCTTGCTCGAACTCGACAGCCGCCGCCGCGCCCTCATCGAAGAAACCGATACCCTCAAGGCCCGCCGTAACGCGCTGAGCAAGGAAATCTCTCAGAAGGCGAAGGGCGGGGAAGACCTGACGCCGCTGAAGGAAGAAAGCCGCGCCATCGGCGAACGCATCTCCCAGGGCGACGACACGCTGCGCGAGATCGAAGCCAGCCTGCGTGATCTGCTCATGCGACTGCCCAACCTGCCGCATGCCAGCGTTCCGGACGGCGTCTCCGCCGCCGATAACGTCGTCGCCCGCGAATGGGGTAAGCAAGTCACCTTTGATTTTCCGGCCAAGGACCATCTTACCCTCGCCGAGTCGCTTGGCATGCTCGACTTCCCGCGTGGGACAAAGATTACCGGCTCGGGCTTTCCGCTTTACAAGGGTCCGGGCGCGATTCTCGAACGCGCGCTCATCAATTTCATGATGGACATGCACCGCGCGCGCGGCACGTATGTCGAAATTTCCACGCCCTTTGTTGTCAACCGCGCTTCGCTGCTGGGAACCGGCCAACTTCCAAAATTCGAGGAAGACCTGTACCACTGCGGCGAAGACGACCTGTTCCTGATTCCGACAGCCGAAGTGCCGATCACCAACATGCACCGCGACGAGCTGCTGGCCGAGACCGACCTGCCCATCTACTACAACGGCTATTCGCCCTGTTTTCGTCGCGAAGCGGGTTCCTACGGCAAGGAAACGCGCGGTTTCCTGCGCGTCCACCAGTTCGACAAGGTCGAACTCGTGAAATTCGTCGTGCCCGAAACGTCCTACGACGAACTCGAAGCTCTCGTGCGTGACGCATCCTCGATTCTCGAAGCGCTCGATCTGTGCTACCGTGTGCTCACGCTGTGCTCGGGTGATCTGTCCTTCGGTGCGGCCAAGTGCTACGACCTCGAAGCGTGGGCGCCCGTCGAACAGCGCTGGCTGGAAGTTTCGTCCTGTTCCAATTTCGAGGCCTTTCAGGCGCGTCGCGCGAACATCCGCTTCCGCCGCAAGGAGACCGGGAAGCCCGATTTTCTTCACACTTTGAACGGCTCCGGCCTGGCGACCTCACGCCTTTACGCGGCAATTCTCGAAACCTACCAGAACGACGACGGCACACTCACCGTCCCTGCGCCGCTGCGCAAGTATACCGGCTTCAGCCTTATCACTCCCGGCGGAGTGCAGTAGCGTGAGCGGGAGTTCTTACCGGCAGGTTGACGAACTGCTGCGAGCTGCGGCGCGGCTGACGGAGATGGGCTTCCTGCCTGCCACCGACGGCAACCTCTCCGTGCGTCTCGACAACGATCGTGTGTTGCTGACCGCTTCCGGTATCGAAAAGCGCGAGCTGGACGAATCTGCGCTGATCGAGTTGGCGCTTGAGAGCAACGATCATGGACGCGCCTCCTCCGAATGGTCGATGCACCGCGAGCTGTACCGCCAGCGTCCGGACGTGAGGGCTGTGCTGCATGTGCATTCGCCGTTCTTGACGACCTTCGCCGCCGCGCATCGAATACCGTCCGTAACTCTACTGGCTGAATCCCTTGCCGAACTGGGCGAGCTTGCACTCGTACCCTTTTGCAAACCCGGTTCCCGCGAGCTTGCCGAATCGCTTTTGAAAAACTCTCCGCGCGCCTCGGTCTATCTATTATCGAACCACGGTGCGGTGGCAGTCGGCGCCAGCGTACGTGAAGCGCTGCACCGGCTGGAACGCGCTGAATTCCTCGCCCGCATTGAGTGGCAGTGCCGCGCTCTCGGCGGCGGCGTGCCACTTAGCGAGGCGCAAATTGCAGATCTATTAAGATCCGCTGCTGCTTCCGCAACTCCGCACCTGAGCGATACGCCCCCGCTGTGCTGATCCTTGCTGTTGAATCCAGTTGCGACGAAAACTCCGTCGCCGTCTTGCGGGATGGCGTATTATTGTCCGTTTGCACGCGAACCCAGACGATTCATCAACAATTCGGCGGCGTGGTGCCGGAGCTTGCCGGAAGGTCGCATCTCGAGTTGGTCGATCTACTGACAGCCGAGGCGCTTGGCGCGGCGGGAGTCACGCTCGCGGAGCTCGACTTCGTTGCCTCCACCGTGGGGCCGGGACTCGTCGGATCGTTACTCGTCGGCGCCAGTTACGCGCGCGGCTTAGCCATCGCCCTCGGAAAGCCCTTTCGCGCCATGCATCACGTCGAGGCGCATCTCTGGTCGGCGGAACTCACGGTGGGACCGCTGCCACTGCCGTTTCTCGTGCTGCTCGTCAGCGGCGGACATACGCTGCTCGTGCGCGTCGACGGGCTGCGCCAGTATCACATTCTCGGCACCACGCTGGACGACGCCCTCGGCGAGGCCTACGACAAAGTCGGCAAGCTCGTCGGCCTGAGCTTTCCCGCCGGCGCGGAGGTCGACCGCCTCGCGGCGCAGGGCAATTCAAAGGCTTTTCGTTTTCCAGTATCGCTGCCCGACGATCCCTTCAACTTTAGTTTTTCCGGTTTGAAGACCGCTGTACTCTACCGTTTGCGCTCATTGGACGGTGCGACAATTCCCCAGGTGCTGCCCGATCTTCTGGCTTCGTTTCAGGAAGCGGCTCTCGAATCTGTGATGCTTAAGGTGCGGCACGCAGTGGAAGCTACCCAGCCACGCGCGTTGATTGCGGCGGGCGGTGTCGCCGCCAATTCTGCGCTGCGCACAAAGCTAAAAAAACTCGCTGCGGAATCCGGCATCACTGCGTACTTTCCGGCGCTGCAGTACTGCGGCGATAATGCTGCCATGATTGGCTATCTTGCCGGGAAGCTCGAACAGGCCGGAATCGCGGCTGACGCTGACGCCGTAGTCAGTCCGCGTTGGAGTCTTGCCGCACTCACGGCGGAGGAAAGCCGCCCGTGATTGCACTGCCATGGCTGCTTTCCAACGTCCGCTTGTCGCTCGCACTGAATCCGTGGCTGTATGCACTCATGGCCGCGTTTGCTGTGGCCGCGGCCTACATCGTATATCGCTACACACTTCCGCCCGTCAGCCGCTGGCGCAAGACAATCCTCTGGACACTCCGCGCCGCCGCTCTGTTGCTGATTCTGCTGTTGCTCTTTGAACCGCTGCTGAGTTACCTTCGCCGCAGCTCCAATCCGCCGGTGGTGGCGTTGCTGGTCGATCGCTCGGCCTCGATGGCTACGACTTCATCCGTTGAAAATCGCGCGGACATCCTGCGCCGTTTTCTGGCTTCGTCAGGGCTTAAAGAACTTGGCAAAAAGTCGACGCTGCGGATTTTCGCATTTGCCGATACAACCGCCGAGATTCCGCCTGATTCTCTTTCTTCGATCCAGTTCACCGGAATAGGGTCCGACCTCGCCGGAAGTTGGTCCGCCGCCCGAAAGATGCTGTCGACGGAGAACCTCGCCGCCGCGATTCTCGTCACCGATGGCGCGTACAACCTCGGAGAGAATCCCGCGCGTACGGCTCAGGAATCTCCCGTGCCGATTTATGCCATCGGTATCGGCGATACGACCTCGCGCCGCGACGCTGTCGTTGCAGAATTGATCACGAACGAGATTACCTACGCTGGCAGTCGCGTTCCAATAGACATTCGCGTACGTGCACACGGCCTCGATAGCCGCACGTCCACGGTCCGCTTGCTGGGCCGTAACGGAGCTGTGCTCGCGCAGCAGAATGTGCGGTTCACAGGTGACGATGCCGAAATCAGCGCGGCTTTAAGCTTCGAAGCGGGAGAATCCGGCGACCTGCGCGTCACCGTCACGCTGGATTCGGTGGCAGGGGAGACGCTGCTCGACAACAACCGCCGGTCAGCGATCATCCGCGTCCTCGAAAATAAGGCGCGCGTGCTGCTCTTTTCTGGACCCTCAAGCCCCGACCTCACTATCCTGCGCCAGTCGTTGGAGGCCGATACCAGCTTCGAGGTCTCTGCTTTCGTGGAAGTCGGCCCGGGCCGCTATTTGCGCGGTCAGGTCGAACCTTCGGCCGAAGACCTGCGACGCGCGCGTTTGATTGTGCTTTCCGATTTCCCCACGCGCGTCACATCCGATGCGCTGTTGCGGAATATTTCCGCCGCCGCTTCGGACAAGCGCATCCCGCTGCTCTTCATGGCCGGTTCGCACGTCGCCGCCTCGCGCCTCGCCACGCTTTCCGAAGTGCTGCCGGTGCAGGCCACGCGGCCGACGCTGGCCGAAGACGCCGTGACCGTGCGTGCCGCCGCCAGTCATCCCGCGCTCGCCGGACGGACACCGCTTCCGGCCTCATGGTCCGAACTGCCGCCCATTCTCGGCAGCGTGGGTAATTTCACGGTGCAGCTTCCGGGGCAGGTGGTTGCGAAATTGTCGCGTGAAACCCTCGGGATCGACGAAGACGAACCGGGCATAGCTCTCTGGGAAGCCGGCCCGCGCCGCGGCGCCGCCTTTCTCGCCTGGGGTACGTCGCGCTGGAAATTGCAGCTCGCCGGCAGCCAAAGCGCCTCTGCTTTCTACGATGAGCTGATGAACCGCATTCGCGCGTGGCTCGTCGCTCCGGCCGAAGAACAGCGCGTCAAGATCCGCACCACCAAGCGTCTCTATTCCGGCGGCGAGGGCGTGCGTTTCACCGCGCAGGTCTATGGCGCGGACTTGCAGCCGCGCGACGACGCCACCATCGACCTCAAAGCCATTGCCGAAGGACGTTCCGAGGTCGTTCCTCTGCGCAGCCGCGGCAATGGCCGTTATGAAGGCGAACTCGTCCCGTGGACCAAGGGCGAATACCGTTACCGTGGCGTCGCCATCGCAGGCGCGGACACGCTGGGCAGCGACGACGGCCTCTTCGCTGTCGAAGCCTTCAACGTCGAACTACTCGATACGCGCGCCCGCTTCGATATTTTGCGCCAGGTCGCCGCGGCCTCGCGCGGCGCCTTCGTCCCCGCCGAGCGCGCCGATTCGCTTCTTTCCCGTCTCGCCTTTTCCGAGCGGCTGCAAACTACCCGCAAGGAAATCTCGCTTTGGAACGAAGGGCCGTTACTCTGGATCGTGATCGCTCTATTGGCCTTCGAATGGATTATTCGCAAGCGCAGCGGTATGCTGTAAGGTACATGACTTCATGAAAGAGAAGCTCGAAAAACTCCAGGAACTTCGCGACCGTACCCTCCTCGGTGGCGGGAAGGCGCGCATTGACCAGCAGCATGCCAAGGGCAAGTTGACGGCGCGTGAGCGCCTTGAACTGCTGCTCGATCCCGGCACATTCTGCGAGGTTGACGCGTTCGTCATCAGCCGCGGCGATTCCAGCTCCAAGGATTCGCAGGTGCTGGGCGACGGCGTCGTCACCGGCTACGGCCGCATTGACGGCCGCACGGTTTGTGTCTTCGCCCAGGACTTCACCACGTTCGGCGGCTCAGTTAGCGAAACTCACGGCGCGAAGATCTGCAAGGTGCAGGAGATGGCGCTCAAGCTCGGCGTGCCACTGATTGGACTCAATGATTCCGGCGGCGCTCGTGTGCAAGAAGGCGTGCTGTCCCTCGGCGCGTATGCCGATATTTTTCTGCGGAACGTAATGGCCTCCGGCGTCATTCCGCAGCTCTCGGCGATCATGGGTCCCTGCGCCGGTGGCGCGGTCTATAGCCCCGCCATCACCGACTTCACGCTGATGGTGCAAAGCACGAGCTACATGTTCCTCACGGGACCCAAAGTCGTCAAAGCTGTCACCCACGAAGACATTTCCACCGAAGACCTGGGAGGCGCCGACACGCACTCCGTCAAGTCCGGCGTCGCGCACTTCTCGTGCCGCAACGAAGCTGAATGCTTGATGACGTTGCGCCGGCTGCTTTCCTACATGCCGCAAAACAATCTCGAGGATCCGCCGCGTATCGAGCCGCCCCTCGACCAGGCACTCACGGATCCGGGACTTGCGGAACTCATCCCCGATAGCCCCAACAAGCCCTATGACGTCAAGGAAATCGTCACCCGCGTCGTCGATCGTGACAGTTTCCTCGAAGTCCATCGCGACTGGGCGCAGAATATTGTCGTCGGTTTCGCGCGCCTTGGCGGATACTCTGTCGGCATCATCGCCAACCAGCCGGAAGTCCTGGCAGGCGTACTCGACATCACTGCCTCGCGTAAGGCGGCGCGCTTTATTCGCTTCTGCGACGCCTTCAATATTCCGCTGGTCACTTTTATCGACGTGCCGGGTTTCCTGCCGGGCACCGATCAGGAGTGGGGCGGAGCCATCACCGAAGGCGCGAAACTGCTCTACGCTTACGCCGAAGCCACTGTTCCCAAGCTGGCTGTGATTCTCCGCAAATCGTACGGCGGCGCGTACTGTGTGATGAGTTCCAAACATTTGCGCGGCGATCTCAACTTCGCCTGGCCCACCGCCGAAATCGCCGTGATGGGCGCGTCCGGCGCGGTGGAAATTATCAATGCCCGCGAAATCTCCGCTGCCGATGATCCGGAAGCGGCTAAGGCGAAACTCGTCGCGGATTACGTCGAACGCTTCGCCAATCCTTATGTCGCCGCCTCGCGCGGCTTCGTGGATGAAGTCATCGATCCCGCCGACACCCGCGCGCGGCTCATTACCGGCCTGGAATTCCTGCGGACGAAAGTGGATGAAAATCCGCGCAAGAAACACGGAAATATTCCGCTCTGAGTCCCGCCCCCACCTTCTAAGAGGACTTTAGCATGGCGCGCGTTCTGGTCATAGACGACGACGAATCCTACCGCATGGTGCTGCGCGGATTCATCGAGGAAAACGGACACACGGCTCTCGAAGCTGAAAACGCCGACGTGGGCACAAAGGTTTTCCTTGAGGAAAAAATCGACCTCGTGATCTCTGACCTGATGATGCCCAACAAATCGGGGCTTGATCTGCTGCGTGAATTGCGCGTGATTCAACCCAAGGTGCTGTTCATCATGGTCACGGGCTATCCCACCGTTGATACGGCCACCGCCGCGATCAAGGAAGGCGCCTACGACTTCCTGGTCAAACCGGTGGACATGAACCAGCTCGCCGCCGTGATGAAACGTGCGCTGTCCACGATCGAGCTGCGCACCAATCTCTCCACCATGCGCGGCATGAACGTCGCGCTGCTGCTCTCGATCCCCGTGTGGATCCTGATCGGTGTGCTCATTCGCATTTTTCTGTTGCACTGATTGCTGTGACGATGGTTCAACCTTGGAGACCTGCCATGGATCGCGCTGACTTCTCCACTCGCGGCAAACACCTGCTCCTCAGGACGCTCCCCTTGCTGCTGATGTGCGCTGTCGCGGCCTTCACCGGGCCCGGCTGTCGCGAGAAAGACAACCCCTACATACCGCCCATCGATACCACAGACACGCCCTGGCGGCTCGTGCTGCGCGCCCCGGAAGTCATGTACATCGACTCCAGCGGCCACGTGAACTACGACACAATCACTGTCAGGCTTTACGATCAGCTCGGCCTGCTCCATGGCGGCGTGCCGGTGTATTCTGTTTCGCTGGCTGATCCGGGAAAGGTGACCGCAGCCGTCGTCTCCAGCACGGACACGGTACATCATCCTTGGGGTACTGCGGTTTCGCCCCTGGTTTATTGGGGGATCGGCGACGAAAGCGGACAAGATCGCCACGAGACCATTTCCAGTTGGGTCATTGTGAACAACGATACCGTCGCGCGCGCGACCGTCGGATTCATCATTCGCCCCGACACCACGACGAACTGAACGCGGAGAATTCTTTAACAGAAAACGCCCGCATCGTTGCGGGCGTTTTCTGTGAGGGTTCTTCCGTCTCCGGCTTTAGCAGGGGAACGGGAAAAGGATCCGTCGATTTCCAGACCTACTCCCGAAAATAGTCTGTATACCGCTCGGCAAACTGGTCCTTCCCGCAGGCCAGCGCCAGCATTCCGGGCCATTCGTTGCGGGCCTGACTAACGATTTGTACGGCCAGCTCCCGGATTTCCCATTGGGCATGGCGGTCGCAGCGCAGTCGGGCGAAATGGTAAAGTTCGCGTGCGTTCATGTGAAGGACGACTCGCCGCCGCTGCGCATTCGTCAGCAGGTACGGTCCCATTAGCGGCTGCGCGGCGATCAGCTCCCGTGCCGTGCTATGTGCAAGTGTGATCGTCTCGGCGAAGACACTCTCCAGTCCCGCCTCACGCACGCTCGGCGGCACGATGACGCCGTCTTCCAACGCATAGGGTTGCGGCAGGAGCGTCATCATGCGGTGCCGCTTGAGTTGCGCAAAACACGACGCGCTGATCGTGGCTTCGAAAGTCAGTGTGGCCAATTCAAATTCACGCGGCACGGAGTCGTGAACGGTCATCTCCGCGAACACCGCCCGCCAGATCGCGTTGGCATCGGCCTGGCGGAATTTCATTCCCAGCGAAAACGCCAGAGCTTCCAACACCCGAGCTTCACCGTGCGGCGTAGCAGCCGTCAATATGGCGACCGGACCGGTGTGCAATAACGTGTTTCCTTCGTGCGTTGTGGCCGCGAATAGCCCTTTCAATGTTTCACGATTTGCGCGGGGATAACGGCCACGCGTGGTGTATTTCACCAACGACGGCGCCAGGCCGCTCACCGCATCCCGCAAGCCGGATCCCAGTGTGCGCAACTCGGCCAGTGGGTGATCCGAGAACTCCCGCGTGATATGTTCGAGGCTGCGGGCGTTCATCGTCATCCCCATCTGCGTTGCCGCCGCGAGCGGCAGCAGGTAACGCGCATCCTCCTTGGCTACGCCATCTGCCGCCTGCCGCGCCTCTTTGTCAGTTTCTACGCTGTCCTTTAAAAAGTAGCCAATAAGCGCGGCACAGAGGGCTTCGTACTGCCCGGAATAGTTCCGGAATCAGACCTTCCAGGTGGCTTTCCCATGCCGTTCCCTTCAGCTCAGGCGGAATCACGTAGTCCGTTGCAAGGGAAATATACCGTTGGGATTTCTCAGTAAAGCTCAGCAACCGATGGGATTGCAGCTCCTCCGCCGCCAGACGAGAAAGTCCAAGGATGTCAAAATTGAAACAGGCATGCTCCGCGACGCTCGCGTGCCCAAGTCCGAAAATAATGTTTTCGTTGGATTTTCTGGCCCGCGCCACGCCAGTCCGGGCCGATCGCCGGAGTTCCGTGACAGGCCGGGGATCGCGGCTGATCCGGGCATAGGCTGCCGCCAGGGTTTCCGGCGTGAACGAGTCCAAGGCCAACGGTCCCCGAAGTTTATCGGCGAGGGCTTCCATCCAGGATCGCCGTTCGTCTCCGGAATTGCCCATTTGTGCGGTCGTGCATTCCCGATCCAGAACCCCCAGCAGTTCCTGAACATCCCGCACGAGGTCAGCGTCGAGGTTTAGTCCGGCCAGTCGGACAGTAAGAGGCATACGTGGGCGCTTTCGATCTTTGGATGAACCCGGGGGCTAATTCGGTCAGTTACCAACCGCCATACTCGCGCAATATAACAAATTCCAGCGGGAATTTCAGGGGCTTCACTGTCCGGTTGCGAGACGACCCGGTCCCGCGGTTCTTGCGTTTTTCGGGATTTCCGTGTATATTAACGGCGTGATGGGGGACAAACGCTATACCACCGGCTGCGTTGAAGCTATGATCATTGGCCCCCCACGATGATCAAGCTCCGTTTAGCTGGTGGTTGTCTTTAGGTTGTGTTTTGCCGGGGTGGTGGAACTGGTAGACGCAGTGGACTCAAAATCCACCGATCGCAAGATCATGCCGGTTCGAGTCCGGCCCTCGGCACCAACCGCCAACACAGAACAGCCTCACTTTCGGGTGAGGCTGTTCTGCGTCTACAGGTCCAGCGGCTGATCGTTGTCGGTCTTGGCCGGTGGCAATCGCCATACCCGCCAGATCAGCCAACCGATCACGGCCGCTCCCGCCACGGCCAGCGCCAGGAAGGCCAGCATCGCGCCCGACTGCACGGCATGGGGCAGTTCGCGCAAATGGAAATCCGCGCCAAAAGCAAGTTGCCGCACCGCTTCGCGGCCCGCTACCATTCCAAAGAGTGTCCAGCCCAGGAGTGCGGTCGAAACCTTCTTCCATAAACCGCGGTCGGGAAAAACGGCGGCCATAATCAGGAAGCCGAACATCACCAATCCCGTAGCCACGCCTGAGATCCACACCAGGCTGATGAACGACCCGCTGAAGAGCGCATCCCACGTTTCGACCGGCGACCAGATAAGCAGCCACACGCCCACGCTGATCTGCACGCCGGTCGCCCCGGTCGCCAACCACAATCCCTGACGGCGAAACGCCTTCACGGCGGCCTGCGGCGCCCCGCGCCGCGACCTCCACCAGGCCATCCACACCATCCAGAATCCGGTCACGGCAAATGCGCCGGTAATGAAATGCAGCGCGCGCGGCACAAATGTCATCTGATGAATAATCCGCCAAGACGCCCCCAAGAGCGTCATCCAGTGTTCGCGGTCGGTGGTGATGAAATAATTGCCGATCATTACCAGGGCAATCCCCCACACCAGCGCCGCCACCGCGGCCGCCGCTAAACCACCTGCAAACCGCCCGCCAGTTTCCTTTGCGACGATTCGTTTCAGGATATACGCGCCGTAAAACGCCGCCATCAGCAGACCGATCACGGCGAGCCACAGATTTCCGAGGATAATGTTTGCCGTGAAAAAGCGCTCCGCAAACAACACCTGCACGAACAACAGCGAGGCCACGCCAAAGGTTATCGCAAAGGTAAACATCACCGGCAGCGGCGCTGCCAGCCAGCGCGTGAACGGTTTGCCCTGCGTCGGATGCGTCCACAGGTAAAACAGCGCCAGCACCGGCGCGGCGATCAGATAATTCATAAACAGAATGTGAATCACGAACACCAGCCCCAGCAGGTGATCCAGCAGGAACGGCGAGCCGGGAATCGGCGGATAGGGGCTGGTCATGGCTGCTCTCCTGCGTCGGTCGTTAACGGGATCAGCGGTTGAATCCGGTGTGCTGATTGTGTCCGCGATCAGACCCTCACTCGTTAAGGTCATCAAATACTCTGCCAGCGCGGTTTTTTCAGCGTCTGTGCCGATGAACGGCGGCATGAATCCTTTCAGTTGGTCAAGGTGGTCGAGGGCCGACCGCATCAGCGGCATATTCCACAGTTTGACCAGCGGCACGATCGCGTTGTAGCCCTCGATCTCGTGGCAGCGCAAACACTCCGCGCGGTACACCGCCTCGCCCACAGCCAGCTTCGCGGGGTAATTTGCCGTGTCCGGGACAATCCACGGCGTGTTTACCAGCAACGCCTTCCGCATTCAAACGCGGCACATCCGTCCGCAGAATCCCGTTCGAATACATGATCTCCATCAGCACGTAAGGCTTGCGGATCCCCTCGCGCACAAATTCCATCGACGCCGTGGCGATAAAAGCGATCGCCGCCATTAACAGCGCCGTTTCCAGATTGATATCCCGCGAGCGCCGCAACATTCCGAACGCCGCGTATACGGCCACGAGAAAACTGGTGATCACGCCAAAGGCGAAGATAAACGTCATCGCCACGGCGCCGCCCAGCGCCAGGTCCCGCGAAGCTGCCGGCACCGTCGAAAAGTACCATGCCGCCAAAACGGGCATGAGCGCGAGCGGCAGCAGAAAGTACGCGCCCCAGCGAATGATCTCCGCTCGCTGTGCCCGGTCGTACTTTTTTGATCGGGAAGAGGCCACGATGGCTACAAATATCCCCGCCAGCGCGAGCGCGGACACCGTTCGCATCCACACCGAAGGCCAGAAGGAGGGATTCATCCACGCATCCCACAACCGCCCGGTCGCCAGATACTGCCCCGGAGTCAGCATGAACGTGAGAATCCCGTTAATCATCACCAGCGACATGAATGCGGCAATGGCATAGACCCACGCCACCAGCACATGGGCCCGTCCGGAGAGGCGGTCCCAGGTATAGTAATAAACGTACCCGGCGGCCAGTTCCACGATGAAGAAAACCCACTCCATCGCCCAGATCCAGAAGAACAGCCGGATCAAGTATGTCGTCGCCTCGGGTGCGACCACCCCAATACTAAACCAGATTCCAACTCCGGACACGGCTCCGGCAACAAATGCCAAATAAATTAAAAATAAAGAGTTGTCTCGCACAAACTGGAGCAGTGTCGCATCATTTCGACGACGGGCCCGCATCTCCGTCAAAACATTTAAAATCCCCGCCCCCACGGCAAAGTGCGCAATGACCACATGGAAAATCGAGATTCCCGCAATCACCAGCGCGCCGCCCAATAGAGGCATATTCCACAACGGATAGTGCATAATCCCCTTTCCAGTGTGTGAAGAACTAATTACGGTGATTCTTTTCACATTTTCAACCCTCCATTTGGTCGAGTAGGGTGCCTGCCGGGGGCTTGACTTTCCACCTTCAAATTGGTAAACTATGAAATTATGGTTGACTACGCTTCCTCCGGAGTAAATCTGGATCGTGCCGCCGCCGCCAAAGCCCGCATCGCCGCCGCCGCACGAACAACGTTTGGCCCCAAGGTCCTGACCGATGTGGGCCATTTTGGCGGTTTCTTTGCGCTCGGCGACGATTCCGGCGCGGATGTCCTCGTGGCCTCCGCCGACGGCGTCGGCACCAAGCTGTTGCTCGGTGTCCAGCTTGGCCGCATCCATGGGCTGGGCCGCGACCTCGTGCAGCACTGCATCAACGACATCCTGATGTGCGGCGCGCGGCCACTCTTTTTCCTCGATTACATGGCCTTTGGCCGCCTCGATCCCGAGGTCGCCGGTACCCTGGCCGAAAGCCTCGCGGGGGCCTGCCGCGATCATGGCGTTGCCCTCATCGGCGGTGAAACGGCGGAAATGCCCGATCTTTACGAGCCCGGCCATTTCGATCTTGCCGGAACCATCGTGGGCCACGTCCGCCGCGATCAGATCCTCGACGGCTCCCGCGTCAAGGAAGGCGACGTGATGCTGGCTGTGCCCTCCGCCGGCCTGCACACCAACGGCTATTCTCTCGTGCGCCGCGTTTTTGCGCGCGACCTCGAAGCCGGCACTCTCGCTTCGGAGAAACATGAGCGACGACACGCTGCTGGCCGATGCGCTGATGGCGTCCCACCGCTGCTACCTGCCCACCGTCGGCGCGCTGCTCGATCATCCCGCCGTGCATGCGCTCTCGCACATCACCGGCGGCGGGATCGAGGACAATACCCTGCGCGTTGTTCCCAAGGGCTTGCGCCTCGAAATTGACTGGCAGAGCTGGCAACTTCCCGAACTTTTTCGCATCATTCAGGAGCGGGGTGGGGTGGAAGTCGACGAAATGCGCCGCGTTTTCAACCTCGGCATCGGCGTCGTCGCGATTATCGAACGCAACCTCGCCGATGACTATGCCGCTGCACTCACCGCTACAGGCGAACGCGTGCTGCGCATTGGCCGGATTATCAGGTGAACCTGCTGCTTGTCCCGCTTGCCGGCTATCTGATCGGCGGTCTGCCCACCGGCATTCTGCTTTGTCGCGCCATCAAGGGCGTTGATCCGCGCAGTATCGGCTCGGGCAGTTCCGGTGCCACCAACGTCTCGCGCGTGCTGGGGAAAAAATGGGCCCTTGTCGTGCTCGTCATCGACGCGCTTAAGGGCTTTCTTCCAGTCGAATTCCTCGCGCCGTTGCTAGCCCCGCAGCACCTCGCGCTGGCGGGAGTGTTAATGACCGTTGGCGTCATCGCCGGGCATGTGTGGACGCCGTATGCCTTGTTTCGCGGCGGTAAGGGCGTAGCCACAGCCGCGGGAGCGTTGCTCGGCGCTCGAACCCATTGCGGTGCTGATCGCCCTCGCGGTCTGGCTACTCGTTTTCCTTCCCCTGCGCTACGTGAGTCTGGCTTCGCTTTCCGCTGCGCTCGCGCTCGCGCTTGCCATGTGGCTGCTGCCCGCGCGGTCCGCTGGAATACCGGCTGCTCGCGCTCGCTCATCGCCGCCTTTATTTTCTATACGCATCGCGCGAATATCCGCCGGCTGCTCCGGCATGAAGAAAACGCTTTCCGCTGAGAGTGCCTCATGACTGTTGCGATCCTCGGAGCCGGGAATTGGGGAACGACGATGGCCGTCGTGCTTGCGCGCGCCGGACACGTGGTGACGCTCTGGGAGTTCGACGTGGTGCAGGCGGAACTCGTCGCCCGCACGCACGTCAATGAAAAATTTTTACCCGGAATCCCACTGGCCCCGGAAATTCGGGTCACGTCGGATTTATCCGCAGCGCTGGCCGATGCCGAGATCATCCTCCTCGCCGTTCCCGCTCAGCACTGTCGTGGCGTGCTCCGCCGGATTCAGCGCCTGGAATGGATCCGCCACAATAGTCAGTCTGATGAAGGGCATCGAGCGCGATTCGCTCTTCCGCGTGTCGCAAATCTGCCGGCAGGAACTGGCGGATTTCGATGCCGCGCGCTACGCGGTTATTTCCGGGCCGACGATCGCCCCCGAAGTCGCCGCCGGACTGCCCACCTCCGCCGTTGTCGCCTCGACCTCCACGGAGACGGCGCAGCGCGTACAAAGCGCGTTTTCGACCCGTGGACTTACGGCTTTACACCACCGACGATGTGATCGGCGTGGAAACCGCCGGGGCATTGAAGAACGTCATCGCCCTCGCCGCCGGCATCTGTGACGGCATGGGCCTGGGCTTCAACAGCAAGGGCGCGCTGCTGACGCGCGGCCTCACCGAAATCTCCCGCCTCGGCACGGCCCTGGGCGGCCAGCGGCAGACCTTCAGCGGCCTTTCGGCATGGGCGACCTTGTCACCACCTGCACTTCGCCCCACAGCCGCAACCGCACCGTGGGCGAGCGCATCGGCCGGGGCGAAACCCTCGCGCAGATTCTAGGAGATATGGTGATGGTTGCTGAAGGCGTATGGACGGCCCGCGCCGCGCAGGAACTGGCGCGCAAGATCGGCGTCGAAATGCCGATCACGGACGTCGTTTGCCGCATTCTTGACGACGGCAAGAATCCCCGCGAAGCTGTCGGTGATCTGATGTTGCGCAATCTTAAGGCCGAGGACTGATCGAACGGAAGCACAAGGATAAGTATTATGGCAGAGTCCGCGGATACCACCTCCGCGCCCCACGTCTATATTGAAGACATCGGCGCTTTCGACGGCCGTGAAGTCACGGTCAAGGGCTGGCTGTATCACAAACGCTCCTCGGGCAAGATCCGCTTCGTCGTCGTCCGCGACGGCACCGGCATCATCCAGTGTGTCGCCTCTCTGGCCGATGTCGGCGAAGAGGTCTTCGAGACCATCGACCGCATGACGCAGGAGTCGTCGCTGATCGTGCGCGGCGTGGTGCATGCCGACAAGCGCGCCCCAGGCGGCTATGAAATTACGCTTTCGCACGTCGAACTCGTCGCCATCGCCGAAGAGTACCCGATCACTCCCAAGGAGCACGGCACGGCCTTCCTGATGGATCACCGCCACCTGTGGATCCGCAGCAAGCGCCAGACCGCGATTCTTCGCATCCGTCACGCCATCGTCAAGGCGATCCGCGACTTCTTCGACGGTCGCGGCTTCACGCTTTTCGATCCGCCGATCTTCACGCCGTCGGCCTGCGAAGGCACCTCGACGCTTTTCGAAACCGATTACTTCGGCGAGAAGGCTTACCTCACACAGTCCGGCCAGCTCTACGGCGAAGCCGGCGCCATGGCCCTGGGCAAGATTTACACCTTTGGCCCGACCTTCCGCGCCGAAAAATCCAAAACGCGCCGCCACCTTACCGAATTCTGGATGATCGAGCCGGAGGTCGCCTACCTCGATCTCAACGGCGACATGGACCTCGCCGAAGACCTCATCTGCTTCATCATGCAGCGCGTACTGGAAACGCGCATGGAAGAGCTGAAGGTCATCGAGCGCGACATTTCCCTGCTCGAACGCATCTCAAACCCTTCCCGCGCATCAGCTATACCGAAGCCGTGAATTGTTGAAGCAGAATGGCGTCGAATTCACCTGGGGCGACGACATCGGCGGCGACGAGGAAACCATCGTCTCGAACCAGTTCGACCGCCCCGTCATGGTCCATCGCTTTCCCACCGCGATCAAGGCGTTTTACATGAAGCGCGATCCCGAAAACGAAGATGTCGTCCTGGGCTTTGACATGCTCGCCCCCGAGGGCCGCGGCGAAATCGTCGGCGGCGCGCAGCGCGAGGACGAGCTCGACAAACTTGTCGAGCGCATCCAGCACGAGCAGCTCCCGATGGAAGCTTACGAGTGGTTTCTCGATCTGCGCCGTTACGGCAGCGTCCCGCACGCGGGCTTCGGCCTCGGCCTCGAGCGCACCGTCGGCTGGGTCTGCGGCCTGCCCCACGTCCGTGAAACCATCCCCTTCCCGCGCATGATGTCAAGGCTGCGTCCATAGAATTCTGTTCCGAATTTCTGTCCCCTTCCCCATTTTACGGGGAAAGGGCAGGGGATGGGGTGGCGGGAAACGTGGGCTTCGTCCGGTATTCGCCCTATTTTTCTTCAAGACGGTGCGGGACGATCTGGTAACCATTCATGTCCGACTTGATCCGTAAACAAATCTTCGCCTCCGGCACCGTGCAGGGCGTCAACTACCGCTGGTTCGTCTTGCAGAACGCCACCGATCTCGGCCTGAAGGGTTGGGTACGCAATCTGCCCGACGGTCGCGTAGAAGTCGACATCGAAGGCGATCCCGACTGCATCGCCACGCTGCTCGCCGTCATGCGTGAGGGTCCGCGCCTCGCACGCGTCGAAAACCTCGAGGCCTTTGATCTTAAGTACGAAGGCACGTTCACGGAATTCCGGGTGCGCTGACGTGGCCGAACCGGTACCTAAGATAGGCTGGATCACCACCCTCGCCCGCGTCGTCGGCGAGCGCTATCTGCTGTTGCCCGGCCACGAGGACTTCGGTAAATACGAGCAGGACGAAACCGAGGATCTGCGCTTTCCGCCGCAGGTCGTCGTTAAGCCTGCCAACGCCGCTGAAATTCAGGAAATTGTCCGTCTGGCCGAACGCGAGCATCTGCCGCTGGTTCCCCGTGGCGGCGGGACCGGCCTCTCCGGCGGCGCGCTCGCCACGCGCGGCGGCATCGTCCTGAGTCTTGAGCGCCTGAACCGGATTCTCGAAATGGATGCCGAGAATTTCTTCGTCACCGTCGAACCCGGCGTCATCACGCAGCATTTGCAGGAAGCGGTGGAGCAGGTGGGACTGTTTTATCCGCCCGATCCGGCCAGTCGTGGCTCCTGCACCATCGGCGGCAACATTGCCGAAAACGCCGGCGGCCCGCGCGCGCTGAAATACGGTGTCACCAAGGATTACGTCTACGGCCTGAGAGTTGTGCTGTCGGGCGGCGAACTGGCAACGTTTGGCGGCAAGCGCCTTAAAGACGTCAGCGGCTATAACATGCCGCAGCTCTTTGTCGGCAGCGAAGGCACGCTCGGGATCGTTACCGAAATCACGCTCAAATTACTGTCGCTGCCGCGGCATCACCGCACGCTGCTCGCGCCCTTCGACAGCGTCGAACGCGCCGCCGCCGCCGTCCCCGCCATTATGGCCCGTGGTGTTGTTCCCTGCGCGCTGGAATTTCTCGAGCAGGATTGTCTAAAAGCGATTGAAGCACACCGTGGTATCCGCGTGCGTTTCTCCGACCGCGCCGCCGTACTGCTAATCGAAGTCGACGGCAATCACGAGGCCGCCTTGGACTCCGAAATAGAAGTTATCGCGGAGGTCCTCGAGGACTTCAGCGCCGCCGATTGTTTCATCGCCGAGAGCAGTGCCCAGCAAACGGAAATCTGGGACATTCGCCGCAGCGCCGGCGAAGCCGTCAAATCCATTTGCGCGTATAAAGAAGAGGACACGGTCGTCCCGCGCTCGCGCCTGCCCGAGCTGGTTCTTGGCGTTCACGAAATCTGCGCGCGCTGGGGTTTGCGTGTCATTTGCTACGGCCACGCGGGTGATGGCAACATTCACTGCAATCTGCTGAAGGCCGACCTTTCCGACCATCAGTGGGAACACGAACTGCCCGACGCCATTGACGAGATCTTCCGCCTCACGGTGTCTCTGGCGGCACGATCTCCGGCGAACACGGCATCGGCCACGTCCAGCGTCGCTACCTGCATCTGGCCCAGTCTCCGCCGAGATTGCGATCCAGCAACGCCTCAAAGCCGCCCTGGATCCTCACGGCATCTTCAATCCCGGCAAGGCACTTCCCGACTGAAACAGAGCCTGACGTTTTACAAAAGCCGAATCTTTTGCTTGCTTTCTTGGTGCTGATGCTGTAAATTCAATGTTTGCTGCTTTCTGCCCCCGTAGCTTAGCAGGATAGAGCGATGGTTTCCTAAACCATGCGTCGGAGGTTCGAGTCCTTCGGGGGTACAACTTGTACACCCCTTAAAAGAGGGGTAATTTACGAACAGTGTGCGAAGGTTGAAGTCACGCTTAACTGGATCAAATAAGGCGCTTAGCCAAATTGCCGCTGACGACGCCTTTCTACTAAGTCGAGTTCTATAACGCGTTGTCTCTACTGCGAAAAAAGCCAGTGTTCGGGCTTATTCTGGATCGCACAAGCACTTCTGTAAACTTCGGCCTTGTGACGATGATTCACAAAGTTTTCGACTCGGACTATTAGAGGTTTCACTCCAACAAGCGAACTTAACCCTCTGCAAGGTGGCAAGCCATGAAACAATGGCTGAGTAATTTTGTTCAGAGAAGGTTGTTTAGCGAAGGGGATGGGCTTGGGTATTTTGTCGGCTTCTCGTGGTGATCGCCGTCCTCGGCACTTATGGGTTTGCTCTTTGGGCCAGCTTCAAGTATGCGCGTTGGATCATTTACGCAGCATGGGCATGGATCACTTTAATGCTTCTCGTCGATAAATATAACGACGAGCACATGACGGTGAAGGGCATGCTTTATTGGGGTATCTTTTTGGCTGCAATCATCGCAATGATTGCAACAGCGAAGCCAATTCCGGGCGATCCTCCTTGGCACGGCGGCTGGTAGTGCGCCTTGGTTTTCTGCTCTTGCTATTAGAGTCATTGCTCCAAAATCTGGAGTTTCGTCCTCAAGAAATCTGAGCCGACTAACTCCAGGTCTGCAAATCAGGCACTCATAACTCTGAAGTCAGAGGAGGTGTGTGATGAAACTGGCGACGTGGTTCTTGTGCCTGTCGTGTGCATTAGTCATGATCTTCGGCTGTAAGAAGGACTTCAATGATAACCCGGCGAGTACCGAACCGTTTGAGGGAGTTCGGTTTCTTCCGCCGGTTAACGGTGATACAATTGTCCTCCAAGCCCATTACGTTTCCGGTGAAGTAGATGTTGTACTCCGCATAGATACTTCGATCACCGGGCTTGTAGAGATTAGCTTGCCGCATGGTGTAGAAACGGTATTTACGCGACAACGTTCACGTCAGAATGGCTCTACATCTGATTGGATCGAATCTCAAAGATCGCCGGTAATTTCTAACAATCGATTCTCGGTTGAACTGTGGGGGTTGCCACCGGAAGATCCCGATATTATTTGTAATGATCGCACACCAGAGTATTGGTACGAGATCCGAGCTGTATCAGGTGATCACTCTAGCTGGATTAGTGATGCCCTCTATATCCCATTCAAAATCGTTGTTGTCGATACTGTCGCCTCATAGAGTTTGTCGGTTTGCGACATATGACATTACTCCAATGCACATTTGACCAATTGTGTCATATTAACGGTTGTATGCCTTCCGCAACTCGGATGCCAGATGGAAAGTGGTCTTCATTTCCCAGTCCGGTAGCCAAAAGCAGTTGCGGATAGCTTATAAGAAGGCGTACGAACCACCTGCTTGTTTTATTCAACATTGCCCTTCCCCACTTGGGGTCGGTCACCGTTCCCCTTTTCCCAGGCTGACAACGTGCAAGGTATCCGATGAGTAAAGTAACTTCCGCGAAAACAAAGGGTCGTCTGACCAAGAAGGAAATGAAACAGGATCGACTCGTCAAGCTGACTGTCGATCTTGAGAAGTTCTATGTCGATCATCAGAAATTGGTCATTTCTGTAGCTGTTGCCGTGGTGGTCGTCATCTTTGCCGTAATTCTTGTCCGGAAATCCATGGAAAGCAGTCGCTTGGAAGCTGCGTATAAGGTCACGATGGCCAAAGCCAGCTTCGGTACCGGCCGTCTGGATGAATCTGCCAGTGCTTTTCAGACCATTGCCAACTCGGAGGGCGGCACCGTGGCGGCTGAGGCCAAGTATTTTCTCGGCCGCATCGCCTATGAGCAGGGCAAGTATGCTCAAGCGGTGGACGAATTTAACGGTTATTTCAAGGACTTCTCCGGTACGGACGAGCTGAATGTCGCCGCCTCTGCCGGCCTGGGTGCAGCAAATGAAGCTCTTGAAAAATATGCCGATGCGGCTTCAGAGTACCAGAAAGCTGCTGAAAAATACCCGAACAGCCCAGCCGCCACGGAACTCCTGATGGATGCCGCCCGCGTCTATCAGAAACTGGATCAGCCGGAGAAAGCCATCCCGCTGCTGCGTAAAATAAGAGACAACTATCCGGAATCGTCTCTGGCAGCCCAGGCCCGGCAGCTGCTCACTTCTCTGGAGTAAATGCCTCCAATTTGCTTTTTACCTGTTTTTTTTGTATATTTGTTCGATTCAAAGTGGGCTCCGCCCACTTTTCTTTTACCCCACGACCCCACTTTTCTATTCTGTGCCCCAAGCTACCAGTCGGCTGGAATCCGAGATCCGTCAACTTTTCGAAGATGAGGGCGTTGTGTTGCTCGAGTTCAATTGCTCGGGCCATGCCGGACGCCTGCAACTGCGCGCCGTCGGCGACCGCCGTTTCGGCGCGCTGACCATCAACGATTGCGCGCACCTGACGCGTCAGATCCAACATCTTATCGACGAGAAACGATTGCTCGACGAGGATTTCCGCCTCGAAGTCAGTTCGCCCGGTTTGGATTTCCCGTTGCGGGAAGAGTGGCAGTTCACCAAGAATCTGGGCCGGCTGTTGAAAATCCAGATCCCCGGCGAAAAGGGTCCGCGCGAAATCAGCGGACGACTCACACGCCTCGATCCGGATGGCATTGTGCTCGTCGCGGAAAAAACCGAGTGGACGCTGAAATTCGCGGATCTCATGTCGGCCCGCATTTTACCTGAGTTTAAACCCCCACGTATGGAGTCGTAGCGATGAACGCTCCCATCGTAGAAGCGGTCGGCCAGATACTTCGCGATAAGGGCATCGACCGGGACGTCTTCCAGGAAATTATCGAAGGCGTCTTTCTCTCGATGATCAAGAAAAAGTACGGCAATGCCGACAACTTTGACGTGATCTTCAATCTGGAGAAGGGCGACATCGAAATCTTCTGCGAGAAAGTCGTGGTCGATGATGATGACGTCTCCGATCCCGTCACCCAGATTCCGCTCTCCCGCGCCCTCAAGATCGACGAAGATCTCGATATCAACGATACCTATGCCGAACTCGTGCCCCTCAACGATTTCGGTCGGCGGCTCGTCACATCCGCGCGCCAGAACCTGACGCAGAAGATCAAAGAGATCGAAAAAGAGAATATCTACAAGGAATTCTTCGACCCGCATCGGCGAAGTCGTCTCCGGCGAAATCCACCAGATCAACCGCCGCGAGATCCGCGTCAACCTCGACCGCCATGACGCCGTCCTGCCGAAGCCTGAACAGATCTACAACGAAAAGTACGTGCGCGGCAAGGCCGTGCGGGCGATCATCAAGGAAGTCAATCGCACCACCAAGGAACCCGAGATCGTGCTCTCGCGCGCCGACGGCATGTTTGTGCGCCGCCTGTTCGAACTCGAAGTCCCCGAAATCTTCGACAATATCATCGAGATCAAGGGCATCGTCCGCGAAGCCGGCGACCGTACCAAGATCGCCGTCCTGTCCCACGACAAGCGCATTGACCCCGTCGGCGCCTGCGTCGGCATGAAGGGCGTGCGCATCCAGGCCGTCGTGCGCGAACTGAACAACGAAAAGATTGACATCGTCCACTGGAGCCCCGACGCCGAAATCTTCATCAAGCGCGCCATGGCTCCCGTTACTCCGCTGCTGGTGATGGTCGACGAAGCCAACCGTTCGGCGACTGCCGTCGTGCCCGATGACCAGATCCAGTTCGCCATCGGCCGCCGCGGGCAGAATATCCGCCTCGCCTCGCAGCTCACGGGCTACCAGATCGAGCCGCTGAAGGAATCGGAATACCTCGCTCCCGAAGAATTGATGGTCGTCGACGTCAATGAACTCGAAGACGAAATCAAGAGCAAACTGGTGGCCGCGGGCTACGAAACCGCCGAATCCGTGCTTGACGCCGGCCCCGACAAACTGCTCGAGATCGAAGGCTTTGATGAGCTCACGGTACGGCGCGTACTCGATGTGCTCGGCACTTATTTTGAAGAATCCACTGAAGCCGGTGGCGAACAGCCGAGGGATGGCGTTGGACGCGGGAATGAAGTGCCCGCCGATGCCCCTGCCGGGGATAATCTCCCGGATGCCCCCATCCCGCCGGAATCGGAATGATAACGAGGTTATACTGAGTGGTCGCTGAAAAGCAGAAAAAGGTCTATCAGGTCGCCAAGGAACTGAACGTCGCGACCCCGGCCATCGTCGAATTTCTCGAGGATCGTGGCTTTGACATGCCCAAGGGGCATATGTCGGGGCTCTCTGCCGAGATGTACGTCGAGGTGATCAAGAAGTTTGATCCCTTGCGGTGGCAGCGCCAGCTCGAGGAAGAGACGCGCGTGCTGGACGATTCGCGCCGCGCCGAAGCCGAACGCGCCCGCGCCGAACAATCGCTGAAAATCCTCGACGAAATCGCCGCCCAGACGACGCAGGGAACCGAAGCCCTCATTCGCCAGGTCGAGGAACAGAAGCAGGAGCGCGCCCGCAAGGCCCAGACCCAAACCGAGCAACAGGAAGCGATCCGCCTGGCCGAAGAGCGCCGCCTCGCCGATGAGGCTGAACGCGCCCGCCAGCAGGCCGACGAAGTCGTCCGCAAGGAAGCCGAACGGCTCGAAAAAGAGCGACTCGAAGTGGAACGCCGCGAAGCCGAACGCCGCGAGGCTGAGAAGCGCGCGGCGGCTCCCCGCCCGACCGCCGGCGCGCCCCGCGCTGAAGGTGAGACCACTCCCCGCCGCGATACCGGAGCGCCCCCGCAACACGAACGCCGTCCCCGCACCCCCGTCGATCAGCGCCCCTCGTCGCAGACGCCGCGCGCTCCGCAGGGACAGGGACAGGATCAGCGCCCCGCCACCGGTTATCAGGGAACGCGCCCGCAAGGCCAGGGTTACCAGGGCCAACGCCCGCAGGGAGCGCAGGGACAGGGTCAAGGCTATCAAGGCCAGCGTCCGCAGGGACAAGGCTACCAGGGACAACGTCCCGCCACAGGTTATCAGGGTACGCGTCCGCAGGGTGGACCTGCGCGTCCCGGCGAAGCGCCGCGCGGCCCCGCTCGCGGTCCGGCCGGTGGCCCGCCGCGTCCCGGCGAAGCCCCGCGTGGTGGTCCGCGTCCGCCCGTTGCCGGCCGTCCGCCGTCGGCTCCGCCGAAGCCGGGAGCGCCGTCTGGACCGCCCCGCAAACGGCCCACCAAGGAAGATATTGAAGCGCTCGAGAAGCAGAAGAAGCTGCTCGCCGCGCAGAAAGACGCGAAATACCGCAAGGTCGTCGTCGACGCCGAACATGACAGCTCCGGCCCGCCGCAAGGCCCGCCGCAAGCGGGTTGATCAGAAGGAAGTCGCCGCTACCATTAAGCAGACCCTCGCTTCAATGGACACCGGCAAACGCCGCCATCGCCGTCGTGATCGTGAAACGGAGGCCACTACCGACGATAGCGGCAAGCTGCGCCTGACCGAGTTCGTCACCAACATGGAACTGGCCAACCTCATGGGAGTGGAAGTCAGCGAAGTGATCTCGAAGTTCATGAGCATGGGCAAACTCGTCTCCATCAACCAGCGGCTCGAACGCGACCTGATCGAACTCGTGGCCGACGAATTTGGCTTTGAAGTCGAATTCATCACCGATCGCGATGAAGAGGAAGCCATTGAGGACGAAGATACCGATGTGCCCGAGGATCTGGTCGCGCGTCCGCCTGTTGTCACCGTCATGGGCCACGTCGACCACGGCAAGACGTCAGTCTCCTCGATTACCTGCGCAAGACGTCCGTCGTCGCCGGCGAAAGCGGCGGCATTACGCAGCACATCGGCGCTTACGAAGTCATCTACAACGGACGCGGCATCACCTTCCTCGATACCCCCGGCCACGAAGCGTTTACCGCCATGCGTGCCCGTGGCGCGCAGGTCACGGATATCGTGATCCTGGTCGTCGCCGCGGATGACCAGGTGCGGCCGCAGACCGTTGAAGCCATCAACCATGCGCAGTCGGCGGGCGTGCCCATTGTGGTCGCCATCAACAAAATTGACAAACCCGGCGCCGACCCCGAACGTATCCGCCAGCAACTCGCCGAACATAATATTCTCGTCGAACAGTGGGGCGGCAAGATTCAGTCGACCGAAATCAGCGCTAAGTTCGGCCAGGGCATCGACCGCCTGCTCGAAGAAGTGCTGCTCGTCGCCGACATCATGGACCTCAAGGCGAATCCGGCGCGCAACGCGCGGGCCACGGTTATGGAGAACCGGCTCGATAAGGGCCGCGGCATCGTGGCGACGCTTATTGTCACCGCCGGCACACTCCGCATCGGCGACAACTTCGTCGCCGGCCAGCAATACGGCAAGGTTCGCGCGCTGCTCGACGAAACCAACAAACCCATCGCGGAAGCGACGCCCGGCATGCCTGTGCAGGTCATCGGCTTCTCCGGCGCGCCCCAGCCCGGCGACACCTTCGTCGTCTTCGAAAGCGAGCGCGAGGTCAAGGAAATTGCCATGCGCCGTCAGCTCCTGCAGCGCGAACAGACCTTCCGCCAGATTCGCATGCTCAGCCTCGATCAGATCTCGCAGCAGATCAAGGAAGGCGGCGTGCGTGAATTGTCGCTCATCATCAAGGGCGACGCCGACGGTTCCGTGGAAGCGATTTCCGATACCCTCCAGCGGCTTTCCACCGGCGAAGTCGCCGTGCGTATCGTCCATCGCGGCGTGGGTGCGATCTCCGAAAGCGACGTGCTGCTGGCTTCTGCCACCGGCTCGATTATTCTCGGCTTCCATGTCCATCCCAACATCAAAGCCCGCGAACTGGCCGGTCGTGAGCAGGTCGATATCCGCGTCTACCGCGTGATTTACGAAATGGAAGACGATGTCCGCGCCGCCCTTGAGGGGATGCTTGCTCCCGACACGCGCGAAGACGTCGTGGGCCTCGTCGAAATCCGCGAACTGTTCACCATTCCCAAGGTCGGCACCATCGCCGGTTCCTTCGTGGTCTCCGGCAAGATCATGCGCACCAGCCAGGTGCGGCTGCTGCGCGATGGCCGCGAAGTCTGGCGCGGCAAGCTGGCCAGTTTGCGCCGCTTCAAGGACGACGCGCGCGAGATCCGCGCCGGCATGGACTGCGGTATCGGTCTCGACAGCAACATTGAAATCAAGGTCGGCGACACCCTCGAAGTCTTCGAGATCGTGGAGATCAAGCGCAAGCTCGAATCGGCTTCGGCATGAAGCGCGTCCTCGGTCTCCTGACCGTGGAACTGCACATCTCCGATAGCCATTCGTTAAAGGATCGCCGCCGCGTCATGAATTCGCTCAAGGAACGGGTGCGGCAGCGGTTCAATGTCTCCGTCGCCGAGGCCGATTTCGGCGAACTTTGGCAGCGCGGCGGCCTCATCATTTCCTGCGCGGGGACAAACGCCGGGCTTGTCGAACAATCGCTGCGCTCGCTGCTGGCGTTCCTTGAAGATGACCCGCGGGTGCTTCTGATTTCGCCCATGATTCAATTCTACGAGTAACATGCGCGCTCCGGATTCCACCAAAAAGGGCAAACGCCCGCTGCGGATCGCCGCGGAAATCCTGCGCGATCTTCCGGATATTCTCCGCGCCCACGTCGAACTGCCCGTCGGGATCATGGTCAGCATTACCGACGTTGAAGTGAACGACGACTTGAGCCTCGCGAAGGTCTTCTTCAGCGTCTACGGCGAAACCGACGAATCGCAGTTCCTGGCCATCGAGCGTGAACTGAATGCGAAGAAGGGCGTCGTGCGCCACGAACTCGCGCAGCGGTTGGTGATGCGCCAGCACCCGGATATTCGCTTCCATTACGACGCCACGCCCGCCCGCGCCGCGCGCATCGAAGAACTGCTGCGGCAAGTGCGCGAGCAGGGGCAAACGCCGCCCGCCGGGGATGACGAGTGATTTTCACGCCGGCGGAAATCGCCGCACTGCGCACGATGCTTGTCGAGTGGCGCCCCCGTGCTGGTCTCGACGCATGTGCATCCCGATCCCGACGCCATTGGATCGGCGCTGGCCGTGCGCGAAATGCTCTTGCAGCTTGGCGCCGTGCCCCGCGTGATTCTGCAACGATCCCGTCCCCGCCCGCTGCCGCATTCTGCCGGGCGCGGACGAGGTTGCTGTCAGTTCTGACGCGGCCGATTCCAGCAAGTTCCGCGTGGCCGTGATTGTCGATTCCGGCAGCCGCTCGCGCGTCGGCGACGTGGAGAAGTTGCTCGATCCCGCTGCGGTGATTGTCAACATCGACCATCACCTTCTCCAACGACCGCTTCGGCGCGCTCAACTTTGTCGATTTGGAGAGCGCGGCCACGGGCGAGCTGCTATTCCTTCTGATCCGTGAACTCGGCCTGACTCTGACGCCTGCCATCGCCGAAAATCTGTTCGCCGGTCTGCTCACCGACACGGGCCGCTTCCGCTATCCCAGCACCACCGCCCGCACGCTGCACATTGCGGCGGAACTCGTGGCGGCCGGCGCGGACGTGACCCGCCTCACGAACGGATTATACTACGATATTCTCGCCGCCGACGTGAAATCGTTGGGGACGATTTACTCGTCGCTTGAATTGTTCGCCGACGGCCGCATCGCCACGCTCTTCTGCCGCCTCGAGCAACTCGTCGAAGACCCCGACACCGTCGTCGACACCGCCATTTCCATTCGCGGCGTGCAGGCCGCGGCCCTGCTCAGCGAGACTACAGAAGGTAAAATCCGCGTCTCGCTGCGCTCGAAGCGATTTGTGAATGTGTCTGAGATCGCCGCCGGCTTCGGCGGCGGTGGACATGAAAAAGCCGCCGGCTTCCGTATGCAGGGCAACCTCGAATCCGTTCGCCAACGGCTGCTGCCCGTGCTCACGGCGGCCCTTGAGTCCGGCGCCTGTCAACCCGCAGTTGAGGCTCGCTGACGGCCGCGGAACTCATTCTATCCGTCAATAAGCCGGCGGGCTGTACGTCCATGGACGTTGTCGCAACCTTGCGCCGCGCGCTCCAGTGGAAAGCCGTCGGCCACGCCGGCACCCTCGACCCGCCCGCCACCGGCGTGCTCATCGTGCTCTGCGGCAAGGCCACGCGCCGCGCCGATGAGTTCATGGATCTACCCAAGGAATATGTCGCCCGCGTCCGCTTCGGTCTCACCACCACCACGGACGATCTGGCGGGGGAGACCCTGAGCACACAGCCGGTCGTGGATTGGTCCGAATCGCGGATTACGCAGGCGATCGAAAAATTTATCGGCGGACATCTCGCAGGTTCCGCCGGCGATCTCGGCCATCAAAATCGGCGGCCGGCGCAGCTACGATCTGGCCCGCCGCGGCAAGGCTGTGGAACTGGCGCCGCGTCCCGTCACCGTCTACGGCATCGAACTTCTGCGCGTGCAAGCGCCGGAGATCGAGTTGCGCGTCCGCTGCTCGCGCGGCACCTACATTCGTTCCCTCGCCCGCGATCTCGGCGCCGCCTTAGGCTGGGGCGGCGCGCTGGCGGAACTGTCGCGCACAGCCATCGGCCCTTACCGGCTCGAAGTCGGCGCTGGGCCTTTCGGAAATTCTCGACCGTTCCCTTGAATTTGTGGCTGAGTAAATGATGGAAGTATTTCGCGGCTCGTGGTCCAATTTCACCAACGTTCAGGATTCCGTGATCACCGTCGGATTCTTCGACGGCGTTCATCTTGGGCATCGCGCGATCATTGATCATCTTACCGGCATGGCCCGCGCCCAGGGATTGCGCAGCGTCGTCCTGACTTTCGACACGCATCCGCGCCTCGTCGTCCGGGAGTCGGGCGTGCCCATCGGACTGCTGACCACGTCCGAGGAGAAACTCGCCCTGCTCGCCGCCGCCGGTGTCGACGCCACGCTCGTTTTGAACTTTGATCACGTGCTGGCGCAAATGAGCCCCGCTGACTTTGTGCAGATCGTGCTCAAGGGCCGCGTCGGCATGCGTAAGATCGTTATCGGTTTCAACCACGGCTTCGGCAAGCACCGCATGGGCGATCGCGAAACGTTGATTGCCATGTCACGCGCACTCGGCTTCTCCGTTGACGTCGTCAATCCCACCCGGGTCGGCGATCTCATCGTCAGTTCGACGGCGATCCGCGAGCTGCTGGCCGATGGCGACGTGTCGCAGGCCGCGCTCGGTCTTGGCCGGTACTATTCCATTTGCGGCACGGTCATTCACGGTTTTGGCCGCGGCAAGCGCCTGAATTGGCCCACTGCCAACCTGAGCCAGATCGCGCTGCACAAGCTCATTCCCGCCGACGGCATCTATGCCGGTCTCGCCGCGGTCGGCGGCGAGAGCATTCCGGCGGCGATTTCCATCGGTTTCAATCCCACTTTCACCGAGGGGAAACACTCGGTGGAAGCGCATCTCATCGACTTCCATCGCGACATTTACGATGAGGAAGTCGAACTCCAGTTCGTCGAGCGTATCCGCAGCGAAAAACGTTTCGCTTCCGAACAGGAACTCTCCGCGCAGATCGCCGATGACGTCCGCACCGTCTCGGCAACTCTCGCCATGCGCGGCCTGATGCGCGGCGTCTCCTGACCGCCTCCGGCCGCAAGGCTTTCCGCCCGAACACATTCAACAGAAGATACGGACAAGAGGAACATCATGTCAGTCACGGCTGCCGACCGCAAAGCGGTCATTGAGCGATTCGCGAGAAAGGAAAGCGACACGGGAAGCCCGGAAGTGCAGATCGCGCTCCTCACCCAGCGCATCAACGATCTGACCGGGCATCTCAAGGTCCACAAGAAGGACAAGCACTCCCGCCGCGGCTTGATGCTGATGGTGGGACAGCGCCGCAGGTTGCTCACCTACCTGGCGCAGAAGGACATCACCCGCTACAGAAAGCTCGTCGAGGCTCTTGAGCTGCGCCGCTAGACGAAAAAGAAGAAGAATCGGAGAAAGTGAATGATTTACCGGAAGTCTATCGAGATCGGTGGGCTCAAGCTGGAACTGGAAACCGGACGGGTCGCTAAACAGGCCGACGGCGCCTGCTGGCTCACCTATGGCGATACCGTAGTTATGGCGACCGTCGTCGCCAACCTCGACGCCGAAACGGATCTCGATTTCCTCCCCCTCAGTGTTGACTATCGTGAGAAACTATACGCGGTGGGCCGGATCCCCGGCGGCTTCTTCAAACGCGAAGGCCGTCCGTCCGAAAAGGAAATCCTCTCCGCCCGCCTGACCGACCGTCCCCTGCGTCCCCTCTTTCCCGAGGGCTTCCACCAGGAAGTGCAGGTGATGATCAACGTGCTCTCCTCCGACGGCGAGCATGATCCCGACGTACTCGGCACCATCGCCGCCTCTGCCGCCGTCAGTCTGTCCGAAATCCCCTTCCACGGACCGGTCGGCTCGGTGCGCATTGGCATGATCGAAGGCGAGTACATCGTCAACCCCACCTACAAGCAGCTCGAAGAATCGCTGCTCGATATCGTCGTCTCCGGCACCGAAGACTCGATTATTATGGTCGAAGGCGAAGCCAAGGAAGTCTCCGAGGACCTGTTCCTCGAAGGCGTCACCCGCGCCCACGCCGAAATCAAGCGCCTCGTCGCCCTGCAAAAGGAAATGATGGCCGAGTGCGGCCAGCCCAAGCGCGATTTTCCCGAGCCCGCCCGCCTGCCCGATCTGGACGCGCTGCTCGAAAAGCAGTTTGGCAAGCGCGTCGAGGATTCCTGCAAAATCGAAGAAAAGCAGGAACGCCGCGTCGCTTGGAAGGAAATTGAACTCGACGCCATCGAAGCCACGCTCGAGCAGTTCCCCGATACCGAAAAGTACGTCAAAGCCTGGGCGCATGACCGCGCGCAAGTCGCCGTCCGCCGCAACACCGTCGCCGGCAAGCGTCTCGATGGCCGCAAGGCCACGCAGATCCGCGAGATCAACTGCGAAGTTGGCGTGCTGCCCCGCACCCACGGCAGCGCGCTCTTTACCCGCGGCCAGACGCAGGCCCTCGGCACTATCACCCTCGGCGTGAAGTTCGACGAGCAGCGCGTGGACGGCCTCGACGGCGTCTACACCAAGCCCTATCTGCTCCACTACAATTTCCCGCCCTTCAGCGTCGGCGAAATCCGCAAATTCCTCGGCCAGTCCCGCCGCGAAGTCGGTCACGGCAATCTCGCCTGGCGCGCGCTGCATTCGGTGCTGCCCACGTGGGAAGATTTCCCCTACACGATTCGCGTCGTCTCGGAAGTGCTCGAATCCAACGGCTCGTCCTCGATGGCCACGGTTTGCGCCGGCTGCCTCTCGATGATGGACGCCGGTGTGCCGATCAAAAAGCCGGTCGCCGGCATCGCCATGGGTCTCATCAAGGAAGCCGAGAAGGTCGCGATTCTCTCCGATATCCTCGGCGATGAAGACCACCTCGGCGACATGGACTTCAAGGTCACCGGCACGCCCGACGGCATCACCGCCTGCCAGATGGACATCAAGATCAAGGGCATCTCCATCGACCTCATGCGCACGGCCATCCGTCAGGCGCGCGAAGGCATCAAATTCATCCTCGGCAAGATCACCGACACGCTGCCCGCGCCGCGCGCCGAGATTTCGCCCTACGCGCCGCGCATCGAGTTCCTCAAGATCGATCCGGACAAGATCGGCCTCATCATCGGCCCCGGCGGCAAGACGATCCGCGACATCATCGCCCGCAGCGAAGCCTCCATCGACATCGAAGACGACGGCACGATTTGCATTTCGTCTTCCGATCTCGCCAAGGTCACCAAGGCGATGGATATTATCCGCGGCATGACGGAAGCCCCCGTGGTCGGCACAGTCTATCACGGCAAGGTGAAGAAGATCACCGATTTCGGCGCCTTCGTCGAAATCATGCCCGGCCGCGAAGGCCTGCTGCACATCAGCGAAATCGAACATCATCGCATCCGCAAGGTCACCGATCATCTCAACCTCGGCGACGAGGTCGATGTGAAACTGGTCAACGTGGATCCGATGGGCAAGCTCGATCTCTCGCGCAAGGCGCTTCTGCCTGTGCCCGACGACATGCCGGAGCAGCCGCCTCGTTCCGAGCGTCCGCCGCGTTCGCATCACAGCGAAGGCGGAGACGGTGGCGCAAAACACGGACGGCATCCTCACAAATCCTCCAAGGTGGATTGATCCGCTCTTGCCTCAATCCTCGGTCTATCAGAAAACCGACCTTCCCGAATGGCCTGCGCGTGGTGACGGAGCGCATCCCCGCGGTGCGCTCCGCCTCCATCGGCATCTGGGTCACGGTCGGCTCCCGTCACGAGAATGCCGCCGAAAACGGCATCTCGCATTTCATCGAGCACATGGCGTTCAAGGGCACGAAGACTCGCAGTGCCTACGATATCGCCCGCACGATCGAGCAGGGTGGAGGCTACATCAATGCCTTCACCAGCAAGGAAATCACGTGCTTTCACGTTCATGTGCTGGACGAGCGGGTCCCGGGCGCCCTGGATATCCTGAGTGACATCCTCAAGCATTCCAAGTACGACCCGGACGAGATGGAGAAGGAGAAGCAGGTGATCCTCGACGAAATCCGCGATCACCAGGATCTCCCCGACGACGTGGCGCATGAGAATTTCGTCAAGGCGCTCTTCGAACCGCATCCGCTGGCGCGGCCGATTCTCGGCCCCCCCGAAAACGTTCGCGCGTTCGCGCGGAAGGATGTGATGAGTTTCAGCCGCCGCCACTACGTTCCCTCGAATATGGTCATCACGGCGGCGGGCCACGTCGACCACACGGCGCTTGTCAAACAGGTGGCGCGTGCGTTAAACTACGATCCCAAGGCGGCGAATCACCGCAAGCAGCCTGCCCTGGGCAAGCTGGAACCGCGCTTCGTCCGGTCCGAACGCCCCATTCAGCAGGCGCACATGGTCATGGGCATCCGCGCCCTCGCCTATGCCGACCGCGACCGCTTCGTGCTCTCCGTGCTGAATACCGTGCTCGGCGGCGGCATGTCGTCGCGACTCTTTCAGAACATCCGCGAAAAACACGGCATCGCCTATTCCGTCTATTCCTTTGCCGAAATGCTGGGCGACGCCGGTATGTGGGGCGTCTACCTCGCCACCGATCCCGACCGCGTCGACCGCGCCCGCGACATGGTGCTGAAAGAGCTGCGCCAGGTATGCGAGCAACCGCTCACGGCGGACGAACTCGAGAGCGTCAAGGTTCAGCTCAAGGGCAACATCATGCTCGGCCTCGAGAGTGTTTCCGCCCGCATGATGCGCCTCGGCCGCATGGAAATTTACCTTGGCCGCTACCACACCCTCGAGGACGTCAGCCGTCAGATCGAAGCGGTGACCGCCGAACGCGTGCTGGCTCTTGCCAACCGGCTGTTCAACGAAAACCAGATGGTCACGGCCATTGTTGAGCCCGAGACCGTCAAGCGCCCGAAAGACTGCACGTTCTAAAAAACGCGTTGCCTGACATGGAACGCCGCGAGATCACGCTGCAAATTCAGCGTCTGCCGCACGCTCCCGCCGAACTTCCGGCATATCAGACCGACGGCGCGGCGGGCATGGATCTACGTTTGGCCGGCGCGGGAGTAACGCTGAATCCCGGTGAACGCGCCCTCCTGCCCACGGGCTTCTGTGTGGCCATTCCCGCGGGCTACGAGGGCCAGATCCGCTTGCGTTCGGGCTTTGCCCTGCGTACGGGTCTGATCCTGGTCAACGCCCCCGGAACCATCGATTCCGACTATCGCGGCGAGACTCAAAATGCTCGTCACGAACGCCGGTCCAGAACCCGGTGAAGATCGCCAGCGGCGAACGCGTGGCCCAACTCGTCATCTGCTCCAGTAGTCCGCGGTCACTGGCAGGAAGTGGCCGAATTACCGCAGTCTACGCGCGATGTTGGCGGTTTTGGCAGCACCGGAGCCCGCTGAACGCCTCCATTTCGGGCGTTTCCCGCGTCTCCAGGGCATGAGAAGGCTTGCAGGAACTGCGAAATTTCGCTATATTCGGATGGAAGTCGGTTAACCTGTGATGCCGCTGGAAATGGAAACGGAGCGCAAAGGACCGGCGATCCGGAAGCTCTACTACACCATCGGTGAAGTTGCCGAATTGGTCGGCGTTCCCTCCCATGTGCTGCGGTACTGGGAGAGCGAATTCCCGCAGCTTCGACCGAAAAAGGGCCGCACCGGAAATCGCACGTATCAAGCGAAGGATCTGGAGATCATCCAGCGCATTCGCACTTTGCTTTACGAGCAACGGTTCACCATTGCGGGAGCCAAAGTTCAGCTCGCTCAAAACGGCGCCGCCAAACCGGAAGTGGCGGCCACCAATGGGCATCTTGATGTGGTAGACGATGTGCGGCGCGAGCTGCACGAAATTCTGAATTTGTTGGACGATTCGTCGGGGCGTGGCGCAGCCCGGTAGCGCACTTGACTGGGGGTCAAGGGGTCGCTGGTTCAAATCCAGTCGCCCCGACAAAGAAAAACAGCGGTTTACCCCGCTGTTTTCTCGTTTCCGGAATCACCGTAAGTCTAATATTTCACTCCGAATTCTCCCCATTTTTACTACCGTAGAAATTTTTCCGAGGTGTTTCGTACTCACTGTATTGAAATTCGTTCTGCTGGTGAAATAAGACCCTGCTGTAAACGGCGGGGTCTCCGTTTTCAGATCCTCTACCAAACCAACTTTGAAATGGCGAAATCTGTGGTAATGTTGAATAATAGATATAATATGGAACATTTGCCTTAGTCTGGCGTTTCTAAAGAGAAACGGCAGCGGTTTCTCAGATTTGAAATTCTAATTCATGTAATCACAGAGGTCTCCCATGCAATCGCGGCTATTCAGAGTGCTATTTTGCGTTTTATTCGCGGGTGTGGCTCACGCTACGCTCTGGCAGGTAAATGTCGCGGATTTTGCCTTTACCCCCAGTAATCTAACAATATTGCAGGGGGATACCGTGCGCTGGACGAACACTCTCTGGCTTCCATAACGTCCGTCATCGTTGCGATCCCATACTCTTCGGCTTGGATCCCGCCGATGCCCCTTGGACATACCAGTTTATCTTCAATGTTAGCCCCGCTAATTACCCCTATCAATGCGAAATCCATCCTGACATGATGCAGGGAAACGTCGCAGTTCAGCGCCGTGGCCACTGGAACGTGACCGTACGTAATTTCTCATTTACTCCACAGAATCTGTTCATATTACCGGGGGATACGGTGATCTGGACCAATGTTTCCGGCCTTCACAGCGTGCATCATACCGGAATACCGTCGCTTTTCGGCAGACCGGCGGCCGTTGCTCCTTGGACTTACGCCTTTATTTTCAATCTGCCGGACGCCACCTATCCCTACATCTGTGAAGTGCATCCCACGTTGATGACTGGCATAGTTACCGTGACGACTCCGTCGCCGCCTGATCCACCCCTTGGCCTGGTCGCCTTGGCTGAAGACAGCCAGGTCCGCCTGATTTGGAACGGAGTCTGTGGTGCATCCGGTTATCAAGTCTTCCGGTCTGCCGATGCTTCCCCGGTTCCGTTTCCCGATATATTGACAACAACCTCCGATACCACCTTTGCTGACCCTTATGATCTGGTGGCAACCCGCTTTTTCTATGAGGTCCGTGCTTTACGGCCTTAAAGTGGCAGTTTGCGGGCTGGTTGGGCAGATGGAACATCTATCCCTTGACTTTTTCACTGGTTCTTCCTATACTACAGTCTGCCGAAAATTTGGCGGCACGGGGCCCGATTTGGGTTCTGCGGGGCGGGAGGAACACCATGCTGAATTACAAGCTGTCACGTGAGGAGATGGTGCTCGCCCAACTCGAACGTCGAGGGATCCGCGACCGGCGTGTGCTCGATGCTATGGCCAGGGTTAAGCGGCATCACTTTGTAGAACCGGCCTTTCGTGACCGAGCCTACGAAGACACCCCGTTGCCCATCGATGAAGGCCAGACCATCAGTCAGCCATACGTCGTGGCCCGCATGACCAGCCTGCTCAACATCCTGCCCACCGACAAGGTGTTGGAGATTGGCACCGGTTCCGGATATCAGGCGGCCGTACTCGCCGAATTGGCCTACAAGGTCTATTCGATCGAGCGCCACATGTCGCTGCTCCAGAAGGCGCGCAAAGCCCTCGAGAGCGAAGGCTACGCCAATGTGATCCTTAAAAGCGGCGACGGCACCATCGGCTGGACCGACTTTGCTCCGTTCGACAAGATTCTCGATCACCGCGGCGGCCCCGGCGTTTCCCAAAACACTCTTCAGCCAGCTGCGCGACGGCGGTCTGATGATCTTCCCGCTCGGTGAGAAAAAAATGCAGGAGCTCGCTTTAGTCGAGCGCCGCGGAGATGAGGCCATCATGCAGGATGCCGGCCAAGTCTCGTTCGTTCCCCTGATTGGCCGTGAGGGGTGGGCCAACACCCCCTGAGTTTGTTTTCGATGCTTCGGGGCGTAGCGCAGTCCGGTAGCGCACCTGGTTCGGGACCAGGGGGTCGCTGGTTCAAATCCAGTCGCCCCGACCACGCAAATATCTCGACCCTCTCTGAATTGTCAGTGAGGGTTTTGCGTTTTTCAAAGCATCACAATAGAATTGTCGTCCCCCGCCCCATTTCGGTGCCCCTTTCGTGGGAAATCGGCTGGGGATAGGGGTGGGCCGGAAACTGCAACCCCATCGGGATAGTTTCAATAGATACCGGAGTCATCCAATGAAAACGATTTCGGTTATTTCATTAATCATGCTGTCAGCCTTAACCGGCGTCGCGCAAGAGTCGATCCTCTCGGTCGTCCCGACACTGGATCTGCAGCGCTACATGGGAACATGGTATGAAATCGCCCGGCTGCCAAATTGGTTCCAGAAGCGCTGCGACCGTGACGTCTCGGCGGCCTACACACTGCTGGACAATGGCGATATTCGGGTGGTGAACCGTTGCCGGAAAGCGGATGGGCAAATGAACGAGGCTGTAGGTCGTGCCCGGCTCGCCGCTAAAAACGGTCCCAACACCAAGCTTAAGGTCCGCTTCGCTCCGGCTTTTCTCTCAATTCTGCCCGCCGTCTGGGGCGATTATTGGATTATCGACCTGGCCGCGGACTACAGCTATGCCGTGGTAGGTGAACCGTCGCGAAAATATCTTTGGATTCTATCCCGCACCGCCGTTCTCGACGAGGTTACGCTGCACGATATTCACGAACGGATCCGGCAGCAAGGCTACGATCCGAATCTCCTGGTCAGCACTACCCAGACCGCCCGTTGATCCGTGTTCGTCGCGGCGGCCGCCTTTCGCACCCGAAAATTTTTCAGCGTTCGAAATATCGCGGACCGTTAATTAGGAATCCATGCAAAGGAGATTTTTCTGATGAACTTTACGCTTACAGCAAAAGCCCACGGCGGCATCGACGAAGTGGAAACCCGCGTTACCGCCGCCCTCAAAGAGGCCGGTTTCGGGATCCTTACGCGCATTGAAGCCGATAAAGTGCTGCGCGAAAAACTCGGAGTCGAGACGCCGCCGTATCGCATTCTCGGCGCCTGCAATCCGCAGATTGCCCACCGTGCCCTCGAGGCGCGGCCCGAGGTCGGCGTGTTCCTTCCCTGTTCGGTGTGCTTGAAACAGGAAACCGACGGCACGGTTTCCATCTGGGCACTCGATCCACAAACTGTTGTGGATACACTGGGTGATCCCGCATTGTCACCCTACGGCGCCCAGGCGCGCGGCCTGATCGACAAGGCCATCCACAGCCTGAGCTGAACGGCATACCGTCATCGAAAAAGGCTGGCCCGCGAGCCAGCCTTTTCTCATTTGCGTCGATTGCGTCAGGCCGCCAACTCTGTCAGGCGATCACTCCCTCGCCCGTTGCCACCGGACTCTTCATGATTCGCCCGGCGTCTAAACGGAGTACGCGCTTCGCCCGCCGCGCGGCGTTCGGATCATGCGTGACCATCACCACGGTCCGGCCCTCCTGATTGATCTCCTCCAAAAAAGCCATGATCTGCTGGCTGGTTTCCGGATCGAGATTTCCCGTCGGTTCGTCGGCGAGTACGAGCGCTGGATCGTTCGCCAGCATCCGCGCCAGGGCCACCCGCTGCTGCTGGCCGACGCTCAGTTCGGCGGGTTTGTGATCAAGCCGGTCTGCCAAACCCACCCGGTCCAGCAGGGCGGAGGCTCGCGTTTGCTGTGTGTCCTCGGCCACTCCGCCGAGCATCAGCGGAACCTGCACATTCTCCAGCGCCGTCAGATACGGAATCAGATTGAACGTCTGAAAGACGAAACCGATCTTCCGATGCCGCACCTGTGCCCGCTGGTCCGGCGACAGATCGTAAAGCGATTTGCCTTCGAGAAAGACCTTGCCGTCGGTGGGTGAGAGCATTCCGCCCAATGTCAGCAGGAGCGTGCTCTTGCCGCTGCCGCTCGGTCCTACCACCGCTACAAAATCTCCCTTCGGAATCTCCAGCCAGATGTCATCCATCGCCGTCACGATCTGGCCGCGGTGCTGATAATGTTTTTTCGCGCCTTCGATTCGCAGCATGGCTCAATTCTCCTGAAGGGTTGCGCAGGGATCGAGCCGCGCGGCTCGGTGCGCCGGGAAATAGCTGGCCAGCAGCGCCAGCGGCACCGCCACGGCGATCGCCGACAGCACCAGCGTGCCCATCGGCAGCACCGGCACCCCGGCAATCTTCGGCCCCAGCACCACGGCCAGAAGCGTGCCCAGCACGTAACCGCCCGATGGCCGCCGCCAGGCCCAGGAGCAGCGCCTTCAGCAGAAAGATCTTCAGCACCAGCGACGAACCCGGCTCCCATGGCCATCAGCGTGCCGATTTCCTTGCGGCGCTCATAGACGTTGGCGTACATGTAATTGGCAATGCTCGCGCCACCCACGAGAATGATGATGACCAGAAAGACCGTCGAGAAGCTTCGCCATCGTCTTGTTCGTGCGCAACTGGGTGTCGACGACCTGCGTAATCGTGACGACCTTGGCGTCCGGCAGCAGCTTATTGATTTTTTGCACCAGCCCCGCGTTGATCTGGCTGCAGCAGCCGACAATTTCGATCGCGTTGAACACCGGCCCCTTGCCCGTCATGTCCTGCACCGTGTGCAGATGGGCGAAGATCCGTGAATCATCCACCGTGCCGGTTTCCGGCAGAACGGCGATCGTCGTGAAGGTGCGGCCCAGCAATTCGATCTGATCGCCTTCCTTGATCCGCAGTGACGCGAGCCGCATCCGCCCCCACCAGCACTTCGGTGCCGCCCAGGGTTTCGATGACCCGCTTGCGCACCAGCGTTTCCTTCGGCGGTTCTGTGCTCAGGCCGGGAATCGTCGCCACCGTGCCGCAGTTATTCGGTCGCGAGAAGATGCCCGCGCCCGCCCAGGCGGCCTTGGCCTGAAATTCTTCCTTGGGCAAAATGCCGGTCAGAGTGACGGTCTTGCCGCCGACTGTCAACCGGCACCGACAGCTTGGGCGAAAGATTGTCCAGCCCCTGCAAGTCGGACGTCGCCAGCATCGTCACGTACTCTTCCGGGATGACGTCCTCCTGCATGTCGGCGGAGTAGTAATCCTGCACGGTGGCCGATTTGGGCAGAATCAGGATATTGGCCCCGAGCGCATCCAGTTCCTTGGCCACCGCTTTCTCCGAGTAGAAGCTGATGTTCTTGATCGAGACGATCACCGTGATCCCCAGCAGAATCGCCAGAAAGCTCGTGGCAAGCTGGTTCTTCCGCTCGAAGATCTCACGCCAGACCAGAGTTCTTAAACGCATGTGATTTCCCTTGAGTCAACGTTCATCCACACGGCTTTCCACCACATCCGGCCGGACCGCATCCTCCGCCTTTGGCAGCCGCCTGAACTGCAGCGACGATCTTGTCCTTCGCAACGGCGCCCTTAAAGGTACTGACAACCGAACCCGGAGGCGCCAGGAGCGCCGTGGTGGCCACGGTGCTCTTGGGATCAAGCCCTACCTGGCTCGATGAATTTCGCTACCACGGGATCGGACGGGTCGGCCTTCACCACCGCCGTGGTCGCGCTGTACTTGGGGTCCTTAATAAACTCCTCTACCCCCCGCATTGCACCGTCATTGTCGCTCGTCTTCCGATTCTGCACGCAGAGCAGCACCATGTTCCTTCGTTGCAGAGCCTTCAATGTTTGTTCAGACGCTTTGCAACCCACAGCCTCCACCAGGCGCGCGTCGTCGGCAAGTTGCATCGTCGGAAAGCCGCCCATGACCGCGCCATTGGGCGCGAACACGAGCACTAAGGGCATGGGCGCGCGGTTCGTCCCATACTTGTTTACAATATCCTGCTCGGTCGGATCAGCGACGTTGATTTCAACGATTTCCGACTTCCGGGAAATCTTTTTCCGCGCAGACTGTGCAAAACTGCGCGCTGCGGCAACCTGTTCGTTGTTTTCACGGTAGAAGAGCGCGTAGACATATTTGTCCGCCTTGCCTGCCTTCTCCACGGCTTCCGCGCACTTGCCCGTGCCGATGTGTTCAATCGGTTCCGCCGCGCGAGCGCTTGCCACGCCAAACCGAGCCATGGCCTTGCTGCCGTTATCTGACGGCATCACGAACTGCAAAATCAACACGACCGCAATGGCGACGACAATCAAGCCCCCACCGATGGACCACCTTGCCTTCTTACTCATTATCATGCTCCTTAAGGAACTGCTTCATTCGAAAATCAAGACGTGTTGAACGATAACCGGATTACACAGCTTCCGATGTACGGACCGGAGTCTCCGCGTCGCAGGCAACAGTGTCCTGCTGACATTGTTTGCTACCATCCCGATTCACGATCTCCGCAATGTGGTGCTCTGTCCACGGCTATCGTCTTGTCCGCGCTCAGATGTCTGATCATGAGTTCGCTGAGCTGTTGCACAAGCGGGGAAGTTTCCGCTTCGGCCAGTCGATAGTACACCCACCGCCCCTTTTTCCGGGATTCTACCAGCCCTGCCTGTCGCAAAACCGACATATGTTTCGATACCGTCGAATCGGCAAGCCCGATGAAATCAACCAGATTACAGACACATAGTTCACGGCCCTGGAGACTCAGGTAGAGTCGCAATCGGCTTGGATCGGAAAGGGCATTCATCACGGCCAGGAATTCACGCATGGGTCGCTTTTCCACATTTCGTTAGATGACGAAATATAGGATAAATTCTCACCGCTGTCAAGGATATTCCCATATGTCTATAATATGAATAGATTATAGAATATTTAGCGCACTCTGGCTTGCAGCAGAATAATCCTCTTTGGTAACATGCCGTGCATCAAACACTCGTTGCACAGGCTACAACTATTTTATTATTAATAATACTATAGAAGTTTGGAGAAGGGATCGAAACACAGTTCCTGCAACTTGCTTTAAATCGCGTAAGCGGTTATATTCATATCCGAATCTCCAAGGAGTGAGAATGCATGAGCCTGTAGCAATGTTCCGAGCCCTTCTAGACGAGACCAGAATGCAGATGTTAGCGCTGCTTCGCCGCCACGGTGAACTCTGTGTCTGCGATCTGGAGAATGTGCTTGAAGTCACTCAATCCAAAGCGTCCCGGCACTTGCGATATTTGCTGAACGCCGGTCTGCTTGAGGATCGCCGCGAAGCCGTCTGGATTTACTATCGGATCGCCGCGAATCTGGATCCGGCGCGACTCGCCGTCCTTGATGCCGTGTCCCAATTGCTCGATCCGCAAGTGATGGCTGGAACTCGAACAACGCCTCATGGCATGGCTGAAGCAGAAGAGTTGCGGCGTCAGTCGCGGCAAAGCCGTGTCCACAATTCGAGCGGCAGAGGCGGGCCATGAGCGATAGTCTTCAGTCGCTGACTGCGCAAGCTTCTCGTTCCTTGATCGCTACCTGACGCTGTGGATCTTCATGGCCATGGCGGCCGGAGTCGGGTCTGGGCTTTGTTTTTCCCGGCGTCGTGCCCTTCCTCGACCGCTTCAGCGTGGGCACGACCTCCATCCCCATCGCCATCGGCCTGATCCTCATGATGTACCCGCCGCTGGCGAAGGTGCGCTATGAGGAACTGGGCGAAGTCTTCCGCAATGGACGGGTGCTGGGATTGTCGCTCCTGCAGAACTGGGTTATCGGGCCGATCCTGATGTTCGGTCTGGCGATCCTGTTTCTGCGCGGCTATCCGGAATACATGGTCGGCCTGATCCTGATCGGCCTCGCCCGCTGCATTGCGATGGTCATCGTCTGGAACGAGCTGGCCAAGGGTGACACGGAATATGCCGCCGGCCTGGTGGCCTTCAATTCCATCTTTCAGGTGCTGTTCTACTCGGTCTATGCCTACGTCTTCATCACGGTTCTGCCGCCGCTCTTCGGCTTGAGTGGGGCGGCGGTGCACATCACCATCGGGCAGATCGCCCAAAGCGTCTTCATCTACCTCGGCATTCCCTTTCTCGCCGGTTTTCTCACGCGCTTCTATCCTGATCCGCATCAAGGACAAGGACTGGTATCACCAAAAGTTTATTCCCAAAATCAGCCCGCTTACGCTGATCGCCCTGCTGTTTACCATCGTGGTGATGTTTTCGCTCAAGGGTGACACGATTCTCACGCTGCCGCTGGACGTCGTGCGCATCGCAATCCCGCTGCTGATCTACTTTGTCGTGATGTTCTTCGTCTCGTTCTGGATGGGGAAGAGGGCGGGAGCGGACTATGCGCAAACCGCCACGCTTTCCTTCACCGCTGCCTCCAACAATTTTGAACTCGCCATCGCCGTGGCCATCGCCGTCTTCGGCGTGCATTCCGGCGCGGCCTTCGCGGCGGTCATCGGCCCGCTGGTCGAAGTCCCCGCGCTGATCGGCCTCGTCAACGTCGCGCTTTGGCTGCAACGCAGGTACTTTACCCCCTCGACAACCTCCAAGCCCGCTACGGCGTAATTGCGAGCAACAGGCTTTCGATCGACTTACTGTTCGTACGATAGCACACGTTAAGAATTTCACTATCCGAATCGGAGTCCGGCAAATGAGCGATCAGGATCCCAGTCTCAAACCCAACTGCTGTGGCGGATCAGACCCCAATAAAGCGGCAGGCTGTTGCTGCGGCGATGCGCCGCCGCGGAAGTTTCACCTGCGGACATTAATTTTCCTGGCCGTGATGCTCGCGGCAATAGGCGTCGGGGCCTATTCCTTTTGGGCAAAGTCCGCAGTGCCCGCTTGCGGGGTGGGACAGGATTGCGGCACTTCCGGCGGCAGTTGCTGCCCCGGCTCAGGCAAGTAATCATGCAGCAGTGGATTCAAAGTATCTTATCCAGTGATCAGGTTGGATTTGCCTTCTATCCGGCCTTATTCCTGCTCGGCATGTTGGGCGCAGTTAGTTCCTGTTGTGCTCTGCCTGTAATCGGCGCGGTCGTTGGATATGCCGGATCCCGTGATTCTCAAAGTGGACGGCGGGAGCTATTGTTGGCCGGTCTATTCTTTATGTTCGGAACGACGCTGTCCTTAGCCCTGATCGGTGCGCTCACGGGTTTGATCGGCAATCTTGGCAGTTCCTCGCTGGGCAGATACTGGCAATTCGCCGCCGGACTCCTGATCGTCCTCTTTGGATTGGTCACTCTGAAGCTGGTGCAGATTCGCATCCCGAAGTTCGAACTCAAACAGAGAGTGCTCGGGCGGGGCGTGGTCGGCGCCATGATTTATGGTCTGGTACTGGGCGGAGCGACGACCGCCTGTTCGATGGGCTGTAATCCGCTGCTGCCGATGGCGATCAGTGCCGTGGTCTTGCAGGGTACGATGCTCATGGGCGCCCTTGCTTTGACGGTCTTCGCGCTGGGCTATAGCCTGCCGCTGACCGCCGGTCTGATCGGAATCAGCTTTGGTTTCAGCAAACTGAGTATCCTGGCGCAGCGCGCCGTGCCGGTGATTCGCGTCGGCGGCGGCGTGCTGCTGGTGGCAACCGGGTTCTATTTGCTGGCAACGATCTGATTCCGTCAGTGTGCGCGGATTGAATTGAGGAAGTGACCGTGAATCGTAAAGTCGGAATTGCTCGCCGCCTGCATGTGAATCCTTTCACCCTCCGCCTCGGAGCCTTGCTGCTCTTGCTCGGGCTGTGGGTGATCGTCTATCGGTGGCTCCACCCGTTTGCGAAGTGGCTGACGTACGACGTGTTGAATCTCGCCGCACCGAGTCGTTTGGGTTCCGCCGTGGAGTTTTTCCTCTACGACACTCCCAAAGTTCTGATGCTCTTGACGCTGGTCGTCTTCGGTGTCGGCGTGCTCCGCTCCTTCTTTACACCCGAACGCACACGGCAGATGCTGGCCGGAAAACGTGAGTCAATCGGTAACGTGCTGGCCGCGCTGCTCGGCATTGTCACCCCATTCTGCTCCTGTTCTGCGGTGCCACTCTTCATCGGCTTCGTCACCGCCGGCGTGCCCCTCGGCGTCACCTTTTCGTTTTTGATCTCGGCTCCCATGGTCAACGAGATCGCTCTCGTGTTGCTCTTCGGCCTCTTCGGTTGGAAAGTCGCCGCGCTTTATATGGGAACCGGCCTGCTCATCGCCATGGTCTCCGGCTGGGTCATCGGCAAGCTCCACTTGGAGAAACATGTGGAACCGTGGGTCTACGAGCTGCAAACCGATGGCGAAATATCGGACGAGCGCTTGTCCTGGCAGGACCGCATTCACCACGGTCTTACGGCGGTGCATGAGATTGTCGGCAAAGTCTGGCCCTATGTATTGGCTGGCATTGCGGTCGGCGCATTTATTCACGGCTATGCGCCGGAAAACTTTCTGGCTTCGATTATGGGAAAGGACGCGTGGTGGTCCGTACCCGTCGCAGTCGTGATTGGCATCCCCATGTATTCCAATGCCGCCGGTATTATTCCCGTCGTGCAGGCGCTGCTCGAAAAGGGCGCCGCGCTGGGAACGGTGTTGGCCTTCATGATGGCCGTCATCGGCCTCTCCCTGCCGGAGACCATCATTCTCCGCAAAGTGCTGCGGCCCCGGTTGATCGGAACCTTCCTCGGTGTGGTCGGCGTCGGCATCATCATTGTGGGCTATTTGTTCAACCTGCTGATTTAGGAAGCGAACGATGAAGAAGATCCAAATCCTCGGCACGGGTTGCGCCCGCTGCAAGAAATTGCAGGAAAACGCCGAAATGGCCGCGAACGATCTGGGCCTCGACTATACGCTGGAAAAAGTCTCCGAGATCACCGAGATCATGAAATTCAAAATCATGCACACACCCGGCCTCGTCATCGACGGCGAAGTGAAAGCATCGGGCCGCGTGCTCTCCATGGACGAAATCAAAAAACTGCTGGTATAATCCACCTGGAGGGACGCCGATGTCGCGTCGCATACTCCTCATCGCCCTGCTCATCGCCGTGGCCGCGTTCGCATCGGCTTGCGGCTCCGGCAAGCCCGCCGCTAAAGCTCCGGGCAATTCCACTGCGAAAATCACCTTTGTGGAATTGGGCTCCACCACCTGTATCCCCTGCAAGCAGATGCAGCCCGTGATGAAATCCATCGAGGCCCGCTACGCCGGTCAGGTTCAGGTGATCTTTCATGATGTCATGAAGGACAAAGCCCAAGCCCAGAAATTCGGCATCAAGCTGATCCCCACGCAGGTCTTCCTCGATGCCGGCGGTAAGGAGATCACCCGCCACGAGGGTTTCTTTCCCGAAGCGGAGATCGACAAAATTCTGAAGGCGCAGGGACTCGCCCCTAAATCATGATTGAGCACCTCTTCACAGCGCTGAGCACCGCCCTGATGGGAAGTTTCTGGATCGCCGCCGTGGCTGCGCTTACGTGGGGCTTCCTGAGCATTCTCCTCAGCCCCTGCCACCTCGCCAGCATTCCGCTGCTCATCGGCTTCATCACCAGCCAGGAAAATCCTACGCGTCAACGGGTCTTCGCCTTATCCGCCATGTTCGCGTTGGGCATATTAATTACCATTGCGGCCATCGGCCTCATCACCGCGCTGCTTGGAAGACTGCTTGGCGATGTCGGCCTGATCGGCAACATCCTCGTCGCCGCAATCTTCTTCTTCATTGGCCTCTATCTCATGGACCTCATGCCGGTAAACTGGAACGGCCTGCAACTCTCCACCCAGCGCTTTACCGGCTTGCCCGCGGCGCTGGTGCTCGGGCTGCTCTTCGGGATCGGCCTCGGCCCCTGTACCTTCGCCTTCATGGCGCCCGTGCTCGGCGTGGTCTTTCAGACGGCGACGACGAACCTCAGTGCCTCGATCTCGCTGCTAACGGCGTTTGCTCTCGGGCACTGTGCCGTTATCGTCGTTGCCGGAATGCTCGCGAGCCGCATCGGCGAATATCTGCACTGGACCGAGCGCTCTCACATCGCGCTCTGGGTCAAGCGCGCCTGCGGCCTGCTCGTCATCCTCGGCGGCGTTTACATGCTTTGGAAACTGTTCTGATCGCTCATTTTGGAATCTCCTTATGCTGAGAATCTTTCGCCTTGGCCTCGCTCTCTTGCTCTTCGCGCTCGCCGCGCACGCCGCACCGCATAAAGTCGTCGTATACTATTTCTATTTCACCCCGCGCTGCGAAACCTGCCTGAACATCGAAGCCTACGCCAAGCAAGCCGTCGATTCCGCCTTCGCCCCCGAACTGAAATCGGGCGTGGTCGAGTGGCACGCCTACGATACCGGCGACAGTCTGTATGCACATTTCTGGGATGACTTCAAGCTCGAGGTCAAGTCCCTCGTGATGGTCGAGCTGCAGGATGGCCAGCCCGTGCGTTATAAAATCTGCGACAAAGTCTGGGATCTTGTCGCCACCAAGCCCGAGTTTCTGCAGTACGTCCAAGCCGAACTCCGCGCCTATCTTCAGCCTGCTCCTTGATTTTGATCTAAAATTATCTTATCGTACGAGCTTCAGCAGGGGGCCTGTTGGGGCTCGTGCTGTGTTATTACATGACATACGTGGTAAAATCCGGCATAACGCGAGTGTGACGTGGAACTTCTCAACAGCTTCATCGACTTGTTTCTGCATCTGGACGTCCACCTCGGGCAAATTATCCAGGATTATGGGACACTGACGTATGGCATTCTCTTTCGTGGTAATCTTCTGCGAAACGGGGTTGGTGGTGACGCCGTTTCTGCCCGGCGACTCGCTGCTGTTCGCGGCGGGCACGTTCGCGGCGCTGGGGTCGCTGAACCTGTCCACGCTGCTCTTGATTCTCTACCTCGCGCCGGTGCTCGGCGATTCGACGAACTACTGGATCGGCCGCTTCCTTGGGCCCAAGGTCTTTCAGCGCGAGAGCCGTTTTCTGAAACGGGAGTATCTCGACAAGACCGCAGCGTTTTATGAAAAGCACGGCGGCAAGACGATTGTCATTGCGCGCTTCATGCCCATCTTTCGCACGTTCGCGCCGTTTGTGGCCGGCATTGGCAAGATGCACTACCCGCGCTTTCTGCTCTTCAGCGTTGGCGGCACGCTGCTGTGGATTTCGCTGTTCGTGCTCGCGGGCTACTTTTTCGGCAACATCCCGTTTGTGAAGCAGAATTTCACGGTTGCGATCATGGCGATCATCGCGCTCTCGCTGGTGCCCATGATTGTCGAATACTGGCGGCATAAACGGGCTGCCAAAGCGGCATAGGACGAAGTGCCGTATTTGGGCGGGGTTGATAATTTCAGTGGGCGTTTGTAAGTTGAATGTTCTGAGAGCAAGTTCAGCATCTCCTTGTGGATGTAACTTTTTTGACGGAACAGATTTTGGCAGACGGGAATGAGTGGGGATTGGGTGGAGGGAGGCGGGAGTGGGGAGGGTGTGGGGGTAGAGTGCCATGATACGGGTGTTTAACCAGATTTCACCGGTTGCTCCTGTGTTTAGGGTGAGGGAGTGCGAGTATCGGCGATAATATACGGACGGGACTGGGCGGATGTCAAGGATAAAATGAACGGAGTGCGGATGCTGTTGGTAATGCGGCACATCCTGCTATAGACACGGCACTCCTGTTCATTGACTTCGTTAGGCTTGGGAGATTGCGGCTGAGGGTCCATGCAAGAGCGGTGCAAGAGGGAAGAGGCAGGCTTATCAGGTGTAAACTGGAAGCGGCCTTCTATATACTTGAGGGGTGGATGTTGCGCGGAATCAATGTACACTAACAAAGTGACCATTTACAATAGATTTCACAAGCTAAACGGAGGCTCATCATGGAAAGCGACCTCACTTTTAAGAGCGTATGTGACTTTTTAAAGAAGGATGACCCAACACTCATAGACAGCATTGACAAGCTCGCGGGAATAACAATTGTCTTAACGCCAATTGTATTCGGTCCCGCTGCACTTCCGGCTCTGGCACTCCTTAGAGCCAAGGATGAGATTACACGATTAGGTAGAGCCCTATACGATAAGGTAACTTCTAAAAGAGAGAGAAATTACCTAGAACGGACTGAAAGAATGAAGGCTGCCTATGGGCTAATATGTTATACGGCATTCTTCGAAGCCCTTGATAAAACGTTACCAAAGGAGTTAAGGGCAAAATTGGATATTGATGCTAATGACAGATTGGCTATCGCAAAGGAGCCAAACAACTGTGCGATTCAGCAAGAATCTAAGCTGAAGAAACCGATAGGTACTGTAGATGCTACAGTTCAATTCCCGCATCCAGTTATTAGCCCAATTGAGCAAGAAGAAGAGTTGAAGCAATTGTACCGTCGGCTTGCCACGGGTTTTGGTGATTTCCTTAACAAACTATCCATTTCAGATGAGAAGAACAAAACACTAGAGGAGACAATAAAAAAGCTAATTGAAGTGTTGCCATCAATCGCATTTAGACATTATCAATCGCAATACTTGCATCTTGCCACTCAATTCCACGAATTCTACGTTTGGGCAAGATTTGAGGACGCCCGAGTTTCGAAAGCGAATTTATCGAAGGTATCGGATTATGTGAAAAATTATGAGGAACTGATCTCCGCAAAGGTTGACAAGTTGGACATCAGCCTAAATCAGTTGCAACAAACGGTTCTTTCAATTCCTGAAAAGTTTGCGCAAATTGAGGCTTTTGAAATCGTGGATGCATTGGCATTGCACTATGAAGCCAGGATCAATGAAACAATTATCGAAGATGAGTATAGACCGCACAAGGACAAACCCTCTCTCTCTTTTCCGAAAGTATCCGAAGCCTTTATCCCCCAAGCGTATAAAGTACTAAGACATACTACAAAGGAGAGACATCTTGAAAATGAGGAAATTTGGCAGCCACTCGAAAGAAGAAACGACCTCGGCGCTTTCCTAGTATCTTACCTTAGTTCGCCATATAGTACCGAAGCTCCGTTGCTGATCCTAGGCCACCCTGGAAGTGGGAAATCGTTACTTAGCAAAGTACTTTGCGCAAGGCTAATGTCGGAGTCTTATACTCCGATTCGAATCCCGCTTAGAGAGGTTGATGCTGAACAACCGTTTGAAATTCTCATCGTCGATGAAATTCGACATGCAACTAAACAGCAAATAAACTCGTGGCCTCATTTTAGCTTCTCAATTTCACGAGCGCCCACTTGTAATTATTCTCGATGGATACGATGAGTTGCTACAGGCAAGCGGTCAGGTATTCTCCGCCTACATGAAGAAAGTGCAACAATTTCAAAATAGTGAGGCAGAACAGAAACGGTCAATTCGCTTTATCGTGACAAGCCGAGTAACACTCATAGACAAAGCCTCAGTCCCACTGGGATCCACGGTCGTTAGGCTGCTTGAATTTGATGCTTAGCAGTGTGATAAATGGATAGACATCTGGAATCAGAAAAATAGCTCCTATTTTAGTGAGGGAACTCCCGTTGTAAGACCCTTTGAGTTGCCGGAAGACAAGAGAATTCTTGAACTCGCGGAGCAACCGCTACTCTTACTCATGCTCGCAATCTATGATGCTAAAGAGAACGGACTACGATCCGAAAAGCGACTTGATCGAACGCGTCTGTACGATAGTTTGCTCCGTCGTTTTGTGGTGCGTGAGCGCGAAAAGGATACCGCATTCCTCGACAAACTGACTCAGGCACAGCGGGACATAGAAGTTGATTGGGAGATGAAAAGGCTGGGTGTTGCTGCGCTCGGGATGTACAACCGGAGTAAGCTACATATTCTAGCGATGGAATTGGAACGTGACCTGAAGTTCTTTCATCTTGAGCGAATTGTAAGCATTACCTCGGGACGACCCATGTCGCAGGCAGATATGCTGGTAGGTGGTTTCTTTTTCATTCATAAATCACGAACGACCCGCAATGAACATGGCGATGAACTCAATGAACACTTGGCCGCCTTTGAGTTCTTACACAATACTTTCGGAGAGTTTCTTGCTGCTGACTTTGTACTGCGTAAAGCATTCGAAGCAGTTGAAACACTTATATTGCTGAAGGAGGAGGAGTACCGAGCCCGTGACCTATATAGGAAATTTCACGGGCCCGACGGTTTATCCAGCTCATGGTATGCCTGCCTAATGTACTCACCACTATATTCGCGCCCAGAGGTTTTAGAAGATGATCCGCGAGTGGTTCGGGCACCTATTGTTGGAGAGAAGGCTCCTTCGCGAGACATTTATTGCGAGTCTTGATGAACTTGTCCACGGTCAGATTGCGATGATCCTTAATTCGCGACAGCTTCCAATTCACATGCAGAATGAGGGACACGATCGCTTTGTCGAAATGCCACTACTTGGTCACGTTGCCGTATACTCCATGAATCTCATTATCCTGAGGACAATCCTGAATAGTGATGAGTTTATATTCGATGAGGCAAAATACTCATCCGCAGGAGATGGCCATCACTACGAGAGTAGTGGAGCACGTCCGTGGGATAAACTAGCTCATTTGTGGAGAGCTTGGTTCACGTTGGATAACTTAAATGGATTAACAGCAATTCTCCAGGCGAAGCGAAATGGTACACTAATACGGATTGTAGCCCGGCAGACCTTCCAAACAAGCCCAAGTGAGCATCGACTTGATACGGTGATTAATGTTGCGACTGCATTGGCGGACAATATTACCAGCGGCTTAGCAGGTTTGCTTGCCGGAGAGACAACTGGAAAAAGGCGCGTTACGCCAAGCGATTTAGGAGACGCTTCTGGAGTCCGAGAATATAAACCTTAGCCTTGAAGTGATAGTTCGGCAATTGCGCCATGCCATGTGGGGTAAACAGATCTCCTCAACTGAAATCATGGAAATGATTGGCTGTGGGTTTGATCAGTTACACGACAAAAGACAGCGCGCTGAGCTAGTTTCAGAATTTATCCGATTAATTGAGCAGATAATTAATTCTGGTGCACTAGACATCCCGGCACATAGACTTTTGAGTCATTATGTCAGGCCAGATGCAGAGTTTGAAAATGCGGGATGGGGGCCTGAGCTATTTGTTGAATGGATGCAAGTTATTCGAGGAAGTAGTATCGATATTCTTCGTAACAGCGAGATGACACTTCACGACCGTGTTGTAGGGGATACGAAGTTTATAGAAATTGCTGAGAGTCGTCCAATCATCTTCGTTGAGTGGTTGCGGATTCTTGGCGCTGCTCGGAATCGCAGGTTGTTTAGCAAATACGCTGACAATATCAGAGAGAAAGTCTCCATAGACTGAGTGAAGACGACAGAATTCGTTCGATGTACCCTTTGCTTTATCTCGAAATATCTCTGTGCTTAAGAAATTCTCCACTTAGCCAAGAGTGGGTAAAACTGCATGGTCGTAGCATTCTTGAGAGATTCGAGGAGACAAGTGAGTTCGAACCCTTGAGCGCAGTGCGCCCTGATCTTTCATTAGAGCTTCTTCGACTTGATCTTGATACTTCGGATTCAAAGCGAAAGCAAAAAGAGAGTCGGAGGGTTCTTAAGAGATATCTACTGCATCCAATATTTATTCAAATAGTCGAGAGACACAAACCAGAACTGCTTGCAGAGTTGGTTTATCTTGTTTCAGAGGTGTCTTCTTTGAAATTGATTCGCTTGGAAGATGAGGATCTGTCGCGTTTTTGGACAGTCATCAAGGCAAATTGGCAGTGTTTTCCTTTATCATCGATGAAACCTCTGAAGGAGGTTGCTGGTCTTCTCAATTCCCCCGTGGATGGTATTGGTGTAGAGAATGAAATAGAGCGAGGTGAATAATGAAATTGAGCACGCGTCCTTGGCTATTCCAAAACGACGGGCCTTTCATCCGCGGAGCTGATATTTCGACAAACAACCTTCCTTAGATGACATCTCAAAAACCCATTTCTGAACAGCAATACCCGCACGCCGAGATTGAAGCCAAGTGGCAGAAGTCGTGGGAAGCGCGGGGGACGTATAGATTCCGCTGGGACTCGCCGCGGGAAAAATTCTATGTGCTGACGATGTTCTCCTATCCCTCGGGGGACAAGCTGCACATGGGGCACTGGTACTGCTACGCGCCCACCGATTCCTTCGCGCGCTTTAAGCGCATGCAGGGCTACAACGTGTTTGAGCCGATGGGCTTTGACGCCTTTGGCCTGCCGGCGGAAAATTTCGCCATTAAGACGGGGATCCATCCGGCCGTCTCCACCAAGCGCAACGTGGAATTCATGCGCGAGCAGCTCAAGCGCATCGGCGCAATGTATGACTGGGATTACGAGGTCAATACCAGTGATCCCGGCTATTACAAGTGGACGCAGTGGTGGTTCCTGCTGATGTACGAGCGCGGCCTGGCGTATCAGAAGCAGGCGCTCGTCAACTGGTGCCCCAACTGCCAGACCGTGCTGGCGAACGAGCAGGTACTCTCCGACAACACCTGCGAGCGCTGCGGCACGGCGGTGGTGCGCAAGAATCTTAAGCAGTGGTTCTATCGCATCACGGCCTACAATCAGCGGCTGTTAGACGGCCTCGATACGATTGACTGGCCCGAGAAGACCAAGGCGATGCAGAGGTATTGGATTGGGAAGTCGAGCGGAACGGAGATCGAATTCGAAATTCGAAATTCGAAGCTCGAAGCTCAAGTCGAAGAAGACATAATAAAAGTTTTCACGACGCGGGCCGATACGTTGTTGGGGGTGACGTATGTGGTGCTGGCGCCGGAGCATCCGTTGGCGGTGGCGCTGGCGACGCCCGAACGCAAGGCGGACGTGGAAGCGTACATTGCCAAGGCGCTGGCGATCTCGGAGGTCGATCGCGCCATGACCGACCGGGCCAAGACGGGAGTGTTCACGGGCAGCTTTGCCACGCATCCGCTGACCGGCGAAGCCGTGCCGGTGTGGGTCGCGGATTACGTGATCGGTTCCTACGGCACGGGCGCAGTGATGGCCGTGCCGGCGCATGACGAACGCGACTTCGCCTTTGCCACACAGTACCGGCTGCCCATCAAGCCGGTGATTCGTCCGGCCGACGGTTCCGCCTTAGAGCTGCCGCTGCGGGCCGCGTTCACCGAGTATGGCGTGATGATGAACTTCGGGCGAGTTCGACGGGTTGCCGTCGGAGGAAGGGATGGTTAAGGTAGGGGAGAGGCTGGAGCAGCAGGGAAGAGGCAAGGCGACAATCACCTGGCACCTGCGCGACTGGACGATCAGCCGCCAGCGCTACTGGGGCGCGCCGATTCCGATGCTCTACTGCGACAAATGCGGGATCGTGCCGGTGCCGGTGGAAGATCTGCCGGTGCTGCTGCCCGAGGATGTGAAGGAATACAAGCCGCAGGGCAAGTCGCCGCTGGAAACGGTGGAGTCGTTCATTAATACGACCTGTCCCAAGTGCGGCGGCCCGGCGCGGCGCGACAGCGACACGATGGATACCTTCGTCGATTCGTCGTGGTACTTCATGCGTTACCCGGACGCGAAGCTGGAGACGGCCGCTTTCGACACGGGCCATCTGAATAAGCTGCTGCCCATCGATCAGTACGTCGGCGGGCCGGAACATGCCATGGGGCATCTGATTTATTCGCGCTTCTTTGCCAAGGTCGCCAAGGACGCGGGCTATTTGCAGGCCGAAGAACCGTTCAGCCGGCTGACGCACCAGGGTATTATTCTCAACCACGGCGAACGGATGTCGAAGTCCAAGGGCAACGTCGTTGCGCCAGAACCCGTGCTGGAACGCTACGGCAGCGACGTGCTGCGCTGCTTCTTGATGTTCTCCGGCGATTACACCCAGGGCGGCGACTGGAGCGAGGCGGGGATCACGGGGATTGAACGGTTTATCGCCCGCGTGTGGCGGCTGGGGATGTGCGTCAGCCAGGGCACGGAATCCGACGCGAGACGGCTGTCCCGGTGGAGCTGGACCGCAAGCTGCACCAGACGATCCGCGCGGTTACGGCTGACCTGCAGGATTTCCATTTCAACACCTGCCTGGCCCGGCTGATGGAGCTGACGAACCAGATCTATCAATGGGTCGGCCCGGAACTGAAAGACGTCAAGCGCAGCCCGGCGACCATCGCGCATGGTGGAAATGCTGGCGCGGCTGCTGGCCCCGGTGACGCCGCATCTGGCCGAGGAGGTCTGGGCAACGCTCGGCCACGAGCAGACCATCTTCGACGAGCGCTGGCCGGAGTTCGACGAAGCCAAGGCGCGCGAAGATTTTGTGATTGTGGCGGTGCAGATCAACGGCAAGCTGCGCGATACGTTTTCGGTCATGCGCGACGCGCCGCAGGAGGAGCTGATGCGGCTGGCGCTGGATTTGGAAAAGGTGAAGCCGCACGTCGACGGCAAGCAGGTGGTGAAGACCATCGTGGTCCCCAACAAGATTGTCAATATCGTCGTGAAGTAGCCGACGATCGGCACGATAGCGGCGTAGATAAGGCGGCCGGTCCCGGTGGGGATCGGCTGCTTTGGTCTTTGTCCAGCTACCATTCCATAAGTCACATAAGATATATTATGTTGAGTAGATGTACGAATCCGGGATTGAGATAGCAGGAGTTATGGCGTTTCCGGATTTCGATTCCGCGGCGCTCCCTGTGTCCCCCATCGCTTCTGTTGGTATACAAAAAGAAGGCGAGCCGGGCCCGCCAATTGAGGAAAATGTGATCGCGAGAGCTACTTGGGAAGCTGGGTTTCGATGGGTTTCAGGTTGACTTCGAGGCGGTAGGCTTTCCCTGGCACCAGAGTCAGGTAATCCGACGTACGGCAGATAGCCGCGGTGATTAATCCGGACGGTGATGGCGCCTGCGGGCAGCATGGCCATTTGACAGGCGGAAGTGCGCTGTTTTTCGGCTGGAATGGCCATGATGTCGATTCGGTCGCAGCGGGCAAAGGTAGCCGATGCAGGCTCGGCAGTAATCTGGGGAGCTGGGGCGTTCACCCAGACGACTAAACGCGCATAGTCCCGTGGTGCGGCACGATTAGGGTCGTAGGCGGCAGAGATCGCCTTCGGGAAAGAGCATCCCTTTGGAGGTCGGTCGCAGACGACCACTGGCGGTAACGATTGGTACCAGTTGGGCGGCGATTTGGGTTGCAGCCGTGGGGAGATCATCCCAAAGGCCGACGGTGGCAGTGACGGTGTGCCCGGTGGAACGTCTCCGGTGGCGGCGATAATCACGCGGGCATCGACACGGATTTCTTTGGAGAATTCGCCATAGGTTCCGATGACCGCGTAATCCGCGCTCAGACTTGAGGCAAGTTCTGAAGCAAGCGCCGGATCATTCCATCGGGCGGGGCTAAGCTTGCGTTCGTTCAAAGTAACATCGAGACGAGCAGGCTCGACGACCCAGATTTCCTGGTGTTTACCCAGTTCCGTCGTCAGCATCTGCTCGAGCGCATTTCGATAGTCGAGGATGGATTCCTTACCGCCGTAATAGCCGTAGACGGAATCAATGATGGGATCAAACGGCAGCACAAGGACTGTCGGCTCGGCTAATGCCAATATAGACATGAGGAGCAGGGTAAGAATCGCGGCCACTGAGCGTATCATATTAATACCTCATAAGATAGGATCCACACGGGCAGAGTGGAGCCGCCCGACGACATGCCGGGCGGGTTCTTGACAGGATTGGGTCCTCCCTGCTCCGGTCTTAAAACGGACAGCCGAGAAGTCAATGATAAACAGCCGCAGTACGGCATGATAGCGGGAACGTCTGGGAATCGAACCCAGCCAGCCGACCGTGAGGCGGCCGCGAGCGGTTTTGAAGACCGTGAGGGCCACCAGTGCCCCATCCGTCCCCACGCAGCAGCTTCCGCTGCGCGTGAAATCCGAAATCCGAAATCCAAAATCCGAAGATCAGACGCGGATAGCGACATGAATTTAGTGGAAAGCAACAGCTTCAACAAATTGCCCAGGGACACCGTCGAAGCTGGCGTTGCTCATGAAGACGATCACCGATGGTTTTGTATCCAAAAGAGATAGCAAATGGTCGGAGATGTTCGCATTAGGCATCTGGCGCGCCGTTGTTCCGCTCGCTGTAAGATCCGAAACTAAGCGGTTTAAATCAAGCCGGTCAGGCTCAGGAATGCGCTCCAGGCGATGAATCGTGCCGAGGATCGCGTGGTCGGCCAAGGCCAGAGCGGCGGTGAGTTCGCGCTGGAAAATATTGCGCACCATCGTGTTTGAACGCGGCTCGAAACAGGCAATGATGCGGCTGCCGGGATGCTGCTCGCGCACCGCCTCGAGGGTCGCGGCGATGGCCGTGGGATGATGAGCGAAATCGTCGTAGACGACGAGATTTGTCAGTTCAAGTAATTTCTCAAAGCGGCGGCGGATACCCCGGAAGGACAACAGCGCCGTCTGATAGCCGGTCGGGTCGGATTCATAGGATTCGGCTGCCGCCAGGGCCATGAGGGCATTCATGCGGTTGTGGCGGCCGGGGATGTTGAAGGGCAGCGAGTGCTCACGGCCGGTGGGGTCGCGGAAAGCCAGGCGGCGGAAATCGGGGAGCAGCTTCCAGGCGGCGCTTCTCCCCCACTCCGACGGCGATGGTGGGGCAGGGGGCGGCAGCGGCGAGTTCGCACGTGGCTTGGCAGTCGCTGGCGTAAATCAAACGGCCATTGCGGGGCAGAATGCGGAGCAGCCGCTGAAAAGAAGAGCAGCACCTCCTCGCGGCTGGCGAAGATGTCGGCGTGGTCGAATTCGACGATGCCCAGCAGCAGCGTGCGCGGGAAGTAATGCAGGAATTTGGACCGCTTGTCGAAGAAGGCGGTGTCGTATTCGTCGCCTTCGAGCACGAACGGGCCGCCGGGCTTGCCGAGGGCGGCGCCGAGGGCGAAATCGAGGGGCAGCGCGCCGACGAGAAAGCCGGGATCGCGTCCCGTGGCCGCCAGCAGGTGGGACAGGCAGGCCGTGGTGCTGCTCTTGCCGTGGGTGCCGGCGACGACCATCGAATGCCGGTCTTCGAGCACGAAGCGGTGCAGGAATTCGGGAAAGGAATAAAGCGGCGCGCCGGCGTCGAGGGCGGCTTCCACTTCCACATGGCCGCGGGACTGCGCGTTGCCGATGATGATCGGCGTGCCGTCGAGGGGCAGATTCTTCGCGGCGTAGGGCGTCTGCGGCGTAATGCCGGCCTGGCGCAGCACCGTGGCCGCGGGTTCGTAGATGGCTCCGTCGAAGCCCGAGACATCGAAACCTGCCTGCTTTAACAAGGCCGCGAGGTTGGCCATACCAATGCCGCCAATTCCGGAGAGAAAAACCCGCCGCGTCATGGATTCTGGTCCTGTGTACTGGTTTGCAAAAAGAGTTCGGCCCGCTTGACGTAGTCGGCAATGACGGGATTCGCGGCGGCGCCAAGCCGCGCGGTTTTGAGAGTTGCCGCCACCGTCGTCGTATCGCCGCGCTTCATGGCTTCATGCCCCTGCGCTCCGGCCACGATGGCCACTTCGCCGAGCAGGTAGCGGGTGCGCTCAGGATCGGGATCGCGGCGGGGGAGGTAAATGCGCTCGGAGTCCAGACGTCGGCTCATCTGTGGGCGTATCAGTAAGTCGCACGAAGTAAGCGCCGGGCCAGCGGGCGAATTCCCGCCCGACGCCGGGGTGACCCGTTTGAGCATCGCGGAGGTAGACCGGGCGGCGTTTCAACTGTGTGGACATAATCTGCGAATGCATCGCGACGAAAACCGTTTCGATGCGCCTGCCGTCAAAGGGTTTTCCGGCCTCGAACGGCGCCACTTCCCGGATAAAATTTTGCACGGAGGTTTCGCTGCCGGCGAAGACATCGGGATGAGCGCGCATTTCCTGCCACAGATACCAGGGGCGCTGCATGAGAGAGTATGTCAAGAATGACAACGTCCGGACGGACGTGCTCGATGTATTGCAAGTAAAGGCTGGGGCTTTGAATATCCCAGTTGCCGTGAAAAACCAGCGCGCTGTCGGGAAGCGTCCGCAGCACTTCGCGGGCGAGACTTTCGGCGAAGCGGTTGTCGCTTTGATCGGCCGTGCTCCAGGCACGCGCCAGACTGGCAAGGGGAACAAGCAGTAAAAGTCCTGCCATGATGAGCTGGCGGCGAGCACTTCCAGCCCGCCGCGGGAACGAGCGCGATGATTTCGGCCAGTCCGGACACGGCGATTAGAAAAGAGCGGGACGTAGAAGGCATAGAAATAGGTGCTGATGTCAGGGATGCTGTAATTGAGATTGTAGAGCACGCCGATCAGCCAGACAATGAATACCATCCGTAAAAGCCAACTGCGCATGCGAAACAGCACGAATACGCTGGCGGCGGTCAGCAGCTGTCGAGCGCCCAACCGATGTCGGTGGGAATGGCGAACAGGTAGCGGCCGAATTTCCGGATGAGACCGCCGACACCGCCTTCGAACATCCACTCGTGATACTGCCAGGCCCGCAGATGGCGGATCAGGCCGTCGATATGCCGGGGGCTGTCCCAATCGAGCAGCGGGCCGACGGAACTGCGCAGGGGTAGAAAGAGATTGACGGACGCGCCGATGATAAACAGGCCAAGGCAAAGGAACAGCATCTGTTTGGGTACGGCGGCACGGCGCACATCGCGGCCGACAACCAACAGGACGAGGGGCGCGAACCAGAGGATGGTGAGGTGATTGCCAAAAGCCAGGCCCCAGAGGAAACTGATCATAAACGGCGCGCGCGATGCGGATGCGCGGTCCTGAGCGGCAAAAGCAAAAAACAGGATGAGCGCGCCGAGCAGGGCCGTGAGCGGATAGACTTCGGCGAAACTAATGGCGTTCCAGGCGGACGGCGTGAGCGCAAAACCGAGAGCCAAGAGTACGGCCATAAGCGCGCGCGCCGATTCCACGATTTGTCGCGCGCGGGCGAGGATGCGAATTGCAATGACGCAGAGAATTCCCGCCGTAAGCGCGCCGGCGATAACGGAAAAGAGCACCATGGCGCGGGCAGGTGAGACCGGTAATAGGTGCAGCCAGAGGTGACCGAGGAGCGTGTAAAGCGGATAGCCGGTGGGATGGGCGATGCCGAGCGTCGCTGCGGCTGTCGTGAGCTCACCACTGTCGACGAGGCCGAGGCCTGGCGCCGACGTCAGTGTGTAGACTATCGCAACGACAATGAAGGTGATGAGGAAGACGAGGCGTTCACTGCGCATGGCAAAGGGAATTCAACTGTGAAATAGCTTCGGCGAGGGACGAAAATACCAACTCATGCGGTGATTTTGCATACCAGGGGCGCGGCCAGGCGCGGAGGTAATCCGGTTCGGCGAAGGTGCGGTTAAGAAAAAACACGGGGCGTGGACGCTCGGGCGAACGCTGCACACGGCCGGCGGCCTGAACGAGGCGCGAGACCGCGTGGGCGGCGATTTCGAGGGTGCGGGGATCGGCGCCTTCCTCCCCACTCCGCGCGTGAGTGCCACTCGACAGAGCGCAGCAGGTCGAATTCGTCGGGCGCGCGATGTCCGGGGGCGAGAATCACCGCCGCACTGAAGAGATCGGCGGGTGGATTGACGGATTCGGACAGGTTGCCGCCGAGGCTGATGAAGAGGAAATCGGGCGCTGCGGCCAGCGCGGATGACCAGTCGTCGGCAAGATCCTCATCGAGCAGAATGGTGAAACCGCGGACGCGCAACCGCCAGGAAAGAAGTTCATTGGAAGCGCGGTTCTGGCCAAAGACGGCGATGGTGGGTGGAAAATGCTCGCGCAGTTCGCGCAGAACGTCGGTGGCGGCCTCGTGGTCCTCGGTGCGCAGCGGATGGCGGAATTCGAGCAGCGGCACGATGGCGACGGGAGGCGCGGCGGCGGCGCGGACTTCGAGGCAGTGAAAACGGGAGGCGGCGGGGATCACGACGTCGCGCGCGGCGCCCTCGGCGGGGAGTGATCCGCTGAGGGCAATGACCGGCGCGTCCGTTTCCAGCAGGGCATGAATCGCGGCGTCGGCGTGCAGCAGCGTGCCGATGAGCGCGGGCGAGGAGCCGCGATACCAGCGCACGGCATAATCGATGGGGTAGGCGCTCCACAGCCGCGCGGCGCGGCGAATGGCGTGGGCGACGGGATGAGCGCTGTGACCGGCGGCGAGCAGCGAATTCAACAGCAGCCATTGCCCGCGGGCCGCGTCGGGACCGTCGACTTCCCAGAGTTCCGCCGAGAGCAGGCCGTGCGCGAGGCGGCGGCCTGCGGCGGGGAGTTCGTAGGCCAGGGCGAGCAGTTCTTCGCGGGAAATGCGGACGCGGCTGTTTTCGAAAATCCGCTCCGCCAGATTCTGCGCCTCATCCAGCACAAGCACCGCCGGATGGCGCAGGAGCGACGAGGGGTTAAGCAGGTAATTGACGTCGGCGATGACGACGTCGGCGGCGGACTGCAATTCGCGCGCAATTTCGTGCGCGCAGAGCGCGTGCGCTTCCGCGTAGTCCGTCAGATCGTCAGGCCACCACGCGGCGCGGGACCGAAGGTCGGGCAGGCTGTTGAAAAAGAGGCCCGTCTGCGTTTCCGCGTGACGCGGGCAATCCACCGGGGCGAGACCACAGGTGCAGAGGCGTTCGGCGACGGTCTTCCAGACGACGCGCAGCGGAATGCCGGCGGCGGTGTAACGCGCAAGTTCGGCCAGCACTTCGTCGCGGCCTCTCGCCTTGGTGGTGATCCAATAGAGCGGCAGGCGGAGGCGAAAGGCTTCACGCAGGCCGTGGCGCAGCGCGAGGCGGGTCTTGCCGCTGCCGGGGGGCATGGAGAGCAGCAGTGGACGGGCCGAGTCGACGGTGGCGAGTTCTGCATCGGCTGACTGCTGCGCCGGACGATCCGTGGCGCGGTCGCGGTCGATGAACTGGCCGAGGAGATCCTGAGAACGCGCGTCGCGGCGGGCGCGGTCTGCCGCACGGGCGAGGATGGTTTCCAGGCGGCGCGACAACATGCCAGTAGCAGAAGCGACGTCTACTTCCTCGGTGGCGTGCTTGCCGTCTTCACCGACGAGATAGAGTACCGCGCCGGCGACGGGGCGATCTTCCCAGGGGCGCGCTGTGGCGTGGGCGGCGAGGTCGGCGTAAAGCTGGAGCTGCCAGCGGGCTTGCTGCAATTCGGGCTGCCGGAGCCATTGGCGCGGGTTGCCGGGGACGGGCTTGATCTCGTAGAGAATCGCGCCCGCCGGAACAAGCCGTGTAGCCATCGACGCGGCCCGCCACACTGACGTCGCGGCCCGCGACATGCAGCGTCGCCGTCAACGTCGCTTCGCGCTGAAAGCGGCGGTATTTGCGCGCAATTGCACCTGCGCGAGGCGATGCACGCGGACGTCCGGCTCAGCGGAGCGATCGAAGGGATCGGGCCGGGAAAGCAGATCGCGAACGGAGTAGGTCCAGAGTGCGGGCATCGGTGGGCGTGCGGCTGAAGCGTCAGGACGAGAAACGGAAGGCGGAATCCGCCGAGTTGCGCATGAGCATGGCGATGGTCATGGGGCCGACGCCGCCGGGCACGGGCGTGATCTGCGAGGCGATTCGGGAGACGCTTTCGATAGTGCACGTCGCCGGCCATTTTCTCGGTTCGTTGCGCGCGGGGTGCGTGCCGACGTCGATGACGACGGCGCCGGGCTGCACCATGTCGGCAGTGACGAATTCGCGCTGGCCGATGGCGACGACGAGAATGTCGGCGCGACGGCAGACGGCGGCGAGGTTCTGGCTGCGCGAGTGGCAGACGGTGACGGTGGCGTCGCCGAAGCGGCCCTTGGTGGAGAGGAGAATGGAAAGCGGACGGCCGACGAGATTGGAGCGGCCGAGGATCACGACTTCGCGACCCGCGATGGTGACGTTGGAGCGCACCAGCAGTTCACAGATGCCGTAGGGCGTGCAGGGGATGACGCGCGGTTCGCCGCCGGCCAGCAGTCCGACATTGAACGGGTGCAGGCCATCGACATCCTTGCGGGGATCGATGCGGTGGAGGATCGGCGTGCGAGTCGATGTGACGCGGCAGCGGAAGCTGGACGAGAATGCCGTGGATGGCGGGATCGGCGTTGAGGCTGTCGATGATCGCCAGCAGCGCGTCCTGCGAGATGTCGGCGGCGTGGGTTTGCAGGACGGAGTGCATGCCGAGTTTTGCGCAGGTCTTGGCCTTCATGCCCGTGTAGAGTTTGGAGGCGGGGTCGTCGCCGACGAGCACGACGGCGAGGCCGGGCACGACGCCGCGTTCGGCTTTCAGGCGCTGGACATCGGCTTCGACTTCACTCTGAATTTGCTTGCCAATGGTCTTTCCATCAATGATCGCTGCCACTATTCAGTCTCCTCGAGGGGCTTTCAGGGAATGGCGGTAACCGCGCGTATACTGGCGCAGGTGCAGGTAATCGAACAGCGCGCGCGGCAGGCGGTGACGGCGCAGCAGATTGGCCGTGGCACGCAACGGGTAGTAAACGGGCGCGGTCATCAAAAGGCGCAGGGCGGCGCGGCGTAAAAAGCTCAACGACAAGCCGTCCGGGGCGGGAAACACCTGGTGCAGATTCAGCTCGCGGAAGAGCTGCGGATGGCGCTCCAGGAGCACGGGGATGCCATAGCGGCCATAGATGTAGAGGTTCGCGAGCAGCGCGTTCAAGGGGCGCAGGTGGTGGTGCACGGCGAGGGCGCGAGGTTCTCCGTAAATGGGAACGCCGGAGCGCTCGAGGCGCACGCCGAGATCGAGGTCTTCCCCACCCCAGGCGCGAAAGCGTTCGTCGAAGAGGCCGATTTCATGTAGCAGATCCCGCGGCACGGAGCAGTTACGCGTGAGGAAGTAGCGTCCCGGCAGCGGCGCATCGGGCGACCGCTTGGAAGCCCCGCCGTGATTCAGGTAGTGATTGAGGGCGCGGAAATCGGGGTGATCGGCAAAATGCGACAGACCGACGACAACGCAGCGCTCGCGGGCATGACGCGCGGCGTGGATCGCAAGAAAATCGCGCTGGACGGTGTGGTCGCCGTCGATCATGACGACGATCTCGCCCGTGGCGGCGCGGATGCCGGTATTGCGCGAGGCGGAGCGGCCGCGGTCCTTCTCGCCGAAGAGTGGTTTCACGCGCGGGTCCCTCTGGGAGCGCAGCCACTCGCGGGAACCGTCTGTGGAGCCGTCGTCGACGACGATGATTTCACAGGCGGTGGGATCGTAATCCTGCTCGAGGAGCTGGCCGACGAGGCGGCGCAGGAAGTCCGCCTGGTTGAAGGAAATCACGACCACGCTGAGGGTCAATGGTCTGTCAGCCAACCGGCCTCCCGGTAATAGCGATAGAGTTGGTCGCCGACGGAACGCACGTCGTGGCGTTCACAGACCCAGGCGCGGCCCTCGGCGCCCAGGCGGCGGCAGAGCGGCTCGTCGGTGATCAGGCGCTCCAGCACGTCGCGAATGGAATCCGGGTCCGCCTGCACGAAGGGGTGGCTGCCCAGCGGCCCCGCCATTTTATCGGGAATGTTGGTGACGACCGGCAGGCCCATGGCGAAGGCCTCGACGGAACTCATGCCGTAGCCCCAGCCGCCGGCATTGGTCAACTGATCGACGACGATGTCACAGTCCTGTTTGCGGCGCAGGGCTTCGGCGTGCGACAAGTCCTTCAGCAGCACGAGTTCGACGGGATAGCGCGCGGAAAGGTCACGCACCGCCTCCATGACGTAAGCCGTTCCCTTGTAAGGGTTGCGCGTGGCGTGGCAAATGCGTATGGGACTGTGGAAACGGTATTCGCGCGGCGGATACACGGAGGTATCAAACGGCAGATAGAGGTAATGCAGCCGCGGATCATATTCGAGCAGATCCCACTCGCTAGTGAGACGCAGCTCCACCTGTTCGTCGATGGCGGGAACGATGCCGCGATTACGCAGGTCGGTGCCATGGTAAAAAGCGGCGACGTGCTTGCCCTTGCGGCGCATGGCGCGGACGAAGCGGGCATCGCGGGTGAAATCGAGGCCGCCGTCGAGGTGGATGAGGTCAAAGTCGTCGAGACCGTAGGCGCGGATCTTCCGGTGGATCATGGGCCAGAGCCAACGGTCACGGAGCGCGAAGAGCGTGCGCGCCAGGGTTCCCGGCTGCCAGAGGCGCAGGTCGCCGCCAACCCAGCTTTCGGGCGCGTGGCCTTCGCTGGCCTGCAGCAGGCGGCGCAGGCGGCGGACCCAGGCGCGATCGGGCATAAGCGGCAGATCCAGGCAGATGTCGTCAGGGAAATCCCAGTGACTGTGCCAGAACGTGACGAAGCGGCAGACGTCACCACGGCGCTCGTGCTCGGCCTTAAAGAGGGACAGGGTTCCGGAAACGTGTTCGGCGGCGATGTAGAGAATTTTCATTTCCGAAACAGGAGTTTGCGCAGGTGGAATTTCTCGCGCTCGTTCAGGAATCCGACCGCATAGAGCAGCGCGGGAAAGGCAAGGAGCAGCGCGAAACGCGGGAGCGATCCGCGCAGGCCGGGCACATACGCCAGCGCCAGCAGCAGACCGCAGACCGCACTCAATTTGGCGAGGCGCGCCCATTCGTAGGGCACGGGATAGGCGCGGCGGACAACGAACCAGCAAAGGACGGCTTCGAGTACGAAAGCAACGAGGGAAATCCAGGCGGCAGCCATCATCCCATAGACGGGCACGAGCAGCAGGCAGAAGCCGATGGTGAAGACGGCGCCGGCGCCGGTAACGAGCGGCAGCCAGGCTGTGAGCTTTTTCAGGTACACACCGACCATCAGATTGGCGTAGACGCCGTCGAAGACGTGGGCAAGGAGAATGATGGGAAAGACGGCGAGCCCCGCCCAGTAGTCCGGATGGATGAGATAGCCGATGCCGGGCCAGCGTGTTTTTATCAGTGTATCTACAAACAACGTCAACGCCAGGAACAGGGCCAGCGTCACCAGCAGATAATAGGTGAGCACGCGGGCAAAAAGGCGCGGGGCGTCGGGGCGGTCGGCATGGGAAAGGAAGAACGGTTGCCACGCAAAGCGGAAGGCTCCGGTGACCACGGCCATGAACATGCCCAGTTTATAGCCCGCGCTGTAGAGGCCGACTTCATTCAACCCCTGGTAGAGTTCGATGATTTTCCGCCCCGCCAGTTCGATGATCATCACAAACAGATAGGTCGGGATATTGGGGATGCCAAAGCGGACCATCTCGCGGATCAGCGCGCGGTCGAAGCGCAGCGTGACGTCGCGCACCATCGTCGGCATCAGGACGAGCGTGGTAACGCCGCTGGCGATGAGGTTGGCCCAGAGGACACCGGCCACGCCAAGACGCAGCGCGCCCACGAACCAGAGGTTGAGGCCGATGTTGACGGCGACGTTGAAGAGTTTGGTGGCCGCGAAACGATAGGGCCGGTGTTTGCCGCGCAGGTAGAGAAAGGGAAAGGTGGAAATGGTGTCAAAGAACAGAATGCCGGCACAGATGCGGATCATCGCCGGTACGACGTCGGGGCTGATCGGGTTCTGGATGACGAGCCGGCCGACGGCGGGAGCCGCGGCAACGATCAGCAGACAGAGCGCGGTGGAACTGGCCAGAACGGTGAGCAGCGTGGTGCCGCTAACGACGCGACGGTCGGCAGGGTCCTTCGCCAGCGTGAAATAGCGCAGATATGCGATATCCATGCCGTAGGAGAAGAACGTCTGCGTGATGGCAACGAACAGGAAGTAGAGCGTGATCTCGCCATACTCCGCCGGGGTCATGCGAAACGTGTAATACGGCAGGAGCAGGAACGTGAGGAGTCGGGTCGCAATGTGCCCGACTCCGTAAATCATCGAGTCGCGAGTGAGACTTTTCAGTTGCTGGAGCAATCAACCACCTGCGGGGAGCAGCATCAAACGCAAAGGGGAGGAGAAGTACGAACACAAGGATCCAGAGCCGGCGGTCCGTACCCGGTTCGCCGCCCACGACCGCGCAGAGCGCGGGCCAGGCGGAAAACAGGTAACGGCCTTCGGCCTGATCATAGCGGAGGTTCAGCCAGACGAACGACGCCAGGGCAATGCCCAAAGCGGCGGCAAGGAGCGGAGCCTGCGCGAAGCACGGCGCGGGTCGCCGCGGCGAAAAACAGCATCGAGCAGAAACAGCGACAGCGGGGCCATGAAGAGCAGGCCGACAGCGCTGCGCCAGAATTCCCACCAGGGGAAGATGAACGACCGGAACGCAAAGGCGGCGGACGCCGGACCGGGCACGCGCCAGGCGGGCGTGCCGAAGCCCGCCGTCAGCGGCAGCAACGCGCCGAATTCGTGCAGATTGCGGAGCCAGACGGGGAGCGTGGCGGCGACGATGAACAGGTAGAGCGAGGCCAGCGGCATTAAGCAGCGCGGCGAGCGCCAGAGCGCGAGCGCCGGCAGCGGCAGCAACAGCAGGATGGACAGCTTGGTGTAAAGGCCCAGCGTGGCGAGCAATCCGAAGAGCAGCCATTCCGCAGCGCTGACGTCGGACTTCTGACCGAGGCGGATGGCGCTGAGGATCATGGCCCGCAGCGATAAGCCAGAAGAGTGTTTCGTTCCCGGCCGTGGTGGTGAAGCGGACGAAGACGCCGGAAAGAGAGATGAAAATGCCGCCGGCGGCGACGGTGTGAGCGCTCCAGGCGAGAGCGCGGCCGATTTGCAGAAAGACGAACAGCAGACCGATGGACAGAACGGCGTTGACGGCGCGGCCTGCGAAAATGACGCCGGAGACGATCGCTGGCGCCGGATAGCCGGCAGAGGCCGGCGGTGAGCAGATAATAGAGCGGCGGCTGGTAGTTCTCGTACTCGCCGCGTTCGAGCGCCGCATGGGCGTCGATGGCTTCGACCTGCGTGGGCAGGGAGCCGAATTGCAGCAGATGGCGCACATAATTGCCGTGGGCCAGCTCGTCGTTGTAGGACGAGAGCTGGCCGGGAAGCGAGGGGCCGGCGACTGGGAGTCAGCGTGAGCAGGAGCATCCGCAAGGCAACGCCCAGCGCGAGCGCCACGAGCACGGGTGAATTTACTGAGCGGAAAGCTCAGCGCTTCGTGACGAGGAGCGATTGTCCGGTCATCTCCGCGGGTTGCGGAAGGTGCATGAGTTCGAGAATGGTCGGCGCGAGATCGGCCAGGCGTCCGCCATCGCGCAGCATGACCGTGTTTTCCTGACTGAGCAGCACGAGCGGCACGGGGTTGGTAGTATGCGCGGTATGCGGACCGTGGGTGGTCGGATCGCACATTTCCTCGGAATTGCCATGGTCTGAGGTCAGCAGCATGGCGTAACCTTGCTCGCTGCGCGGCCGTCCCAGACGCGACCGATGGCAGTGTCGACGGCTTCGACAGCGCGGATGGCGGCGGCGAGCACTGCCGGTGTGGCCGACCATGTCGCAGTTGGCGAAGTTGACGACGATGAAATCGTAGGCGTCCGAAGCGGATCGCGTGCACGAGTTTGTCGGTGACTTCGGGGGCGCTCATCTCGGGCTGCAGGTCGTAAGTGGCGATACGGGGCGAAGGGATGAGGATGCGGAATTCGCCCGGGAACGGCGTCTCCTCTCCCCCATTGAAAAAGAAGGTGACGTGCGGGTATTTTTCCGTCTCCGCGATGCGAAGTTGCTTCAGGCCCGCCTCGGCAACTATCTGGCCGAGAAGGTTGGTCAGCTTCTGCGGCGGCAAGACGACGGGAAAATCGTAATCCTCGCGGTAGCGCGTCATGGTGACGAAGTGCGCGACCTTGACGGGCGCTTCGAAGCCGTCGAAGCCGCGGCTTGGTGAGGGCGTCGGTGAGCTGGCGCGTGCGGTCGGCGCGGAAGTTGAAGAAGAAGACGCCGTCTTCGGCCGTCAGCGTTTGTGGGCCGCCGGGAGAATCGATGACCGTGGGGAGCACGAACTCATCGGTGACGCCGGCTTGATAGGATGCTTCCAGCGCAGCTTCGGCCAAGGGCGCATGATGGCCATCGGCGAAACAGAAGGACGCGATACGCTTTCTGTACGCGATCCCAGCGCTTGTCACGGTCCATGGCGTAATAGCGGCCGCTGACAGTCTGGATACGGCCCACGCCGAGTTCCGCGATCCAGGCTTCAAGCTGGCGGATGAAGCCGACGCCGGACATGGGAGACGTGTCGCGACCATCGGTGAAGGCGTGCAGCACGACGCGGGAGAAATTGCGGCGGCGGCAGAGTTCGAGCGTGGCGCGCAGATGCTCCATGGAGGAATGCACGCCGCCGTTGCTGACGAGACCCATGACGTGCAGGAAGCGGCCCCGGCGCTCGAGGGCGTCCAGCAAATCGTTCAGCGCCGGCGACTGGAAGTAATCGCCTTCTTCGATGGCGCGGTCGATGCGCGTGATGTCCTGATAAACGATGCGGCCCGCGCCGATATTCAGGTGTCCGACTTCGCTGTTGCCCATCTGTCCGGCGGGCAGACCGACGTCACGGCCGCTGGTTTTCAGCGTGACATCGGGGAAGCGGCGGAAGATCTCATCAAGATGGGGCGTGTCCGCCAGGCGAGTCGCATTATTCTCTTCATCCGGGCGGAGGCCGTAGCCGTCCATAATCGCTAAAATCGTCTTCAATAGTACTGGGCTCGCGAGATAATTATTTATGGCAGCTTTTGCAGATTGCGGCCGGGGATGCGGACGTTTTCGGCGCGCTGGGTGATGCCTTTGCCGTCGAGGAATTCCAGGAACGGAACCACGTACTTGCGGGAAGACGCCAGCAGACGGCTGGCGTCGGAGACCGACAGTTCCGGCGTGCCCTGCAAATGGGCGCGAATCGTTTCCACGGCGCGGTCGAAGTGCGCGGCATCGAAGAACAGATCAAGCCCCAGACGGCGCGCCTGACCGAGACGTTCCATGACGACGAGGGCTTTTTCGATTTCGGGGCGCGGGCGGTGAAGCGTTTCGGAAATCACGACGGACGAGGGCGGCGCGAAACCGCCGGCGCGCGAGCAGTTCGGCGATGCGGCCGTGCAATTCCTGCTGAGCGGGCGTGAGGACGACGCGGCGCTGGGGCTCGTGGTAGCTGGCGTTGTCCTGGAGGATGCTGCCCTCGGCGATGAGACCTGTCAGCAGATGATCGAAGAGCGCGTCCGGTAAATCGGCAGCGGCATCGGATTTCAGATCGGAGCGGCCGAAGCCGGGCGTGCCGGGAGCCTGACGATGGAGGGCACTCAAACGCGCGCGAACGGCGGCGCGCAGTTCTTCGAAACGCGCTTGGGAAAGCAGCGTGTCGCCGACGTGCAGCACCTTCTGCTTCGCGGCGCGCGCAAGCAGTTCGGGCAGCGTGAGGCCGAGGGCGCGGGCGAGGAGCGGAGCGTCGATGCCACTGGCGCCGCGATAGGCCAGATACGCGGTGAGAGCCTGATCAAGATTCGCATTGCTGAGCGCGGCGGAGAATTCCAGTTCGCGCGGCAGATCGCGGGAGCGCAGGCGCGGCGTGGCCGGTTCGAGGACGAGTCCGCCGCCCAGGGTTTCGAGCGGCGAATAGCGGCGCAAGACGAAGCGATCACCCCAGACGGCCACGACCTCCTCCTCGAGCAGGACGTTGGCGAGGGGATGGCGGGGATTGCGGCGATCGAGGAGCTGCATGCGGCCAATAACTTCCTGCGTGCCGATGAGCAGACGAATGCGCTGGCGGTCCTTAAGCGGTTCGACAGAGGGAAGCAACTCCAGTGAAACCCGGATGCGGGTGGACGCCGTGAGGCCGCCGGGGACAGTGAGCGTGACACCCCGGTTTAGATTTTCGGTTTCGCCGAGGAGATTCGAGCGCGGCGCGCTGGCCGGCGTGAAGCTCATCCTGCTCCATACCGTGGGACTCGAGGCGTTTGGCACGAACATCAAGCCCGCCAGGCAGTACCGCGAGGCGGGCGTCGCGTTGAACGCGTCCCGAAAGAATGGTGCCGGTGACGACCGTGCCGCGACCCTTGACCTGGAAGACGCGGTCGACGGGCAGACGGAAGACGCCGTGGGGCGAGCGGGCAGGCAACGCGGCGAGCGTTGTCAGCAGAAAGGCGCGCAGCTCGGGAACACCGCGACCGGAGAGCGAATCGACGCGGAAGAGCGGCGCGATCGGCGAGAAAGGTGCCCTGCACGGCGGCGCGAATCTGCTCGTCCACCAGTTCGAGCCAGTCGGCTTCGACGGCGTCGGCCTTGGTGAGCGCAATGAGGCCCTGGCCTACGCCGAGCAGGCGAAGGATCTGGAGATGCTCAGAAGGTTTGCGGCATGACGCCATCGTCGGCGGCAATGACAAGCAGCGCGTAGTCGATGGTGGCGGCCCCCGCCACCATGTTGCGGATCAGACGCTCGTGGCCGGGGACGTCGATGATGGCGGCGACATCGTCGAGGAACGCATAGCCCAGATCAATGGTAATGCCGCGTTTCTTCTCCTCGGGCAGGCGGTCGGGATCGGTCCCGGTAAGCGCGCGCACGAGGGTGGACTTGCCATGATCAATGTGGCCGGCGGTGCCGACGATCACTCGGGCCATGCGTCAGCGAAAAATGCTGTTCATATCGAACTGGTGGTACTCGGCGAGGCAATATTTGCAGCCGTTATACTGCGGGCGGTGATTGGTGTCGATCATGCGCTTGACCTGTTCGAGCGTATGAATCTTTTTCTTTTTGTCGTCGGGAATATTCTTGATCTGGCACTCGTACTTGACGAACGAGGCGTCATGAATGATGTGATTCACTTCGTCGATGATAAACATGACTCACCTCAAAGGACTAACATTCAGCGCGGCGGGGTTGTAAAAGCAGTTCGATTTCGGAGGGTTCGAGTTCGCGCCATTTTCCGGACGGCAGCGAACCGATGCAGAGGCCGCCGATGCGCACGCGGCGCAGCGAAAGGACGCGCGAGCCGACGGCGATAATCATGCGGCGGACCTGGCGCTTGCGGCCTTCGCCCAGCGTAATGAGCACGCCGCGCGGTGAAACCTGCTGGACGTCGAGAGCACGGGCCGGGCCGTCATCGAGCATGACGCCTTCGATCAGCTCGTTGACCTGTTCCGGACGCAGGGGGTGACGGGTTTCGACATCGTAGACCTTTTCCGTGCCATAACGCGGATGTGTAAGGCGATGAGCGAGGTCGCCGTCGTCGGTCAGCAGCATCAGGCCAGAGCTATTCTGGTCGAGGCGGCCCACGGGAAAGTAACGGCGATCACGCGGGACGAGTTCGAGGACCGTGGGGCCGATTTCGCGGTCGGGCTTGCAGGTGGACAGATAGCCGACGGGTTTGTTCAGCATCAGCACGCGCGGCGCGGCTGCGGGACGTAACGGGCGGCCGTCCACCACGATGCGATCGACATCCGGATCCACACGGGTGCCCAGTTCCGTGGCGACGGCATCATTGACGACGATACGGCCTTCCAGAATCATCCGTTCAGCCTCGCGGCGCGAAGCAATGCCACGGGCGGCAATGACCTTCTGCAGACGTTCGTTCATGGACGGCGGCGCAACCTCATCAGGACGAGACGGTGAGCACGGTCAGCTTTTGGGAATGCTGGCGCCACTCTTCGACAGGAACAGCGGACTTTTCTTTGAGGCGCAGTCGGCGTTTGCTAAAGAAGCTTTCGATGCGGAAGACAATTTCGCTCACTTCACCATCGAGCAGGTTTACCTGCATGTCACTTTGCAGATCGCCGTATTGCACACGCACGAGGCGGCGGCCGGAGAGAATTTTTCCGAGGAGCGTGGCGTCGAATCGTTCCTTGGGATTGTCCAACACGAGTTCATTATCGACATAAACGCGCAGCAGGCGGCTGTCGAACCGTTCGACGTCATCATTCGGAACGATGGCGACAAAGGCGTTGCCCGTCAGACGTTCGTAGCGGCCCGTGGCTTCGCCTTCCGGTTCGGCGGCCGTCAGGCGAATGGCGACCGGGGCGGGCGTGCGGTAGCCGGGGACCTCGGCGAATTCTACGCGATGTTCGCCGAATCCGGGATCCAGTGTCACTTTGCCGACGCCGGCGGCGCGACCGTCGACAGTGATCCCGGCCGCGAGGGGGACGGTGGAGAGTGTGAGCAGCGGGCGGGGCAGCGACGGATCGGACGCAAGTTCGAAGGCGACGAGTTCGCGCTGGAAATCCTCGTTCAGCGCGACCGCCAGCGACTCGGGCCGAGTGAGGTAGCCTTCAAGCTTGACGCGAAACGAATAAAGGCCGCGGTCGAGACCGCGAAATGTATACGGTGTAAGATGCTGCGTCGGCGCGCCATTGACGCTGATGAGGGCGCCTTCGGGCACGGAGGAGACCGTGACCTGAGTGCTCATCAGCGCGGAACTTGAACTGGAGGGGGTTTCCGCCGTCGGAGATGACTGCCATTCCGGCGCAGAAGGCGGCGGGTTGGAAGATTCGAGGGCATCGCTGGGGGGTGGCGCGGACGTTGTGAGACGCGGCGAGAGATCGAGAACGCGGCGGCTGCCGTGCCGGGCAGCGGGCGGAATCTGGATCACCGGCTGCCCGGTGCTGAAGATCTCCTGCCGCACGGGACGCAAGGGAGGGATCGAATCGCGTTCGGCGACGTCGCGAGCCGGACGCATCACAAAATTCGCCGTCAGGCGGGCGTGGCTGGTCATTTCCACTATGGCAAATTCGGGGATGGAAACGAAGCCCGGCTTACGGACCGTGACGATCTTGCGGCCGACCGGCACGAATAGCGTCGTGTCGCTCTGAAAACCGGTTTGCACACCGCCGATCAGGATTTCCGCACCGCGCACGGATGTGCTGACGTGGAGTTGCCCCTCGGCGCCGCTGCTGTGGTTCAGCAGCCAGAAGGCCGCGCCGCCGATCAACAGCAAGGGAATTCCGACCCGTAAAAGCCCCAGAAAAATCGCGACCGCCGAGGCCGATCCGCGGTGATGCGAACGCAAGCTTCGTTTATGATGACTGACCTTCACACACAATCCCTTTTAGTCGTGTCGCTTATCATCGTATTTGCGCATCAGTGGGCCGAGCAAGTCGATGGGAACAGGGAAAATCGTCGTCGAATTATTCTCCGAGGCGACTTCGACGAGGGTTTGCAGGAAGCGGAGCTGGATTGCGGTCGGATGCTGTTCAATGATCGCGGCGGCGGCCGTAAGCTGATCGGCGGCCTGGCGTTCGCCTTCGGCGGCGATGACCTTTGCGCGGCGTTCGCGTTCGGCTTCGGCCTGACGGGACATGGCGCGCTTCATCTCCTGCGGCAGGTCCACATGCTTGACTTCGACGAGCGAGACCTTGATACCCCACGGTTCGGTCTGCTGATCGATGATGGACTGGAGTTGATCGTTGATCTTGTCCCGTTGCGAGAGGAGATCATCGAGGACGACTTGGCCGAGGACGCTGCGGAGAGTCGTCTGCGAAATCTGGCTGGTGGCGAAGAGGAAGTTCTCCACTTCGATCACGGCTTTCTGGGGGTCGATGACACGGAAGAAAACGACGGCGTTCACCTGCATGGATACGTTGTCACTGGTGATGATGTCCTGAGGGGGGACATCGAAGACCACGGTACGCAGGCTGACCTTGACCATCCGATCGACGATGGGAATGAGCAGAATGAGACCGGGACCTTTGACACCAATCACACGTCCGAGGCGGAAAATGACGCCGCGCTCGTACTCGTTGAGGATGCGAATCGCGGAGGCAAGAATAAAGATCGCGAAAACGAGCAGAAATCCATAAAACGGCAGCATAATCGTCTCCTTCGGTTGACCGGGAAGCTTAGACCGTTTCCTTCACGGGTTCGACCTTCAGAACCATGTTCTCCATTACACCGACGACCCGGACCCGCGTTTCCACGGGGATTGGGGTCTCGCTTTCCGCATCCCACCACTCCCCGCGGACGCGGATTTTGCCGCGCGGGTTAAGAGCAATGGACACGGTGCCAATTTCGCCGACCATGCCCTCCTTGCCGGTCGCTACCTTGCGCTTCTGGGCACGGATTCCCATGCCGACGATGAAAGCGAAAAAGAGCGCCGTAACAATGGAGGCGGAAATAATCAGTTCCAGGCCCACGCGGACTCCTTGCGTTCTGGCCGCTCCGTCGAAGAGCATCAGCGAGCCAAGGATCATGGCGACCACCCCGCCGACGCTGAGCAGGCCGTAGCTGGTGACCTTGATTTCAAGGATAAACAAGATCAGCGCCAACAGAATCAGCAATACTCCGGCCCAGTTGACGGGCAGCAGTTGCAGGCTATAGAAGGCGAGGATCAGCGAGAGGCTGCCAACAACACCGGGCAGAATCGCGCCCGGATTGTACAATTCAAAGAACAAACCGTAGATGCCGAGCAGCAGCAGGATGTAGACAATATTCGGATCGCCGATAATGCTGAGGAGCTTGAGGCGAAAGCCCACCGGCTTTTCACGCACAGTGGCATGCGCCGTATGCAGCGTATCGGAGCGTCCATTCACGTTCACCACCCGCCCATCGAGCAGCAGCAGCAGGCTGTCGCGCGAAGACGCGATGAAGTCGATCACATTCTCGCGCAGCGCCTCGGTTTCCGTCGCCGAGATACTGTTGCGTACGGCGCGTTCGGCCCAATCCGAATTTCGCCCGTGGCGTTCGGCCAACGTGCGGGCAAAGGCGGCGGCATCATTGGTCACCTTCGCAGCCATGACCCGCGAAGTGTCCCCGCTGCCATCGCCGCCAATTCCCACGGGATGCGCCGCGCCGATGTTGGTACCGGGGGCCATCACGGCGATGTGCGCCGCCAGCGTAATGAAGACACCCGCCGATCCGGCGCGCGCACCGGAAGGCGACACATAGACGACGACCGGCACTTTGGCGGCGAGCAATGTCTTGCAGATAATGCGTGTGGTAGAAAGCAAGCCGCCGGGCGTGTCGAGCTCGATGATCAGGGCGATCGCGGAATCCGCTTCGGCGGCGGCGACAGCGGACGCGATAATCTCGTTCGCGACAGGCCCAATTGCGCCGTCGATGACGGCCCACTGCACATGCGCCGCGAAAACAGACAGGGGCAGCAGCACCACGGCCAGGAAAATCGTGACCCAACGGAGCATGGACTACCTCCTTTGCAACGCGGCGGTAACCGAATCGACCAATAGGTCTTCTTCGGCATCGGCCACGGTTCGCATATCCAACCAGAGCATGTTCTGACGCACACTGCCGATTACGGGAATCGCAGCGTTGCGGAGTCGCAACGCCCATGTTCCCGCGCTCCATCCTTCGGGAAGCGCGCGGAGAGCGATGCTGGGCAGACCGACGGCGGGCAGAGTGCCGGAACCCGCTTCTGATTCGGAGTCACATATTTCGAGCGTTTGCCACTGCACGAGCGGCTCTGATGCGACGCTTCAGTCTGGCGGCCCGCGCGCGCAATTCGTCCAGCGGTGCGGTCAGCATACTCCAGAAGGGGATGCGCCGCGCAAGTTGTGAACGATCCAGATAGGCGCGCAGCGTGGCATCGAGGGCGCTCAGGGTCAGCTTATCGGTACGCAGAACGCGTGCCAGAGCATTCTTTTTCAAGCGGGTCACAAGCGATTTCGACCCGAGGATGATGCCGCATTGCGGGCCACCAAGCGCCTTGTCGCCGGAAACCAGCACAAGATCAGACCCCGCGGCGAGACTCGCCGCGACGCAGGGTTCGGGCGGCAATCCGAGATTACTCCAATCCCACAAGAGGCCGTTGCCGACATCGTCGACGACAGGTATTCCCCGCTCTTTGCCCAGCGCCGCCAGGGCTTCGATGGATACGGACTCCGTGAATCCCGAGATGCGGTAATTGGACGGGTGGGCAGCGAGGAGGAGCGCCGTGCGCTCGGTAATCGCGGCCCGGTAGTCGTCGAGACGCGTGCGATTCGTGGTGCCGACTTCCACCAGCTTCACGCCGCTGCGGGCCATGATATCGGGCAGGCGGAAGCTACCACCGATTTCGATAAGCTGGCCGCGCGAGACGATGACTTCCTGACGGTAGCCGAGAACATTCAAGCCAAGATACAGCGCGGCGGCATTATTATTGACCACGAAGGCAGCTTCGGCGCCAGTGATGCGGGTGAGCAGAGCTTCGACATGCCGCGTGCGGTCGCCCCGGTCGCCGCTGGCGAGATCGAATTCAACGTCGGCATAGCGCGCCGCCTTCATGATTGCCGCCACCGCCTCATCACACAGCGGAGCGCGGCCGAGACCCGTGTGTAAAATGACGCCGGTGGCGTTGATGACGCGGCGCGGCGCGGCATTGGCGAGGGCGCTCACTTCACGCAGCACAGCCGTCGCCAGGTCGTCGTGCGAAGGCGCGGGCTTACCGGCTGCGATACGATCGCGAGCCACGCTCAGGATGTCACGAATGATGGAGGCGAGAATCTCGGGCGAGGCCTGGCCACTCCGGTTGATCACAAGAGGATGCGCCAACAGGGCATCCACCCCCGGCAACTGACGGCGTGGATCCTCGGTTTGGGCCACGGTTAGAGACTCGTTTCCATGGTTACGCGCACACCCGAGAAAGCCTGAACTTGACGGCAAACGCCATTAGAGCAGCGCAGACCGCCGCGTTCGCGTCCGTAAAAAACGCTGAGGCGATTGCGGCCACCGCCGGAGACCAAGGCGGCTTCGGCGAAAGGCCAGTTCTTGCCTTCCCGCTGCTTCAGCGCGTCATCCGTGCTGAATTCGCTTCCGAAGGTGACCGACATGCTGCCGCCGTTGGACCAGCCGAGGGAGACGAGCTGGTCGGTGAATTTCTGATCGTCGCGCAACTTGTCGGTAATGAGCAGGGTTTCGGTTTCGAGTTCCAGCGCATGCGGACCGCGCACGGGTGTCGTGAGGCGCACCATGGCCCACTGGCGCTTTTGCCATAGCACAGCAGCCTCCTCGTTGGCGCCCAGTTCGACCGTCAGGCGGCGGCCCTGCGGCAGATCCTGCTCGGCGCTGGCGAAGAGTTCCCAGAAGGGCGCATCGGCCTGATGCAGCGTGGGCAGCGGGATGCCACTCTGATCTTTCGGGTGGCGGCTGGAGAGGTTGTAGTGCAACGTCGTGAACGTCGACGCGGTCAGTTGGCCGGAGAGTTCCGCCTGATAGCCCGTCTCATTCGGAATGTTGAGGACGTGCGGTTCGCGGCCCTGCAGGAGGCGTGGGCCCAGTTCGCGGTAGGCCGTGGCGGGATTCTGGAACGGCGTAGCCACAACGTAGTCATAGTCCTTGTATTCGAGCAGCAGCGACCAGCTCCATTTGCTGAGGACGGAGCCGACGTAGGTGGCATGACCGCGGACGGGTTGCAGCGCGAGTTTTGACTCATTCCAGGCGCGCTCGCCGTAGACCGTAAACAGGCCGCGAGAAGAAGCGCCAGTCGAGAAGACGAGACATGCGTTTCAGGATAAGCGCCGCTGTCCTGAACTACGTAGTTAACGCCGAGGGATTGACCCAGCGCGCGGAGGTTGCCGCGAGCGGCAGTGACTTCGGTGCGCTTGACGAGGCGGCCGTCTTCCGAATTGCCGCGGAGGACGGTGAAGAAAAACGGTTCGCTTTCGAACTGCACGTGCGCGCCGTCGAGTTCCGAATCGAAATATATGTCACGATTCTCAAACGCGCTGAAGGCAAGTCCGTTTCCCCAGACGTCGCTGAAATGGCCGACACGGAGACGGAACGGGGCGAAAGTCGCTTCGAGATAACGTTTGTCGATGCGATTCTGTTCGAGCAGCGCGTCGCGATATTGGTCCTCGGTGGACGGCCGGAAGTAGAGGAAGCGGCCGCCGAGGCGCAAATTGCCGCGGAAGATATCCAACTGCAAGCGATCTTCGAAGAAGGGGCGCTTGATCGTATTATCGGGAAAACTGAAATCGGCGCGGCGTGTATCGACTTCCCGGCCGTTGTCGTAGCGGAGGAAATTGGAGCCTTCGATGGTGATGGGAGTCGTCTCTTCAGCGCGGGCAGCGCCGACGATCAGGCAGATCCCGAAGACGAAGGCGGCAAGGCGCTTACTCACCCGTATCCCCCCGCAGGTTGTCGAGCTGACGGGTGAGGGCGCCGGTATCGGAAATTGCGCCCCGGAATTTCTGCGCGGCTTTGCCGTCTTTGTCCAGCACTACCGTGAAGGGCAGCGACGTACCGCCATAGCGCTTCAGCACTTCCCCGGAGGGGTCGAGCAGCACCGGCCAGGTGAACTTCTTGGAATCGATATAAGGCTTGACTTTGCTTTGCGTTTTGGCATTGTCCTCGGAGATCAGAACCACATGGTACCCCTTGTCGACCAGACCGTCGAAGTAGGGCTTGAGGTCAGCCAGTTCCTTCTTACAGGGGGCACACCAAGTGGCCCAGAAGATCAGCAGTGCGGGAGCGTCACCGAGCTGCGTGGCGGTGGCAAAGGTCTCGCCCTTGGTGTCCACGAGCGACCAGTCGCGGCTATCCGCAAAGGCGTTGGCCGTAAGGGATGCCATGATCAATAATGCAGCAGTCCAAAGAAGCAATTTTTTCACGGGAGGCGTCCTTTCAACGGTTCGACATTTACGGAAGCTGGAAAGCGAAACCACTGCCGCCGCGAGTCAGGTGCAGGCGGTATGTGGCGCGCTCGGCGGCATTGTCATCGGGCACGACGCTAACATCCAGGGTATAGTCACCGATCAGCGCGCTGTCCTGCGGCATGGGGAAACCGAGTGACCAGTCGGAGATGCGGCTGTAGATCGTAATGCGCACGGAATCGGCACGGTTTGCCCGGGCGACGAGGGGCCAGTCGATTGGGCCCGAGCATGGCGCAAAGCAATCGGACGCGACACAGGCGCCGGTCTGGCGGGCCGTGTCGGCGAAAACTACGGGGGTAACGGTGAGATGCACGGGCCGGTCAAACGCCGTCAGATTTTCGATCGTACCGTAGAACTCCGCGTCGTGCAGCGGATTCGTGTAAGTGACAAGCGTGTCGCGCATGGCGAAGCGCAACGTGGGGCGGTCCTGATTCTCGAGCAATTGATCGACGACCTGGCGGAGACCGGTTTCTGATAGCGCACCCTGCACACTGCTGATGCGGCCCGAGGGATCGACGATGTAATTGGCGGGCATGGTGAAGACGTTGTAGGCGTCCTTAGCGCCGCGGTAGCGGTCATGCACGAGGGGGAAGCGGACATCGAGGGACGGATGATCTTCGCGGAAGCTGGCGAAGACATCATAGGTGTCTGAAAAGTCAATGCCGATGAACTGCACACGGCCCGCATAGCGTGGATCGTTATAAACTGCAGAGATGTAGGGCATTTCCTCGACGCAGGCGGTGCAGTTGTAAAAGAAGAAGCTGACAAGCACGACGCGGCCGCGGAAATCATGCAGGCTGTAAAGCGTGCTGTCCCAGTCGCTGGGCAGCGTGAAATCGGGCGCAAGGTTGCCGGGGGCGATACCGCTATCGGCACGGATGAAGACAGGCGCCAGTGACGCGACGGTGCCGGGGGTGAGGTCGACGGTCCAACGCGCGGGCAAGGCGGTGGCGTAACCAGGACGAAAGGCGGTCACATTGAACGTGCCGACACCGACGGAAGTGAATTCAAGCGATGTGTCGGCGGGATTGTAGAGACCGTTCGACACATGGATTCCATTAACAACGAGTTCCGTTTCGGCGGGAACGCGCAACAGCCGGATAATACCGCTTTCGAGGATCGTCACCGTCTGCAGCCAGGCGGGAGTGACCTGATGCGCTACCACATCGACGACCATCGCGGTGTCAACATAGCCGGGTTTGAAGACGCCGATGCGGTGCGGGCCGGCGGAAATGCCGGAGAGTGTCGCCGGGGTGACGCGGGGAGTCTCGACGCCGTCGATGAAGATGCGCGCCCCGGTGATGGCGAGGCTGCTGTCGGGATGAGTCCCGGGTTCGGTCAGATTGACCGCGACGGAACCCGCCTGCGGGGGTTCTGTCTCTTCAATGTCACAGCCGCCGATGGCGATTGCCAAGACGGTCAGCAGCAAAGTCAGGGAGATCAGCAAAAGAAGCTTGTTCATGCAATCACTCGCTTGAGGGGGTGTTTAACCCGCGGCGCATATGTTTTCGAAGAATTTGAGTGTTTCGACGGCAGTCCGCAAACGGAGCCGAATGTTCCTTTTAGATACAGAACGCGGCCCTCCCGAAACAGAATGGCCGCGACCGAGGGTGCAGAATTCCGATAGACGACGCGCCCGCATGCCGCGCACACGGGACGCTCTCGGCCTTCATGTAACTGCAGACCCAAGAGCCCGCCACACCGGGAACAAAAAATCGGCTGCGGATTCATGCACGATGAATGTGTGTGCCCGGTGACGACGGACCGGACGGCTATTCCGGATTGGTTTCAGAATCGGACTTTCCGCGGGGCAGCAGACCCAATTGAAGCGCCGTGCTGTAAGCGGCCTGCTGTTCGGCGGACTTCTTCGAGAAGTCCCTCTCCCCTGCCGTGAACCACGCCGTTGATCAGGACTTCGACGACGAAGCGTTTGAGGTGATCCGGACCGGATTCTTCACGCAGCGCGTAGACCGGAGCCGACCATTGACGGGCCTGAACATGTTCGAGAATCAGGCTCTTGTAATTGACGAATTCACGCTGCTGGACGATTTCTTTCCAGTTGCCGAGCAGGTGCGTTTCGATGAAATCCCGGGCGGAATCGCGGCCGCCGTCGAGGTAGATCGCGCCGATGAGAGCTTCGAAGGCGTCTTCCAGAATGGAGGCGCGATCGCGGCCGCCGGTGCGATCCTCGTTGGGACTTAAGAGTATGAACTGGCCGAGGCCGATTTTCTGCGCCGCGCGGACGAGTACAGAGCCGCTGGCAATCACGGAGCGCAGCTTGGTGAGTTCGCCTTCGGCCATCGTCGGAAAGAGGTGGTAGAAATATTCCGCGACGATGAAGTCGAGGACCGCGTCGCCAAGGAATTCGAGGCGTTCATTGGAGCGCGAGCGGTCTTCGTTGAAGAGGGGCAGCGCGGAGCGATGTTTGAGCGCATCCACCAGCAGAGATTTATCGCGAAAGCGATATCCGATGTTCCGTTGCAGACCGCGAACCTGATTGAGGGTTTCGCGGGAAACTGGCGCGGAGCGGCGTCGGAACAGGTGGAAGGGCCAAAACATCGCTAACAGTGCCCTGGATTACACTCCCCGGAAGCCCGGCTTAGCGAAGACGACTGTGGAGTTGTGGCCGCCGAACCCGAACGAATTGGAAATCGCGACATTGACGGTGCGCGACTCGGCCTTGTTCGGAACGTAGTAAAGATCGCACTCCGGATCCTGGTTTTCGAGATTGATCGTGGGAGGCACGATATCATCGCGAGTGGCCAGGATGCTGGCGGCGGCTTCAATGGCGCCGGCCGCGCCGAGGCAGTGGCCGGTCATGGACTTGGTCGACGAAACCGCGAGTTTGTCGGCATGAGCGCCGAACACGGCGCGCACGGCCCGCGATTCGGCGGGGTCGCCGACGTCGGTGGAGGTGCCGTGGGCGTTGACGTAGTTGACATCCTCGGGGCGAATGCCGGAGTCCTTGATGGCCGCTTCCATGGCACGCCGGGCACCGAGGCCATCGGTGTGCGGAGCGGTAATGTGGAAGGCGTCGGCGCTTGCTCCCGCGCCGAGGAATTCGGCGTAGATGTGTGCGCCGCGCTGTTTGGCGTGCTCGAGTTCCTCGAGGATCATGATGGCTGAGCCTTCACCCATGACGAAACCGTCGCGGTCACGGTCGAAGGGCCGGGAGGCGCGCTGGGGTTCATCGTTGCGGGTGGAAAGCGCCTTGAGGGCATTGAAGCCGCAGACGCCCATATGCGTAATGGGCGCTTCGGTGCCGCCCGCCACCATGACGTCGGCCTCACCCGCCTGGATAAGACGCAGCGCCATATGCAGCGAGTGCCCGGCCGTGGCACAGGCGGAAACGACCGCGAAATTCGGTCCCTGGAGACCGAACATGATCGAGATTTGCCCGGCAGTGATGTCCGGAATCATCATCGGCACAAAGAAAGGGCTGACCCGGCGGGGTCCCTTCTCGAGGTAGATGCGGCACTGTTCTTCGAAGACCTGCATGCCGCCGATGCCGCTGCCGACGATGACACCCAGACCGGAGAGGTCAGGGGCGCCGTTGGCGGGCAGGAGCGCGGCGTCAGCCAGGGCGGCATGGGCCGCCACGATCCCGAATTGCGTGAAGCGTTCCATGCGGCGCGCTTCCTTCGGATCAAGGACGTGGGAGGAGTCGAAGTTTTTGACTTCGCAGGCGAACGTCGTGCCGAAGCCTTCGGGGTTGAAAAGGGTGATGGGGCCCGCGCCGCTCACGCCGGAGCGGAGCGCCTCCCAGAACGCCGGCACGCCGGAGCCCACAGGAGAAACAACTCCCATCCCGGTGACTACCACCCGTCGTTTCATCAATGCAGTCCCTTTACTTTTCGTCGAGTTTCTTCTTCAAGTAATCGACGGAGGCTCCCACGGTCTTCATGTTTTCGGCGTCCTGATCGGGGATCTCCAGCTTGAATTCTTCTTCAAAGGCCATCACGAGTTCGACGAGATCGAGGGAATCGGCGCCGAGATCTTCCACGTAGCTCGCCGTGGTGGTGACGCTGGCTTCATCGACTTGAAGGCGATCCGCGATGATCTTGCGGACTTTGGATTCGAGTTCGACGTCCATCATGAATGCTGTCTCCGAGTTTGTTTAGTGCGAGGTAAAGGAACGACGAAGCTGCTCAGGTGTGCATGCCCCCGTCCACAACGAGAACCTGACCGGTGATATAATCCGAATCGGGCGAAATGAGGAAGGCACAGACGCGCGCCACGTCGTCGGGACTGCCCGCGCAGCCCAGGGGGATCGATTTCAGAAAGGCGTCCTTGACTTCGGGCGGAAGCTTCTCTGTCATATCCGTGGCAATGTAGCCGGGAGCGACGGCATTGGCGCGAATTCCGCGCGCGCCGAACTCCATGGCAACGGTTTTTGTGAATCCGATAACGCCGGCCTTGGACGCCACATAATTGGCCTGACCGGCGTTGCCACAAAGGCCAACGACGGAGGCCATGTTGACGATCTTGCCGTAGCGGGCCTTCATCATCACCCGGATCGCGGCTTTGGTGCAGACGAAGGTGCCTTTGAGGTTGACGTTTAAAACACGGTCAAAGTCGTCTTCGGTCATGCGAATGAGAAGACCATCGCGGGTGATGCCGGCGTTGTTGACGAGGGCCGTAAGCCCACCGAGTTCGGCGCTGCAGCGCTGGACAAAATCGTCCGCGCCCTTGGCGTCGGTGACATCGAGGCGGCCGTGGATCACGGGCATTTTATATTCGGCGGCAATTTCCTGCGCGGTGGCCGCGAGATCGGCGTCGAGCACGTCCGTCAAGCCGAGGGAGGCGCCACGGGCCGCGAGTTCCCGGGCGATGGCTTTACCGATGCCCCGCGCCGCGCCGGTGATCCAGACGACTTTGCCCTGCAAATCACGATTCATTGTGCATCTCCCACGGCGGCATTAAGCTTCCGCAAATCTTCAACGGCACTTACCGATTGGGCCGCAACACCCTTGACGGTGCGCTTGAGCAATCCGGCAAGCACGTTGCCGCTGCCAACTTCGAACCACTGGGCGTCGCCATCCGCGGCGAGGGCCTGTTGCGATTCCGTCCAGCGGACGGGGGAGAGCAGCTGTTCGGCCAGCAAGCGGCGCAGGGATTCGACTGTGGTGTGAGGCTGGGCCGTGACATTGGAAATGACGGGAATGCGTGGAGTCACGAGCGTGACAGCCGCGAGCGCCGCGGACAGCGCATCCGCCGCGGGCTGCATGAGCGGCGAATGGAACGCGCCGGAGACCGGCAGTTCGCGGGCAAGTTTGGCGCCGCGGGATTTGGCAACTTCGACGGCCTTGCGGACAGCGGCGACATCGCCGGAAATCACGAGTTGGCCGGGCGAATTGAAATTCGCAGGAACAACGACGCCGTCTGAAGCGGACAGTTCGCGGCAGAAGGTCGCGAACGGCTTCGTCCTCGAGACCGACAACCGCGGCCATGGTGCCGGGATTCGACCGTCCCGGCTTGCTGCATGGCTTCGGCGCGAGCCTTCACCAATCGCAAGCCATCGGCAAAGCTGAAGGCCCCGGCGGAAAAGAGAGCGGAATATTCGCCGAGGCTGTGTCCAGCGGCGGCGGTGGGGCTGATACCCTGCTCCGCCAACAACTCGGTGAGAATGCAGGAATGGACGTAAAGCGCGGGCTGGGTGACGCGGGTCTGGCGCAGTTCGTCGTCGGAGCCCTCGAAACAGACGGCGGCCAGATCGAAACCGAGCACGGCTGCGGCTTCGGCGTAACGGCGGCGGGCCAGTTCGAAGTCACGGGCAAGGTCCTTGCCCATGCCGACGGCTTGCGACCCCTGACCGGGGAAGAGAAAAATATTTCGATTCAAAGGTAAAGCGAGTTCGGTGTATTCAGCGGGAAAAATCAGAAGCGAATGACGGCCCCGCCCCAGGTGAAACCGCCGCCAAAGGCGACGCAAAGCACGAGCTGACCGTCCTTGATCAGACCTTCACGGCGGCCATCATCGAGGGCGAAGGGAATCGACGCGGAAGAATTGTTGCCGTATTTCTGAATGGTAACCAGCACCTTTTCCTTGGGCATCTTCAAGCGCGCGGCGGTGGCGTCGATGATGCGGATATTGGCCTGATGCGGGACGAGCCAGATCGAGTTCTTCCGCTTTCAACTGCGCGCGGCTGAGGGCCTGCACGGCGGCTTTTTCCATGGTGCGGACGGCGTGCTTGAAGACCTCGTTGCCGTTCATCTGCAGCAGGGCTTCGCCGTCTTCCGGGAGGCCGCTCAGGTTGTTGAGCGAACCGGCGGTGCCGTGGCCGATGCAATAGAGCAGGTGTGAGGCATCGCCGCCGGAGCCGATATACGTGGAAAGAATGCCGCGTTCGTCTGTGGCCTGGGTCACCACGGCGGCGCCGGCGCCGTCGCCGAAGAGCACGCAGGTGGAGCGGTCGGTCCAATCGGTGATCGGCGTCAGGAATTCGGCGCCGAGCACGAGCCCGGTTTTGGCGCGCCCGCTGGAAATCATCAGCTCAGCATTGTAGAGCGCAAGAGAAAGCCGGAGCACGTGGCGCTGACGTCATAAGCGACGGCATTGGTGGCGCGCAGGGCTTCCTGGATAAAGATCGCCGTGGCCGGGAAGCGCATATCGGGCGAGATGGTGCCGAGGATGATGAAATCGAGTTCCTCGGCGGTGACTCCGGCCTCATCCATCGCGACGCGGGCGGCGCGGATGCAGTAGTCGGAGGTTTTCTCGCCGCGCTTGACAATATGCCGTTCCTTGATCCCGCTGCGAGTGGTAATCCACTCGTCATTGGTGTCGACAATTTTCTCGAGATCGGCGTTGGTGAGGACAGTTTCAGGAACGGCTTTGCCGATTCCGGCGATACGGGCAATGGGGCGGATTTTATGGACAGGGTCAGTCTTCGTCATCTTTATGGATTTCCAATTCATCCCGCCGCTCATGGAAGCTCTTGAGGCGGGCCATACCGCGGGTAAACATACCGACGTCATACTGGGCAACACCGCGGCTAAGCGCGCCCGGCAGATCTCCCCTGGTCAGCATCATCGCTTCACGAATGGCGCTTTTGATCGCCTTGGCGGTGGAGCGGCCGTGGCAGATCATGGAGATTCCATTGACGCCGAGGAGCGGTACGCCGCCGATCTCGGCATAGTCGAATTCCTTGCGCACCTGCCGCAGGCCATCCATGAACGATTCGCTCGCGCCTCCGAGCGACATCAGCCGGCCCAGCAGCAAAGATCCGACAGATTCGGCAAATTTAAGAATGATGTTGCCGACAAAGCCGTCGCAGACAATGACATCGGCTTTGCCGGCGAAAATATCACTGCCTTCGACGTTTCCGACGAAATTCAGGCCGCTTTCCTCGAGCAGGTAGTGAGTCGCCAAGACCAGTTCGTTACCCTTGGTCTTCTCTTCGCCGATGGAGAGCAACGCGACACTGGGATTCCGCTTGCCGGAGACGATCTCCATGAAAACTGAACCCATAATTGCAAACTGCAGGAGGTTGATCGGTTTGCAGTCGGTGTTGGCGCCCACGTCGACGAGGGTGCAGAAGCGGCCATTGGCGACCGGCAACAGGCTGCCGATGGTGGGGCGGCGCACGCCTTCGATCAGCCCAAGCACCATGTAACTGGCGGCCATTTGCGCGCCGGTGTGTCCGGCGGAAATCACGGCGTCAGCATGACCGCTCTTGTGGAGTTCGATGGCACGCATCAGCGAGCTGTTACGCTTTTCGCGCACAGCCCGTCCGGCCTTATCGGACATGGAGATCACCTCCGGCGCATCCACGATCTGGATGTGTCCATCGGGCTCTCGGCCATGTCCGGCAAGCTCCCGCCGGATGATTTCCTGCGGTCCGACCAGAGCAATGCTCAGGCTGTCGCCGTACTCATCCAGCGCCGCGAGCGCGCCTTCGATGGGGACGCCGGGGGCGAAATCGCCACCCATAGCATCCAGCGCAATCTTCATCAACGGGTGGGGTCCACCGGTGAGGAACAGGCTTAGGAAACTTTGACGGGAGTGACGAAGCGGCCGTTATAATATCCGCAGGCCGCGCAGACGCAATGGGGTGAGACAACGGCGCCACAGTTGGAGCAGGTGGCAACCGCCGGCTTGGTGAGGTTGAAGTGAGCACGCCGGCGATCACGTCTGCGATTTGCCGGTCCTTCGCTTGGGTACAGCCATTTCGGGATCCGAGTAGGTTATTAACGAGAGATTATGAGTCAGATGGGAGCCGCATGCCGGCACGTCAGCGTATTCCAGTCGGTCCCACAGAGGGGACAAAGACCCTGGCAGTCCTCGCGGCAGAGGCTACGTTCGGGCAGCGAGAGGATCAGGAAATCGCGCAGGTCTGTGGAGATATCGATCTCAACACTGCCAGCCGGGACATAGGAGATTTCCGGGTCGTCGTTCGATTCCGCCGATTGCGGCCGTCCCAAAACATACAACATAGGCGTGCGTACTTGGAGCGGCTGTTCGAAGATAGTCAGACAGCGGTCACACTCGAGCTTGACCGACGTTTCGAGCTTAAATTGAAACTGTAAGTAGGGGTCATGTCGGTCGAGTGTGAGATCGGCCTGAATCGGTCGCGTAAAAACATCGCGACCAAGATCCAAGTCCTGAGGATCCAGACGCTCGGAGATCCGGTGGACACCCGGTGGATAAGAGGGGAGATGAATTTTCACAGGGCGAAGCTCAAACAACAAATATAACAATAGCTTGCTAAAAGAGCAAGTCTTTTTTCAGTGGAGGCCAAGTGCCATCGCCGTTGCAGGTCTGGAAGTGACGGACGTCGTTTTGTTTTATATAAACTTATAAAATATTCCTAAAATGCGACTGTTGCTGTCTGGATATGCCTCATTCAGATACACTTTTTATGAAATTCTGACCTCCCCGGGTGAACAAAGAAAACGGCGTGCTCCCGATCAGAAGAGCCCGCCGAGGAATGTCCTGAATCGAGGTGGCCCGGGAAGCGGAGGCAGGTGCTACTCGGTCCGCTCCTCGGGATCGAGCCCGGGGGTGGTGATCCGTGATTCCAGGGACCGAATATGGTCGCGGATTTTCGCCGCTTCCTCGTAGGCTTCGCTCTCTACGCACTCTTTAAGTTTTTGGTGCAGATAAGCGATCTGGTCGACGGTGGAACGGTTGACGGGTTCGTTGGAAACCGCGGCGCCATCCATGACTTTTTCAGCTACAAGAATCGGCGCTTTGGTTTTAAGAGCGAGGGCAATAGCATCGGACGGCCGGGCATCCACCTGACGCATTTCACCCTTGGCATTCCGCAGATCAACGACCGCGTAAAAAGTATTATCCTTGAGATCGTTGACTGAAGATGAAATGATGGTGACGCCACCCTCGTCCAGAATCCGCGCAAAGAGGTCGTACGTCATGGGGCGGGCGTACTCCAATCCCTGCAGCAAAAAGGAAATGCTCTGGGCTTCGGCCGCACCGATAAAAATGGGCAGCCAACGTTCACCGTCCCGTTCCTTCAAGATCACCACGTAACCCTGATACGGCGGGCATACCGAAATCCCTATGACATCAACCGGAATCACCGTAAACCTCCCCTACGAAATTGAGGTGGACCGTGGGTGGCGGCAAGCGCCGTCAGATCCACATCCGATAACATTCATCACCGCTGAAGTTCAATGAAAAGCGACCCTGCTTGTGGCTATACATTGAAATAGTCAGTGTTTACAGTCAGGGCTTGTCTTCCCGGAGTTGGCCTCTGATGATCTTACCTCCGGCTGTGCGCGGAAGTTCCTTATAGAGCTTAACGATTTTAGGACATTTGTAGAGCGCTACACGCTCTTTGATATACTCAATAATTTCACTGGGTCCGATACTGGCACCGTCTTTGAGTACAACACAGGCTTTAATTTCCTCGCCGTATACCGGATCGGGAACGCCAATTACGGCGACTTCATGCACGTGCGGCAAGCCTTCGACAATTTCTTCGACCTCGCGGGCGTGGATAGGGAATCCGCCCTTGACAATCAGTTCGCCCGAATGTCCGGTGATGAACAGATTGGATTGTTCATCGAGGTAGCCGTTATCCCCGGTCAGCAGCCAGCCATCTTTGAGAACCTGGCGGGTCTTGTCGGGGCGATTGCGATAGCCGCGCATGACACATGGACCGCTGACAGCGACTTGCCCGGATTCGCCGGGCCGGGCGGGAGACGCATTGGCGTCGAGGATCGCCACGTCGTGGCCAGCGAGTGGATGGCCGACGCTCCCGCGCGGCTGCAATGCGGGAAAGAGATTGAGTGTGACAATACCGCACGTTTCGGCGGTGCCATAACCTTCGAAGATGCGAATGGCGAGGCGTTCTTCGGCGGCGCGGGCGACCTGCTCGCTGAGTTTGTCTTCGCAGCAGAGGGCATAGCGCAGGCGGCTGAGATCGTGCTTCTCGGCGGAGGGAAAACCCGCCATCGAGGCGTAACATACCGGATTGCCGACGAGCACGGTCATCTGCTCATCCTGCAAATGACGGAGCAGATCGCCGGGATGAAAACGCGAATGAATGTCGATACGCGAGCCATGCCGGAGCGGTAGATGCACGCCGAGAGTGAGACCGCAGGCCGTCGTGAAGGGTAGCGAACAGCAGAAACGGTCGGTTTCGCGAATGCGCAGCAGCCGGCCCAGTTCGCGCGCATGGACCGCAAACGCACCGTGGGTGAGTTCCGCGCCGCGCGGAAAGCCGCTGGCGCCGGCGGTATAGAGAATGGCGGCGAGGTCATCATCCGTCAGCGATTCGTCAGCCGGGGTGGACTGGCCGGAGGCGATGAGTTCCAGCAGATTGGCGGCGCCGGGGGGAACGTTGTCGCCCACATAGGCGCGGAGCATCGGCGATTCGAGACGGGCGGCAGCCTTTTCGACTTCGGGCGCGAGGTTGCTCCAAGCGAAAAGGACCTTGGCCTCGGTATCTTCCAGCGCCCAAGTGATTTCCCGCGCTTTGCTCTGAAAATGCAGGGGAACGGAAACTGCGCCCAGACCGAGCACGGCCAAATGCGCAATGACGAAATGCGGGCAATTGGGCAACAAGAGAACCACGCGGTCGCCCCGTGCGATGCCACGCGCGGCCATCGCGCCGCGCAGGCGCGCGACGGCGTCCGTCAACGCGGCATAGGAATAATCCTGGCCGCTGAAGAGCAGCGCCGCGTGGGACGGCTGCTGCCGGGAAAGTTCATCTATGGTATGGTGCACCAGTGGCAAAGGTACTCCCTGTTCACTTTCTCAAGGGGCGGATCGTCAGGCCGCCAGCTCTTTGATTCGATCCAGCGAACGGTATTGAACGGCTTCAATAACGTGGGGCAGCGAAATGTCGTCAGCCGCTTCGAGATCCGCGATCGTGCGGGCGATTTTACGTATCCGGTGATAGGCGCGGGCGGAAAGGCCCATCCGTTCGATGGCCTGATGCAGCACGGTCATGGAGGCGGCATCGATAGCCGCGAATTTTTCGACTTCGCGGTTGGACATCTGCGCATTGTTGTAGAGATTCGCGCGGGTAGTGTGGTAGCGCGCGCGCTGGCGCTGCCGGGCGCCGCCGACGCGGGCGCGGATGGCGGCAGAGTCTTCCCCACTCTGGTTCGAGGAGAGATCCTTCCACGGGACGCGCGGCACTTCGACGTGGAGATCAATGCGGTCGAGCAGCGGCCCCGAAACGCGCGAAACGTAACGGCGGATCTGCTCGGGGGTGCATTTGCACTCCTTTTCGGGGTCCGTCAGATAGCCGCAGGGACAGGGATTCATCGCGGCGACGAGCATGAAGCTCGCGGGATACGTCAAACTGATGGCCGCGCGGGAAAGCGTGACGACGCCGTCCTCGAGGGGCTGGCGCAGGACTTCCAGAACGTTTTTGTGGAATTCGGGCAGCTCGTCGAGGAAGAGCACACCGTTATGCGCCACGGAGACCTCGCCGGGGCGGGGAATCATGCCGCCGCCGATCAGTCCGGCGTCGGAAACCGTGTGATGCGGCGAGCGAAACGGGCGATTGGCGACGATGGCCTGACCGGCTTTAAGCATGCCGGCGACCGAATGGACCCGCGTCGTCTCGAGGGCTTCGTCGAGGGTAAACTCCGGGAGGATTGACGGCAGGCGGCGGGCGAGCATGGTCTTGCCCGAGCCGGGCGGGCCGATCATGAGCACGTTGTGGCCGCCAGCGGCAGCGATTTCAAGGGCGCGCTTGACCGAATTCTGGCCACGCACTTCGCTGAAATCGCCGACCTCTTCGCGAGCTTCCGCGAAGAGCGCGTCGCGATTGACGAGGAACGGCGCGACCTGATCCTGGCCGTTCAGAAAGTCTACAGTATCGCGCAGTGACTGCATCGGGTAGACGTCGAGTTCGGCGACGAGGGCGGCTTCGCGGGCATTGTCCGCGGGAACAATCAGCCGGCGGATACCCGCTTTGTGCAGCGAGGCGGCAATGGGCAGCGCGCCGCGAATCGAGCGCAGCTTGCCATCAAGGGCCAGTTCACCGAGGACGGCCGTGGCCTCAAGATTGGCCGGCAGCAATTGGCCAGAGGCGCAGAGAATACCGATAGCCATGGGCAGGTCGAAGGCGCTGCCTTCCTTGCGCACGTCGGCGGGCGCGAGGTTGACCGTGATGTAGCGGTGCGGAAAAACAAATCCGGAATTCTTGATCGCCGCAATGACGCGGTGCGAAGATTCCTTCACAGCGACATCGGGCAGACCGACCACGGTGAAGCCCTTTTCGCCGTTTTCTAAATGACTTTCGACTTTAACCAGAAACGCATCAATTCCCAAAACGGCAGCGGAAATCACCTCAGCAAACACGAGGGCCTCCGATGTTTCGTCCGCAGCGGGACGAGGGCTTAGACGGGGGAATCCGAGCGCGTGGCGCTATAGAGGCAGGTCAGGATGTTCCGGTTGCGCGGATTGTGGAAGACGGTTTGACGCCGCATGCCAATTTTTTCAGCAATGCGGACACAGGCTGCGTGGTCAGCCGGCATGTTAGCGAACAAATGATCGAGCAGCAACTCGTCGAATGCGTGGCGCAGGCACGCCGTGGCGGCTTCGGTGGCATAGCCCCGGTTCCAGTGAACCGGATGAATGATCCAGCCAAGATCATGCGTGGCGAGACCTTCGACTTTCTGGGGAATCAGTCCGCAATCACCGATAAGTCTGCCCGAAGCCTTGAGGATCACCGCCCAGCGGCTCAGGCCGAAGATGCGATAATGCAGATTGGCCCGCCGGATCCAGGATTCGCGTCTGCTCGCGGTCGAAGGGCGCGGGCCAATGCGCCATGGCGACGGGGTCTGAGAGCAACGGATAGAGCTCGGCTAGATCGTCATCGCAATACGGACGGATCGAGAGGCGATTTGTTTCCGCCACACACAAATCAGGATTCGGAGAAGTTGCCGGTCACAGAAGCCTTTTCCCAGATCCGCCATTTTTTATAGGGATGCGCGCCGATGGCGAGGGCGGCTTCGTTCATGAGCGTGTTGTCTTCGAGTACCCAGGAAAACTCGGCCCAGTTATAGCCTGCCTGCACGCCCGTTTCGTACGTTCGGTAGTAGAAAACGGTATCGATGCCCCGGCCGCGAAAATCGTGGTGCACGCCCATCAGGAGGACGCGGCAGCGGTGCAGATGCCGCTTGCCGGCGAGCAGTTTGAAAATTCCGGTGGGCAGCAGGCGGCCGTTCGGAATCTGCTTGCTGGATGACATGGACATCCGGCAGCGCCAGTGAGAAGCCGACGGGTTTGCCGTCCGGCGTCTCAGCGAAGAAGACGAGGCGCGGATCGTAGACGAGCCGCAGCGACTGGGCCATCAGCTTGAGTTCGGCCGGGCTCATGGGAACGAACCCCCAATTGGCTTCCCAGGCGTTGTTGTAGACCTCAAGGATGCGGTCGACTTCGCCCCAGAAATCCTTGGGATTAAACGGACGGATGCGGAGGTTGAGCCTGTGCTCAAGCTTTTGCGCGACGCGGCAGACGCGGTCGGAAAGTTCGCCCTGATGGATCTCGTAGGCGAGGACATCCTTGACGCCGGTGAACCCGCACTCGACCATGAGGTCGTTGTAGTAGGGCGGATTGTGCGTCATCATGATCGCGGGCGGCGTATCGAAGCCTTCGACGAGCATCCCGATCTCGTCGTTAACCGAGAAATTCATGGGGCCGCGAATGCCAGTGAGGTTCCGGCTTCTAAGAAAGTTGCCCGCGTGATCGAGGAGCGCGCGGGCGACATGGGGATTCGGAACCGATTCAAAGAAGCCGAAGAAGCCGACCCTGTCGTGATGGAAGTCGTTGTGAGCGCGGTTGACGATGGCGCAAACACGGCCCAGAACTTCACCGTCGGGTTCGCTTCGGGCGAGGAACGATTCAACCTCGCCGTGCTCGTAGAAAGGATATTTGGGAGTAAATCGGGATTTGACGTCGACCAGGAGCGGGGGTACCCACGCCGGATCAGTGGCCTGAACCTTCCAGGGGAAGAGCAGAAAATCCTTCCGGTCCCGGGAGGTGCGAATCGGTGAGACGTGAATTTCGATGAGCGGCTCCCGTTTCAAGATGGAATTGACGCGCCAGCTTACTCATTTTATCCAGCGCAAAATCAAGCTGCTCGAGGGTGTGGGTGGACATTACCGAGAAACGGATCAGACTTTGACCGGGTTGAACGGCGGGCGGAACAACCGGATTGATGAACACACCCGCTTCCTGCATGGCGGCGGTAAGTCCAAAGGCGTTCATTGCGTCACCCACGAACACGGGGATAATCGGGGTTTCACTGGTGCCGGTATCGAGGCCGATGTTCTGCAACCCTTTTCGCAGGTAATTGGCGTTGCGCCAGAGCAGATCACGGCGCTCGGGTTCGGCGAGAATGATTTTGAGCGCGGCGATGACGGCGGCGACGGAGGCCGGCGGCGGGCTGGCGGAAAAGATCAAAGCGCGGCTGTGATGCTTCAGGAAATGGATAATGTCCTCCGTCGCGGCGACGAACCCGCCGATGGACGCAAGCGACTTTGAGAACGTACCGACGATGAGATCGACCTTGTCCTGCAAACCGAAATGCGCGGCCGTGCCGCGACCTTCGGGGCCCAACACACCGATCCCGTGAGCGTCGTCGAGCATCACATCCGCGCCGTGTTGCTGAGAAATCTTCGAGAATTTCCGGAAGCTTGACGATGTCACCTTCCATCGAGAACACGCCTTCAGTGATGACCAGCTTGGAGCGATTATCGAGGCCCTTCAGAACGCGGTCAAGGTCGTCCTTGTCGTTGTGCCGGAACTTAACCATTTTGCCGAAAGAGAGGCGGGCGCCGTCGATGATCGAGGCGTGATCCAGCGAATCGGTGACGACGTAACCGTTGCGGCCGACGAGGGAGGAGATGACGCCGAGATTCGCCTGGAAGCCGGTAGAAAAGAGCAGCACTGCTTCCTTCTGCATGTAATCGGCGAGACGCTCTTCGCACTCGATATGGATGCGCAAAGTGCCGTTGAGAAAGCGCGAGCCGGCGCAGCCCGAGCCGTACTGGCGTAGAGCCGCGATGGCCGCTTCCTTGACCTGCGGATGGTTGGTCAGCCCGAGGTAATTGTTCGACCCGAGCATGAGTACATCCTTGCCGTTGATCTGCACCATCGTATCCTGGTCGGATTCGATGGAACGGAAATACGGGTAGATGCCAGCCGCCATGACTTTTCGGGCCGTATCAAAACGGGCGACTTTTTCCGCAATACGCACTCAGAGATCCTTTCGCGAAAAGTAGAGTTGACAGCACATGCCTTCAGGAGCGGCGGGAGAAGAAGATCTGATAGATAGGGCAGCCAGAAGCTGCGGCCTCGCACGCAGTTGATGATCCCCGCCAATGCGGCGACGACGCAGAGCAGGATCACGACGTCCCAGACCACACGCAAATAGCGCAGGATAAGGGCGAAAATTTCGATGACGAACAGCGTCATGCCGAGCCGGACATGGCCAGACACAAACTCGGACCGATCCGGCTTGAGAAACGGGATCAGACAGAAGCAGGGGCACGTATGCCAGCACGGCCTGCAGTTTATCGTCCTCGGAAACCTCGAAGGGTAACTGCGGTGGCAGTGGAGAACTGGGCTCGGTCATAAAATCCGGATTTGATTAGGTTGTACCCCCGACAGGACTCGAACCTGTGCATCTAGCTCCGGAGGCTAGCGCTCTATCCATCTGAGCTACGGGGGCAGATTGTATCGGCTTGAATTATATTACGATAGAGGAGATTCGCCGCATCTCAACGATACCCAAAGCGTCTCGCCTTCCCCTTCACATTTCCAAAGTCTGGCGGCTTAGAGTCGGTGCCGAAGACTCCTTTGCACCGATATCCAGCAAAATCCTGAAGAGGCCAGCGGTCGTCCATCAAGTTCGGGTTACCGAATTGCTGGAGTACCCGGAAAGCCGTAACAATTAGCTAATCTACGAATCCATGATGACTTCCGCAAGAAGAAAACGCACCCCACACGGTTCCGATACGGAACACGTCCGTGATATCCAAATCAATTGAATACATGTAACATAGACAGAAATCGACCAGATATACGCCAGCAGATCGGGCTCAGCTTTCGGGTGTCGCTTGACAATGTTGAGGAAAATCCATAAACTCCAGTAGAAACAGATTGAGTCAACAGAGGCCTTATGTTTCACGTTATTCTCACTGTGGATATTGCTCACGAAGCGGAGTGATTGCTGAGGGATCGTCACCCACAATCAGCTGACTGGTGACGTAGCCCTTTTTTCCGAACTGTCGAAGCAAACGATTCCACCCGCGTGTAAATAATCCGGCGCCGGATATCGATGGTCCAAGCGCACGAGTTGTTGTACGCAAAAATGAGAATAGCATCATGTTTGAATTGTCGGCATTGGGCTTCAATCCGTTCTTTGAAGCCCAATTGAACGAATGGCCTGATGATTATCTAATCCCCGCGCGGATCGCGATAGAGCATCGCGGAGGTTACGAAGTCTGGTCTATCCATGGGGCTGGCTTGGCGAAGCTGACCGGCCGTCTCCATCAGGAGTTGAACGAAGCGAAGTTGCCGCGAGCCGGCGATTGGGTCGCGCTGAAGTCCGCGCCTGAGCCGAATCGAACCGTATTCATCGAACGTGTGTTCGAGCGTCAGACGGTGTTTCTGCGCGGTGGCGCAGGGCAAGAGGCCCGCGGCCAGGTGGTGGCCGCGAACGTAGACCTGGTGTTTGTCGTTTGCGGACTGGATGCGGACTACAATGTTCGCCGCATCGAGCGATACCTGACCCGAATCTGGGCCAGTGGGGCGCAGCCGGCGATAATTCTGAGCAAGGCCGATATCTGCGAGACTACGGCCGAGCAAGTCGCTGAAGTGACCGCACGGAGTCCGGGAGTACCCGTGTATGCAACGAGCGTGATTCACTCCGATAGCATCGACGCCATCCGGGCGCGGATTCAACCGGGACTCACCGCGGCCTTTGTCGGCTCGTCAGGCACGGGGAAATCAACGCTCATCAACGCGCTCGTGGGCGAAGTGAGAATGGCGATCGGCGAGTTGCGGACCAAAGACGGTCGTGGCCGTCATACAACCACCCGGCGTCAGCTCGTTCTACTGCCTGAGGGTGGGCTGTTGCTGGATACGCCGGGAATGAGGGAGTTGCAACTCATCGATGATGAGGGCATCGGCGCCACCTTTCCCGACATTGAGGAACTTGCGCAGAACTGCCGGTACCGGGACTGCCGTCACAGCGGTGAACCGGGATGCGCAATAGAAGCGGCGGTAAGTCGCCGGCAAGCTATCGGCCGAACGATTCGAGCATTATCAGAAGTTGGAGCGGGAAGCTCACGCCTTTGCACTCCGCCACGATATATACCTGAGGCGCAAAGCGAAGCGCGAGTGGAAAAATCTGCACCATGAAGGAGAACTGATCCGGCGGCGAAAAGAAGGCCGATGACATGATACAGCAGAAAAGAGCGTCACGCGACGCTCTTTTCTACTCTTGCCACTTTTCCAGTCGCGAAATCCAACAGACCGCGAAAGCTCACCGTTCGACGGGTGTCTCGCCCATGAGTTCGGGGATGGCAGTTTCATAGATCTCTTCTAAGCGACGGACGCTAATCGCGATCCAGTCGTTGATCAATAGTTGGTCGCCTCCCACGCGGCCAAGGATCTGAACCGGCACTTTCTGCCCATCCGCCAGACGACGAAAAGCTGCCCAGTTACCATGAGACACCGAAACAACGGCACAAGCTGCAGATTCCGCGAACAGGGTTTCAACCTCCCGGCCCTCCCAGGGAAACGTCAGGACGCAACCGAGGCTGCCGGCAATACACTTTTCAGCGAGAGTCACCGCCAGGCCTCCGTCGGAAATGTCATGGGCGGAGCGCAGCAAGACGATGATCAGCCAAATCCGCAAGGAGTTCGACAAGGGTTCTTTCGTGTTCAAAATCGAGGCGCGGCGGCATACCGGCCGCGATGTCGTGCATGACGCTCAGGTATTCGCTGGCACCAAGATCGGGACCGGGCCAGCCCAAAAGGGCGATAAAGTCACCTTCGGCCTTGAAGCCGACGGTGACCGCTTTTTCGACGTCGGTCAGCAAGCCGACCATGCCGATGACGGGTGTGGGCAGCACGGGTTTGCCGCGCGTTTCGTTGTAAAATGAAACATTACCGCCGGTAACAGGGATGTCCAGTGCCTGTGCAGGCATCGGCGATTCCGGAAACCGCTTCGTGGAAGAAGTAGTAGGTTTCGGGATTCATGGGATTGCCGAAGTTCAGGCAATTGGTGATGCCGATGGGCCGCGCGCCGGTGCAGGCGACGTTGCGCGCGCCCTCGAGCACAGCGAGCGCCGCGCCGCGATAGGGATCCAGCGACACATAGCGGCTGTTGCAGTCGACGCTCATGGCAAGTCCCTTGGCCGTGCCGGGAACACGGACAACAGCGGCATCGGAGCGTCCCCCGCCAATGCGGGTGTTGGTGCCGATGGTGTGATCGTACTGCTCATAGATCCAGCGCTTGCTGGCGATGTTGGGCGAGGCGAGCAGGCGTTCGAGGACGTCGGTATAATCGGCGGGGTCGGGGATGGCGGCGACGTCGTAAGCAGCGGTATAATCGAGATGCTCAGGGCGCGCGAAGGGGCGGCGAATCTGCGGCGCACCGCCGCCGAGGACAAGATGCTCGGCGGGAACATCCGCGACGATTTCACCTTCTTCATAGACGACATAGCGACCGCCGGCGGTGACCTCACCCGTACGGTCGGCGTGGAGGTCCCATTTGTCGAAGATCTTGAGGGCGACCTCTTCCCCGCCCTTGCGGATGACGGCGAGCATGCGTTCCTGCGATTCGGAGAGGCAGACTTCGTAGGCAGTCATGCCCTCCTCGCGGCGCGAAGACTTTGTTGACATCGAAGACGATGCCGCTATTGCCGCGGGCAGCGGTTTCGGTGCAGGAGCAAGCGATGCCCGCCGCGCCCATATCCTGGATGCCGACGAGGACGCCGGACTCGATCAATTCAAGCGTGGCTTCGAGCAGTAGCTTTTCTTTGAAGGGGTCGCCGATTTGCACCGAGGGACGCTTGGAGGCGGATTCTTCGGACAGATCCTCGGAGGCGAAGGTGGCGCCGTGGATGCCGTCGCGGCCCGTGGCGGAGCCTACGACAAGGACGGTGTTACCTTCGCCGGAAGCGACGGCGCGGGCCATTTTGCGGCGGTCGAGAATACCGACGGCCATGGCATTGATAAGGGGATTCTCGTCGTAGGACGAATCGAAATAGATCTCGCCGCCGACGGTGGGCACACCGAAGCAATTGCCATAATCGGCAATGCCGCGGACGACTCCGCGCAGAAGTTCGCGGTTGCGCGGCACGGTGAGCGGGCCGAAACGCAGCGAATTGAGCGCGGCGATGGGACGCGCGCCCATGGTGAAGATATCACGCAGAATGCCGCCAACACCGGTGGCCGCGCCCTGGTAAGGTTCGATGGCCGAGGGGTGATTGTGGCTCTCGATTTTGAAGCAGACGGCAAGGTTGTCGCCGATGTCGAGCACGCCGGCGTTTTCCTCGCCCGCTTCGACGAGGGTGCGGCTGACTCTTTTTCGGCAGGCGTTTGATCTCGAGAATCGAGTTCTTGTAGGAGCAGTGTTCGGACCACATGACGGAATAGAGACCAAGTTCCACGTAGGTGGGAACACGGCCAAGGACCTGCTGGATCTGCTCGAACTCCTCGACGGTCAGACCATGCTGCAACACGAGTTCAGGAGTTACTTTCGGGTAGGAGTGGGCCATTGGACGGGGTTGGTGGGTTCGGGGATTCGTCGGGGTGCAGAAACGCATGGACGCTTTCGGCGATAGCGCGGGAGACGCCGGGAACGGTCTCGATCTGTTCGAGCGAGGCTTCGCGCAGGGCCTTAAGCGTGCCAAAATGATTGAGAAGCGCCTTGCGGCGCGCGGGACCGACGCCGTTGATATCGTCGAGCGTCGAATGCAACGAGCGACGGGTACGCAGTTGACGATGATAGGAGATCGCGAAGTGGTGTGCTTCGTCGCGCACTTGCTGGAGCAGTTTGAGCGCCGAGGACGTCTTGGCCAGGTAGAGCGGTTCGGAATCGCCGGGAACGAAGATCTCTTCGAGCCGCTTGGCGAGACCGATACGCGGCTGGTCTTCCAAACGCAGCGCGACGAGCGCTTCACCAGCGGCGGCGAGCTGGCCTTTGCCGCCATCGACCAGCACGAGGTCGGGCGGTTCGAGCTGCTCGTCCTTGATGCGGGTGAAGCGGCGGCCGACGACCTCCTTCATTGAGGCGAAATCGTCCTGGCCTTCGACGCCGCGAATCTTGAAGCGTTTGTATTCCGAACGTGTCGCATGGCCATTGCGGAAGACGACCATTGACGCGACTTTGTCGGTACCCTGCAATGTGGAAATGTCAAAGGCCACGATGATTTCGGGCGGGCGGGGCAAGCGCAGCAGCTCTCTGCAAGGCGGTGAGCGCGGCCGGGACGCGTTCGCGGGACTCGCGGGCGAGTTTCCACTCGGCCAGCAATTGTTCGGCGTTGCGCTGAGCAAGTTCTGCCAGACGCACTTTTTCGCCCCGCGCGGGAACGACAATCTCGACGCGGTGGCCGGCGCGGTCACGCAACCACGCGGCGAGCGAGATCGGTTTCGGGGAGCGGCAGCGGGAGCAGGATTTCCTCGGGCATCGAGACCGGGTCGGAATAGTAGCGCTCGAGGGCGCTTTCCAAGACCAGATCGAGCGGTTCCTCGCGGAGCTTCTTCAAGCGGTAATGCAGGCGGCCGATCATGCGCCCGGCGCGAACCTGCATGACGACGAAGATGCCGCGGTCGTCCTCGACGATCAAGCCGATGATGTCGCGATTGATCGGTTCGGGAGTGATGACCTTCTGCTTCTGCGTCAGGTTTTCCAGCGCCGAGAGCCAGTCGCGGAGTTGCGCGGCCTGCTCGAATTTCAATTCTTCGGCGAGGCGTCGCATTTCCGCTTCGAGACGTTCGACCACGGGCGCGCCTTTGCCACCGGCGACATCTACAAAATCCCGAATACGCTGCAAGTATTCCACGCGCGATTCGTTGGCGATGCAAGGGGCGTTGCAACGGCCGATGTGCAGTTCGAGGCAGGCTTTGAACTTGCCCTGCGCGATACCCCCTTCGGTGAGCGGCAGGTTGCAGGTGCGGATCTTGAGCATGCTGCGCAGCACGCGGATCAAGCCCTTAAGATGCTGCACATCACTGAAAGGACCGAAATATTTCGAACCGTCGAGCACGGGGTGACGCGTGAGGAAGACGCGGGGAAAAGGCTCGGCGGTGATGCGCAAATAGGGAAACGACTTGTCGTCGCGCAGATCGATATTGTAACGCGGTTTCTGATCGCGAACGAGGGTGTTCTCGAGGATCAGCGCTTCGAGTTCGGTGTCAGTGGTGATGACCTCGAGATCAGCAATGCGGCTGACAAGATGCGTGTACTGGTACCGGCCGTCGTGGCCCTGCTGAAAATACTGGCGGACGCGGTTACGGAGCACGCGGGCTTTGCCGATGTAGATTACCTTGCCTTCGGCGTCCTTGAACAGGTAGACGCCGGGCGATTTCGGCAATGCCTGCAGTTTACTCTCAAGATCGGGCATCGGGATTCCGCCATTCAACGATCGGGATGCTCTACCAATTCCAGAAGGACGCCGCCCGTGGAGCGCGGGTGCAGGAAACCGACTTTTGTGCGCTCGGCGCCGGGGCGCGGATGTTCGTCAATCAATTGAAAGCCGTCGGCTTTCAAACGGTCGAGCTTCAGCCTGGGCGGGCGCGGCCTCAAGGGCGATGTGATGAATGACCCGCGCCGCGTTTGGCGATGAATTTCGCGATGGGTGACGAATTCGACGTAGGCTGCAACAACTCGATGTGTAACGCGCCGACGGTGATGACGGCAACCTCGACACTCTGACTGGCAACGATTTCACGATGCGTGAGGGCGCCACCGGTGAGGTTCAGCCATAGTGGAATAGCGGTGTCGAGATCGGTCACAGCGATCCCGATATGATCCAGGCCTTTTATCATGAAACGGTGGTTCCCGAAAAATCGTTCCGTTTCGCGGAACAGTTCGTCTTCAGCTGTAAACGGGTCTCGCCTCGGAAGGCAGACTCTCGCGAATCAGGCGGCCATAGCGGGTTTTGAAAAGCCGCGGATCGGCGAGAATGGCGACACCGCGATCGTTGTGGTGGCGGATGAGCCGTCCAACGCCCTGCTTTAGCCGCAAGGCGGCGACGGGCAGGCTGTATTCGAGAAACGGATCACGGCCCGTATCCTGCATGGCTTCGGTGCGCGCCGCAACCCAAGGTTCGGTGGGGACATCGAAGGGGATGCGTGTGACGACGAGAATTTGCAGCGCGTCGCCGACAACGTCGATGCCTTCCCAGAAACTGGCCGCGCCGACCAGAATCGCGTTGCCATGACGGCGGAACTCGGCCACCAATTCGCCGAGCGACGCACTGGTGCCCTGGCTGAGCAGACGGCGTCCGGCGCGGCGGGCAACGGGACCGAGGGCGGTCGTCAGACGATCTACGAGTTCATTCGATGTGCATAGAACCAACGTGCCTCGCGAAAAGCGCTCGATCACGCGGGTGATCATGGCCGTCAGGATCTCCGCGTAGGCCGCTCCTCCCTGACGGGGTTCGGGCAGGAAGACGGGCACGAAGGAGCGCATCTGGCGGTCCAAGCAGAACGGGCTGTCGAGTACAAGTTCGCGGAGGCGATCCTCCGGCTGCGATTCAAGGCCGAGGGTATTGCGTAGGACCTCGAAGCGGCTGCCGACGGTCAGCGTGGCTGAGGTCAGGATCGCGCTCTCGATGACCGGCCAGAAAGCCTTGTCCATGATCGCGCCGACCGAGATCGGCGCGGCGTAGAGCGCACACCAGCCGGTGCGCGCCGTGCGTCCGAATTCGATCCACGTAACGGTGTTGGCCTCCGTCTCGCGCAGAAGCCGGTAAAACTGCTCGCCGGACTGTTCGAGGGCATCAACGGCACTCCTCAATTCGACAAGCAGGTCAGCGGAGAGTTTGGCGTCGCCGCGCAAGTCGGTTAAGTCGTGCTGGAAGCGGCGCAGGGCCGACGCCAGTTCATTCCATTGCAGGAGCAGCGGGCCGAGCGTACCACCGATTTGCGCGTAGAGGCGCTGGCCGGGACGAAAACGCAGCTTACTCGAACGCTCCTCGGAATCGAGCATGCTTTGCAGATTATCGGCGAGTGCGGAAAAATACTGACGGACACTCGCGTGCAGGCTGCGCACTTGCGAGATCAGATCTCGGCCGCGCCCGAGTTCTGCTCCGGGTGAGCCGCGCGAAATACGCTTCACGACGGTGGGGAGCAGGCCACGCGTGCCGCGCTCATCAACGAGTCGGCTCAGAATCGTACGCAGGAGTGGCGCGGAAATTTCAACGGTCATGGCGCCGACCATAGCGCGCTCGATCTGATGCGCTTCGTCGAGTATCAGTTTGCGCGCGGGACCGGCGGCGAAGCGCGCGAGGTCAGCCAGCAGCAGCGCGTGGTTGACGAAGATGATGTGCGCGCGGGCGGCGCGCTCCTGCGCGAGGCGGTAGAAGTCGCCCTTGGCGGCCGTACAACCGCCACCGGCGCAGGCTTGCGAGTCGGAAGCGATTTGCGACCAGAGAAACGGCAGACGGCGCGCGTCAAAGGCGGGGATTTCCGCCAGGTCGCCGGTGGCCGTGAGTTCTGACCAACGCATGAGGGGCAGCAGGTGCAGACGGTCAGTTTCCGAGAGGCGGTCGCCGGCTTCGCGCAGCAAGAGCCGCAGCCGACGTTTGCAAAGATAATTGGCTCGGCCCTTGAGTACTGCGGCGCGGAAATCGCCACCGACGGCCTGACGCAATTCTGCGATGTCCTTGCGGCAGAGCTGATCCTGCAAAACCTTGGTGTGCGAAGAGACGACGACCTGGCGCATCGCTTCGGGATCGGCCTGAATCCAGCGCAGCGCCGCAGTGAGGTAGGCGAGCGATTTACCGACGCCGGTGGGCGCTTCGGCAAGCAGGATCTGATTATTCGCAAACGCTTCCTCCGCCGCGCGGGCGAAGGCAAGCTGCATTGGGCGTGTCTTAAAAAATGGTAGCCGTTGTTCGAAGAGTCCGTGTTCCGCCGAAGAGCGCTTCGATGGATCTATCGGCAGCTGCGACGGACACGGGCGTTTCGACATCCGGAGCAGACGGCGCATCCGGCTTCTTGATGTCCGCGGCCAGGCGGCGTAAGAGTGCAAAGAACGGTCGGCTGCGGTGCGATGTGGGATCGATCAGGCGATGCAGATCGTTCGTCAACTCATGCCAGACTCGCGTGGGTAGCTGCCTGACGAATGTGACGAGCAGTTCACCAGTGGCGCGGGCATCGCTGATGGCGCGATGAAGGCCCGTCAGCGAAATGCCAAAAGCGTCGGCGAGCGCCGCGAGGGTGAAGCTGGTGTTTTCAGGCCAGAAGGTGCGGGCGATCAGCGCCGTGTCGATGGCATAAGTTCCGCGAAAATGCCAGGGATTCTCGAGTGTGTCCGGCAGAAGCGGTTCACCCGCCGCACGTAGAAACGCCATGTCGAAATCGAGGTTCTGACTGACGAGCGGCGATGCGCCAAGGAATTCGAGAAACTCCGCCGCTACATCGCAAAATTGGGGCGCGGCTTGAAGGTCGGCATCGGTAATTCCGGTGAGATCGGCAACGAAGGGATCGAGTGTGTGCGTGGCGTGAATAAAGGAGCGGAACTCCGCTTCCGGCCGGCCGTCGACGAAGCGGACAGCGCCAAGTTCGATGATTTCGTCGACGGCAGGGTCGAGGCCGGTGGTTTCTACGTGAATGGCCACAAAATCGGAGAGCCCCAGTGGGGTCAGCCACGAGGACTTCTCCGATTTCAAGAGCAGGCGATCCAAGTTTGGGATCAGCCACAATCCGCCTCAGGCACGCGGCTTGAAAAAGCGGATGTCGAGGTTGCGGGCCGCGAGGGCTTCATCGAGGCGGCGTACCGGCGTGGTGCGCGGCGCGTCTTTCAAAAGTGCGGCGTTATCGGCGATCTCGGCATCGATCTGCCGCATGGCGCTGATGAACGTATCCAGCGTTTCGCGGCTTTCGGTTTCCGTCGGCTCGATCATCAGCGCTTCGTGCACGATGAGTGGGAAGTAAACCGTCGGCGGATGGAAGCCATAGTCCAGCAGCCGCTTGGCGATATCGAGGGTCTTGGCCCCCTTTGCTTTCTGACGGTCACCGGAGAACACAACTTCGTGCATGCAGGTGCGCGTGTACGGCAGTTCGTAGAGGTCCTGCAGTTTGGCGCGCACGTAGTTGGCGTTGAGAATGGCGACCTCGCTGACTTCGCGGAGACCGTCGGCGCCCATAGTGAGGATGTAGGTGAGGGCGCGGACATGCACGCCGAAGTTGCCAAAGAAGGCGTGCACATGACCGATGGAATCGGGACGTTCCCAGTCCCAGCCGAAGGTCTCGCCCTTCTTGAAAATGACGGGCGAAGGCAGGAAAGGTTCGAGATGCGCTTTGACCGCTACGGGGCCGGCACCGGGACCGCCACCGCCATGCGGCGTGGAGAAGGTCTTGTGCAGATTGATGTGGCAGGCGTCAAAGCCCATATCACCGGGACGGGAGATGCCCATAAGCGCGTTCAGGTTGGCGCCGTCCATGTAGACGAGGCCGCCGACCGCGTGGACGAGCTTTGTGATTTCAGCGATGTTCGATTCGAACAGGCCAACCGTGTTGGGATTGGTGATCATCAGCGCAGCGACATCGGTGTCGAGCACCTTCTTCAACCCTTCAACATCCACCAGGCCGTCCGAACCGCTGGGGAGCTGCACGACTTCATAGCCTGCGATGACGATGGAGGCGGGATTGGTGCCGTGGGCGCTGTCGGGAATGATGACCTTGTGACGCGGCTGGCCGTGGTGCTTGATGTGATAAGCGCGGAACATGAGCAGCGCCGTGAGTTCACCCTGCGCGCCAGCGGACGGCTGAAGCGTGACGGCATCCATGCCGCTGATTTCGGCGAGTGCTTGCGCGAGATCCCACTCCACCTGCAGCGCGCCCTGACAGGTGACGGCAGGCTGCAGCGGGTGAATCGCGGCGAATCCGGGCATGGCCGCGACCTGTTCGTTGACGCGCGGGTTGAACTTCATCGTGCACGAGCCGAGGGGATAAAAATCGCGCTCGATGTGGTGATTGCGCACGGAGAGGTTGGTGTAGTGGCGCATCACGGTGTTTTCGGCGGTCTCGGGGAGGCGCGGCGGCAATTTGCGCGCCAATTCGGCGGGCAGCGGCGCGGGTTTCAGGGCTTCAGGCAGCGCCGGCACACGATAGCCTTCGCGGCCCGGGCGGCTGATTTCAAAAATGAGCGGTGTGACGCTTTGCAGAGTGCGCGTAGTATGCGTTTCACTCATCAGTGGGCTCCCTTAAGAAAGGTACGCGTCGCGGCGACATAACCATCGAGTTCCGTCTGTGTACGCGTTTCGGTCACGGCAACGAGCAGGCAGTCGTCGAGACCAATCTGGAAGCGTTTGAGCGGAATGCCCGCGAGAATCTTGCGATTGGCCATGAACTCGAGATACTTGCCGATATCGCCCTTGAGACGGAAGACAAATTCCTTGAAGTGCGGGCCGTCATGGACGAGTTCAATGCCGTCGACACCTTTGAGGGCTTGCCGCAGATACTGGCAAGCGCCCATGCAGGCTTCGCCGACTCCCTTAAGGCCGCGGGGTCCGAGCAGCGACATAAAGATCGTGGCGCGGGTGGCGATGAGCCCCTGGTTGGAGCAGATATTGGAGGTGGCCTTTTCGCGGCGAATGTGTTGCTCGCGCGTTTGCAGCGTGAGCACATAGCCGCGATTGCCGTCGACATCTTTTGTGACGCCGACAATCCGGCCCGGCATACGGCGCAGCAGCTTATCGGTAGCGGTGAAGAGGCCAAGGTAGGGGCCGCCATACGATTGGGGATTGCCCAGCGCCTGGCCTTCGCCGACGACAATATCCGCGCCCCAATTGCCGGGAGCCTCGAGCACACCCATGGCGAGCGGATCAGCGACGATAATAGCGAGGGCGCCAGCCTCGTGCACACGGGCGATCAGCGGCGCGAGATGCTCGATGCCGCCGAAGAAATTCGGATACTGGAAAACCACCGCGGCTACATCGGAGGTCAGCGCGGAGGTCAGATCTTTAAGATTGAGTCTGCCGCCGCACAGAGTCAGTTCGGCAAACTGAACGCCGAGGGAATGCGACAGCGTCTGCGTGACCTTGCGGTAATGCGGGTGCACGCTGACGGGCCAGAGCACGCGTTTGCGGCCGGTGTGCGCAGCGGCCAGCATAATCGCTTCAGCAAGCGCTGTGCCGCCGTCGTACATACTGGCATTGGCGGCGTCCATGACGAAGAGTTCACAGATCATGGACTGGAATTCGTAGATTACTTGCAGCGTGCCCTGCGAAACTTCGGGCTGATAGGGCGTGTATGCGGTAAGAAATTCGCTGCGGCTGGAGAGGGCGTTGACAGCGGCGGGAACGAAGTGATCGTAGCTGCCTGCGCCGAGGAAGCTGACCAGATCGGCGGCGTCAAGATTTTTACGCGCCAGATTGGTCATCTGTGCCGTCACTTCCTGTTCGGACATGCCGCCCGGAAGATTGAGCGGGCGCTTGAGACGCAAGGCGTCGGGAATCGGCTGCAACAGATCTTCAAGCGAGGAGACCCCGATGGCGCGGAGCATCTGCTCGCGGTCATCGGGAGTGTGAGGAATGTACTGCATGGAGTCGGATAGGTTAAACGGAAACGTGGGGCAGGTCAGACCGAGGTCAGATCGGTGTAAGCGGCCGGATTCAAAAGTTCGGAGCGCTCGGCGGCGAGGTTCGTGGTGCGGATTTTGGCAACCCAGCCCTTACCGTAGGGGTCCTGGTTCATGGTTTCCGGTTTGTCCGTCAGGATGGCATTGATTTCAACCACTTCGCCGGAGAGCGGCGAGTAGATGTCCGCCACGGCCTTCACGGCTTCGATCGTGCCCAGGGACTCACCCTGTTTGACCTTCGTGCCCACGGCGGGAAGTTGAACGAAGACGACATCGCCCAGTTCGCCCTGCGCAAAATCAGTAACCCCAACCACAGCGGTATTGCCATCCAGGCGCACCCATTCGTGGTCCTTGGTGTAGAGGAGATCCTGTGGAATGTTCATCGAATCCTCGAAAGGTTGATTGCGGTGGAATGTGTTCATCCACCGGATGGAGATTGCGGGAATGAAAGCCAGGAAGCGTCAATGCAGGACGCGCAATTCCCAGTACCAGTAATTGTATCCGTATAAGGCATAGACAATAATACTATCGGCCGTGAGCAGGGATGCGGGACCGTCGGCATAGCCAGAGCGGTTCATGATGCCCTGCTGCGACGACCAGAAACCCTGCTCGTCGAAGGTGTTCACGGAATAATAAGGGTAGCAACCGGCGCCGGGATAACCAAGCCCCGCGCCGCCAGCGAAACCCTCGGTTAATTCTGTCGGATAGACGCCGAGCAAGTGGTCTCCCGAACCGTCGAGTGCGCACGCCCGGATTTCCCGCCGCAACCGATCATGCTCATCGGCATAAACCCATTGCCCACGATAGATCGCGGCGTTAGGAATGAATGGGGAAACGATCGTGGAGTCAAGATGCCACTGCCGTGAGTAACCCCACGCGGTATCCGCGACGGTGGAGGAGCGGTCGACAATCCAGATCAACCGGTTCTTGCGGTCCCAGTGGACCGTGATCTGATTTTCACTGGCGAAAGTGGGATGCCAGATAAACGGCACATCGGTGAGATCCGTCACGCGCATCGCGCTCGGCGTGGCAGATCCTTCCGGCAAATTCTCATAGTCATAAAACCAGACGTGTGTGCCGTCGGAAAGCGGACGACCGGGCGGATTCAGCCACGTACCAAGAGTATCAACGTTAAAGGCTGCGACGGACGGAAGCGTCCAGAAGGCGGCAGTGTCGCGGCAACCGCCGGCAGCGGCGGCGACGTAGGCTACACCGAAGCGGGGACCCATGATGAGCGAGTTATGGGCGTCGCTGAGGCGCGCGCCGCCGGTGAAGTCGAGAATGAGCGAATCACTCACAGCGCCGTCGGCATATGCCAGAGTATAGGGTGTGCCAATGCCCGGGCGACCGATGCCGTCACGAGGTTGCTGGAGAAACTTGAGCCGACAGAGCCGCGAGCGGTCAACGTCTGAACTAACCCAGGAGCCCATGCTGGAAGTCGCGAGCAACTTCTGGCCGCCGCTGACCGTCAGGCGAAGGCGTCGTGGCGCAGTGACGGTGTCCAGGAGCGTGGCCGTAGCCGCCAATTCATAGACCGGGCGGGGATCCCCTGGGGGCGCTAAAAACGCGGTGTCGATGCTGACGGCGATCCCCTGAAACGATACGTGGACGTAGTGGGAGTCGTATCGGATGGGGCTGTCTTCCTCAAAGACGAGGTGGAAGCCTTCCGTGTAAACTCCGGGCTCGGCCAACACGGCGTTGCTTTGCCACGTCGGTAAATTCCCGTAGAGCCAGATCGCGTCGTTACAGGAAGCAGTCGAGTTCTCCACCAACGTTATTTGATCGTGCAAACCCGGGCCGTAGGCCAGAGGGTCACAACCGGCGAAGAACAGTCGCATGCTGTTGTCGGGGAAAAGCGGTTCGGGACCTGTAGCCTTGGGATCGCGGCAGCCCAGCATCAGCAGGGACAGTAGAATGATCCAGCCCCAAGGGGATGTGCGCATGCAGATTTCAGGATGTCGCGGCTTTTGCGGCTTCCCGCTCCATGAATTCCTCAACCCATTTCGTGTGAACATTACTGCCGACGAACTGCTCCATCGCGAGCACTTTTTTATGGAATGAAATTGTCGTCTCCACGCCCTCGACCACGAATTCGTCCAGTGCGCGCAGCATGCGGGCAATCGCTTCATCGCGGTCGCGCCCCCAGGCGATAAGCTTGGCGATGAGGCTGTCATAGTAGGGCGGAATCGTATAGCCCTGATAGATGTGGGTATCGACGCGGATACCGGGGCCGCCGGGAATGTTGAGCGCGGTGATCTTGCCGGGACAAGGCCGAAAACTGCGCGTCGGATCCTCGGCGTTAATGCGGCATTCGATAGCGTGACCGGAGAAGTGGACGTCCTGCTGTCTGATCAGCGGTTCGCCGCGCGCGAGGCGGAGTTGCTCTTTGGCAATGTCGACTCCGGTGACCATTTCGGTGACCGGGTGTTCCACCTGAATGCGGGTGTTCATTTCCATAAAATAGAAATTGAGCTCGCGATCCACGAGGAATTCCATCGTCCCCGCCGAGGCATAACCCAGCGCGCCCGCCGCGTCAGCGGCGACGCTACCCATTTTGCGCCGCAGTTTGTCGGTGACTATCGGCGAGGGAGATTCTTCGATTAATTTCTGGTGACGGCGCTGAGTGGAGCAATCGCGTTCGCCGAGGTGAATGCAATTGCCCAGACCGTCGCCCAGAATCTGAATTTCGACATGGCGCGGTTCGAAGGATCGCGCGTTCAATGTAGAGATCGCCGTTGTTAAAGGACGCTTCAGCCTCGGCATGCGCCATCTCGTAGGCGGATTCGAGGTTCTCCATGCGCGTGACCAGCCGCATGCCACGGCCGCCGCCGCCGGCTACGGCCTTGATCATGATCGGCAGACCAATCTCCGCCGCCACTTCGCGCGCTTCGGCGACACCTGTGACAGGACCGTCGCTGCCCGGGATCACGGGGCATCCCGCGGCCTGCATCGTGCGCTTGGCCTCGGACTTGTGCCCCATTTTGTCAATCACTTGCGGTGGCGGACCGATCCAGATCAGCTCATGGTCAATACAGATTTGGGCAAAATCGGCGTTTTCGGCGAGGAAACCATAGCCGGGATGAATCGCGTCGGCGTTGGTGATTTCGGCCGCCGAAATGAGTGCTTTGGGCTGCAGATAGCTCTCAGACGATGGCGGAGGACCGATGCAGACGGATTCGTCGGCAAATTTGACATGCAGAGAATCGCGGTCCGCAGTCGAGCAGACAGCGACGGATTTAATGCCGAGTTCGCGGCAGGCGCGGATAATCCGCAGCGCGATCTCTCCCCGGTTGGCGATAAGCACTTTATCAAGCATTAGGCGGCACTGGTATCAACGCGAAAGAGCACTTGTCCGAATTCGACGGGTTGGGCATTTTCGATGAGAATCTCGACAATCCGGCCCCGGATTTCGCTTTCGAGTTCGTTCATTAGTTTCATGGCTTCGACTATGCAGAGCACTTTACCCGGTTCGACCTTGTCGCCGATCCGCACATAGGGTTCGGCATCGGGCGACTGGGCGCGATAGAAAGTGCCCACCATGGGTGACTTGATCTCGGAAAAGGTCGGCCGTGGTGCTACGGTTTCCGCAGGGACCGCCGCGGATGCGGGAGCGGCCACCGGAACTGGAATGGGCGCAGACTGCAAAACCGGCACGGCGGGCACACCGCCCCCATTTTTCGAGATTCGGATCTTCAGATCCTTGTCATTAAGTTCGAACTCGGTGATCGGGCTGCGTTCGATCATTTCAATCAGCTTCTTGATCTCCGGCAGTTCGAGACGGCCCTTCTCAGTTTTCGGGCGGGGTGCGGGCATAGAAAATACCTCCTGTATTCTGATCGGCTGGTCGACCTTAGAAGCGGGTCGCCAGCCGGTCAACGTTGCCGGGATTCGAGACGTGATGGCGCTATCGCCGGTGAATTCGAATCAGGAAGCCCTAAATCGCTTAAAAATGGTTGACGGCGCGTACGGCCAGAACACGGTCCGTTATCGCGCGGGGCCGGTACAAGGTTTTACCGCTTGACGCGATCAAGGTACTCTGCCGTGCGGGTATCGACGCGGATGACATCGCCTTGATCGACGAAAAACGGGACCTGTACAATGGCACCGGTTTCCAACGTTGCGGGTTTACCGGAACCGGATACCGTATCGCCTTTAACGCCGGGCGCGGTCTGGGTGATTTCGAGCTCAAGAAAATTCGGCACTTCGAGGCTAAGGGGAACCTCGCTCAGGAAACTGACGCGACAGATGATTCCGTCCTTCATCCACTTGGCACCATCGCCGATCATGTCCTGGCCGAGGGCCAGCTGATCATAGGATTCCTGATCCATAAAGTGGTAGAGGTCGCCGTCGCGGTAGAGAAATTGCAGATCGCGCGTGTCGACGCGCACGATATCCAGCGAGGCGCCGGAGTTCAGGGTGCGGTCGATTACTCGTCCGGTCTTGATATTGCGAAGGGACATGCGCACAAACGCGCCGCCCTTGCCTGGCTTGACATGTTGGAAATCGGCGATCTGGAAAAGCTGGCCTTCCATCTGAATCGTCAGGCCCTTGCGGATGTCTGCGGTTGTCGGCATCGGGGAGCGTTCCGTGTCCTTGATGGTGAAATGATTGCGCGTGAGTGTAAGAATTGCGATCAACCGGCGACGAGGCGGGCGAATTCCTCCTCGGTCAGAAGCGGCAGATTCAGGGCCTGGGCCTTGTCGTATTTGGATCCGGGATTCTGACCCACGACGACGTAGCTTGTGTTCTTCGAAACCGATCCGGTAGCGCGGCCGCCATGCGCTACGATGGCGCGTTCGGCTTCGTCGCGGGTCATGGTTTCGAGGGAGCCGGTGATGACGAATAGTCATGCCGGCGAGCTTGTCGCTACGCGGGGCGGCGGACGCGGATTCGAAGGCGACTCCGGCACGACGGAGCTTGTCAAGCACCTGCCAAGTTTGCGGCAAGCCGAAATATTCGACGATAGCGCGGGCGACGCGCGGCCCGACATCGGGGACGGCCTGCAACTCTTCTTCCGTGGCCCGCGCCAGCGCATTGAGCGAACCGAGACGGATGGCGAGTGTGCGCGCGGTGCCCTCGCCCACAAAGCGAATGCCGAGGGCGAAGATCAGGCGATCAAGCGATTGCTGTTTCGCCTTTTCGAGATTGGCGAGCAGATTTTCGGCGGACTTCCTGGCAAACCGCTCGAGCCCGACGAGCTGGTCAAAGGTCAGAAAGAACAGGTCGCCGACGTCCTTGACGAGGCCGACGTTGACCAGCATGTCGACGGTCTCCGAACCCAGACCCTCGATATCGAGACCGTCCCGAGAGGCGAAATGCTCGATCTGCCGCATGACGACCTGCGGATCTTCGGGATTGGGGCAGCGCAGCGCGACTTCGCCCTCCACCCTTTCGAGGGCGGCCTTGCAGAACGGGCAGCGCGTGGGAATGCGGTATGGGGCGGAGTGTCCTGGCCGGAGAGATCAAGTCGACACCGACGACCTTGGGAATGACGTCGCCGCCGCGCTCGAGGAGTACGGTATCGCCGACGCGTACGTCAAGGCGCTTGATCTCCTCAAAATTGTGGAGCGTGGCACGGCGAATGGTCACTCCGCCGAGCGGGACCGGAGCGAGATCCGCCACCGGCGTAATCGTGCCGGTGCGGCCGATCTGCAGCAGAATGTCATTCAGTACCGTGGCCGCCTGACGCGCGGAAAACTTGAATGCCATGGCCCAGCGCGGAGCGCGGGCGGTCATACCCAAGCTACGCTGGTCGGCAAACTGATTGACCTTGACTACCACGCCGTCAATTTCAAAGGGCAACTGGTCGCGCCGCTCCTGCCATTCGCGCCAATAATCGAGGACGCCGTCGAGACCGGAAACCTGTTTCCAGTGCGGACTTGTGGGGAAACCCAACTGTTGCAGTTTTTCGAGCGCTTCAGCATGCGTGCGGACCGTGTCGGCGCCCGATCGTGTAATATCCGTACGCAACTATGGCAAGCGGACGGCGGGCAACAACCTTCGGATCGAGATTCTTCAGCGAACCGGCGGCAGAATTGCGCGGATTGGCAAAGAGCTTTTCGCCGATGGCCTCGCGTTCTTCGTTCAGCGCCGTGAAGTCTTGTTTACCCATGTAGACTTCACCGCGCACATAGAACTCGGGATCGACAGCGTGTTCCGCGCGATGGCGGCCGACTTTCAGCGGCAGCGCGCGAATGGTACGCAGATTGGCCGTAATGTCATCACCGTGGACGCCGTCGCCGCGTGTTGCACCCTGGACGAAGATACCGTTTTCATACCGCAGCAGCACCGCGACGCCGTCAAACTTCAGTTCGCACACATACTCGGGCTGACGACCTTCGAGACCGGAAACGACACGCTCGTGAAAGGCCCGCAAGTCGTCTTCGTCGTATGAGTTATCGAGTGAGATCAGCGGAAAGGGATGACCGGACGGAACGGAAGCCCTCAGTCAACACATCGCCAACGCGCTGCGTGGGACTGTCGAGGGTGATCAGCTCGGGGTGCTGGCGCTCCAGTTCCCGCAAGCGCTGGAACAACCGGTCGTAGTCCAGATCCGAGATTTCCGGCCGCGCCTGACTGTAGTAGAGATAGTCGTGGCGGGCAATCTCAGCTCGAAGCTGTTCGATCTCTTTTTGGGGATCCAAAGGGGCGGTTTTCACGTTCACCGCGGAATATTCAGAGGGCAGCAACGGGGACTGGACAAAACCGAGTACATTATAGCGGGGTAATCTACGAAAACTCAAAGAAAATAGCAACTCGGATGGTCATGGCGAGTAATCGTCTTTTCATTTGATATTATTATACATACGGGTATAACCGCCGATTTAGAGTTGACTCTTGATTTCGCAGTAACGCTTGCATTTCCAAAGGGCTTTGGGTATATTTATCCAGATTTTGATTAACCGCACGGGGCGATTTTCACCATTGGGCATCGACTCTATAGCGCTAAGCATCCTGATTGCGTCAACAGCTGTCTACTGGGCTCTGGGCGCTGGGGATTGTTTTTTGGTCGCGCTCACGGATTCGCTCATAGCGACACGCTGCCCACGGTTTCGATTATCGTGGCTGCCCGCAACGAAGAAGCGTTTCTTGGCCGTTGTCTGGATAGCCTGTTTGGGCTCGATTATCCGCGCGAACGGCTGCAGATCCGCGTGGTGGACGATCACTCGACGGATCGTACTCGAGAAATCGCCGAAGATCGCGCTGCCGGGAAGGCCATTGACTGCAAAGTCTGTAGCGCGCCATCATGTCCAGCTGGAATCGGACCGAAGAAACACGCGTTAAGCCACGGAATCGCACAATCCTCCGGTGAAATCCTACTGTTCACAGATGCGGACTGCGTTGTCGCTCCCGGCTGGGTGCGGGCACTGGTAAAATGCTACGACGAACAAACGGGAGCTGTGGCGTCTGCCGTGCTTCCGGCATGGCAGCACGGACTATCGCCGCTGTTCTATCGAATGGAACGACTGCTGGTCAGTTACACCTCCGCCGCGGCCATCGGGCTGGGCTTTCCAGCCTCCGTCAATGGCGGCAGTTTTTCGTACCGCCGCGCCATTTACACGGAATTGGGCGGCATTGCCAAGATGCAGGTAGCGTCCGGCGACGATGACCTGATGGCGCAGGCGATCGCCCGGCGCGGCTGGAAGGTCCGTTTTGCGTCGGGTCGCGATTCGGTTGTCGAAGACAGGCGGCCACCCCGCCTCGGACGACAGATTCAGGCGTCGATTCGCCACCAGAGCACGTTTCGCTATTACCCGCTGCGTTGGCGAGTATTTTATGCGCTGACCATTGTCTGCTCACTGCTTTTATTTGCACTGCTGATCAGCAGTCTTTGGCTTCCGCAGGTGATGTTGATGGCTTGCGTCGCTGTGGGCATTCGCGTTTTCCTTGAAGGGATGACATTGAGGGTATACAGCCAACGCTTGCGCTATCCGGTTAGTTTCCGCGATTTTCTGGCAGCCGAACTCTGCCTGCCCTTCTACATTCTAATTCGTCCGCTGCTTGCTTTGTTTCCCGCTTTCAAATGGCATGACCGCGCCCATCCCACCGCGGCCCCAACCGTTCGTTCGACGCCATGAGCGATACCATAGAACTACCTGTCAAAGAACCTTCCGTACCCACCGAAGAAACCGCGGTTACTCCTCCGCTGCAATCGTTCTGGCGGAATCCGTGGCTGCGCGTGCTGCTGACGGTGGGGCTATTTGTCTTATTGTTCTGGCAGGTTCGCTGGCGGGATGTTTGGACGGTGTTGAGGTCGCTGGACGGAACGCTGCTTCTTCTGGACATGCCTGATGTGGTTGCCGACGCAGTATCTTCAATACCTGCGTTGGAAACTTCTGGCACGCGAGGCGGGTCCGGAAGTGAGCCGCGGCGACATTTATCGCGGCTATTGGGTGGGGTTTACGCTGGGGTTGATCACGCCTGGCCGTGTCGGTCAAGTGGGACGAGCACTCGCACTACACCGCTGTTCACTCTCGCGGGCAATTGGGTTGTCGGCCATGGAACGCGGATATAGCGCCCTGGCGATGAATGGACTGGGGCTGCTCGCGCTGGTGATTCTGCCCATGCTCGGGTGGGTACCACCCTTTCCTTTACCCGGCGCCGTAACCAAGAGTCTGTGTGTGGCCGGGGGATCGATACTGCTGCTCCTCGGCGTCTTTCCCCGCACGGCGTTTAAGCCCTTGGCCTGGCTGGCGGACCGGCTCCCTTTCCGAGAAAAACTGCGGAAGGCCGTTGACGTGATGACGCTGACGAGTCCGCTGCGAGGCACGATCCTGCTGCTCCTGGCGATCGTGGCGATGTTCTCAGCGCTTTTCCAATTTGTGTTGCTGCTTTGGGCGATGGGATCGCATGTTCCCGTGTTTGGGGGGATGTTGACCGCGCTGTTAACATTTTTTCTGAAGGGCGCGTTGCCGATTTCTATTGGCAGCCTGGGTGTCGGCGAATGGACGGCGGTCTATTGTTTCCGTGGTCTGGGGGTTGAGCCGTCAGTGGCCGTGGCCGCATCGCTGGTGTTATTTACGTTGAACGTCTTTCTTCCAAGTCTGATCGGGCTGCCCTTTATTCACCGGCTCCGGGCCGTACCGTGGTCGAAGAGCAGTAGCGGTGTCGGCATGAGCGCCGCGCTTGTTTTCATTCTTGTATTAGGGGCAATCAGCCTCGGCTATGGGCTGGTGATTTCGGGCTTTGTGCGTGGCTTGCTGCGGCTGAAGAAGCAGCACGCGGCTGTACCGGAGGCCTGGCCCTCAGTAAGCGTAATCGTGCCGGCACGGAACGAAGCCGAAGTGCTGGAGCGAACGCTGCACTCGCTGCTGGGGCAGGATTATCCGGGCGAATGGGAAATCGTGGTAGTGGATGATCGCAGCGGCGACGGCACACCGCAGATTCTGAAAGCACTCACCGCGAACCATCCGCGATTGCGTTTCATTACAGTGACGGAACTTCATCCGCGCTCGCCGAAGAAAAATGCACTGGCGCTGGGTATCCGCAGCTCCACGGCTGAAGTGATTGTAACGACGGACGCCGATTGCGAGTACCACCCCGGCTGGCTGCGGGCGTTACTCATGCCGATGACCGACGGCGTCGGCGTAGTCGCGGGGATGACTGTGTTTGATTTGCCCGACGGACCCGTGCCGTTTTGGCAGAAGCTGCAATGGCTGGATTTTGTGGTCCAGCAATTCCTGGCCGCGGGCGCCATTGGCGCGGGCATACCCGCGAGTTGCAATGGCTCAAATTTGGCCTATCGCCGGGCGGTCTATAATGAGATTGCGGGATTTGGCTCCTCGAAGGCGGTCGTCTCGGGCGACGACGTGCTGTTCGCGCAGCGGGTGTCGAAGCTCACCATGTGGCGGGTGGTGTTTGCCACACATTCCGATTCGGTAGTCAAGTCGCTGCCCGTGCAAAGCGTGCGGGAGATGTTCCATCAGCGGATCCGCTGGGCCTCCAAGGGGCTCACATACCGGCGGAGCATGCTGACGTTTCTCTTTGGAATTTACGCCTACTACCTCATGTGGTGCGCGGTGCCGCTCGTGATGCTGCTCGCGCCGTGGACGATTCCCGCTCTGACGCTGATCGCCCTCTGGAAATTGGGCTGGGATTACGCAACCACCCGACTGGGCTGCCGCATGTTCCATTTCGAATCCCTGCTGCCGTATTTCCTGCCTTTCATTCTCTTTCATACCATCCTGAGTCCGGTGTTCGGAATTGCCGGTCTGGCAGTTCCCTATCGCTGGAAGGACGGCTGGTACCGCACGGCGACCATGCCGCGCACGCTGCGCAAGGGGTTACGCCGCTGGCGGCGCTTCCGGCTCAAACGGCGTCCGGCAGAAACCACGGCATAGTGAACCATGGCACCTCGGCTGCGCGAACGGCTGTTTCCTTCCTGGCTGTGGCGCCTGCCCGCGGGAATGGGACAGATTGCCCTGACCTTTGACGACGGTCCGGATCCCGGCACGACGCCGCGGCTTGCTCGAGGCCCTGGTGCGACAGTCTATACCGGCGACACATTTTTTGACCGGCGAGCGCTGCGCTACTTGTGGCTCACTCGTGCGCGAGCTGCACAGTGCGGGCCAGACGATCGCCAATCACGGTTACGCCCATCGCAGCCTGGCTCTGCATGGCGCAAGCGCGCAATCCGCCAGCATTCTTGAAACACAGCAAGCCATATACGCCGCGACGGGACGGCTGCCGGCACCGTACTTCCGGCCCCCGCACGGACTGTTTAATCCGGCAACTGCGCGAGCGCTGGAAGCGACTGGGCAACGCGGCGTACTGTGGTCGGTGATGATCCGGGATTGGAAACCACAGGGTGCGGACGCGCTGTGGCGGCGGCTGTCGGCGGGACTTGACGACGGCGCGATCATCGTTCTGCATGACGCGCATCCGACAACTTCCGCACTTTTACCCCTCTTGCCGCGGCTGGCTGACGAGGTTGCACGACGCGGCTGGCACTTCGTGACTCTGGCGGCATCCTCCCCGCCCTATACCTGCAAGGAACCGTGAGCCTTTTTCTTTTCATTTTTCTCGCAATTTGTCTACTTTATGTGATTATTGCCGCGTTGATTGCTCGTGGCATTCACAATCATTATGATGTACGTGCTGATCTGCCGGAGCTCAGCATCGTGGTTCCCGCGCGCAACGAAGAACGGCACCTGGGCGAGCTGTTGGAATCGCTGCTGGAACTCGAGTATCCGCCGGAACGGCTGCAAATCGTGATTATCAACGACCAATCGACGGATGACACCCGGAAAGTCGCCGAGTCCTTCGTGGGGCGTTTCCGCTGCCGCTATGAAGTTCATGATTGCGTGGATGAACCGGACGGCAAGCTTGTGGCGAAGACGCGACCACTCGCCCAGGGACTCGACCGGGCGACGGGTGAAGTGATTCTGATGACGGATGCCGACTGCATCGTGCCACCGGCCTGGGCGCGCAGCATGGCAACCTATTTCACGCCGGATGTAGGCATGGTGTGCGGAACGACCATGCCCCATCCGCAGCGTCACGCGTCGTTTCCACTGACATCGTTCGAAACGCTCGACTGGCTGTTTCTACTGGGGACCAGCGCGGGCCTTTCGGGACACGGTCATCCGCAGGCGTTGATCGGCAACAATTTTTCAGTGCGCCGCGCGGCGTATCACGACATCGGCACGTACCGGGCGCTATCGTATACGGCCATCGACGATCTGGTGCTGATGAATGCGCTGGAACAATCGGGACGGTGGAAAATCGTCTTTCCAGCGGACGCCGGCGTCATGCTCCACACCCGGCCGCTGCCGTCGATCTATGATCTGATGCGACAGCGTTATCGCTGGATGCGCGGCGCGCCGCATGTCGACTGGCGCGGGATGTTTGTCCTCACCTTCGGAATTCTCATTCACATTACCTGGCCACTGTGGCCGCTGGCGCTCGGTCCTGCCTTCGCGCTCTGCCCTTCCTGATGCTGATCGCGGGCGACGGACTTGTGCTGCGGCGGATGCTCTTGCGATACCGCCGCCCGAAGCTCTTGTGGCTGGCGCCGTTCTACCCGGTGTTTGCTTTCGTCTACGGCATCGGATTCGTGGGAATGTTGCTGACGAAACGTGAAATCCGCTGGAAGGACCGGCAGTTTTAATCGCAAACAGGCAGCCAATAGAAAAGGCCGGTACAGTATGTACCGGCCTTTATTGTATGCGGAATGTAACCGTCAGCGAATCTGATAGGAAAGTGTGAGACCGAATTCGCGGCGGATGAAATTCTTGGCAAGCACGGCTGATGGCGCCGGGGAATCGGTGTGACGGGCTTCATAGGCGAAGTAGGTTTCCGCCGTTAGCGCGCGCGTCAGATCGGCCTTGAGCGATGTCGTGATCACTCCACGCCTGTCCAAACGGCCACGGTGGAATGGATCCAAATCCAACGGGCGGTCCGTTATGTAAACACGGCGACGGAGTCGATAACCGAGCGAGCCCTTAAAGGGAACGATCTTCACCATGGGAAGTTGTACTGCAATTCCGGCGTTGAATTCGTCCTCGTTGAAGTCGGCATCACCATACTCGGCATCACTGGAGACATCGGGCGGCAATGCCGCGGCGAGAGCGCCGGACTGATCTTTGCCGATATTCGCCGACCAGCGGCGCGTGTAGCCGCCGTTTAGATCGACATGCCAGGGCGTGGCATAGGAGGCGCCCAGCGAAACGTCGCGGTACTCGCTATCGTATTCGGTGAATTTGCGGTTGTAATAATAGCTGCCGTACGCCGCGCGCG
>CAVTJX010000017.1:0-258407 GCA_963735175.1 uncultured bacterium | reverse complement strand
TTCCGGGCCTATGCCCAGCGCGGGGCGACGTGGTATCTGCTGGACGGGCGGGTGGAAAGAAGTAAGAAGGAATCCGGTTCGACTTAGGAGGACACGGCGTGCCATGTCCCTGCAAGAAAGATATATGGTCTCGCGCCGGCTTGGGGAGCTGCTGCGGCGAAGCCGGAAGACAAGGAGATTTTTGTGTTACGAAATAAACAGGACCAAACATGCAATCAAAATGGGAACTGGTGGAAAGCCGGCCCCATGAGGAGATTGAGAACCTAAGCCAAGAAACCGCCATCCCTTACACCATCGCCCGCATCCTGATCAATCGCGGCATCGACACGCCGGAGCAGGTGGAACGCTTCTTTAACCCGACAGCGGCCCACCTGTATGACCCGTTTCTGATGCTCGACATGGACAAGGCGGTGGACCGCATCGTCGGCGCGTTGGAACGCCGCGAGCGGATTGCCATTTACGGCGACTACGACGTGGATGGCATCACCTCGGCATCCATGCTTTACTTGTTTCTCAAGGACCTCGGCGGCGACGTCGTTCCGTACATTCCCGACCGGCAAAACGAAGGATACGGGATTTCCGAGACCGGAATTCTGGAACTGCAGAAGGCCGGGGCAAGCCTGATCGTCAGCGTGGACTGCGGCATCACCTCGATCCGCGAATCCCAGATCGCCACGTCGCTGGGCATCGACCTGATCATCTCCGATCACCACGAACCCGGCGACGCGATTCCCGTGGCGGTGGCGGTGTGCGATCCGAAGCGCGAAGGCTGTGGCTACCCGTTCAAAGAACTTTCGGGCGTGGGCGTGGCCTACAAGATTGCGCAGGGGATCATCCAGAAGCTGAAGCTCGAAGCCGAGTACACGGAAAAGTATCTCGACCTCGTGGCCCTGGGCAGCGCGGCGGACATCGTGCCGCTGGTAGATGAGAACCGCGTGTTCGTGAAACTCGGACTGGAGAAGATCAACAATCTGCCCGAGGTGGGGCTTGCTTCGCTGATCGAGACCGCCTGCATCAAGGCGGGAAAGATCGAAGTCGGTGACATCGTGTTCGGCATTGCGCCGCGCATCAACGCCGTCGGCCGGTTGGGCAGCGCGTTGCGCGCCGTGCGGCTGCTGACGACGCGTGACCGGCAGTCGTCGCGGGAAATCGCGATGGTGCTGGAGGATGAGAACCGGCGACGCAAAGATATTGACAACACGACTCTGGAAGAAGCCGTGGCCGAAATCGAGGGCGCGGCGATCCATCCTTCGGCGGCGCGCTCGATTGTGTTGTCGCGCGAAGGTTGGCATCCGGGTGTGATCGGAATCGTGGCTTCGCGGCTGATCGAGCGCTATTACCGGCCGACGGTGATGATCACCATTGAAAACGGCCAGGGGAAAGGCTCGGCGCGAGCGATCGCGAAGTTCGACATCTACCAGGCGCTCCGCGCATGCCAGGACCTGCTCTTGCAATTCGGCGGGCATAAATACGCGGCGGGCTTGACCATCGCGGCGGAAAACATTCCCGAGTTCAAGCGGCGTTTTGAGGCTGTCTGTCAGGAGATGATCCCCGAAGAAGACCTGATTCCGAAGATCAAGATCGAGAGCGAAATTCTCGCTCGATAAAATCACGCCGGACGTAGTCGCTTCGCTGAAGCGATTCGCGCCATTCGGACCGAGGAACAACCGGCCGAACTTTTTCTCGCGTGGGCTGGACGTAATGGACGTGCCGCGCATCGTCGGCTCGAATCACCTGAAGTTTCGCGCGGGGCAGGGGGGCGTGAGCTTTGAGGCCATTGGCTTTAATTTGGGCCAGCATATCAACCGGCTGGCGCACGGCGGGCGGCCCTTCGAAATGGTCTATGCCGTGGAGGAAAACGAATACAACGGCCGCAAGTCCGTGCAACTGCGGATAAAGGATCTGCGATGACGACTTGCAAATTTTGGTTGCCCGTGATGTTGTTGACGGCGGCGGCGCTGGCGCTCGGCATGGGCCGCAAAGACGCGCCGGAACGGCACACGGCTCTCGGCTGCGAACTCGAGTGTGATCGACACCACGTCGGAAGGAATTCACGGCACTGTAGAAATTTGGGAAGGCAACTTCATGCCGCCGGTGGATCCGCAACACCCGCGCGGCAAGATTCTGCCCGGCGCCCTCAGGCGGGTGCGGGTCCATGAACCGGTGCGGACGGCGGGCGGACTGACCAGCGCGCGGCGCGACAGCGTTCCGACACAAATGATCGCCGAGACCGTAACGGATTCCAGCGGCCGTTTTTTTCTGCCGATGCCGCCGGGAGTGTACAGCGTGTTCGTGGAAGAAGACAGCTCCTGGTATTTCAACGGCTGGAACGGCGAAGGCATCCAGGGAGCCGTGACAGTAGAGCCCGGCAAGCCGAGCGAGCATGCTGATCAAAGTCACCACGAAGGCGACGTTTTGAACCTCGATCTTCAGGGAAGGAACTATCTCGTCACCGCGGCTTCGAAGGGACTGGGCTTCTCCATTGCGCGGGAACTGTTGCGCGAGGGCGCGCGAGTGATGCTCTCGAGTTCGAGCGCGAAAAATCTGGCGGACGCGGCGCGAACGGCTGTGGGCGGAGAAGCTGGAGAACTTCCAGACGTCGGTAGCGGACCTGACGCGCGCGGAGGACATTACGGAACTGGTGCGCGAAACGCTATGCCGCTTTCGGCAAGCTTGATGGCTTTGTGACCAACGCGGGCGGGCCGCCGGCCGGGCCGCCGCTGGCGATCACGGACGAGAAGTGGCAGGGCGCGTTTGAATCGGTACTTCTCTCGGTCGTGCGGCTGTGCCGGTTGATCGTGCCGCAGATGATCGAGCAGGGCGGCGGGTCGGTGCTGGCGATTACCTCGACGACCGTGAAGCAGCCGATTGTCAATTTGACGACATCCAACGCGCTGCGGCCCGCCGTGGTGGGCTATTTGCGCTATCTGGCGAATGAAGTCGCGGAGAAAAATGTGCGCATCAACAACGTGGCGCCGGGCCGGATTCTGACCGAGCGCACGCAGCAACTGGACGCGGCATTGGCGGCGCGCACGGGGAAGAGCATCGCCGAGGTGCGGGCCGCGTCTGAGGAAGAGATTCCCATGAAGCGGCTGGGGACGATTGACGAGTTTCCGGCGTTCTGCGCGTTTCTGCTTTCGCCGCGCGCGTCGTACATCACCGGGCAGACGTTGTGCATCGACGGCGGCCGGGTGCAATCGGTTTGGTAAGGAAGGAACTGTTTATCATGAAGCGGATTTGCCCGCTGGCCGCGCTGCTCGTCTTCGTGTCTGGGTCTTCGCGATACCGACGGCCTTCGCTCAGTATGACCTTTTCAGACTCGGCAGGAAGACGTCGACGACTCGGCTGGACGCCGGTGAAGGCGACTACACCGCGCAAGCGGCGAGAAGCTCGAGCGCGGATTCGACGAACGCACGAAGCTGCCGATACGCTGGAGCAACTGTCGTCGATCCCCAGCGGCGGAAGAAGCGTCAGAAGCGCCGAATCCCAAGATCTTAATCGCGCAGGCGCACCTGTGGATGCACCGGCTGGTGTATCGCGGCAAGCTGGACGCGACGCACATCGGCGCGTACACGCGCTACCAACTGACGCCTGGGATCAGGCCGTGGGATCGTACGGGCCGGTGCTGGCGCGGATGGGCGTTTACTACCTGGGGCCGACGGAATGGCTTGGCAAGGACGCCGAGTGGCTGCAGATGTTCTACGAGACCATGGAGAGCGATCCGGAAATGATCGAGTACGACCTGACCGTTGGGACGAGCGCAGAAGGAACCAAGATCTTTTCGCGCGCTGTACCGGGTCGACCGGGGCGAATTGCAAACGTTGGAGCTTGAGGCGGGGACGGCAGCAAGTGGATTACGACGCGGTGGACCGTCCCGCGGAGGCGGGCACCGAATCTTTGGACATTTACTTCGGAACTTTTGACACAGATAAATTTCGCGGCTCCGGCGCGGGCGGCGCGGAAGTCATCCATGTATCGTAACGCGGACGTGAAGCCACTGGGTCTCGTACGCCTGGGTTACGGCGATCAGGCGTTGACGCTGACCGACCACGGCAGCGACGCGCGGCCGCGCTTCTACGTGCCGCCGCCGCCGCGCAGACAATAGTCGAATAACCATTCTCCTCACCTACTTCTAAGGGTTCGTGCAGAAAATTCAATCGAGCATCCGGCCGGCGGATCCGGAATTTCAAGCTAACGCCCAGGCGATGCGGGCGCTCGTGGATGGTCTGCGCGGGCACCTGAGCGGTTTGGATCCGGCGGGCGGACCGCGGCAGGCGATTGAGCGGCATATCGAGCGCGGCAAACTGCCGGTACGGCAGCGGCTGGAAAAGCTGTTCGATCCCGATACGCCGTTTCTGAAGTTCTTCCCGCTGGCGGCGCAACGGCATGTACGGCGGCGAGGCGCCCTCGGCGGGGATGGTGACGGGAGTCGGCATCGTGCACGGGCGCGAAGTGCTGGTGGTGGCCAACGACGCCACGGTGAAGGGCGGCACGTATTTTCCGATGACGATCAAGAAGCACCTGCCGAGCGCAGGAGATCGCCATGGAGAATGGTCTGCCGTGCATCTACCTCGTGGACTCGGGCGGGATCTTTCTGCCGGAGCAGGCGGGGACGTTTCCGGATAAGGAGCATTTCGGACGCATCTTCTATAATCAGGCGCGGCTGTGCGCCGAGCGGCTGCCGCAGATTGCGGTGGTGATGGGGAGCTGCACGGCGGGTGGCGCGTATGTGCCGGCGATGTCGGACGAAACGGTGATTGTGAAGGGCATGGGCACGATCTTCATCGGCGGGCCGCCGCTGGTGAAGGCGGCGACGGGGGTGGAGGTGACGGCGGAGGAACTGGGCGGGGCGGACGTGCACACGCGGATCTCGGGCGTGGCCGATCACTTTGCCGAACAACGACGAGCACGCGCTTGCGATTACGCGTTCGATTGTCGAGGCGCTGGGCACGAAGCCGAAGCATGAATTCGACCGCAAGACGCCGGAAGATCCGGCGTACGATCCGGCGGAACTCTACGGCGTGGTGCCGGCGAATCTGCGCCAGCCCTACGACGTGCGCGAAGTGATCGCGCGGATGGTGGACGGCTCGCGCTTTCAGGAATTCAAGGCCCGCTACGGCATGACGCTGGTGTGCGGCTTTGCGCGGATTCACGGCTACCTGGTGGGGATTATCGGCAATAACGGCGTGCTGTTCGGCGAGTCGGCGAAGAAGGGCGCGCACTTTATCGAACTCTGCGCCACGCGCAAGATTCCGCTGCTCTTCCTGCAGAATATCACCGGCTTCATCGTCGGCAAGCAGTACGAGCACGGGGCGATTGCCAGCGACGGCGCGAAGATGGTGCACGCCGTGGCCTGCGCGGACGTGCCGAAGTTCACGGTGGTGGTGGGCGGCTCGTACGGCGCGGGCAACTACGCGATGTGCGGGCGGGGCTATTCGCCGCGACTGCTGTGGATGTGGCCGAACGCGCGCATCAGCGTGATGGGCGGCGAGCAGGCGGCGGGCGTGCTGGTGCAGGTGAAGGAAGAGCAGCTCCGCGCGCAGGGCAAGGAACTCTCCGCCGCCGAGGCGGACGCGATTCGCCAGCCGGTGCTGGAAAAGTACGAGCACGAAGGCAACCCGTATTATTCGACGGCACGGATGTGGGATGACGGCATTCTGGATCCCGTCGACACGCGGCAGGCGATCGCGCTGGGAATTGCGATGGCGGCGAATAGACCGTGCCGGATTACCGGCCCGGCGTTTACCGGATGTAACGTCATGGACACCTTCCACGTTTTCGAAGAGCAGCAGCCGATTCGCTGGTGTTCACGTCAGCTTGATCGCTGCTCGCGGGTATGCTCGTCGCGTTTGTCGGCGTGCTTCAACAGAAAGACGCGCCGATCCGACGTGGTCGGCTGGTCGATCGCGCCGCTTGCGGGATTGTTGGCGGTGTTCGGGATTTTCGCGGATGACAACCGTGGTTACCGACCCGAATTGCGGTTCGGTTTTCCGATCTGGCACAAGCGGTTTGCGCTGACCGAAGTGGCAGGTCGGCGAAATCGAAACGATAAAGTTCTGGTACGGAATCGGGATCCACGGCATCGGCGGCACGTGGGTGTACAACGCGCATCTGGGACGCGGCGTGAAGTGCGTCGCCGATGGCACCACGTACCTGATCGGCAGCCGCGAACCGGAACGGCTGCAGACCGCGCTGCTGCAACACGCGCGCCGACGGGTGACGCTCTGATGGACGCTGTGAACCCGCCGCTATGTGCGTGTGCGGCGGGCCGCCGGAACTGCCGGTGGTGACGCTGGCGCGGCCGGAGGTGCGCAATGCCTTCAACGCCGAACTGATCGCCGAACTCACGGCGGCGCTGACGGAATTGGCGCAGACGCCGAGACTGCGCATGCTGGTGCTGACGGCGGAAGGCGAGACCTTTTGCGCGGGCGCGGACTTTCACTGGATGCGGGGCCAGCAGAGCGCGTCGACCCGAGGAAAACCTGCGCGACGCGCACAAGGCATTCGACCTCTTCCACACGCTGTACAGCTTTCCCTGTCCGACGATTGCGCGGGTGCAGGGGAACGCTTTTGGCGGCGGCGCGGGGCTGGTGGCCTGCTGCGATATCGTGGTGATGGAAGAAAACGCGGCGCTGGCGTTCAGCGAGGTGCGAATCGGACTGATCCCGGCGACGATCTCGCCGTTCGTGATCCGCAAGATCGGCGTGGGACGCGCGCGCGAATTGTTTTTAACGGCGATGCAGCTTGCCGCCCGGCGCGCGTATGGAGATCGGTCTTGCCAGCTGCGTGGCGCGGGCGGACGCGCTGGACGACGCGGTGGTAGAATACGTGGAGGCGCTGCTGACGATGCGGCCGCAGGCCGTTGCGCGTAACGCGAAGCGGCTGGTGGACGAAGTGCACGGCGCTGCCGCTTGAACGAAGCGAGCGAACTGACGACGCGGCGGATTGCCGAGCAGCGGATGTCGGCGGAGGGACAGGAAGGCATGGCGGCATTTCTGGAAAAGCGGAAGCCGTGTGGCTGAAATAACCGGACGACTGCATGTTCCACAAAATTCTCATTGCGAACCGGGGCGAAATTGCCGTCCGCGTGATCCGCACGGCGCGCGAACTCGGGATCCGCACCGTCGCCGTCTACAGCGATGTGGACGTCGGCGCGCGGCACGTGGAACTGGCCGACGAGGCCGTGTGATCGGCCGCCGCAGCCTGCCGAGAGCTATCTGAACATCGCAAAGATCATCAAGCGGCGAAGGACACGGGCGCGGAAGCGATTCATCCCGGCTACGGATTCCTTTCCGAAAATCCGCGCTTTGCCGAGGCCGTGAGCAAGGCGGGGCTGGTGTTCATCGGACCGCCGCCGCGCGCGATGGGATTGCTGGGGAATAAGATCGAATCGCGCGTGTTGGCGCAGAGCGCCGGTGTGCCGGTGACGCCCGGCGAACGATATTTGACACGCTGGATCCGGCGGTGATCGTTCGCAAGCGGCCGAAGAGATCGGCTATCCCGTGCTGATCAAAGCGGCGGCCGGCGGCGGCGGCAAGGGCATGCGCGTGGTGCATGATCCCGCCGAATCTGCAGCAGGCCGTGGAAGGCGCGATGCGCGAGGCGGGTTCGGCTTTCGGCGATTCGACGGTGTATCTTGAAAAATATCTCGCGCGGCCGCGGCACATCGAGTTTCAGATTTTCTGCGACGCGCACGGCCACGCCGTGCACCTGGGCGAACGCGAGTGCTCGGTGCAGCGCCGCCACCAGAAGATTATCGAGGAGTCGCCCTCGGCAGTGCTCACGCCGGAACTGCGGCGGCGGATGGGCGAGGCGGCGGTGAAAGTGGTGAGCGCCGCGGGCTACGTCAACGCGGGAACGGTGGAGTTCCTGTATGCCGACGGCGACTTCTACTTTCTTGAAGTCAACGCGCGTCTTGCAGGTGGAGCATCCGGTGACGGAAATGGTGACGGGCGAAGATCTGGTGGAATGGCAACTGCGCGTGGCGGCGGGGGAGCCGCTGCCCAAGACGCAGGAGCAAGATTCGCGTGCGGGGGCACGCCGTGGAGTGCCGCATTTACGCCGAAGACGCGGCGCGCGGTTTCCTGCCCTCCTCGGGGACGATTCGGCTTGCTGGAGGAACCGCTGATTCCGGGTGTGCGAATCGATTCGGGAATCCGCACCGGCTCGGAGGTCTCGGTGTATTACGATCCGATTCTTTCAAAGGTGATTGCCTATGGCGAAACCGCACGAGCGGCGATCCGCAAGATGCGTGCGGCGCTGGCGCAATACGTGCTGCTGGGTGTGGCCACACCGCTGGAGATGCTGCGGGACATTCTGGGACACCACGAATTCGCGGCGGGAAACTTGAGTACCCATTTTCTCGACGATTATTTTCCGGAGTGGAGTCCGGCGGCGCCGACCGCGACGGACCTCGCGGCCGCGCTGCTGGCCGCCACGCGCGCGCCGGCAATGAATCAGGCCGCCGCGGCGGTGGACGGCAAGGCCGGAATTGCGTCGCCGTGGCACTCGCTGGGCGGATGGCGCATTGCCGGGGAGGGCCGATCGAGCGCCGCGAAAGAATTGCTGTTCAACGGCAAACCGCTGCGATTCAAAATCGATACCGCGGCCACGGGATCGTCCGTGACGCTGGAAGACCAGCGACATGAGCTGAATGTGCGTGAACTCGCACCGGGGCGGCTACTCATCCGGAATGAGCGCGGCCAGTTTGACGCCCGCGTAGTGCGCGATCGCGACCGCACGTGGGTGTGGCTGGCGGGGCGCGTCTACGAATTCCAAACGCCATCGGCCCATCACGAAGGCGGCGGGACTACGGAGGCAAGTGACGACATTCGCGCGCCGATGCCGGGCACGCTCGTCAAATTGCTCGTCGCCGCCGGGGATGCCGTCGACGAGCGGCAGATCGTGGCGGTGGTGGAAGCGATGAAGATGGAACATGCACTGCGGGCGCCGCGCGCCGGAGTTGTCGCCAACACGTTTGGCGCGCCGGGCGCGATTGTCGACGCGGACGCGGTAATTGTGTCTCTGGTCCCCAAAGAGTAAATTCCCCGATGTTCGGACCGCGCTACATCTATTGCGAGCAGTCGTTGGTGGGGGCGAAACTGCCTCAGATGGCAGACCTTGGCCTGGGAGTGGAGGTGCTGTTCGAATCCACCGCGGATCTGTGGCCGCAGGTGAAGTGGGAGAATCTGCTGGACCTCGCCGACGACATCGCAAAGGCGGGAATCAAGGCGTCGGTACACGGGCCGTTCCACAATTTGAACCTGGGCGCGCGCGACGCGCACATCCGCTCGTATTCGCTGGACACACTCTCGGCCTCGCTGGAAGCGGCGCGGGCCTTTCGTTCGCCGCAGGTGGTGTTTCACACGGGCTATCTTCCACAAATCCCGCCCAAGGCGCGGTCCCGCTGGCTGGACACGTTTTCGGAAAGCCTGGAACAGCTTTTGGCGCGAGCCGCGGAGTTGGGCGTGCGGTTGGCCATGGAGAACACCTACGAGCCGGACACGACGCTGTTCGAGGAGATTTTCGAACGCTTTCCCTCGCCCGCACTGGGTATGTGCCTCGACACAGGGCCACGCGACGTGTTTCGGGCGTATCGAACCCGCGGCGTGGTCGCAGCGTTTCGCCGACCGTATCTGCCACATTCACTGTTCCGACAATGATGGCCGCGACGATCTCCACCTCGGACTGGGCGCGGGCGTCGTCAACTTCCGCGCGCTGTTGCAGCCACTGGCGCAGATCGGCAGCTCCGCCGGAGTCACGCTGGAGGTGTCGGCCGAAGACGCTGCCGCGTCGCGCGACTATCTGGCCCAACTGGTAAACACGCTGACAGGACAGGAACCGTCATCAGCGAACACACTTCCGATCCGGCGCATAAAAAACTTTCGCCCAAGCTGGAGAAAGTGCGCAACGACCTCGACCGCGTGCTCCGCGATTACGACCTCTCGCAGCAGGAGTACGGCTCGCTGATGGATGACATGAAGCGCCGCCGGCGCCGCATCGAGGGCGCAGGCGACAACATTCTGGATGATATTCCCGAAGAATAACCGGCCCAGTCCGTTACGCCCAGAAAGATCGAGACGCGTATGCACCTGAATGAAGAACAGAAAATGCTTCGCGAGATGGTCCGGGACTTCGCGCAGAAGCCGGATCAAGCCCGTGGCCGCGGAGATCGACGAACACGAACGTTTCCCCAAGGAAGTGATCGCCGAAATGGGTGACCTCGGACTGATGGGGATTCCCTATCCCGAGCGCTACGGCGGGGCGGGCATGGACACGACGGCGTACGCGCTGGCCGTCGAGGAAGTCGCCAAGGTCTGCGGCAGCACCGCGCTGACGCTGGCCGCGCATACCAGTCTGGGCTGCGGGCCGATCTACATGTTCGGCAGCGAAGAGCAGAAGCAGAAATATTTGCCCGGCTTGTGCAGCGGCAAGTCCATCGGCGCCTTCGGCCTGACCGAATCGCAGGCGGGGAGCGACGCCGGCGCCACGGCCAGTACGTGCATCGACAAGGGCGATCATTTTCTGCTCAACGGCCAGAAGGTCTACTGCACCAACGGCACGTATGCAGACGTATTTACTGTCAGCGCCGTGGCCGAAAAAGGCAAGGGCACCAAGGGGATCAGTTGCTTCATCCTCGAAAAGGGCATGCCCGGTTTTGAGGTCGGCAAGAAGGAGCGCAAGCTGGGAGTGCGCGGCAGCGATACCGTAGTGCTGCATTTCAGCGACGTGAAAGTGCCGAAGGAGAACCTGCTGGGCAAGATGGGCGACGGTTTCAAGCAGATGCTGACGACGCTGGACGCGGGGCGGATTTCCATCGCCGCGATGTCGCTGGGACTGGCTGAAGGAGCCTACGAGGCCACCATCGAGTATGTGACGACGCGCAAGGCGTTCGAGCAGACGGTGGCGGATTTTCAGGCGACGCAATTCAAGCTGGCGGATATGCTGACGCAAATCGAAGCCGCGCGTCACCTTGTGTTCGAAGGCGGCGGCGAAGAAGGACGCGGGCGAGCACTTCGTGCGCGAAGCGGCGATGGCGAAACTCTACGCCAGCGAAATGGCGACGCGCGTGACCTCGCAAGCGATCCAACTGCATGGCGGTTACGGCTACATGCGCGATTACCCCGTGGAGCGCATGTTCCGCGACAATAAGCTCTGTGAGATTGGCGAGGGTACGTCGGAAATCCAGCGGCTGGTAATCGCGCGCACGATTTTGCAGGAACACGCCCGCTGAGCGCGCCATGCTGACGCTGGGCGACTTCCGCCTCGATCTCATCAGCGACGGCCTGTTTGAAGACGACGCCGATACCTTTGTGCAGCACTGCGTAGAACGGCAAAGCACCCCGCGCCTGAAAGTGAAGGGCAGGGCGCGAATCAAAGTGGGCTTCAACAGCCTGCTGGTGCGCGGCCACGGTCGGATTGTCGTCATCGATCCCGGCACGGGGGACAAGCCGCGCCCGAAGCTCCGCGAGCAATACAAACTGGAATGGCCGCGGAAATTCCTGCCTGCGTTGGCCGAACTCGGCGTAGCGCGGGAAAGCGTCGAATACCGTGATTCTTACGCATCTGCACTGGGACCATTGCGGCGCGGCGACATCCCTCGCGGAGGATGGCGACTTCAGGCCGACATTTCCCAACGCGCAATACTATGTGCAGCGGAAAGAGCTGGCGGCGGCGCGGAGTGGCGTTGCGGAAGGCGACGACGGCTACAATCCCGCAGATTATGAGCCGCTGCTGGAAGCCGGCGTGCTGGTGATGCTCGACGGCGATGGCGAGGTACTGCCGGGAGTGAACGTCCGCCTGGTCGGGGGGCATTCGGCCGGCTTGCAGATCGCGTTCATCGGTGAAGCATCGCGGGCGGTATACCTTTCAGACCTCGTGCCTACGGCGACGCAATTGCCGCTCGATTGCGTGCTGTCGTACGATTTGAATATCGCGGAACTGAAGGCGGCCAAGGCGCTCGTGCTGGACGAGGCCGTTCGCCGCCGCGAACTGCTGTTGTTTGTTCACGCTCCCCGCGCGCGCGCGGGTTACCTTCTGTATCGCGCCGACGGCACGCCGCAACTTGAAGCAATAACCCTGTAATCCGGAATCGAATCCACCCCTGGCTTTTATGAGGATGGTCCGTTCATGAATCCCAATACTCCCGTCATCACGTCCGCGGCGCGCACGCCGATCGGGTCGTTTAACGGCGCGCTGGCCGACGTCTCCGCCGTGCTGCTGGGCTCACACGCGATCAAGGAGAACCTCACGCGCTCGAAGCTGGAACCGGCGGACGTGGACGAGGTGATCCTCGGCATGGTGCTGCAGGGGAACGCCGGGCAGGCGCCCGCGCGTCAGGCCGCGATTTACGCGGGGTTGCCTTCCTCCGTGTCGGCGTGGACCGTCAACAAGGTCTGCTCGTCGGGGCTGCGGGCGGTGATGAGCGCGGCGCAGGCGGTGCAATTGGGCGAAGCCAAGGTGATGATCGCCGGCGGCATGGAGAACATGTCGCAGGCTCCCTATTACCTCGATGGCGCGCGCAAGGGTTTGCGCCTTGGCGACGGCAGCGTGGTGGACGGGTTGATTCGCGACGGGCTGTGGGATCCGTACCGCAACACACACATGGGTAATTGCGCCGAACTTTGCGCGCGGGAGCACAAAATCACGCGTGAGGCGCAGGACGATTTCGCCGCCGAATCCTACCGCCGCGCAATGGATGCGCAGAAGGGCGGCAAGTTCGCCGCTGAAATCGTGCCCGTGGTGATGAAGACCCGCAAGGGCGAGATTACGGTGAAGGAGGATGAAGAACCGGCGAAGGTCGATTTCACAAAACTCTCCGCGTTGCGTCCGGCGTTCGAAAAGGACGGCACGATCACGGCGGCCAACGCCTCGAAAATCAACGACGGCGCGGCGGCGGTAACGGTCATGTCCTACGAAGAGGCGAAGCGGCGCAACCTGAGACCGCTGGCGCGGATCGTCGGTTATACGACGCACAGCCAGGAACCGGAGTGGTTCACCACCGCGCCGGCCCAGGCGGTGGAAAAACTGCTGAAGCGCATCGACTGGAAAAAGAGTGATGTCGATTACTGGGAGCTGAACGAGGCATTTGCCGTGGTGGGGATCGTCAACGCGAGTCTGCTGGGCCTCGACGCAAAGAAAGTCAGCGTGTTCGGCGGCGCGGTGGCGCTGGGCCATCCGATCGGCGCGTCCGGCTGCCGCATTCTCGTCACGTTGCTGAGCGTCTTGCGCGAGCAGGGCGGCAAGCGCGGCGTAGTCGGCATTTGCAACGGCGGCGGCGAAGCGACGGCGCTTGCGGTGGAGGTTTTGTAAGACTGTGATGTGGAGACTTGCGTTCGGAATATTAGTCCTGTCACAGTCGGCGTGGGCCGAACAGAATTACCGGATTTGCATCTATGGGGATAACCGCGGCGCAAACCCGGTGGAGCGCGCGATCCTCAAGCAGGCAAAGCGCGCCCGGGTGCAACTCTTCGTCATCAACGGCGACGTCCTGAAATACGATTACGGTCCGGCGGGCACGCCCGAAGCGGTGCTCGCGGATTACCGCCGGGTGTTTGCCACCGTCGAGCAATCGCTGGCGGAGTGGCCCGAAACGCCGGGGCCGAATGTCCTCGCGATTCCCGGCGGGCACGATGAGCAGTATTTCCTGAGCGCGGAGATGGCCGCTCTGGCCGACAGCTCGCGCGGCAAGCGGTATGATTACGAAGGCACGAGCGAACTCGGAACCAGACTCTACGACGCGTTCAATCTCGATTTCATGCGGCTGCGCGTGCAGCCCTTCGCCGAACTGGCTGATCCGCTGCCGATGTCGCCCTACGGAGATTACCTGCTGGTGACGGGATCGGGCGGCCAGCGCGAGTGCGCGCTGTTAGCGCTGTACCGCACCGACCGCTGGGCGTTTCGCGAGGACCAGGTGGACTGGATCGAAGCGGCACTGCACAAGCTGCGGGCTGAGTCTCCGGATCTACCGCTGATCGTAGCCGCGCATGACTGGATGTGGTTCTATCCCGACAGCCTCGACAACGGAGAACATGACGGGGCGCAAAACGGCATCCGCGACGGTTCGCCGGAGCGTGACCGCCAGCAGAAGCGGCGGCTGTTCCAGCTTATGCTGGACTATCGCGTAGACCTGGCGGTGGCTTCCGACCTGCACGCGTACTGGGCGGGGGCGGATGGCGGTCTGCTGCGCGTCAATTGCGCGGCGGCGAGATGCACCGATCCCCGAGGCCAGCACGTGGCGATCGACAATGTGTGGCTGGAGTATTCGCAGACGGCGACGACGCTGACGCTTGTGGCGCATCCCATCGAACCGCCCGTCGGCTGCGGCCTGCAGCCCGAGGCGGCGGCTTACGGCGTACAATTTGAGAAGCGCCGCGCACCAGGCGCGGTGTGGCGCACCATCATCAACCCCTGAGGACGACATGGACATTCGAAAAGTAGCCGTCATCGGCGGCGGCACAATGGGGAACGGGATTGCCCATGTTTGCGCGCAGAACGGCTGCGACGTTTATCTGGTGGAAGTGGCCGAGGCATATCCTGTCGAAAGCCCTGGGCACTATCGAGAAAAACCTCGCGCGGCAGGTGGAAAAAGGCAAGCTTGCGGACGACGATCGCAAAGCGACGCTGGGCCGGCTGCACGGCACGTTGAAACTCGCCGACGCGCACGACGCCGATTTGGTGATCGAGGCGATTATCGAGAACCCCGACGCCAAGATCAAGCTCCTCGCCGAGGCGGACAAGCTCGCGAAACCCGAGGCGATTCTGGCCTCGAACACGAGCACGATTTCGATCACACAGCTCGCGGCGGCGACGAAGCGGCCCGAACGCTTCATCGGCATGCACTTCATGAATCCCGTGCCGATGATGCAGCTCGTGGAAATCATTCGCGGCCTGGCGACGTCGGACGAGACGCACGGGCGGATCGTGGAACTGGCGAAGGCGCTGGGCAAGACGCCGATCACGGTCAACGATTTCCCGGGGTTCGTCTCGAACCGTATTTTGATGCCGATGATCAACGAGGCCGTCTATTGCCTGATGGAGGGCGTGGCCGAGGCCGAGGCGATTGACGGCGTGATGAAGCTGGGGATGAACCATCCCATGGGGCCGCTGGCGCTGGCGGATCTGATCGGCCTCGACGTCTGCCTGGCCATCATGGAAGTCCTGCACCGCGACCTGGGCGACAGCAAGTACCGCCCCTGCCCGCTGCTGAAAAAATACGTGGCCGCGGGGTACCTCGGCCGCAAGTCAGGGCGCGGATTTTATACCTATTCCGCATAAGGAAAACGCACATGATCGTCACCACCACGCCTTCGATTGAAGGGCGCAAGATCGCTGAATATCGCGGCATCGTCACCGGCGAAGCGATTCTCGGCGCGAATATATTCCGCGACCTGTTCGCCGGTGTGCGCGACATCGTGGGCGGCCGCAGCGCCGCCTGGGAAAAGGAAATCAAGCACGCGCGCGAAATCGCGCTGCGCGAGATGGAAGAGCAGGCGGCGGCCCTCGGCGCGGACGGCGTCGTCGGCGTCGATCTCGACTACGAAGTCGTCGGCGCCAACGGTTCGATGCTGATGGTTACGGCCTCGGGCACGGCGGTGCGACTGGGAGCGTGAGGAAGTATGAGGGATGAAGGGCAGAGTCGCGGTAGTTGACTGTGCACAGCCATAACGGAGGACGCATGGACCACCTGCTGACGGAACAGCAATTGGAAGTGAAAGCGGCGATCCGCGAGTTCGCGGAGAAGGAGATCCGCCCGTCCGTGGCGGCCCGTGACGAATCCGGCGAGTTTCCGGTTGAGATTTGCCGCAAGCTCGGCGAGCTGGGCTTCATGGGCGTGAATACGCCCGAAGCCATGGGCGGCGCGGGCATGGATACGGTCACCTATGCGATTATCGTCGAAGAGTTGTCGCGCGTCGATCCCGCCGTTGGCGTGGTGATTTCGGTCAACAATTCGCTGATCTGTTACCCGCTGGAAAAGTTCGCGAATACCCAGCAAAAGGAAGCGTGGCTGAAGCCGCTGGCCGAAGGCAAATTGCTGGGCGCGTTCTGCGTTGACCGAACCGTCATCGGGCTCCGACGCGGCGGCGCTGAAGACGACCGCCGTCCGCGACGGCGATACCTGGATGCTGAACGGCACGAAGAGCTTCATTACCAACGGCCGCAGCGCCACCATGCATTTGATTTTCGCGCGCACCGATAAGACCGCCGATAAAGCCAAGGGCATTTCCGCCTTCATCGTGCCCGCCGGCGCGAAAGGGCTGCGCCTGGGCGTGAACGAGAAGAAGATGGGCATCCGCAGTTCCGACTGTGTTGAAGTCAATCTCGAAGACGTCCGCGTGCCCGCTGCGAATCTTCTGGGCCGCGAAGGCGAAGGCTTCAAAATTGCCATGGTCGCCCTTGATTGCGGGCGCATCGGCATAGCCGCGCAGGCCGTCGGACTCGCGCAGGGCGCGCTGGAGGAGGGCGTCAAGTATGCCAAGACGCGCGTGCAGTTCGGGCACCCCATCGCCGACTTTCAGGCGATTCAATTCAAGCTGGCCGACATGGAGATGCTGACGATGGCCGCGCGGCTTCTGGTATGGAGCACGGCGCGGAAGAAAGATCAGGGCCAGCGCTTCAACCACGAAGCCGCGGCCGCGAAACTGTTCGCCTCGGACATGGTCATGAAAGTGACCAACGAAGCGCTGCAGATTCACGGCGGCAACGGCTACACCAAGGACTATCCCGTGGAGCGCATGCTCCGCGACGCCAAGGTCACCGAAATTTACGAGGGGACCTCGGAAATTCAACGCTCAATCCTCGCGCGGAATGTACTTTCCGCGCAGTAGTAGATACCTGCCCACTTCCCAACCACTCACCTTTGGAATCCTACCGTGGCGAAATCAAAATTCGACGAAAGTCTCAAGATTTGGATGAACGGCGAGATGACCCCGTGGAACAATGCCACCGTTCACATCGGCGTTCATGCCATGCATTACGGATCCTCGGTTTTCGAGGGCATCCGCTGCTATAAAACTCCCGACGGCTCGGTGATCTTCGGGCTTCGCCAGCACATTCGGCGGCTCTTCGACTCGGCCAAGATTTACCGCATGTATCCGACGTGGACGCGCGAAGATCTGGAAAGCGCCTGCATCCGCGTATGCCGCGAAAATAACCTCGAAGAATGCTACCTGCGGCCGTTGCTCTATCGCGGCTACTATTCGCTGGGCGTGTTCCCCGACGCCTGTCCGATTGACGCCTGCGTCCTGCCGTTGCGCTGGGGCAAGTATCTCGGGCCGGAAGCGCTGGAAAAGGGCATCGAAGTCTGCATTTCGTCGTGGACGCGAATCGCCCCGAACACGCTGCCGTCGCTGGCCAAGGCCGGCGCGAACTACATGAATTCGCAGCTCATCAAGATCGACGCCATGGCGCTGGGTTTCGACGAAGGCATCGCTCTCGACAAGAACGGTTTCGTGTCCGAAGGATCGGGCGAGAACATCTTCCTCGTGCGCGACGGCGTCCTCTGGACTCCGCCGCTGTGCGGTTCGATTCTGCCCGGCATCACCCGCCAGTGCATCCTCACGATCGCCGAGGATCTCAAGATTCCGGTGGTGATTGAAGCGGTGCCGCGCGAGTTGCTCTACATTGCCGACGAAGTGTTCTTCACCGGTACGGCGGCGGAACTGACGCCGATCCGCTCGATCGACAAGGTGACGGTGGGCGAAGGCAAGCCCGGACCGGTATCACGGCGCCTGCAGGAAGCGCTGTTTGATCTGATTGAAGGCCGGCGACCTGACCCGGCAGGCTTACGTGTCCACATCTGAACCGGCTGAAGGCTTATGAGATCCCGACGAGCGGCCCGCGAGTGGGCCTTGCGAATTCTGTACGCGCACGAACTTTCCCGAAATCCCATCCAGCAGGTATTCGACGATATGCTCGGCGAGGTTCCGGATGATGCCAACGTCCGCTTCTGCCGCACGCTCTGCGAACGTGTGGCGGAAAAGGACTCACCCATTGACCACCTCATCGGACAGGCGGTACAGAAGTGGGATCTGAACCGGATTGCGGTACTCGACCATATCATTCTGCGGACGGCCATAGCCGAGTTTCTGTACTTCGACGATATTCCGTTCAAAGTCACAATTAACGAGGCGATCGAGCTGGCGAAGCGCTATTCCACGGGCCAAAGCGGTCGGTTCGTGAACGGCATCCTCGACGCGGTGAGCACCGATTTGCAGAAGACCATGTCTAAACCCGCTGACATTTCTGACGGAGTGCCCGCACCGTGAAGATCGGCATCCTTTCGGACATTCACTCCAATCTGGAGGCGCTCGACGTCGCCCTGCGCCGGCTTGAAACCGAGCGCGTGGAGCGGCTGTATTGCCTGGGCGATATCGTGGGTTACGGAGCCAATCCCAATGAGTGCGTGGAAAAAATCCGCTCACTCTGTGACGTCTGTGTGATCGGCAACCACGATGACGCGATCAGCGGGCACACCTCGATCCAGTATTTCAATTCCTACGCGCGCGCGGCCATCGAATGGACGGGGCGCGTGCTCTCAGACGTGAACCGCGAGTACCTCGCGGCGCTGCCGTTGCTGCACCAGGAAGCCGGCCTGATCATGGTCCACGCGACCCCGGTCGATCCGGAAGCGTGGAATTATATCTTGCGTCCCGACGACGCGGCCTCGCATTTCCAGGCGATGAAAAACGGCACGACCGTGTTTATCGGCCACTCGCATATCCCGGTCCGCTTCGACGACATCCCCACGAAGAAAGCGATTATCAACGTCGGTTCGGTGGGCCAGCCGCGCGATCGCGACCCGCGCGCCGCGTGCGCGACGTACGATACCGAATCGGGAACTTTTGCATGGTTTCGCGAAGTTTACCCGATTCAGGAAGCGGCGCGAAAGATCCGGCAGGCCAACCTGCCGGAGTTTCTGGCGGCGCGGCTGTTTATTGGAATGTAAAGGTCGAACGCCCATGTCTAACCAGCCGGCACGCTCCCGCGTGCCGGGATTGCGAATAGACTGCAACGATGCCATTCCGGCTCGCGTTCACGAAGCCAACCCGCAGGAGCGGATTGGTTAACAGCGCGGAGTCTCACGACTACGGGTGATTCCGATTGCGATATAACAGGAAAAAATTCCACACTCTCCATGTTCGATAAAATTCTCGCCAAGATATTCGGCACCAAGCACGATCGCGCCGCGAAGGGCATGTGGCCCATCGTCGAGCAGATCAACGCGCTTGAAGCGGAATACCAGCAGCTCACGGACGAGCAACTCCGCGCCAAGACCGTTGAGTTCCGGGCGCGGCTGAAGGACGGCGAAACCAACGACGACCTGCTTCCCGAAGCGTTCGCGGCCGTGAAAAACGCCTGCCGCCGCCTTTTGGGATCGAAATACGACGTGCGCGGGCACACGGTCACGTGGGATATGGTTCCCTATGACCAGCAGCTCATCGGCGGCATCGTGCTGCACCAGGGCAAGATCGCGGAAATGGCGACCGGCGAAGGTAAGACTCTCGTGGCCTCGCTGCCGTTGTATCTGAACGCGCTGCAAGGCGAAGGCGCGTGGCTGGTAACGGTCAACGACTACCTCGCCCAGCGCGACAGCGAATGGATGGGGCCGATCTACAAGTATCTCGGCCTGAGCGTGGGCGTGATTATCTCCGATATGCCGCCCCACGTGCGCCGCGAACAGTACGCCGCCGATATCACCTACGGCACAAACAACGAATTCGGCTTCGACTACCTGCGCGACAACATGGCGCTCTCGATGGAGGAGGTCGTGCAACGCGCGCATCACTTCGCCATCGTGGACGAAGTCGACAGTGTGCTCGTCGACGAAGCGCGGACGCCGCTGATCATTTCCGGCCCGGTGGCGCACTCGACGCAGAAATTCGATGAAATGAAGTCCGCCGTCGAGCAACTCGTGCGGCTGCAAGGGCAGTTCATCGTCAAGCTGGCCGACGACATCGACGCGGATCTCGAAAAGCCGGACACCGACGATTGGCAGCTGGGACGCAGGCTCCTCATAGGATACCGCGGCCTGCCCAAGCACAAGCGGATCATGAAGCTCTTTCAGGAGCCTTCGAACCAGCGCCTGCGGCAGCGTGTGGAAAACGACCTGATGCGCGACAAGAAGATGAACGAGCTCGACGAGGAGCTGTATTTCTCCATCGACGAGCGCTCGCATCAGGTCGATCTGACGGAAAAGGGACGGGTGCAGCTGACACGCTACCATGGCGGCGATCCCGATCTGTTTCTGCTGCCGGATCTCCCCGACGAGTTTGCGAAGATCGATCAGAATGCAGAGCTTGAGCCTCGAGGAGCGGACGGCGGCCAAAGCGAAGCTCCAGGACATGTACGCGCACCGCAGCGAGCGCGTGCAGAATGTCTCGCAGCTCCTGCGGGCCTACGCGCTCTATGAAAAGGACATCGAGTACGTGGTGCAGGACGGCAAGGTGATGATCGTCGACGAATTCACCGGACGTATTCTCTCGGGCCGCCGCTATTCGGACGGCCTGCATCAGGCGATCGAAGCCAAGGAAGGCGTGAAGATCGAGCGCGAGACCCAGACGATCGCGACGATCACCCTGCAGAATTTCTTCCGGCTTTTCAAGAAGCTCGCGGGCATGACGGGTACGGCGGAGACCGAAGAAGCCGAGTTTTACGATATCTACAAGCTGGAAGTGGTCGTCGTGCCGACCCACGAACCGGTGCGGCGCGACGATTTAAACGACTACGTCTACCGCACGCGCCGTGAGAAGTACAATGCCGTAATCGACCAGATTGCGGAACTTTACGAGCGCCGCCAGCCGGTCCTCGTGGGCACGACGTCCGTCGAAGCCTCCGAGATCGTCTCGCGCATGCTCAAGCGTAAGGGCATTCCCCATAACGTGCTGAACGCCAAGCAGCATGAACGCGAAGCGGAAATTATCATCCGGCGCCGGTCAGCCGGGAGCGGTTACCATTGCCACCAACATGGCGGGCCGCGGAACCGACATCAAGCTGGGTGCGGGAGTCATTCACTGGCAGGGTGAACCGGGCGACAAAGCCACCGCCGAAGGCGGTCTCTTTATTCTGGGCACGGAACGGCACGAATCGCGGCGCATCGATCGCCAGCTTCGCGGCCGCGCGGGCCGCCAGGGCGATCCCGGCCAGAGCCAGTTCTTCCTCTCGCTGGAAGATGACCTGATGCGGCTGTTCGGGTCGGAGCGCATCGCGCGCATCATGGACCGCCTGGGCGTCGAAGAGGGCGAAGTCATCACGCATCCGCTGATCACGCGGGCGATTGGCCGCGCTCAGGAGCGGGTGGAAGCCTACAACTTCTCGATCCGTAAGCACCTGCTCGAATATGACGACGTGATGAACCAGCAGCGTACTGTAGTTTATGCGCGGCGCAACGTGGCGCTGAGGGGCGGCGATCCCGAACCGCTGGTGCAGGAGATGATTTCGGATCACATCGACTTCCTGCTCGAAAAACACCAGGAAGGCGAGGGCAAGGGCGCTGAAACCAACGTGGACGCGCTCGCCGAGGATATGATGCGCACGTTCCTCGTCGATCTCTCGGCGGAGATCGAATTCCGCGCCATGAACCCTGATCAACTGCGGGTGTTCCTTGCCGAAAAAATCGAGGAGGCGCGGCAATTTCGCCTGACCCTGCTGGGCGAGGATCTGCTGAAAAGTCTGCAGCGCTTCGCGATTCTGCGCGTGATCGACGAGAAATGGCGCGACCATCTCTACGGAATGGACGGTTTGAAAGAAGGCGTGGGTCTGCGTGCTTATGGACAGAAAGACCCGCTGATCGAATACAAGAAGGAAGGCTTCGAGCTGTTTCAGGATATGCTGGATTCGGTGAATGCCGATGCGTTACGAATCATGTTCCGCGCGCAACCGGTGAGTGAGAGCGCGCCGGAGGCGCCGCGTCCGCGTCCTGCCGCTCCGGCGAGAGTTCAGTACTCCCACGCTGAGTCGGCGGGTCTTGCTTATTCGCACGCCGGACAGGCGGTTTCGGAGGGTGAAGGAGGAGGCATCGCCTCGGCGGCTCCGGGAATCGCGCCCGCCGGCAAGCCGCAGCCAGTCCGCGTTACGCAACAGGTTGGCAGGAATGATCCGTGTCCGTGCGGAAGTGGCAAGAAATTCAAGAAATGTCACGGGGCGACGGCTCAAAATCCCGATTGAGTTTTTCGCTTGCCTTTCGCCATTTTTTTGACTACTTTTCCTCCTGATCGAAAATGCGCGCGAACCCCTGGGGTTATCCGCAGCTCGCAGCACATGAACGCACCGCTGGGGCGAAAGGTTCTTCAATGGGCGGCCAACGCAAGGGCGGCACATGGACCAACAAATAGTAGAAATTTTGATGTATGTGATCGGGGAGATTCAATCTCGCCGAATCAAAATGGATGAAATTGAAGGTATTTCCGACGATCTGGTGCAGCGGGGCTTTTCGCAGCGTGATATCGCCACCGCCATCTCACTCGTCGCGGACCGGTATTCAAGTGAAGCCCGTCGGACCCAGGTCGGAAACCCTTCCAGCGTCGGCGCGCACCGAGTGCTGCATGACATCGAGCGGCAATATGTAGCTCCCGAAGCGCACGGTTATCTCTTGCAGATGGTTCATCTGGGGATTCTGGATTACAACGACCTCGAAGAAGATCCTCGAGCACTGCATGCTGCTGGGGAATCTGAATGTCGGGGGCGACGAGATGAAGATGCTGGTAGCGACCCATCTCCTGGAAAAGGATCCGCGGCAAACTGAGGCATCCTACGTAGTTAGCCCTTACCGTTCGTGGCCGGAGCACGTACACTGAACGCCGGATTGATTTCATAGGTAGGGTCATCGTCGTGGTGGGGTATCAGCAATGGTACCCCGCGCATCGTTCAGGAGGATCGCTTTTTGGCGGTCTGTAGCAGGCTGAAATCACTCGACGACGCACAGTGGAACGCGAACGCGTCCTGAGCGGACTGACGAACGACTGAATCCTTTCGGTATCTATGCGAGCAAGTTGCTCAATTCAACTCTTTGTAGGAAATCTTGACTTGGGCCTGCCTTCCGGTAGATCACTCAAGCGCCAACCTCATGCTTCGAACGTGTCACACAAATTTCTTGTTTACAAACGGTTGTGGTTGGCGTGAACCTGTCACGCTTTTCGCTGTTAAAAGCTTTGAGCACCCGCTTAAAGCTTTTCCTCTCTGATAAATCTGATGCCCAAAACTACACAAAAATCTCCTAAGTCCAGCAAAACGGGTCTCCCGGCCGGGAAAACGACTCCCGACCGCAAGAAAACTGCTGCGAAGAAGACCGCCGAAACCGCGGTTCCCGCCAAGCGGACGACTGCCACGAAAGCTCCGAAAAAGCCCGCTGCCAAGCGTACCACCGCCGCGAAATCTCCGACAAAGACAGTCGCGCCGCGCACGTCGACGGCGAAGACCACGGGAACTCGACGAGCGGCAACGGGAAAGACGACCCGTCAACACTCGACTCCGCGAGCGATCAACGCCACCGGCAAGAATCTGGTGATCGTCGAGTCGCCGGCCAAGGCTCGCACGCTCACCGGATATCTGGGACCAGACTACGTCGTGCAAGCCACGGTCGGACACATCTGGGATCTTCCGACAAAGCGCCTGGGTGTCGATCTGGAAGCGGATTTCGAGCCGGAATATGAAGTGATCTCCGGCAAGGAAGACGTCGTTAACGCGCTCAAGAAAACCGCGACCGGCACGCGCGCGATTTATGTCGCGACTGACCCTGACCGCGAAGGCGAGGCGATTGCCTGGCACGTGGCGCAGGAGCTCGGGAACGGCAAAGGCGCGAAACTTTACCGCGTGCTGTTTAACGAGATCACGCGCAACGGCGTGCTGCAGGCCATGGCGCATCCGACGGAAATCGATATTCCCAAGGTGGACGCGCAGACCGCGCGCCGCGTGCTTGACCGGCTCGTCGGCTACATGGTGTCGCCGCTGCTTGCAGAAGATCATCGCCCGCGGCCTGTCCGCCGGACGCGTGCAATCCGTCGCGCTGCGGTTGATCTGCGAGCGCGAGGATGAAATCCGCGCCTTCAAGACCGAAGAATACTGGACGGTGGAAGCCTACCTGCTGACGGCCAAGGGCGAAAGTTTTCTCGCCCGGCTGGTGAAAATCAAGGGCGCCAAGGCCGACCTGAATAACGAAAAGTCGGCGAAGGCAGTCGTCGGCGACGTCCAGAAACTGCCCTTCGAACTCACTGACCTGACGATCAAACCGTCGCGTTCGCGCCCGGCCGCGCCCTATACGACTTCGACCTTGCAACAGGATGCTTCGCGCCGCTTGGGTTTTTCCAACGACCGCACCATGGGCACGGCCCAGGCGCTGTATGAAGGCGTGAAGCTCGGCAGCGAAGGCATGGCGGGTCTCATCACCTACATGCGTACCGACTCGACGCGCCTCGCGCCGGAAGCGGTCTCCGCGGCCCGCGGTTACATCAGCGAACGCTTCGGCAAGGAATTTCTGCCGGACAAAGAGCGCGTCTACGCATCGAAGAAATCCGCGCAGGACGCGCACGAGGCGATTCGTCCGACGGACGCGCGCCGCGATCCGGCGTCCGTGAAAAAATATTTGACGGCGGAGCAGGCGAAGCTCTACGAACTCATCTGGCGGCGCTTCGTAGCTTCGCAAATGGCGGACGCCGAATTCGAAGTCACCACCGCGCAGCTCATGGCCGGGAATTACGAATTCCGCGCTTCGGGCCGGCGGTTGGTGTTTGCCGGGCATTTGCAAGTGCTGGCCGCGCTCGCCGAAGAGAAAGCGAAAGGCGCGGGAACCGAAGATGCGGAAGACGCCTCGCGCGATCTGCCGAAGCTCGAAGTCGGCAAGCGCTACAAACTTGACAAGATTACTCCCACGCAGCATTTCACGGAACCGCCCCCGCGCTTCAACGCGGGTTCACTGGTAAAGATCCTCGACGAGCTGGGTATCGGCCGGCCGTCAACTTATGCCTCGATCATTTCCGTGCTCACGCGGCGGCGCTATATCGAACTGCAGGAGCGGCGCTTCCATCCGACGATTCTGGGTGAAACGGTGAGCCGCACCCTCGTCGATCAGTTCCCGGACATCTTCGACGTGACCTTCACGGCGCGGATGGAAGAGGAGCTGGACGAGATCGAAAACAACGGCGCCGAGTGGCGGTCGGTGGTGAAGGATTTTTACACGCCATTCTCGAAGCGGCTCGAGAAAGTCAACGCCAACCGGCAGCAGCTTAAGGAAAAGAACGAGGAAGTCACGGACAAGCATTGTCCCGATTGCGGCAGCCCGCTGATCATGAAGTGGGGCCGGTCAGGGCAATTCCTCGGCTGCTCGAACTATCCCGAGTGCCGGCACACGGAACCGCTGGAATCGGAAAAGGCGCCGGTCGTGCCCGATACCGCCTGCCCGCAGTGCGGCAAGCCGATGGCGCCCAAGCGCAGCCGTTTCGGCTGGTTTCTCGGTTGTACGGGCTATCCCGATTGCAAAGCGACACTGCCGCTGGGCGGCGGTGAGACGGTACCGTGTCCGCGGCCGGGCTGCAACGGCGTGATCAGTCAACGGCGTTCGCGCAAGGGCAAGACGTTCTACGGTTGCTCCGCCTATCCCGAGTGTGATTTCATTTCGTGGTACAAGCCGGTAATCGAACCCTGTCCGCAATGTGGGAACGCCTACATGGAAGACAAACCGCTGAAGAGCGGCCATATCAAGCAGTGCCCGCAGTGCAAGCACAAAATTGAGGTGAAGGAGAACGTGTGAGCGATCCGCTGCTCCGCGAACTTCTACCGGAATTCCTGCTCGATATTTCCGCCCGCCGGGGCCGTTCGGATCGGACGGTGGAAGCCTATGGGCGCGATTTGTTGCAGTTTTTCGCGCACATCGAACTCGAATCGGGAGCGAAACCGGATGTCCGCGCATTTTCGCCAGTCGCGGTGCGTCTGTACCTGCATGGCCTTGCGACGGCGGAATATGCCCGGTCTTCGATTCAACGGAAACGAGCGGCATTGTCGGCATTTGCCCGCTTTCTCGTGCGGCAGGGCAGGTTACAGAGCAGTCCCGTCGCCGGGCTGCGGCAAGCGCGCACGCGGCATACGCTGCCCGCTACCTTTGCCGAGCGCGAACTGACCGCATTGCTCAACGTCCCCGCGGCAACGGACTTTCCTTCGCTCCGCAACCGGGCATTGTTGGAGATGCTCTATGGCTCGGGACTGCGCATCTCGGAGCTGCTGGGTCTGCGCCCGGCGCGGATGGATCTCTCCCGGGCTACTCTGCGTGTATTAGGAAAGGGCAACCGGGAGCGGCTGGTGCCGATGTCGAAGCAAGCGGCCCAGGCCCTGACTTGTTATCTTCAAGCCCGGCGCGACTTTCTGGATCAGTCCAAGACTGAAGACCCAGGCGCGCTGTGGCTGTCAGACCGGGGAAAGCCTCTCACGAGGTTCCGGGCTTATCAACTGGTGCGCCGCGAACTGGCTGCCCTGCACGGCGAGAAAATGTCCCCCCATGTCCTCCGCCATTGCTTTGCCACCCATCTCCTGGATCATGGCGCCGATCTTCGCGCCGTTCAGGAACTCCTCGGCCACCATTCGCTGGCGACTACCGAAAAATATACCCATGTATCCGCGGAACGGTTGAAAGTGGCTTACCGTCAGGCCCATCCGCACGCGGACAAGAAGAATTCGTGAAACCTCCCGCAGTGATCTCCACGTGGAAGCGGGAGCAGGGATCGTAGAATTAGTGGCGGGAATAACCTGGAGCACCGATGAGAGCGCGAATCGCATCCATCCATTTCAAGGCGTCCGACGAGTTGAAGGATTTTACTGAAAATGAGATCCAGCGGCTGCAACGGCTGTCGGACGATATCCTTAACTGCGACATCGGGTTCACTTATCAGAAGACGGACAAGGAAGTTCACATCCACGTCAACGTAAACGGTTCGGTTCTGGACGCAACCGGCACATCAGATGATTTCAAAAAGTCGGTGGTGATGGCGGTGGACAAGCTGGAAGGACAGATTAAAAAGCTGAAGGGCAAGCAGCAGACGAAACGCGCCACCCCCACGGAATTCAACTCCGGCGAGTGATGCGCGGGAGGACGAATGCATAATCTTCAGGTGGGAGTTTTCTTTCAGGACACGCAGGAACGGCTGTCGCTGAAATTGGCGAACACGCCCAAGGGTCTGGTGCGCGAGATCCGGCAGAAGGATTTGCACCGGCCGGGACTCGCGCTGGCGGGTTTCATCGACCTGTTTACGTTTGATCGCGTGCAGGTCCTGGGCAACACCGAAATCCGCTATCTGAATTCGCTGGCGCTGGACGCGCAGCGCGCGACGCTGGAGCGGATCTTCCGCTTTGAAATTCCGTGTATCATCGTTACGAACTCGAACCCGATTCCTCCCGACGTGCCGCGGCTGGCGGACCTCGCCGGGATCTCGATCTTTTCCACGCCACTCTCGACCACCGAACTGACGCACCTGCTGTCGGATTATCTCGACCACAAGTTCGCGCCCTCGCTGACGGTGCACGGCTCCCTGGTCGACGTCTACGGCACGGGGCTGTTGTTCACCGGGCGCAGCGGAATCGGCAAGTCGGAAGTCGCGCTGGATCTCGTCGAACGCGGCCACCGCCTGGTTTCCGACGATGTGGTGACACTGACGCGCACCGCCGACAATGTCCTGATGGGTTACGGCAGCGAGTTGCTGAAGCACTACATGGAAATTCGCGGCATTGGGATCATCGACATCGGCCGCATGTTCGGGGTGCGCGCCGTCCGAATGCAGAAGCGCGTCGAAACCGAAGTGGAATTACTCGACTGGTCGGACGAGCACGACTATGAGCGCACCGGCATGGAAGAGGTCTTCAAGGAGTACCTGGGTGTGCAGATTCCCCACGTGCAACTGCCGATTTTCCCCGGCAAGAATATTACCGTGCTGGCCGAGACCATCGCTCTCAATCTGCATTTAAAGGTCTACGGCTTTCACCCGGCCAAGCAGTTCAGCGCCGCCCTCACGGACGCGATGAAGGTCCGTTCGCAATTAGAGTCGTACCTTGAAAAAGATTTCGAGTAGGGGTGTCCGATAGTGACGCGCGGCCTGATATTGACCCACGGCGATCTGGGGCGTTCGTTGCTGAACGCGGCGGAAAAAGTGCTCGGACCGCAGAGCAACGTCGAAGTGCTTTCGAACGAGGGGCTGTCCCTCGAACAGATCATCGCCGCGGTGGAGACGCGGCTGGATCCCGCTCCCTGCCTGCTGCTGGTCGATTTTTTCGGCGGCTCGCCGTTTGTGGCCTGCCAGTCGCTGCTGAAGCAGCATCCCGAGGCTGCGGTCATTTCCGGCGTCAATCTGCCGATGCTGTTTTCCTTTTTTACCAAGCGGGAGAAGCTGGCTTTTCCTGATCTCGTCCTGATGGTGGAATCCGATGCCCATCGCGGCATTCAACGTATATCGGCATGAACATCCCTCTGCTTAAGAAAAAAGACTCCTTGTTGTTTCCGGTCGTGCGCGTGGACGACCGCCTGTTGCACGGCCAGGTGATTGTCGGGTGGGGCCAGACATTGCAGCTCCGGCCCGTGTTGCTGGTCTCGGACCGGGTCAGCCGCGACCCCATCCTTACCCAGACGTTTCGTCAATTGATGCCCGAGGAGATGCGGGGCGATGTGGTTTCGCTGGCCGACGCCGCCGCGCGCTGGAAACGCGGCGACTTTAAAGACGCGCGTGCGTTGCTGGTAGTGGAAGCGCCCTTTGACGCGTTGAAACTGCTGCGTCTCGGCGCGCCGTTGAAGACCGTCACGCTGGGCGGACTGCACTTTCGCGAAGGCCGCGAAGAGCTGCTGCCGTATATCTTCCTTTCCGAATGGGACCGCACTACCTTGCAGGAGTTGCGCAATCTCGGCGTGAAGATTCAATGCCAGGATCTGCCAACCTCCAAACCCATACCTTACGAGGACTAACGCTTGGACGCCAAACGCAGTGAAATCCGGGTCGGGATCGCAGTCCTCATCTCGCTGGTGATCCTGATCGGAGGGATCATGTGGGGGAAGGGCTTCAGCCTGCGCGCGAAACGCTATGTAATTGAAGTCATGTTCGACAACGTCGGCGGCCTGGAACCGGGCGCCAATGTACTCGCCAACGGAGTCGTCAAGGGCCGCGTGAAGCGGATCCTGCTGCAGGAAGGCAAGGTGACGGTCGTCGCCTCCGTGGACAAGACCGTAACGATCTACTCGGACTATAAGATTACAGTGGAATCGCCGACGGTAATGGCGGGCAAGGCGCTGTCGATCAATCCCGGCGAAAAGCTCCCGCCGGCGGACATTACGCGTCCGCTGTCGGGCGTTTCATCCTTGGGGATGACGGAGGCGGTGGAAACGTTTCAGGTGATCTCCACCGATCTGCAGGTTGTGATGCGCGACCTCGACACGCTGCTCGTGAATCTGAATCGCGTGGCCGCCGACTCGATGACGCGCTACAATATCACGAATACGCTCTCTGAAATTAACGAACTCGCGCGCCAAACGAACAGCTGGGTGAAGGCGAACAGCGCGGGCATGACCTCGGCTGTCAAGCAGCTTGACGCCACGCTCAACGCCGCGCGCGAAATGGTGCAATCCGGAGATTCGCCGCTGAACCGGACGCTGGTCAGCGCTGACAGCGCCGCCCAGCGGCTGTCCGCGCTTTCGGGTTCGCTGCAGAACCTCGTGGGAAAGCTTAACGGGGGCGAAGGATCGGCGGGCAAGCTGATCAACGACGACGAGTTTTACTTCAAGCTCAACCACATGATCAGCGAGGTCGATTCCCTGGCGCGGTCGATCCGCACCAAGGGGATGAAACAGCGGATTGTGCTGTTCTAAAATGACGGTATTCTAACAGGCGCACACTCGTGCGCCTGTTTCATCTTTCTCTCCGCTTCGGCTCCCTTTCCACACCGCTTGAACCGTCGCCATTTTGGGAACGATGGTGTCAGTACTTAAGGAATCCCCCATGGATATCCCCCGTTTGCAGCGATTGCTCGCCGTGGCTCGCGGCGAGCAGCCCGCCGACCTGCTGCTCAAGAACGCCGTCGTCGTCAATACGTGCTCTTATCAGCTCGACGAGATGGACGTCGCGATTGCAGACGGCTTGATTGCCGGGCTCGGGGAGGAGTATGAGGCCCGCGAAGTCATCGACCTGAAAGGCGCGATCCTCGCCCCGGCGCTCATCGACGGCCACATTCACATCGAGTCCAGTCTGCTTTCACCCGCCGAATTCGCGCGGGCGGTAGTGCCTCGCGGAACCGGAGCGGTGGTTTGCGATCCGCACGAGATTGCTAACGTGCGCGGCGTGGATGGCATCCGCTATATGCTGGAGGCGACCGAGCGCTTGCCGCTGGATGTGTTTGTGATGCTGCCTTCGTGCGTACCCGCGACGGATATGGAGACCGCCGGCGCGGAGCTGGATGCGGCGGCGCTGCAACCGTTCCTTTCCCACCCGCGAGTCCTGGGCCTGGCCGAAGTGATGAACTTCCCCGGCGTGGTCTTCGGCGTGGAGTCCATTCTCAAAAAAATCGCGCTGGCCGAAGGGCGGTCCATCGACGGACACGCGCCGGGTGTAACCGGCAAGTGGCTGAACGCCTACATTGCGGCGGGCATCCAGACCGACCACGAGAGCACGACGTTCGACGAAGCGCTGGCCAAGTTGGCGCGCGGCATGGCGGTGCTGATTCGCGAGGGTTCGACGGCGCGCAATCTCGACGCCTTGTTGCCGCTCGTGCATGGCGAAAACGCGCACCGCTTCGCGTTCGTGTCTGATGATTGCCACGCCGACGACCTGGTGCGCACGGGCCACATGAACTCCACGCTCGCCCGGGCCGTGGCGTCTGGACTCGATCCAATTGTGGCGGTGGCAATGGCGACTGCGCACACGGCGGCGATTTACGGGCGACGTGACATCGGCGCGATCACACCCGGGCGGCGGGCTAACCTCGTCGTCTTTGAAGACCTGACGACATTCCGCGCGCTGCAGGTCTGGCGTGACGGTAAGTTGGTCGCCGAAGATGGTCACCTGACCGTGGAGATTGCGGAGACCCCGTCCACGCGCATGCGCGGTAGTGTACAGCTTCCCAAGGCTATCGGTATCCGATCTGGCGGTGCCTGCCACGGGTAGTGAGGCGAACATCATTGATGTTATTCCCGACCAGATAGTGACCGAGCGTCTGACGGCAAAACTTCCGATGGAAAATGGCTCGTGGACCGGCGACACGACACGGGACATCGCTAAGCTGGTGGTCATCGAGCGGCATGGCCGCGGCGGGGCCATTGGCAAGGGTTTCGTGCGCGGCTTTGGCTTGACGCAGCCGGGCGCGCTGGCCTCGACGGTGGCGCATGACTCGCACAATTTAATCTGTGTCGGCACGTCGGATGCGTCTATGCTGCTCGCGATTCGCACGCTGGAGGAACTTGGCGGTGGCCTGGTGGTCGTTGCTAACGGTAAGGTGACAGCCAAGCTCGCACTCCCGATCGCGGGGCTGATGTCGGATCAGCCGGCGGCGGCGGTGATGCGCGGGGTTGAGGAGTTGCATAACGCCGCGCGAGATCTTAAGTGCCGCTTGCGTGCACCCTTCATGGCTTTGTCGTTCCTCGCCTTGCCGGTGATCCCGCATTTGAAGCTGACGGATCAGGGCTTGATTGACGTTGACGCATTCGCCCGCATCGACCTGGCCGCCAAGTAATGAGAATCCGCGCTGAAATCAAAGGATTCAAATTACCCCTGCGAACTGAGTAAGGATGTTGAGTAATATGTTGACAAAGTAGTCCAGATTGCTTTTGTTCAGAAATTTTGTGAATTTTACGCAGGGAGGATCTAACCACTTGCGTAGTTCGATCGATTCCGTTATATTTCAATCATGCAGTTTGGCTGCATAAAACGTACATTCTTTGAAACAGCGCCGGTTCGCCGGTGCTGTTTCTTTTTTGTCGTCCGGCGGGGTAGTATTCCATGCCGTCGGGGTTTGGCGCGAAGTAGCCCAATCGTATCGGGGGCCTCAGCTTGCGGCGAAGCCGCGCGGCAATTATTAGCGTCAGCGATACGGTTCAAGCGTCACGCTTGCTTTTGGGGCTCAAATTTCGCATAATATTGAGTTAGATCCTTTGAATGCCATGTAGTGGGCACTTGCGGTAATGCTCCGGTGAACCGCTTTGGCATGTTTTGATTAAATATTTAATAGACAGACACTTGCCTGTTATCCAACCCCGAACATTTCGCGGCACTCGTGACTTTTTGCCGCCCGAGCTGTTAGGCCGCCGCCGCATTACGCAAATCATCGAAGAGGCGTATCGCCGCTACGGCTTTCAGCCGCTGGAAACGCCCGCCATTGAATACCTCGACATTCTCACCGGCAAGTCCGAGGAGAATGACAAACTGATCTATGAAATCAAACGGGCGCGGGGTGAGGAGGAGGAGACTGCGGAGTCGGCCATTGCCCTGCGCTATGACCTGACGGTGCCGTTGGCGCGCGTGGTCGCCCAGTACGCCGAGCTGCCCCGGCCCTTCAAGCGTTACCAGATTCAGCCGGTCTGGCGTGCCGACCGCCCGCAGCCCCGCCAGGGCCGCTTCCGCGAGTTCGTGCAGTGCGACGCCGACATCGTGGGCACCGAGTCGCTGCTCGCCGACGCCGAGATCGTGGCCCTGACCTATGAAGTGCTGCAGGGATCTGGGCTTCGAGAATTTCCGCATCCGGCTTTCGTCACGCAAATTTCTGTTTGGCTTGGCTGAGGTTATCACCGGCGACGCAACACACTTTGCCGCCTTTTGCCGCGTGCTGGACAAGCTGGATAAAATCGGCTGGGAAGGCATCGAGCAGGAATTTTCCAACAATGGAATACCCGCGAACTCTGCGCGGGAGCAGGTCACGCGGCTCGCCGCCTCGGGAGGTACTCAGCCGGATTTCAATTCCGCTCGCGACATCGTCTCCGCGAATCCGATGGCGGTGGATGGGATCAACGAAATTGAATCGGTATTTCAGCATGCGCGTTCACTGGGAGTCGCGCGCGGATCATCTGAGCTTCGATGCAACGCTGGCGCGTGGCCTCGATTACTATACCGGCCCGATCTTCGAGACGGTGCTGCCCGAGCATCCGCACATCGGATCGCTGACTGGCGGCGGACGGTATGACGGTCTGGTGAGCACGTTCTCCAAAGAGCGTGTTCCCGCTACCGGCACCACACTGGGCCTCGACCGCATTCAGACCGCGCTCACGCAACTTGGCAAATTCGAACTGCAACCCTCTACTACGCAGGTGCTGATCGCGCGCTTTGATGAAGCCGGCATGCAGTCGTGCCTGGCAATGGCCTCGGAACTGCGGCAGGCGGGTATGTGCGTGGAAGTGTGGTACGACGACGACCGCATGAAAAAGCAGTTTGCCTACGCCGACAAGCAGCAGATTCCGCTGGTGTTGATTTCCGGCCCCGACGAACGCGCGCGCGGCACGCTGGCCTTAAAGAACCTGCGCCGCGGCGAACAGAAGGAAGTCCGGCGCGACGATCTGGTGCTCCGAGGTGCAGGCCGCGCTCCGTGATCTTTGAGACTCCGCTGCTGCGCGGCAGACTCGTGCGCCGCTACAAGCGCTTTCTGGCCGAAGTGGAACTGGACTCCGGCGAAGTGATCCTCGCGCACTGTCCGAATTCGGGCAGCATGCTGGGCTGTAATCGTTCCCGGCAGCGAAGTGTATGTCAGCCCCAAGCCGTCCGCGAAGCGCTGGCTGCAATACACGTGGGAGATGGTGCGCGTCGATGGCGGCTGGGTGGGTATCAATACGCTCATTCCCAATCGCATTGTGGCCGAGGCCTTTGAATGCGGCCTCATTCCCGCCTTCCGCAAATACGGCGAGTACCGCAGCGAAGTAAAAATTTCTGCCGATACGCGCATCGACTTCGCGCTGGGCAAGAACGCAGCAATGCCTCGTGGAAGTGAAGAATGTCTCGTTGGTTTTAGGCGGCGTTGCCCGCTTTCCCGACAGCGTCACGACGCGCGGCGTCAAGCATCTCGAGCACCTGATCGCGCAGGTTGGCAGTGGTGGCAGCGGCTACATGCTGTACGTGGTGCAGCATCACGGTGGCGCGCACTTCAGTCCCGCCGATACCATCGACCCGGTTTATGGAAAGAAATTGCGTGAGGCCGTGGCGGCCGGCGTGAAGATCGAAGCCTGGCGCGCACACGTTTCTCCCCAAAAGATAGAACTCTGCGAACGGATGAAGGTAAAGCTTTAGACCACGTCATGCACGGACCGATTAAGCTTACGATAGATCTCAATGCCGCGCATGAGCGCGACGTCGCGGCTTCCGCCGTTAACGCGGGCGGCCCTGCCGTCTATATCCGCACCTACGGCTGCCAGATGAACGTCGCCGATACGCAGACTATCGAGCGCCTGCTGCTGGATAACGGCTACCGCTTCGTGAACGAACCCGAACGCGCAGACGTGGTGCTCGTCAATACCTGCATGGTCCGCGACTCCGCCGAAACGCGCGCGATCGGTCAGCTTTCCGATCTGAAACGGCTGAAGAAAAAGAATCCACACATTGTGATCGGCATCCTCGGCTGCGTGGCGCAGGCGCGGCGCAAGGAGATCTTCGCGGAGATCCCGTTCATGGATCTCGTTGTCGGTCCCGACGCCTACCGCAAGTTGCCGGTGCTGCTGGAAGAGCGGTTGATCTCGCCGCCGGGAACGCCGGGCCTTTTGGAAACGACGCTGCTGCGCGAAGAACTCTACGACGACATTCTGCCGCATCATCGCGGCGGCGTGACAGCCTTCGTCACCGTGATTCGCGGCTGCGACAAATTCTGCACCTTCTGCATCGTGCCCCGCACCCGCGGCCGCGAACGCTCCCGCCCGCTGGAATCGATTGTCCGCGAAGTCGAAGCGCTGGTCGCGCAGGGCGCCCGCGACGTGATGCTGCTCGGGCAGAACGTCGACTCCTACCGCTCGGACGGCCACGGTTTCGCCGATTGCCTGCTGGCCGTGGCGGCCGTCGCGGGCCTCAAGCGCGTCCGCTTCATGACGTCGCACCCCGCCGATATTTCGGAACGTCTGCTGGACACGATGGCCGCGCACGAGAAGATCTGCCCATTCCTGCATCTGCCGGTCCAAGCCGGTGCGAACCGTGTGCTGGAGATGATGAATCGGCCTTACACGCGCGAGCGCTACCTCGAGATCATCGCCGCAGCGCGGCGGCGCATGCCGGGCCTGGCGCTTTCCACGGACATCATCGTCGGCTTCCCCTCGGAAACCGACGCCGAATTCGAGCAGACTCTGGATCTCGTGCGGGCAGTCCGCTACGACACCGCCTTCACCTTCAAGTATTCCACCCGCCCCGGCACCCGCGCCGAACGGCTGGAAGACGACGTGCCCGAAGAGGTCAAGATCGCGCGGCTCGAACGGCTGATCGCCGTGCAGCAGGAAATCTCCCGCGAGCGCAACCGCGAACAGCTTGGCAAAACCACCGAGATTCTGATCGAGCATCCCGCGCCCAAGGATGACAAAATGTGGACCGGCCGCACGCCGGACTACCGTCCGGTAGTCATTCCCCGCAACGGCGAAGCGATTGGCGACACCGTCAGGGTGCGGCTCAAGGGACTTTCGGGTTTCACGTTTCAGGGTGAGCGCTGTTCGGCTTGAACGCGCCCTTCAATGGTATGACCGCACTTTTTTTATAACGAGGAGCGCCCTATGTGGATCCTCCGCTGGCTGCTGCTGATCATCGTCCTCTTCTTTCTCGTCGGCTTCCTGTCTCAAAACAAGGAGCCGTCGGTGCAGGTGCAGGTTTTCGGCTGGGTTTCTCCCGACATGCCACTGTCGTATGCGCTGTTCCTCGCGGGCATCGCCGGATACTTTCTGGCGATGATCGTGGCGCTGATCAATCAGCTTCGCCTGCGCTCGCAGATCGCCGCCATGCGCCGCCGCAACCGTGAGATGCAGATCGAACTCGACCGCCTGCGAAACCTCGCGCTGGAAAGCGAAATGCCGCCCACCGGGATCATCCCGCCGCTTGAGGAGGACCGCCCGTGAGCTTCGCCGAATCCCTGCTGCTGCTGTTCATCATCGTGCTGGGCGCGGCGGGCGCCTACCTCTATTTGCAGAAGCGCGAACGCACGCGCACGCAACCGGTTACGCCGTATGCCGAGGGACTGCGCGCCATCCTTGACGGCGACCGGTTCCGCGCGATCCAGAAGCTGCGCGAGGTCGTCTCGGCCGATACGTCCAACGTCGACGCCTACGTCCGGCTGGGCACGCTCTTCGCCGAAGGCGGCGAAACCGCCCGCGCCATCAAGATCCACCGCGCGCTCACGTTTCGCGCCGATTTGACGGCCGGCCAGAAGCTGGAAGTCTACCGCGCACTGGCGATGGACTATCTTACCGCGCAGGATGTGCCGCGCGCGCTCGAGGCGCTGGAGCAGACGCTCTCACTCTCGAAAAAAGACCAGTGGGCGCTGGAAAAGAAAGTCACACTGCTGACGGCGCAGCAGAATTGGGCGGGAGCCTTCGAGGCTGGCGAACGGCTGGCTGCGCTGGGCGGCGCCATTACACCGCGGCAACTCGCCGTCCTGAAGGTCGAGGAAGGTCTGAAGCTCTGCGAGACCCGCAAGGAACGCGACGGTCGCATCCAGTTCCGCGAAGCCATTAAGTACGACATGAGTTTTATCGCGCCCTATCTCTACTGGGGTGATTCGTATATCCGCGAGGACCGTCCTGAGGACGCGGTGCGCATCTGGCGGCGGCTGCTGAGCGCCAACCCGGCCAAAGCGCATCTCGCGTTTGACCGGCTCGAGTCGCACCTCTTCGATCTCGGGCGCTTTTCGGAAATTGAGCAGATTTACCGCGCGCTCATTCGCAGTTATCCGCAGAACGTCCACGCCTACGCCGCCCTGGCCCGCTTCCTCGAGAAGCGCGGCGACATCGGCGAAGCCATCGAGGTGCTGAATGACGGCCTGACGAACAATCCCGACAGCCTCTGGCTGCGGCGGCTGCTCATTCAGACCTACGGCGACGTGCACGACCTCGAACAGGTGATGGCGCTGGCCCGCGACGTACTGGCTCGCGTGATGACAACACAGTACGAGTTTACTTGCGCGAATTGTGGTTTTGTGGCGGATGAACCGCGATGGCTTTGTCCCAAGTGCAACAAGCTGGACACTTTCAATGCGTAGGCTCCTTTTTCTCTTCGCACTGCTTGCGTTGTGCGCGCCGCTGCCCGCGCAGACCACGCCCCTCGACTTGATGAAGCAGGGACTTTATGGCGAGGCGCGGACGCTGCTCGATGCGCAAACGTGGACGCCGTGTTACCATTTAATGTACGTCGGATTGACCGACGTGGACGCTGCGGCCGCCTGCTCGCTCTATCAGGTCGTGGCGATCCGCTATCCGCGCAGCGACTGCGATAGCTTGGCCCGGCTTCGTCTGCGTGACGCCCGGGACGCGGGTTTCATCGTGATGCCGATTGCCGAATGGTCGCGTGCGCTTCCCGACGTCGTGCCGCTGTTTGCCGAAGCGCCTGCCGGTCAAATGGAAACCGTGACGAAAATAGAATCCCCGGTTAAAATCGACACGGCAGTGCCGCTGCAGCCCGTCAAACAGATGGACTGGGTATCCGAACTGAAGCAAACTCCGCCCGTCGCCGTTTCCACACCTGCCGCAGAACCCGTTTCGCCGCCACCACCGCCACCCGTCAAGACAGCGACCAGTGCCGGAAGCTGGTTTGTTCAAGTCGGCGCGTTTGCCAATTTCGATAACGCGCATCAGCTTGCGAAACGGCTCGAAAATGCGGGATATGCCGTCAAGCTCGTGCCCGGCGGCAGCGAAGCCAAAAAGCTGTTACAGGTCCGCGTCGGCGGCTACGCACAGCGCGCGGAACTGAATTCCGTAATCGATAAGCTGAAGAGCGACTACAGGCTGCCCACCGCCGTCGTTAAGGAGTAACGCCGCGCTTTGAGATGACCATTGGAAACGCCGCCCGATTACCGTGGGCGGCGTTTGCGCCCTCCGGAATCCGCCGTTCATCCTTCATTTTTCGTACTTTCTTCATGTCCACCCCGATGCTCAAACAGTACCATGAGATCAAGGCCCGCTACCCCGGTGCGGTGCTTTTTTTCGCATGGGCGATTTTTTTGAGCTGTTCTTCGACGACGCCAAACTCGCCTCGGAGGTGCTGGGGCTGACGCTGACGAAGCGCAATCACGGCAAGGACGGCGACGTGCCGCTGGCCGGCTTCCCGCATCACCAACTCGAGCCATATCTGGCGAAGATGACGCGCGCCGGTCACCGCGTTGCGGTTTGCGAACAGGTTGAAGATCCGAAGTTGGCGAAGGGCCTCGTCAAGCGCGCGGTGACGGAGGTGGTCTCGGCGGGCACGACGTTTTCCGAAAACGCGCTGGACGAAACGCGCAATAATTACCTCGCGGCGGTGCTGCTCGAGGCCGAGCACGCAGGCCTCGCCTATGCCGATGTGACGACGGGCGAATTTTTCACGGGGATTCTGCCGCGGGCGGAACTGGCCGCGCGGCTCGCGGTGCTCGAACCCTCCGAAGTACTGTGCGCGAATGATCAGCAAGCGGACGTGAAAGCACTCCTCGAAGCGCATTGCGGCCGCGCTCACCACGCTGCCGCGCTGGCAGTTTACGCTCGAGGCCAGTTCGCGCACGCTGACAGAGCACTTTGGCGTTTCAACGCTGCGCGGCTTTGGCCTGGCGGATCTCGATCTCGCTGTGGGCGCGGCGGGGGCTATCGTCCACTACCTGCGCTCCAGCCTCGTCGACAAATCGCCGGTGCTGCCCGATTTGCAGGTCTTCAGTGCGGCTCAAGAACTGATTCTTGATCCAGCCACGCGCCGCAATCTCGAACTAGTGGAGTCGCTTTCGGGCGAAACCCACGCGACGCTGTTTTCCGTGCTCAACCGCACCCGCACAGGCCCCGGCGCGCGTTTATTGCGCCGCTGGCTGCTGTCGCCGCTGCTGGACGTGCCCCGCATTCTTGAGCGCCAATCCCGTGTCGCGTATTTTGTGCAGGAACCGCGACTGGCCAATGCCCTCAGCGACTGGCTGACGGGCACGGGCGATTTGCAGCGGCTGCTCTCGCGGCTTTCCACACAGCGCTCCTCGCCACGCGATGCCGCCAATCTGCGTACCGTGCTGGCAAAACTGCCCGCGCTTGAAGATCTCTTCCGCGAGCACACCGCCTCGCCCCTCGCGCCGCTGCTGGAACCACTCAAGCCGCAGACCGACCTCGTGGAATTCTTGCGCGCCGTGCTTACCGACGAACCGCCGCTAACCGCGGGCGACGGCCGCACGGTACGTCCGGGCTTTTCGGTGGAATTCGACGACCTGCGCAATGTCCGGAAGAACGCCAGTAACTGGATTCTCGAACATCAGGCCGCCGAGCGCAATCGCACCGGCATTCCCAGTCTGAAGATCGGCTACAACAAAGTCTTCGGCTATTACATCGAAATCACCAACGCGCATAAAACCCGCGTTCCCGACGATTACATCCGCAAACAGACGCTGACCGGCGCCGAACGCTATATAACCCCGGAACTGAAAGCCTGGGAGGAGAAAATCCTCACCGCCGAGGAGAAGATCACCCAGCTCGAAACGGAAATCTGGGAGCGCGTACGCGACGAAATCCTCTCCCGCGCCGAGGCGATTACGCAGCTTGCCCGCGCGCTGGCTGAAATCGACGCGCTCCACGGTCTCGCCCGCGTCGCCCGCGAGCGTGACTATGTCGCCCCGGAAATCCATACTGGAAACTCACTGCGGATTAGCCATGGCCGCCACCCCGTCGTCGAATCGCTGTTGGCCTCGGGGGTCGGGTTCACCGCGAATGATCTCGAGATCGGCGCGGACGGCTTCCAGATCATGATTCTGACCGGCCCCAACATGGCGGGCAAGTCGACGTTTCTGCGCCAGGCCGCGCTCATTGTCATTATGGCCCAGATCGGTTCGTTCGTTCCCGCCGCGTCCGCCAGTGTCGGCCTCGTTGATCGCATCTTCACGCGCATCGGCGCGGGCGATAATCTCGCTGCGGGCGAATCGACCTTCCTCGTGGAGATGACCGAGGTCGCCAATATCCTCCGCCATGCCACACCACGCTCGCTCGTGATTCTCGACGAAGTCGGACGTGGCACCTCCACATACGATGGACTTTCACTCGCGTGGTCGATTACCGAGTACATGCACGAAACGCCTACTGTGGCGGCGAAAACACTTTTTGCGACACACTATCACGAACTGAATCTTCTTTGTACGAAGTATCCGCGGATTCGCAACTTCCGCGTTGAGGTCGAAGAGTGGGGCGACCGCGTGGTGTTTCTACATCGCATCACGCCGGGCGAAACCGATCGTTCTTATGGAGTCGAAGTGGCGCGGCTGGCGGGATTGCCGATGGCGGTCGTTGAGCGTGCGCGCGAACTGCTGCCCACTTGGGAGAGCCGGAAAACCGTCGAAAGCGCCCCCTCAAACCCGGCGGAAACCGCCCCCACCGTTCAGCTAACTCTATTTGAATCTAATACTCAGCTTGCCGCCGATGCCCTCCTCGCCCTCGATTTAAATCACTTAAGTCCCCGCGATGCGTTAAATAAATTGTTCGAAATCAAAGAGATACTAACTTCTGACGGGACTGCCAAGAGGCCGAAAAGAACTTGACTCTCCGATTGCTTTTTCTTATTTTTACTGGAACTAAGGTTTTGTAAAGGTCCAGCATGCCCCTTGCGGTGGCGGATGTCCCTTCCGTCCAACACGTTTTTGGTGAGGACTTCAACAACCGTTGCCCTGCGATTTACCTCACGAACAGTGCGGCTCGAATATATTTTCAGGCCGTGGCGTAAGTCCGGAGCAATCCGTGCGCAGATCCATTTGAAGGAGGGACATGTGAGTACCCAGCGCGCCCTGCGTGTGGCGCTGACGCTGCTCGCGGTGGTTATTACATGCAAGGGAGCGGCCGCCCAGTTCGTCATTGGCCGCTATGCCGGAGAGTTTCTCGCTTTGGGCGCGGGTGCCCGGGCGCTCGCCATGGGCAACGCTGCCACCGCTGCGCCGGGTCCGTGGGCAGCGTCCTATTACAATCCCTCCGCCTTGGCTGGACTCGAGCGGCGGCACGCCGAATTCATGCACGCCTCGCAATTCGATAATCTTTATACTTACGACTACCTGTCGTTTTCCAAACCGATCGAAGGCGGAATGGCGGGATCGTTGACCGCGCTCTACACGCGCGTGAGCGATATCCCTTTGACAAAGCTCGCCGATCCCGCGCAGCCACTTTCAGATGATAACCGCGTGTTAATCGACAGGAAGACGGGCGATCACGAACTTGCCTTGCTCGGCGGCATCGGACGGACTGTGGGACACGGCTGGCGCACTGGCGCGAATGCCAAGCTGCTCTACAAGAGTGTTGCCCGGGAAACCGCCTACGGTCTCGGCTTCGATGTGGGAGTGGGGAGGACGCTGGCGAAGGGCCTCGAGGCCGGACTGCTCGCCCGCGATCTCACCACCAGCATTCTCGCCTGGAGCACGGGCCGCACGGAAGCGATTCTGCCCTCGGTATCTTTGGGCGGCGCCTGGACGCGCGATCTGCCCGCGCTGAACGCTCAGGCCACGCTGGCCGCCGATTTGGAAGGCCACTTCGAATCGCGCGGCGAGGCTGAAGCGCTTTCCGCCGGAGCGCTTTCCGCCGCACCGCATATCGGCCTCGAATACCTCATCGCTAACACGGTCGCCTTGCGCGGCGGCCTGAATGGCGGCGCCGACAAGAACGACATTACCGCCGGCGCCGGGCTGCGACTCGCCTGGATGAACGTCAATGCCGCATTTCAAAACCATGCCGATCTGGGATTCACGCACCGCGTGTCCCTTGGCGTAGTCTGGTAACTCCCGAATCCCGGAATGGCTGTGTTCGATCCTTCCTTAGCAATCAACCCCGCTGCATGATTTATTCAATGACCGGTTACGGGCGGGGCGATGCTTCCGCCGACGGTGTGCGAATCTCCGCCGAAGTGCGGACGCTGAACAACCGCTTCTTTGACTTCAGTTACCGCTCGTCACGCTCGCTGCAGAATTTCGAGAACGATCTGCGCGAACTTTGCCGTAGCCGCATCCAACGCGGCAAACTCACGCTGACGCTGACGGAACTGCGCGGCGGAGAAGCCCCGGCCGCTACGCGCTTCGATGCCGCCGCCGCCCAGAAGCTGACCGCAGACCTGACGGCGCTCACCGCGCAGCTCGGCCTCACGGGCGGCGTGACGCTGGAACACCTGCTGCACTTCCCCGAGCTGGTGATCCAGGTCGAAGATCCGGAACTGAGCGAACTGCTGCTGCAACTCGCCCGCGCCGCCACCGAAGCGGCAATGGCCGATCTCGTGCGCATGCGTCACGCCGAAGGCCAGAATCTCGCCGCCGATATGAACGGCCGCCTGGACGAGATCGAAACCGCCCTCGCGAAGATCGTCGAGTTGCAGGTCGGCGTGCCCTCCAAGGCCCTCGAGAAGTTGCGCGAACGCGTCAAGCGTCTCACCGTGCCCCAGGCCTACGACGAGTACCGGCTGGAAATGGAACTCGCGATTCTCGCCGACCGCCTCGACATCACCGAAGAAACGGTGCGTCTGAAGGGGCACATCGACGCTTTTCGCCGCACGCTTCAGACGCCCGAAGGCGTGGCCGGCAAGCGGCTGGAATTCCTGTTGCAGGAAATGCATCGCGAAGCTAACACCATCGGCTCCAAGACCTCGAACATCGACATCTCGCACCTTGGCGTCCGTATTCGCGAGGAGATCGAACGCCTGCGCGAGCAGGTGCTGAACCTTGAGTAGCCGCGGCCGCCTGATCGTCTTCGCCGCTCCCGCCGGGGGCGGCAAAAGCACCATCATCCGCCGCCTGCGCGAGCAACATCCCGAATGGGGCTTTTCGGTCAGCGCGACCACCCGGGCGCCGCGTCCCGGCGAAGTCGACGGTCGCGAATACTACTTTTTCCCGCACGACGAATTTCTGCGGCGTGTTGCAGCCGGTGAATTTCTCGAGCACGAGGATGTCCACGGCCAGTTTTACGGCACCCTCATTGCCCCCACCCGCGAACGGCTGGAACGCGGCGAAACCGTAATCTTTGACCTCGACGTCAAGGGCGCGCTGAACGTCAAACAACACTTTCCCGACGCGCTCACGATCTTCCTGCTGCCGCCCTCGCGCGCGGTGTTGAAAGAGCGGCTGGAAGCGCGCGGCACCGAACCTCCGGAATTAATCGCGCGCCGCCTGTCCCGCGCCGAGATGGAACTGGCCCAGGCCGGCCGCTTCGATATCCAGATTATCAATGACGATCTCGACCGCGCCGTCGCTGAGACCGACCGCGTGATTCGTGAGCGGCTGCCTGTCTGAACACGAATTGATATTTTCACATTCATAAACCCCCGAATCATGACCAAGCACGAAGATTACTTTCCCGAAGATTTTCTCGAAGGCACAAGCAGCATCTACGAAGCGGTGCTGGTAATCGCGCAGCGCGCGCGCCAGGTCAGCGAGATGCAGAAGCGTCTGATCGACCGCCACCTCGGCCAAACCGAGATGCTGGAACAAGCCGCCGCCCGCGCCCGCGCCGAAGAGTCCGACGACGTCGTCGAACCCGAGCCGATTGACCGCCCCGTGCCGAAATACGAAAAGCCCGTGGTGCTGTCCATGCGCGAAATGGCGGAACGTAAAGTAGAATTTTATTATGAAGGGTAACCGGCCCCCGTTCCCGGGGGGAAAACCGGGTCCAGATCTGAATGGCCGCAAAGTTCTGCTGGGCGTCTGCGGCGGCATCGCAGCCTACAAGGCCGTCGAGCTGACGCGGCTCTTCATCAAGAACGGCGCGCGCGTGCAAGTGGTGATGACCGACGCGGCCGCGAAATTCGTCGCGCCGCTGACTTTCGAAACCATCACCGGCCGCCATGTGTTCATCGAGATGTTCCCCGCGCACGGAGAATTCTCGCCCTGGCACACCGAACTGGCCAGTTGGCCGGACGTCGCGGTGATCGCGCCGGCCACGGCCAATCACATGGCGCGCCTCGCGGCGGGCATCGCCGACGACCTGCTCTCGACGATCATGCTCACGCTGGAACGGCCGCGCATGATTTGCCCTTCGATGAATCATCGCATGTGGGCCAATCCCGCCACGCAGGACAACGTCGCCACGCTCAAACGCCGCGGCTTCCGTTTCGTCATGCCCGAAGAAGGACAGATGGCGCGGCCCGGCGAAGAAGATGGCCTGGGACGCCTCGCCGAACCCGATTCGATCTACCGCGAAGTCTTTCACATGCTCTCGGCCCCGCAGGATCTGCGCGGTGTGCGCGTGCTGGTGACCGCGGGCCGCACCGAAGAATCGTGGGATCCCGTGCGCGTGCTCACCAATCGCGCCACCGGCCGCATGGGCTTTGCGCTGGCCGAAGAGGCTCAGGAACGCGGCGCGGACGTGATGCTCATTCACGGTCCTACCGATGTGATTCCGCCTTCAGGTGTCCGCATCCGCCGTGTGACCACCGCCGCCGAAATGGCCCACGCCGTCCGCCAGGAATTCCCCGCATCGAAGATCGTGCTCATGGCCGCGGCCGTGGCCGACTATACCTTTGCCCGCACCGTCGAGCACAAGATCAAGAAGGGCGATCCCTCCTCTGAAATGCAGCTCGTGGCGACGGAAGATATTCTCAAGAGCATTTCCGACCGCAAGGGCGACCGCATCATCGTCGGCTTCGCGCTGGAAACCGAGAATCTGCTGGAAAACGCGCTGAAGAAGTTGCGCGAGAAACACCTCGACATCGTCGTTGCCAACAACCCGCTCGCTCATGGCAGTGGCTTTGCCGGTGACACCAATCAGGTGCTGATCATTCATCGCAGCGGGCGTGTCAGCGATCTGCCGCTCCAGTCCAAACGCGAAGCGGCGCGGGATATTCTCAACAGCGTCCTCGAGATCTATCGCAATCCCGAACCTGAACCGGAAATCGAGATTGTGGAACCGGTGGACGAAGGTGACGTTGATCTCCTCGACGACGAATTTGACGGCCCGGTGCCCACGCCCGCGATGGATCGTGGCATCAGCGAGCCGCGTCCACCGCGTGAACATGAGTATGGCCGCCACGACAAGAAACCGCAGCATGGCAAGCACGAGCGGCCGGAACGTCCGCAACCGGGCCCGCGGCCGCAACCGCTCGAAGCGGTTCCGCCGCCTGTCAAGCCCCCCGTTTCCGCGCCGCAGCCGCGACCGGCCATGGCCGCGCCTGCGCCGAAACCGGTAATGCCTGCGCCGCGCAGCGAACCGGTGCCGCCTGTCGCAGCGGAATCCGGCAGCGCGGAATTGCCGTTCCCCGGAGCGCAACCGCAACCCGCTAAGAAATCCCGCTCGCGCCGGGGAGGCCGCCGCAGTGCTCGCGCCCGTGCTCGTCTCGCTGCCGAACGCGCTGCCGCCGAAGGTCTGGGAAGCGACAGTGGCATGACCCCGCCGCCGATTGCGACCCATGCTCCGGAACCACAGGCTCCAAAGCCACCGCTCGTGAAACCGCCCGTCGTGGCTGCGCCTCCTCCTCCGCCACCGAAAGTAGCGCCAACGCCGTCGAAATCCAAGGCTGCCGCCGCACCCAAGGAAAAAGCGGCGCGTCCGCCGCGCCCGCCGCGTGGCGAACGCAAACCGAAGTCTGCACCGGTGGTTGAGGCCGCGGCGCCGAAAATCGAAACGCCTCCGCCCAAGCCGGTGGTCACGGAAGCGCCTGTAGTCAAGCCCGCGGCGAAACGGCCGCGCGCGGCTGCCGCCAAAAAGAAACCGGCGGCGAAGAAAAGCTCGAAACCCATTGCCGCCGAAGCGCCTGAACACGGCGACTAAGCGTCCCGGCGCGGTGGTGAATCCTTTGCCGCTGCGCGTAGTGCTTGATGAAGATGGATCCAGCGATGCCTCGTGATGCGCGTGAACTCGTCCGCGGCTATTTGCAATACCTCGAGTTGTTTGAGGAGAACCTGTATTTGCCGCCGAAGAAAAAGCCGTCACGCAAGCATGTGCCTTTGTCCGGCAGCCTCGACCCGCTGCCGAAAAATATCGAGAGTTTTCGCGCGCAGATCGCCAACTGCTTGAATTGCCCGCTGGGGCAGTCGCGCTCTCGGCTTGTGTTCGGGGAGGGCGATCCTCATGCGCGCATCGTGTTTGTCGGCGAAGCCCCGGGGGCCGAAGAAGACAAACAGGGCAAACCGTTCGTCGGCCGGGCCGGACAGCTTCTCGGTGAACTCCTCGGCGGTGTGGGTCTCACGCGCGATGACGTCTTCATCTGCAACGTCCTCAAGTGCCGTCCGCCCAATAACCGTGATCCCGAACCGCGCGAAATCGAAAGCTGCAGCCCGTACCTTCGCACGCAGCTTTCGCTCATCGGACCGGACATCATCGTCTGTCTCGGGCGCCACGCGGCGAGTACCCTCCTCGGCACCGACGCGCCGATGCGCGAACTGCGCGGCCGTACGCTCCCCTGGCAGGGTATGCAGGTGCTGGTGACCTATCACCCGGCCTACTACCTGCGCAATTCCAGTCAAGTGACGCTGGGCGAGCAGGACTTCAAACTGCTGCGCCGGCTTTACGACGAACTTCCCGGTTAACCTGCGCACTGAATAGTACGCATCGCTCCAATTCGAATTCCCGGAGTTACGCTCCGTCATATATGGCAACATTCCCGTCCCAGAAGGCCCGCCCGGCTGTAGATTTGAGCGCGGGGGTCCGCACCCCGCCGCAGTCGATGGAAATGGAAAAGGCCCTGCTGGGCGCGCTGCTGCTCGAGGGCAGCGCCTTCGGCAGCGTCAGTGATCTGCTGGACGATAGTTCGTTCTACCGCCCGATGCACGCCGCCATTTATCAGGCGATGCGTTCCCTCGACACCCGGCACGAACCGATCGACTTTGTGACCGTCTGCGAAGAGCTGAAGCGCGAAGGCAAGCTCGATGAGGTTGGGGGCGCGGTCTACATCACCGAACTGGTGGAGGCCATGCCCTCGTCGGCCAACGTCGAGCATTATGCGCGACTGGTACACGAGAAGGCGCTGCTGCGGCGCATGATCATTCTCGGCACCGAAACCGCCGGCGCGGCCTACGATCCCACGGCGCGTTCGGACGAAGTCTTCGAAACCCTGCAGCAGCGGCTCGTGAGCCTCATCAGCGAACGCCGTGGCCGCCACGCGGTCAAGGCTGATGCCGCCGCCCATCAGACGCTCGAGTACATCGACCAGCTCAAGAAAAGCGGCGATTATCTGAGTGGCGTCGGTTCCGGCTTCGACCGCCTTGACGACCTGACGACGGGTTTCGGCCCGGGCGAATTGGTGATTATCGCCGCCCGCCCGTCCATGGGCAAGACCAGTCTGGCGATGAACATCGCGCGTGCCGCCGCCGGAAAATACAAGACTCCCGTTGCGGTCTTTTCGTCTGGAAATGGAAGTGCGCCAGCTCATGCTGCGCATGCTGTCCTGCGAAGGGAAGATTCGCCTGCAGAAGCTGCGCACCACGGTACGCCTCACGGACGAAGAATATGTGCGCCTCGCGACGAGCGCCAGCAGTCTCGCCGAACTACCGATCTATTTTGACGACAGCGCCAATTTGGGCATCGAGCCGCTGCGCGCCCGCGCGCGCCAGCTCTGGATCGAGCACAAGATCGGCCTCATCGTCATTGACTACTTGCAGCTCATTCAGCCGCCCAAGATGGCTGATAATCAACAGCAATGGGTTGCGTTCGTCTCGGCCTCGCTCAAGTCGCTGGCGAAGGAATTGAGCCTGCCGGTCATTTGCCTGTCGCAGCTCTCCCGCGCCCCGGAAACACGCGGCGGCGACCGCCGCCCGATGCTCTCGGATTTGCGCGATTCGGGCGCCATCGAGCAGGACGCCGACGTCGTGATGTTTGTCTACCGTCCGTGGGTTTACAAGGATCAGACGAAGAGCAAGAAACACGAAATCGCCGGCACGGAATACGACATCACCGAGCACTTGGCCGAGGTGATCGTCGCCAAGAACCGTAACGGCCCGACGGGCAACGTGGCTTTGTCTTTCCTTGGCGAATTCACCATGTTCGCCCCGTTGACCACCGATTCCACCGGCGTCCCCGCCGAAATGGAATCGAGCGCGGCGGACGACAGCGACGAAGGCGAAGTCGGCTTCTGAGCGACGAACCGACGGACATACTTGAACCTGCCGTCGCGCACCTTAACGTATCGCATGATAATGACGCCCTGTATGCTGCTACTGTCCGGTTACTGAAGACGTGATTCCTCCCTCTCAACTTTCGCCGCTGCCCGCGCTCACGCATCCGTTCTATGACGAGATGGACCCCGAGCATGTTCGCGAGTTCAATGCCATCCGCCAGGCGGTGGCACAGCACTCGCAGGATGCCGATCTCGATCTGCTGGACCGCGCGTTCCGCTATTCCTATAAAGCGCACCTCGGGCAGCGCCGGATCAGCGGCGAGCCGTATATCATCCACTCCATCGCCGTCGCCAAGATCCTCGCGGATCTGCACCTCGGCGACGTGTCGGTAGCGGCGGGATTCCTCCACGACGTGGTGGAAGACACGGATATTACGATCGACGCGCTGCGCGTGGAATTCGGCGATTCGGTGGCCAATCTGGTCGACGGCGTCACCAAGATTCCCGAGCTGAAATACGAGTCGGCGGAGAAGAAGCAGGCCGAGAATTTCCACAAGATGCTGCTCTCGATGTCGCAGGATCTGCGGGTGATTCTCATCAAGTTCGCCGACCGCCTGCACAACATGCGCACCATCGGCTACCTGCCGCGCAAGACGCAGGAGCGCGTGGCCCACGAAACCCTCGACGTCTACGCCCCACTGGCCCACCGCCTCGGCGTCCACCAGATCAAGTGGGAACTCGAAGACCTCGCCTTCAAGGTGCTCGAACCGCGCACCTACAAGGAACTGGCCGAAAAGGTGCAGATGAAGCGCGGCGAGCGCGAACGGCTGGCCGCCGAAGTCACCGAACGAATCGAAGCCGAACTGGTCCGCATGGGTGTGCAGGCCAAAGTCACGGGCCGCGCCAAGCACCTTTATTCGATCTATAACAAGATCCACGACCGCGGCTACAATTTCGACGAAATCCTCGACCTGATCGCCGTGCGCGTCGTCGTTCCGAAGCTCGAAGACTGTTACCACGCCCTGGGCGTCATTCATTCGATGTATACGCCCATCGAGGGCCGTTTCGCCGACTTCGTGGCGACGCCCAAGTCGAACATGTACCAGTCGCTGCACACGAAAGTGTTCGGCCCCGAAGGGCGCAAGATCGAAGTGCAGATCCGCACCGAGGCCATGCACCGCACGGCCGAGATCGGCATCGCCGCGCACTGGCGCTATAAGGAAGGCGGCGCGAGCCGCGAGGAACTTGACCGCCAGATGGAGTGGCTGCGCAGCGTCCTCGAAGCGCGCACCGAAGCCACCACCTCGGGCGAGTTCCTGCAGAGCCTGAAGATCAACCTCTTTCAGGAAGAGATCTTCGTGTTCACGCCGCGCGGGCGGCTGATCACCTTGCCGCGCGGCGCGACGCCCGTCGACTTCGCCTTCGCCGTGCACACCGACATCGGCCTGCACGCCATGGCGGCCAAGGTCAACGGCCAGATCACGCCGCTGAAAAGCGAACTGAATTCCGGCGACGTGGTGGAAATCATCGTCTCGCCCGGCCAGCGGCCCAACCTCGACTGGCTGCAGTTCGTCCGCACCAGCCGCGCGCAGAGTAAGATCAAGCGCTGGCTGAAGGAGCAGCATTACGACGAGTCGGTGAAACTCGGCCGCGAAATGCTGACGCGCGAACTGCAGAAATACCACGTCAAGAAGACCGAAGCCGAACTTACAGAAATCGCTTTGCTTTTCGGCCACAGCGAAACGGACGTCTTCCTCGCGGCCCTCGGCTCAGGCGATATCACCGTCCAGGCGGTGTTGCGTAAAATCCTCCCCGCCGAAGAACCGCAGGAGCAGGGTTGGGGATCGATTCTCTCCAAGGTCATCCGCCGCGTCAAGGGCTCCGAATCCGGCGTCCGCATTCACGGCATGCAAAACGTGGCGATCACCTTCGGCAAGTGCTGTCAGCCGCTGCCCGGCGACCGCATCACCGGCTTTATCACCACCGGCCGCGGCGTCTCGGTACATCGCGTGGACTGCCGCAATATTCCGCTGCTCATGCAGCGTCCCGAACGCAATATCACGGTGGAATGGGACGTCGACCGCGAGGCTACGTTCAACGTTCGGATTCGCGTGATTGCCAAGGAACGCGTGCGGCTCCTGAACGACCTGACTCAGGCCATGGCCAAGGAGGATGTCAATATCCTTTACCTTGAAATGAAAAAGGAGGACGCTTTCGCCGTCGGGCAGATCGTCGTCGAAGTCAAGTCACTCCCGCACCTCATGCGGATCATCAAGCGGATGAAATCCATCAAGGATGTCATTCACGTCGAGCGCCTCGATGAGGACGGCGCGCATGACCATTAATCTCTGTCAGTAAATTTCACTCACCCTATATTCTCCACCTGCGGAAAGTGCCGAAGGAGGCCGAATGAGAACATTCATCAAGAAGGATGTAGTTGAACGGGTTTGCCAGCGCAGTCAGGAACGTCCGGACACCGTGGCGAAGGTCGTAAACGACACCTTCACCGTACTACGCGAGATCATGTCCGGCAATGAGTCGGAGCTGCGCATTGAGGTGCGCGATTTCGGCGTGTTCGAGGTCAAGAAGACGAAGCCGAAACCCAAGGCTCGCAATCCGAAAACCAACGAGATCATCTATGTGGCCGCGCGGCGCAAAACGCACTTCAAGCCGGGCAAGCTGCTCAAGGAAGCGCTGAAAAAGCCGCTCGACCAGATCTGAGTTTCGCCATGGCGCGCATCCTGGGCCTCGACTGGGGCACAAAGCGCACCGGCGTCGCCGTTTCCGACGACCGCCAATTACTGGCCGTGGGCTATGCCGTGTGGCCGACCGAGAACGTTTTCCCTCATCTCACGCAAACCGTGCGGGAAGAGGAGATTGGCCTCCTCGTGGTCGGCTACCCCTTGACACTCCGCGGCGAAGTTGGTCCGAAGGCGCGCGAAGTCGACCGCTTCATCACCCGGCTCGAGAGCCGGGGCTATGTCGTGGCCCGCTGGGATGAACGCTATTCCACGCAGGATGCGTCCCAGGCCCTGACGCGGATCGGGATCTCACAGCGAAAACAACGGGGCAGAGTGGATATGCCTGCGGCGGTGCTTATGCTTCAGTCCTATCTTGATGCGAACCGGGAAAATGGAGGCGGCGGTGGCGGATAAGTTGCGTATCGGCATCATCGGTGCGGGCGGAATTTCCCAGCTCGTGCATCTGCCGATCGTCAAAAAACATCCCGATGCGGAACTCGTGGCCATCGCCGACCTCGATCTGGCCAAAGCGGCCATGGTCGCGGATAAATTCAAAATCCCGAGCTTCTATCGCGACCCCGAGCGCCTGCTCGCCCGCGATGACATCGACGCCGTGCATGTCAATACGCCCACCAATTCCCACATGGCGATGACGCTCGCCGCCCTCAGCGCGGGCAAACATGTGCTCGTCGAGAAGCCGATTGCCCGCAAAGCCGCCGAAGCCCATCGCATGGTCGAAGCCGCCGTCGCTGCCGAAAAGACCCTGATGGCGGCGATGAACCTCCGCTTCCGGCCCGATTCGATGGCGCTGCGCAAATTCATTCAGGCCGGCGAACTGGGCCGCATTGGCACCGTCCGCGCGCGCTGGCTGAAGAAAAAGGATCGCTGGTCCCGCGGTCCCTGGCTTTCCAACAGCCGCATCAGTGGCGGCGGCGTGTTCATGGACCTCGGCATTCAGATGCTCGATGTCTGTCTCTGGGTCATGGGCAGCCCGCAAGTCAAACGCATCACGGCCCATGCGCTGCGCGACCGGCTGAACTTCCGCGTCGAGGACACGCTGGTCGCGTTCTATATGCTCGCCGGCGACACCTCGCTTTATCTGAATGTCACCTGGGCCTTCATGTCCGATGAGAGCGACGCCCAGACGATCTTCAGCGGCGATAAGGGCATGGCCATTCTCAACCCGCTGAAGATCACCAAGGAAGTGCAGGGCGCGCTCGTCAACGTGACGCCCGCCGGCAAGCCGTTGCGCTCGCAGGATCTCTACCGCAAATCCTTCGAGCACGAAATTGACCACTTCTACCAGTGCCTGAAAACCGGCGCCGAACCTATTTCCTCGGGCGCCGAAGCGGCGGCGCTGATGGAAGTCGTGGAAGCAACCTATCGCGCCACCACCCAGGGCTCTGAAGTCGCGTTTGGGGAAGCTTGAGGGTCGTGTCGCCGCGCCTTGGCTTTTTCCTCTCCGCCGTCCTCGGCGTCCTGAGCTTTCCCCCCATCGGTCTTTGGCCGCTCGCCTACGTGGCGATGGTGCCGTTCCTGCTCTCCTGCCGCGTCGTCTCGCCGCGCCGCGCGCTCCTCTGGGGTTATCTTTCCGGCTTTGTGTTCTTCGCGGGCGTGCTCTACTGGGTCGGCCTGAACAGTGGTGCGCCGCCGCTGCTCAGCGCGTTCTCGGCGTTCATGCTGGTGCTGATTTTCTCCTCCATCTGGGCGCTTCACGGCATGGGCCGTCTCCCATGTCGCGCACCGCCTCAGTGTGGTGTGGACCGCCGCGTTTTTCGTCAGCATCTATATTTTCTTGGAAGTTTTCTGGGGCACCGGTGAACTCGGCTTTCCCTGGGCGATCTGGGGCTTGACACAGAGCGGTTTTCTGCCCGCCGCGCAGATTGCCGACCTCGTCGATAACTTCGGTCTTTCGCTTCTGGGTGCTGGCGTTGAATGCCATCGCTTTCGTCTGGTGGACAACCCGCGCCCGCCGCCCGGCGATCGCCTTCCTCCTCGTACTCATCGTCCCCGTGCTTTACGGCGTTGTGCGGCTGCAGCAAGTCGAGGGCGGCACTCCCGTCCGCGTGGCCGCGGTGCAGGCCAACACTCCGGCCGAGGACAAGTGGCAGATTCCCGCCGAGGACATCGCCCAGAGTTATCTCAACACTTCGCGACCGTTGATGGGAACGGACACCCGCCTCGTCGTCTGGCCGGAAACGGCGACGCCCACCGCCCTGCGCTATCGGCCGTGGCTGCGTAACGCGCTGCAACATTTCTCCGATTCCACCGGCATGAGCCTGCTCACCGGCGCCACGGATTACGAAATGGATCCCGTGCGCGGGCAACAGCCGTTCAATGCGGCGTTTCTCATCCGGCCCGGATCTCACGATCTCCTGCGCTCCGCCAAGATCCATCTCGTCCCGTTCGGCGAACGCATTCCCTTTCAGTCGGTCTTCCCGTTTCTTTCGAAGCTCCATCTCGGACAGGCGGAATGGGTGCCGGGAAAATCCGTGGTCGTCTTTCCCGAGCACAACGGTGTGCCGCCGTTCGGCTGTCTGATTTGCTATGAAGTGATCTTCCCCGAGATTGCCTCCGACATGGTGCGCCAGGGCGCGCTGCTCCTGACGACGATTACCAACGACGGCTGGTACGGCAATTCCTCGGGCCCCTATCAACATCTCGCTCTCGCGCGCTTGCGTGCGATCTCCATGCGGCGCAGCATCGTGCGCGCGGCCAACACCGGCATCAGCGCGCTGATTCTGCCCACGGGAGAGGTCCAGACAAAGCTGGCATACAATCGTGCGGGACAGATTTCCGGTACGGTGCCGGCGCGGAGCGAAGTGACCGTCGCCGCCCGTCTTAGCCGCGTCTGGCTGCCGTTCTATTCGCTGTCTCTGCTCGTGATGATCGGATTAGTCTTTTATCAATCGCGTCGCCTTAATACGGCGCCGCGTTTCCAGTGAACCGCCGACTCCGTGCGGCGCTGCTCTTGGTGTTGGCGACTGTCCCGTGCGCTCACGCGTTGGAGTGGATTACTCTCGCGCCGAATCCGGGCTGCACACGCGATTTGGGAATGAGCACGAGCACCGTGGCCCTGTCTTACGCGCCGCAGTCGCAGAGCATCAATCCCGCCGGACTGTCACTCTACGGTGTGCGCACCGGGCGCCGCGCGGTGCTGCTGCTCAATCCCGGCGGACTCTGGCAGCTCAACAATTATCGCCGTGACGATGCAGAAGCGCGCAGCGCCGGGGAACAGGTCGCGGATGGCCTGCGTCTCGTGACCACCGGCGCGGCGATTCAGATGCAAATCCTGAGTGCGGCGGTATTGCTCTCCCAGCCGGTAATGAACTGGGCCGATTCCGTCCGCTATCGCGACTACGACCGCCACACGGCACTGGCCGATCACCAGAATAGTCTGCTGGTCTCGCTCGCGCTGCATCCGCGGGTATCCGTGGGCGGGCGCATCGATCGTTACTTTCGCGGCGATCATCCCGGCGGCGAAGGCTACAGTTACGGTGTCATTCTCCGCCCCCGCGGTGTGCGCGTCGGCGTGCAGTACCAGCATTACCCGGCCACAGGAGTGCGCGTCTGGCATCCGCTGGATCGCCGTTCCAACGAGAGCACCAGCGCCGGCGTGGCGATCGTGCGCGACGATTTCGCCGTCAGCGTCGAAGTGATGAATCTCACTCAATCCGCCAATCCCGCCTTTCTCGAACCGCACGCGGGGATGGAATGGCGGCCGGTTCGGGCGCTGGCATTGCGGGCGGGAGGCGTCGTATTTTCCCGCACAGGCGAGCCGCAGTTTTCCCGCAGTCAACGCTGGGCGTGGACGGCGGGTCTTGGAATGCTGGACGCCAACTGGCTGCGGCGCCGCGACGACCGCTGGCGCCTGCCTGACGACATTCTGCAACTTGCCGTGGGTGTCATCTACGACCGTCGCGTTCCCATTCAGGGCATCACCTCACTGACCTGTGCCTGGCATTTCTGATAACTACGAAAAATATGCCCTTCGCTATGCATATTTTGCGTTGTTGTGCAGGTAAATCACAAAATACGGTCCGGCGCAGCCACTGTTGTCGCTGTGAGGATTGGAGTTAGCTTTGCGGTGCAGTTGTTGCCTTGGGATGCAACTAAAACCTTGGGTCTGTTGTCTAAAATGGCGAAAGGCCGCCCGGTTAGCAGCCCTTTCGGCATTCGTGATGCCGGTGCTGGCCGATTCCCTTGATACCTCTGACTCGCTCACTGACGGAAGTACCTTCCGCCTCTGGAATGATTCGACGCTGGCGTTGGTTGATAGCGTAGCAGGTCCGCCCGCCGGGCTTCTGCACGCTTGGCTGTTGCCTCTCGGTGTGATCGTGCTCACAGGCACGGCGGCTTGGCTGCTTTTTTCCGTCCGCTCCCGCTGACTTTGGGGCGGTCTGCATCACCTTCCTCTCCTATTCCCCGGCGGTCACTCCGCCCGAACCGGAAAGTCTGTTCGCTTGTCCACACTTCGCACTTTAATCTCCCGGCTCATCTGGCCGGTCCTCATCGGCGGCTTGCTGCTCACCGTGGGCTGTGCCGCGTTTCGTAAGACTCAATCACACGAACCGTTGGGTGTTGACGAAGCCTGGCAGAAGGCCAAAAGCCTCTTCGCGCGGGAACGCTATCTCCGCGCCCAGTCCGTGCTGCACGACATCGTGCTGAATTACTCCGGCTCCGCCGTCATCGATTCCGCGCAGTTTTATCTCGCGCTTACCAGCTTCGAAACGGAAGACTACCTCGTGGCGGCGGATGAGTTTCGCCGGGTCCTCGAACAGTACCCGTCGAGCGCCCTGGTCGGTGACGCGCTCTACTTTGAAGCGCGCTGCTACTATCAACTCTCGCCGCAATATACCCTCGACCAATCGAACACGAACAAGGCGTTGCAGGGCTTTCAGCGCTTCCTCGAAGAGTATCCCACCCACGCCCTCGCCGACAGCGGCTACCGCTACCTCGGCCTGACGCGAAGCAAGCTCGCGCGTAAAGTCTACGCCGCCGCCACTCTCTATTACGGATTGCGTGAATACGCGTCGGCGGTCCTCTACGCGGATGTCGTGCTCGATAATTACTACGATACGCCGCTGGCCGAACACGCGCAGTTTCTGAAGGCCCGCAGCTTCTACGCGCTGCGGACATGGGACCGCGCCCGCGGCGAACTGGATGTTTATCTTCAGAAATATCCCGCCGGTCCGAACGCTGCGCGCTCCCGCGAGATGCTGGCCGTCGCCACGCGTCATACGGGACCGGCGATTCTCAGCACACCGTGACACGCCTCGGACTGTTCGGCGGGACGTTCGATCCCGTCCATAACGGTCATCTGCGTGCCATCGACGGCGCACGCCGTGAACTCGCGTTGGATCGCGTCATACTGCTGCCCAATCCGCAGCCGCCGCACAAGCTGCGTGATCCGCTGACGCCGTACGTGCACCGCAAGGAAATGCTGCGGCTCGCACTCGCGGATTTCCCGGCGCTTGAACTCGGCGATTTTGAGGAACAGTCCGCCGGGCCGGCTTACACGACAGATACGGTCCGCCGCGTGATCCGGGTTTTTCCCGCCGCTGCCTACGAATTGTGGCTCATCGTCGGCCTCGATTCGTTGATTGAACTGCCGCGCTGGAAGGATCCCGAAGATTTGTTCCGCCATGCACGCGTGGCCGTCCTGCCGCGACCCGGTTTTGCGCTGGACGCGGTCCGGCCGGAATACCTGGCGCGTGTCCGGCTTCTGCAAACGCCCTTGCTGGATATTTCCGCCACGGAAATCCGTCGCTGTATAATCCGCGGACAATCCGTCGCGGACCTCGTGCCGCCGGCGGTGGCCGCTTATATCCGGGAGCACGGTCTCTATCGCGGCTGATTATATGCACGACTTGAAACTGCATTCGTTTCCGCTTCAATCATCGAATGCCATACATAATTTCTTTCGCCTCACACCTTATCATCAGAAGGATCAACTATGAGCCGATTTCCGTGGATTGTGGTTCTTTGCCTGCTTGCCTGCGCAAGTTTCGCGTGGGCTGACACTGGACCGTCACTGATCAAGGTCAACCCGAACGAGGTTGTCCTGTCCCCCGCCGGCCATTTCGCCGGATCGTTGGATGATCCCCAAGAGGACAGCATCTTTTACGACAATGGCGCCCCCGCCGCGTATTACGGTAGCGCCGACGGCTTGTGGGCTCGCGTGCGCTTCACGGCGCCCAGCGCCTTCAACCTGCGCAGCGTCTATTTCGTCTGTCGTAACACCACCACGTCCACCGCTCCGTGTTCGGTGATCGTGCATGCCGCTGCGGGCGCCAATCTGGGCGCCGTTCTGGCGCGCTGGAGTGTTGCCAACGTGCCGAACAACACCTGGATCGACACCAACCTGCCCGCCCCCGTGGACATCGCCGCCGGAACCGACTTTTTCGTTGTCCTCGGCCCGCAGCCGACCGGCGGCTGGCGTTTCTGGATCGACAACGCCCCGACGGCCAACCGTCCCATGTACTCGTTCGCCCATACGGGACAGACGTGGTATGTGGCCGGTGGTGACTGGCTGATCGATGTCGGAGGCGACGCCGCCGACTACACCGACCTGTCCGCCGAAGAATGCTACAACCATAATGCGGCAGACCTCCCCGTGTTCCACATGCTGCCGGGCAAGACACTCACCCTCGGCGGTCTGATCAAGAACTCGGGTAACGTCAACGTCGGCGCTTTCAACACGCGCTTCTTCGTAAAGGGCCCCACCAATACGATCGTCTTCACCAACGACTTCGCAGTCGATACATTGGCGCGTGGCGAGTCCGTGCAGACCGAGGCCGGCGAAGATTTCACCCCGGTGGACGCGGGTGAATACATGGCCGGCTGCGTGGCGCAAATCACCGGTGACGCCATTGCCGGCAATGATACCAGCTGGCTGCGGCTGTTGGTTAAGCCCCTCCACGACTGGTTCCGCTATGACGACAACCTCGCGGCTGACGGTTATACCAGCTTCAGCAACGGCGCGGGCTGGGGTGTGACCTTCTTCCCCGTGGATTACGCCGCCGCGGTCGAATCCCTGCGGGTCAATGTCTCGACTGGAACCGCCACCGGCGGACTCCAGATCTGGTTGAATGACCCCGCCACCGGCGTCCCCACCGGCGAACCGCTGTGGTCGACCACGACCAACCTCGTCTCTGGCTGGAACACGGTCCTCGTCGATCCGCCGGTCTACGTGTTCGACGGCCAGCGCTTCACGGTCCTCTACATCTATAACGGCCGCAGCCTCGGCCAGGACAACACCGCTCCGGTGGCCGCCAACATCACCAATATGCAACCCACCGGCCGCGAAATTGCGTGGCAGTTCTCGGATGACACCTGGTACGCCGACATCTCCGGCAACTGGTGCATCCAGGCCTACATTGACACCACCAGCATGCTGCCGCCGTGGCCGCTGATTACGACCAGCACTGACACGCTGCAATTCGGTCAGGTTGTTGCGGCGGGTGATTCCGAGCGCACGATTACACTCTGGGTTTACAACAACGGCAACGAACAACCGCTAACCGTCTCGATGCCGCCCACGGCGATCACCCCGGTGACAATTCGCCCCGCGTTCACGATCAGTCCGGTCTCTGCGACTATCGAAACGGGCGATTCCGCCGCCATCGACATCACCTTCAATCCGTTTGCGGTCCGTACCTACCCGGGCGTGCTGGCGATTACGAACAATTCGCACAACCACTCGCCGAAGAACATCATCATCCGCGGCGAAGGCGTCCTGCCCCAGGCCGTGCCGCAGCCGAACCACAGCCTGCCCACCGAATTCAGTCTGGCGCAGAACTTCCCGAATCCGTTCAACCCGACCACCGACATTCACTTCTCGCTGCCCACCAGCGCGAGCGTGCGCTTGACGGTCTACAACGTGCTCGGTCAGGAAATCGCGCTGCTCGTGAATGAGACCTTGCCTGCGGGCGTCTACAAGCAGTCGTTCGATGCCGCCAACCTTCCGGCCGGCATCTATTTCTACCGTCTCGAGGCTGGCTCCTTCAGTGACATCCGCAAGATGATGCTCCTGAAGTGACGCGCTCCGCGCGTCATCCTGAAACCGTTTCGGTTGAAGGATCTTATTAGGCGGTCATCCTGAAACCATCTTCGGTTGAAGGATCTCGCATGATACCAACGAGGGCGGATGCATACGCATCCGCCCTCGTTCCATTTCAGTTCAGAGCCATCCATCCGCAGGCCGGACTGTCGCGGCGAATCTCCGGAGTCGCCCCTGATCTTCTTCCTTCTGCTTCTCTTTCTCCATTCTTTGCAGAACGGGAGAGGGGATAGGGGTGGCGCGATGCCGCACTGGGGCAGCGGAATTCAGGAACCTGAGGCCTGTTCATGCGTTCAAAATAAGAAATAGATCTTGCCACCAGGCGGAAATTTAGACGTGTGGATTTCACAAATGAAACGAGGCGAATCCACGCGGATTCGCCTCGTTTAAAGCTCTGCCAATGATCCGTTCAGCGCACTTCGCGGTGCAGCGTCATCTTGCGCATGAACCAATTGTACTTTTTCAGTTCCATGCGCTCGGCATCGTTGTGCCGGTTCTTCATCGTAGTATAACGGGACGGTGACATGCCGGCCGCTTTGGCTTCCGTGCATTCGAGGTGGATGATCACCCGTCCCTCTTTCTTCTTCGATGCCATGGTCGCCCCTTAGTCGATGAAGTTGAGGGCCTTGTCCAGACCCTTCTTAGTGATGGTCTTGATTCCGCGCGCGCTCACCCGCAGCACGATCCACGTCCCGGTCTTCTCGTCGAAGAACTTCTTGGTGCGCAGGTTGGGGAGCTGCCACTTGCGTGTGCGATTGTTAGCGTGGCTGACGTTATTGGCCTTGTGCCGGCTGCGGCCGGTGACCGGACAAATGCGTGACATATCGATAAACTCGCTTTCGCTGGTTCGAGGTTAATAGGCTTCCGCATCCGACGAATACGGCAACAGGGCCAGATGACGAGCCCGCTTCACCGCGGTCGTCAACGCGCGCTGCTGAATGTTGGTCAGACGGGTCAGCCGTCGCGGCAGGATCTTGCCCTGTGGCGAAACAAATCGCTGCAGAACCTTGGTATCCTTGTAGTCGATAAAATCGATGCGGTGCTCTTCGAGGTACGAAGGTTTCCGCTGGCCGCCCGGGCGAAGTCGCATGGCTTGGAATCTCCACTGTGGCTGTGAAGCGGCGGACCGAAGGCTCCGCCGCAGGGGTTTCCGTAAGAACCTCACAATATAATGGATTACGACTATCTTGTCAAGTCCGGCACACCCCAATTCGCGTCTCATTTCGTCCGAGAGGCATCGGAGGGTCAGCGTGCCTAAAGCAACAGAGGTGCCAGAGTTGAAGATTGTGACTGATCCAGATAAGCTTACTCTCAAGGTGACAAATCACCTCAACTTATGGATTTTACTCTGAATCATAGTATATATCACGCAAAACGACGGATCGGTACATAAAACTTATAAATTACATGGAATAAAACGACAAAATCGGCTTTTAAAAAGTTCTTTCTTCGTGCTTGACTTCGTGAGTGTACACGCTGTATATTACTGCCCGCCAATTATCATACAATATCTTGTGGTATACCTGTCCACAGACCTTATTTCTTGTGGACGTGTGGATAACCTCCTTAACATTACCTCGATTCCTGACTTCGAGCCGAATGTAGGAGGCCAATCTGTGGGTGTTTATGTGGATAACTCGGAATTCGCCACATTTCCCCACACAATATATCGTACCTCGTCCATTACACCTTGTACAAGGCGATACTCCAAGATCATTTCACTGACCTCGAAACTGCCGATCGTGAGGAGGAGCGTTGAGATTCGATCGCCGCTACACCCGGCAAAACGTCGATGCCTTTGAGGAATTCAACTTTGTCCCCTGGTCCAGCCGCCTGACCAGCCCGGACGGGAAGATCCTCTTTGAAGCCCGCGACGTACTGGCCCCTGAAACCTGGTCCCAAGTGGCTGTAGACATCCTCGCCCAGAAGTATCTGCGCAAGGCGGGTGTCCCCGCCGCTACGAAACCGGTCGAGGAAGAAGGCGTCCCCGGGTGGCTGCAGCGTCAGGAGCCCGACTGGGACGTCCTGAACAAACTGCCTGAAGACAGCCGCATCGGCGGCGAAAAGGATTCCCGCCAGGTCTTCCGCCGCCTCGCCGGCTGCTGGACCTATTGGGCCTGGAAAGCCGGCTATTTTGATGATGAGCAGGACGCGCGCGCCTTCTACGACGAACTGCGCTTCATGCTCGCCGCCCAGATGACCGCACCCAACAGCCCGCAGTGGTTTAACACCGGCCTCTACTGGGCGTACTCGATTCGCGGCCATGCCCAGGGCCATTACTACGTCGATCCGCATACGAACGAGGTCACCCAGTCCGACAGCGCTTACGAGCGCCCGCAGCCTCACGCCTGCTTTATCCAATCCGTCTCCGATGACCTCGTCAACGAAGGCGGAATCATGGATCTGTGGGTGCGCGAGGCGCGGCTCTTCAAATATGGCAGCGGCACCGGTACGAACTTTTCCAAGATTCGCGGCGAAGCCGAAATGCTCTCCGGTGGTGGCGTCTCGAGCGGCCTGATGAGCTTCCTGAAAATCGGCGACCGCGCCGCCGGGCGCCATCAAGTCCGGCGGCACCACGCGCCGCGCCGCCAAAATGGTCAGCCTCGATGTCGACCATCCCGATGTCGAAGAATTTATCAACTGGAAGGTGATCGAAGAGCAGAAGGTCGCAAGTCTAGTCAGCGGGTCGCGGGTGTGCGAGCGCAATCTGAACGCGATTTTGAAAGTCGTCGCCGCCTCCACGCTCAGCGACCGCCGGCGCGTCGATCCCAAATCCAACGACGAGCTGCGCCTGGCCATCGCCCGCGCCCGCCGCGACGCCGTGCCCGAAACCTACATCCAGCGGGTGCTGCAACTCGCCCGCCAGGGTGTCACCAGTCTCCGCTTCGAAACCTACGATACTGACTGGAATCACAAGGCTTACCAGACCGTCAGCGGCCAGAATTCCAATAACTCGCTGCGCATTCCTAACGGCTTCTTACTGGCGGTCGAGCGCGACGATAGCTGGTCGCTGAAAGCGCGCGTCGACGGCCGCGTGACGAAAACGCTCAAAGCCCGCGACCTCTGGCAGCAGATCAGCGAAGCCGCCTGGACCTGCGCCGACCCCGGCGTGCAGTACGACACCACCATCAATGAGTGGAACACCTGCCCCAACGACGGCCGCATCAACGCCTCGAATCCGTGTGTGACTGCGGATACATGGGTATCTACTCAACGTGGCCTCGAACAAATCGAATCACTGGTCGGTGAAGCGCGTGGGGTGAAAAGCCTCGACGGCGAAATGCACTGGGTGGAGCGCATCTTTCCGACGGGAACGCAACCGGTGTATGAACTGAAAACTCGCGCGGGATATCGGTTGAAACTTACCGCGAATCACTTGGTGTTCACCGAAAACCGAGGTGATGTTCCTGCGGGTGAACTCACGAAGGACGATATCGTACGTCTTGTTCCCGGCACGTTCGGCACGGAAAGCATGAGATCCGTCGATGTGGCGCAGCTGACCGGGCTGCTGCTGGGTGACGGCTGTATTACGCCTCTGGGCAGGCAAACGGCGGGCGGGGACGACCGCGAAATCGCCTTTCTCACTATGGCGAAAACCGAGGATTCGGTTGTCGAGTGGGCTACAAGTGTGATCAATGGCCTGCGGCCGGAACTTGGCGAGCATAACAAGCCCGGACGAACGATTGAGACGGCTACGACTGTTCGCGCGCATGTCAGCAGCCCGCGCATCCTGGCGCTTTTTAAAGAGATGGCTGTGCTCGACGAAGGTAGTCTCGATAAACGCCTCACCGCAGCGGCGTTCCGCTTACGGCGGGAAGATCAAGTTGCGCTGCTTCGGGGTCTGTTTACGGCTGATGGCACGGTGGCGAATTATGGCGAAAAGGCGCAATACGTCGCCCTCGATTCCTCATCGCTCGAACTGCTGCGGCAGGTTCAGCTCCTGCTGTTGAATTTCGGCATTAAGGCGAAGCTATACGAGAACCGCCGCGCTGGCGCCCTCACGACCCTGTTGCCGGACGGCGCGGGTGGCGTGAAAGAGTATCCGGTGGCGCCATCGCACAGCCTGCGCATCAGCCGTCAGTCCCGCCTCCGGTACGAAGTCGAAATCGGTTTTATGCAGGAGTCCGCCAAGGCGGAAGCCCTCCGAAAGCTGAATCAGACGGTCGCTGCTTATGCTGAATCTCTCATCGATACCGTGGATTCCCTCTCATATCTGGGTGATGAGCCGGTCTTTGACCTGACGGAGCCCGAAACGGCGCACTTCGTGGCTAACGGCATCGCGGTTCACAACTGCGGTGAGTACAACTTCCTCGATGACACCGCCTGCAATCTGGCGAGTTTAAATCTGATGAAGTTTCTCGATGTGCCGACGCGCGCTTTCGAGATCGACAGCTTCCGCCACGCCGTGCGTCTCTGGACCGTGGTGCTTGATGTCTCCGTGCAAATGGCGCAGTTCCCTTCCAAAGCCATCGCGCGCCGCAGTTGGGAATACCGCACCCTTGGTCTTGGCTATGCCAATCTCAGTACGATGGCGATGGTCCTTGGCATGCCCTACGACAGCCCCGAGTCCCGTGCCTGGTGCGCCGCGATTTCCGCCGTCATGACCGGCGAATGCTATCGCACCTCCGCCGAAATGGCGAGCCAGCTCGGCGCGTTTCCCGCCTACGTGCGCAATCGCGACGAAATGCTGCGCGTGATCCGCAATCACCGCCGCGCCGCTTATAATGGTACACTCGACAGCTTTGAAACACTTTCCATTCAACCGCGCGGCCTCAATCCCGATTACTGCCCGCGCGACCTCAGCCGTTCCGCCCGCGCCGTCTGGGATGAAGCCCTCGCCCTCGGCGGCCTGCACGGCTACCGCAACGCGCAGGCGACCGTCATCGCCCCCACCGGCACGATTGGCCTGCTGATGGATTGCGATACCACCGGCATCGAGCCTGATTTCGCCCTGGTGAAATACAAGAAGCTCGCCGGCGGCGGTTATTTCCGGATCATCAACGGCAGTGTGCCGCTCGCCCTCGAAGGCCTCGGCTATCGCGAGGACCAGATCCGCCAGATCAGCCAGTACGTGCGCGGCACCGGCACGCTCGACGGCGCGCCCGTCATCAATCGCGATTCACTGCGCGAAAAAGGACTGCCCGACGAAGCGCTGCAACGCATCGAAGAGTCCCTTAAAGGCGCGTTCGACATCACCTTCGCCATCGTGCCCTGGGTCGTGGGCGAAGAAATTATCCGCCGCGATCTGAAGCTGACCGAGGACGATCTGCATCTGGCAAAGGGCGATCTCCTCACCGCGCTCGGCTTCACCAAAAAGCAGATTCGCGCGGCCAATGATCACATCTGCGGCCGCATGACCATCGAGGGCGCGCCGCACTTGAAGCCCGAGCACCTGCCGATCTTCGACTGCGCCAGCACCTGTGGACCGTATGGCAAGCGTTTCATTCTGCCGTTTGCCCATCTCGAAATGATGGCTGCCGCCCAGCCGTTTATCAGCGGCGCGATTTCGAAGACGATCAATCTGCCCGGCGCGGCTACCGTTGACGATATCAAGGACGCGTACACGCGCGGCTGGAAGCTGATGCTCAAAGCCGTGGCCCTCTACCGCGACGGTTCGAAACTCAGCCAGCCGCTGAACACGCAGGCCGACGACATCGATTCCGCCGAGGCCGAACCGGAAATCGAGGCTGAGAGCAAGCACGAAGCCGTGATGCAGATCGTCGAGCGCATCATTTACCAGACGCGCCGCCATCGTCTGCCCGACCGCCGCAGCGGCTACACGCAGAAGGCCCGCATCGGCGGCCACAAAGTCTATCTGCGCACGGGCGAGTACGAAGACGGCACACTCGGCGAAATCTTCCTCGACATGCACAAAGAAGGCGCCGCCTTCCGCAGCCTCATGAACTGCTTCGCCATTGCCATCAGCCTCGGTTTGCAGCACGGCGTGCCGCTCGAAGAATACGTCGACGCCTTCGTCTTCACGCGCTTCGAGCCCAATGGCCTCGTCACCGGCAACGAGCAGATCCGCTATTCCACCTCGGTCATCGACTACATCTTCCGCGAACTGGCGATCACCTATCTGGGCCGCGACGACCTCGCGCACCTCGACCCGCAGGCCGAAGCCAACCGCCACGATACCGTGCAGGAGGCCGCCGCCGAAGAGGAAGAGTTCCCCGCCGAACCCGCCGAAGTGCCGGAGGAGGCGATCGCCCCCGGTGGCCAAGCATTCCTACGCCGCCCGCCGTCAAGCCGGAGCCGACGCCGTGGAGGAAGCCCATCACCTCGTCAACGCGCCGCGCAGCTCGCATGTCAAGGTCGCCGCGCACAACGGCAATGGCCACGGCAACGGCCACTCGCACGGCAATCTCATCGCCGAAGCCCGTCTCAAAGGCTACGAAGGTGATCCCTGCCCCGAGTGCGGCCAGTTCACCATGGTCCGCAACGGCACCTGCTTAAAATGCGTCTCCTGCGGCGGCACCAGCGGCTGCAGCTAAACAGTAAACTAAACTTCTTGGGAGGGAAGTATGGCGAGAAATCAAAAATCGATACCCGCACCTGTGATTGTTGGACCTCATACAGGCGACAATCGTGTCCAAGTGAAGCGTGGCGGAGCTGAAAGAGCGTCCAAACTCTTTGATACGAAAGAGGCCGCTCGCGATTATGCGCATAATTTAGCGAAACGGGATGGTGCGGAATTGATCGAACAACGGCTTTCCGATGGCCGGATTATCAGTAAAGATTCATTCGGTAACGATCCTTCGACAATCAAAGACACCGAGCATTAGTATAAGCAGAAGTTGACGCGAAAAAAGCGCAACCGATGTCGGCTGCGCTCTTCAACCAGCGGCAATTGTCTCTCTAACAAATTACAATCACATCGAGGCGGAGTTCGCCTCTAAGTCAGAAGAAATCATGCCATGTTGCATCTAATGTTCCCTGTGCATGGTAAAACAATGCAGATACTTATGAATAAACTAAGGCATGCTTAAGGCACACTAAAAGAACTTGATTTCTACGTTTTTTTTCACGATGTTAAAAAACAGCGAAAGATCGGATTGGTCCCCGGGTCTTTCGCTGTAGGGAAATGATGGAGAACTGGCCGAAATATTCGGACAGGGCTTTCTACGTTTACTTTTTTGTAACCGTAGCTATCTCCGTCATTCGTTTTCTATTTTTGAGCTAAAGTCTAATAAAAAAGGAAGAAAGGAATATTTCCCTCCATCCTATCCGTTAGGCATTGCCAAGTTCTCGTGTCAACTCTTCAGCAAATACTTACTATTTGTCAACAAGTAGTTGCTTAATTCCTGACCCAAAATACTTATCTCAAGCAATAATGTCAATAGTGCGCATATCACAGACCAAATATTTTTACTTTTTTCTAGAATGTACTAAATCATTGGTAGATGAAAGAGATAATTTATTGCAAATGGCCTTTTGCATTCATTTCAAACAAAGAAAAGGAGGCTTTAAATAGTAAGAACCTCTTATACATTACGTTTCCGAGCCGCCAACTCGCCAATTTGAATAATGGACGGGAATATGAACAGCTCGTAAATCATCAGGTGATCACTCGTTTTCAAACACTTGAATCTGTTTCAAGCAAAGTAAATTCAAACACATGGAGGTCGATTATGCTTCAGCCTCTTCTCGAAATCTCGAAACCATTCATTATGGAGAATGCCTCATGTTAACCCAAGTAATCGTTTTCCTGGACGGAAAGCAAATTACCGTAGCGATCGGAACGCCCCAGGGAGAATTCTTCTTTGAAGGACATCTCTGCCCGCTTCCGTATGTTCTGAACATTGTCAGCCAGTGGGGATGTCAATACGACATCCGTGTCGTCAAATCTGAGGGCGCGGAAGAGCCCGAAATTCAGTTCAAGAATATTCCTGTGCGTCATGTTCTAATCTCTTAAGTCATCAGAACACGGAGGAAGCCATACGCCCCTAGCATTTACGCGTTCATGCCACGTGATGCTGGACCGGCGATTCGACTTCGGACAATGGGTAGATCTACATGGTCTACCCTTTCTCTATGCCCAACAAGAAACGGTCTAGCAGCGATAGCGCCAATATTCCGCAGTTTCTTCACAGCTTGCCCACTGCTTCCATCAGCGGTCGCCAGGTCTGGCGTTGGCAATTCCGGATCGAGCATCTGCCGCATTCGAATCACGCCCGTGCGGTCGATCAGAAACAGGGCAGGGCGGGGGAGGTTGCCCTTGTCGAAAACCTCGTAGCCGCGCATCACCGCCGAAAGATGGTCAGCGAGTTGCGGAAAGGTGAGCTTCAGCGCCGCCGTCCACTTCGCCGCCGTTTTGGTTTCGTACCCGTGAACAGCGACGAGTTCCACGCCTGCGCCGCGCAGCGAATCCTGCCGCGCTTGCAATGCGGTCAGCAGCGTCTTGCTCTGCGGATCCCAATCGCCCGAGCGCACAAACGCAATTACCAGCGGGCCGCGTGTAAGCAAACGGGTAAGCGTGACCAGCGAATCCTCGCATCCGGCAACCGGAATCCCGGCGCGTGCGAACCCACCTCCGAACCGACGCGCACATTCGCCACGGCGCAATCCAGTCTCCACTTGATCGCGCTTGCGAAGCTTCGCCGCGCAGCCCAGCGCCTCGGCCACGGCGTCCACGCAAACAAAGGCCGCGCTGTCGACGATCGCCACTTCGCTTTCGTCGATGCCGTACACGGGCCGGCAATTGGCCGCCGTGCAGAGCACGAACAACCCCGCCTCGGCGTCGCGCCGCAACGTTACGGGCAGCTTTTGCGCCACCTCGGAAAGACTGAGAAAGAGCGTCTTCTGCTGCGCCACGGAAGCGATCGTCGTGGCCGAATCGCCCTGCCACAGCAGCGTCGCCGCGGTTGCACGACCACCGGCCAGTAACAGGAGTAGCGCCAGCCATCCGTACCCAGTGCGCTTCATGGAGATCTCACTTTGTGTGGGCCGACTTCACGTTCTGTGCAAGATAGCCGTTCTCCAGACAATTGCAAGGGCTCGCGAGTGGCCGTTTCCGGCTTGACTCAGTGCCGAAACTTTGTTTGATTAGGGTTTGGATTTTCATGCGATAAATGCTTTGCCCGGAAGGCCGCTGATTTCCCGGAGATGGCTATGAAAATTCCGCACAGAATCGTTGCGTGGACGGTACGGATAGCGCTCTGCGGTGGGATCCTGTCGTTGACCGGCTGCTATCTCGCCTCGGTGCATCCGCTTGCCCTTCCCCATCAACGGATCTTTGACCCAACCCTGATCGGCACGTGGGCAAGCGGGTCAGATACGTTGAGCGTCATCGGTGATTGCGTTGATAATATGGAGCTTACTATCATCGAAAGCGCAGGGATTCGCCAGTGATTCCGGACGCTCGGGCAGCCTGGACATCCTTACCACATCGATCAAAGGCAGAAATTTTCTGGACATCCGTCCCGGCGAACTTCGGAATTCCCGGCTCCCGGTTTTCGAGCAGACCCTACTGATACCGATGCATGCGATCATCCGCTACCGAATTGCCGGGGATTCGCTGATATTACAGTATCTTAGCTATAGAGAATTCGACCGGAAAGCGCACGCTGGGCGAGCCTATGGCTTGACATTGGAACGAGTGATGGCTGACGGACCGCTGCTGATTACCTCGAAAACTGAGAAGATCCGTCGCTTCCTCACCAAATACGGTGCGGAGGAGACGCTGTTCGATGAACCGACGATTTACCTGCGTCAGAAGTAAATCCGCTGTTGTGGCGGATTTCTCGGACGATTTTTCGTTTCCAAACGAACCTGTGACGTACCGGTGAAAGACCTCATTTCCCTGCTGGCTATCCTCCTTGCCGGTGTGCTCGGCTGCGCTCCCGGTCCCACCGCCCGGCATTCCGCCGCGCCGCCACCGCCTCCGGCGCCCGTCGTTGCGCCCGTTGTCACGGCTCCTCCCGCGCCGCCCGATACAAACTTTGTGCATGCGACGGCGCTTCAGAAATCGCGGGGGATGGTAGTCTCGGCGCATCCGCTGGCCTCGCAAATCGGCCGCGACGTTCTGGCGCACGGTGGCAATGCCGTAGACGCCGCCATCGCGACTCTGGCCGCGCTGAACGTGGTGGAACCGCATGCGTCCGGTCTCGGCGGCGGCGGTTTTTTGCTCTATTACGATGCGCGCCGCGACAGCTTTCACGTGATCGACTACCGCGAACGCGCGCCGGCGGTGATGAATCGCGCGCGCTATTTCAATCCCGCCGATACGCTGCACCTCGTGCAGCGCGCCGGGGCGACGGCCGTGCTCGTGCCGGGCTCCGCCGCGGGCTGGCAGGAAATGCACCAGCGCTTCGGCAAGCGCCGCCTCGAAGAACTCATGGCACCCGCTATTGCCCTTGCCGATAGCGGCTATCCCGTCTCCGGAAAACAATCGGCGATGATCCTCGACCACCTCGCGGACTTGCAGGTCGATTCGACGCTGGCCAGCGTTTTCCTGGACCAGGGCTTGCCAATCGCTCCCGGCGCGAAACTGCGCCAGCCGAAACTCGCCGAAACACTGCGTTTTCTCTCCCGCACGCGGCTGGAAAATCTCTATTATCCGCCGCTCGCCGATCAGATTTCGGCGGCGGTGATGATACAGGGCGGGTTTGTCAGCTCGCAGGACTTGATGGCCTATCACGCGCGGGAACGTGTGCCGCTGCACGGCTATTATCACGGGTATGAGATCATCACGCTGCCGCCGCCGTCCTCGGGCGGCACCGCGCTGCTGGAAATTCTCAAGCTGCTCGAACCGCTCAATCTCAGATCGTTAGGCTATCAAAGTCCCGAGTACATCCACACACTGGCTTCGGCCAGCCGCCAGGCGCTGAAGGACGCGGACACGTGGATCGGCGATCCCGAATACACGCTTGCGCCGGCGGCGCAGATTCTGTCCGACAGTTGGATTGCCACCGCCCGTGGCCGCATGCGTGCCGATAGTGTGCCCGAAAAAATCAGCGCCATGGATTCGATCCATGCATTTGGTCCCGGCAACACCACGCATCTCGTCGTTGTCGACAGCGTGGGCAACCTGGTGAGCCTGACACAGTCCATCAACTACTTTTTCGGCGCGGGCGTGATGGTGCCGGAACTGGGTATTCTGCTCAACAATCACATGGCGGATTTCGGCGCGGACACGACAACGGCCAAGGCGATTGCGCCCTATCGCCGTCCGCCGTCGAACATGGCGCCGACCATCGTGCGCAAGAACGGACGCCCCGTGCTGATCATCGGTTCGCCCGGCGGCACGCGCATCGCGCCCACGCTGGCGCAGGTGCTGATCGACGTGCTCGATTTCGGCATGCCGCTGAACTCAGGCACTGGATGCCCCGCGCTTCTTCCCGGCGGGGAAGACCCTGGTGGTGGAAAATCGCATTCCCCAGGCGACGCTCGATGATCTGGCCAAGCGTGGCTGGAAGATCTATCCGCTGGAGCGGCAGACTCGTATTTCGGCGGCGTTCATGCCATTCAGGTGGATGAAGTCGGCACGCTGACCGGCGCCGCCGACCCCCGCCGCGACGGCGCACCGGCGGGATATTAGCATAGACTGGCCAACGCTGACTGATCTTCATGAACCGTACCACCCGCCACGACCGTAATAAAATACTGCTGCTCGTTGCCCTGCTGCTGGTAGCGGAGGTGGCGTTTGCTGTGCCGCGGCGGCATCCGGCGTACAGTCTGATGCTGGAGGCGGCCAAGCGGCAGCGTCGGGCGGAGGCGGTCCTCTATGCGCAGAAGCTGGCGCTGGGACTCTATGACCCGGTGGTCGATCCGCATCGCACGGGGCTGATCGGTGTCGAGTATTCCACGATCACGACGACGCTGGGCTCGCTGAAGGCCAAGCGGACGGCGGCGAATCCGGATTTTGCGGCGTACGTGGTGCGCGTGCTGATCGATCATGGCATCGGCGCGGGGGATTCCGTGTTAGTGGCGATGACAGGCTCTTTCCCCGGCATGAACCTCGCCGTGTTGATGGCGCTGGAAACCTTGAATGTCTCCTCGCTGCGCGTCTGCTCGCTTGGCGCGTCGAGCTACGGCGCGAACGAGGAAGCATTCACGTGGCTGGATATTGAGGACACGCTCTACCGCGACGGAATGCTGATGTATCGCAGCGATTTCGTGACGCTGGGCGGCACGGGCGACGTGGGCGGCGGCCTGCCGGTAGACAGCAAAGCCTTTCTGCGTCACAAGGCCGACAGCCTCGGCTACTCGTTTCTAAAGTCACGCTCGCTGAAAACGCAGTCGGCACTGCGCCGCGAGCAGCTTGGCTCGCCGAAGAGCTACACCTTGCTCATCAACATTGGCGGCAATCAGGCCATGCTGGGCAAGGGTAAAGAAGGCCGCGAACTTCCCGGCGGCTGGATCGACCCCGCCAGTGACGTCTGGCGCAGTGGCGAGGGCGAAGCGCCGGTCGACGGAATCGTGTTTGATTTTCTTGCGGCGGGTGTGCCGGTGCTTAATCTGCTGCACATCGAAGGCATTGCCACCGCCGCCGGGCTGCCCTTTGATCCGTCGCCGCTGCTCCCACCCGGACAAGCGCCAATTTACTTTCTGCACGGGCCGACTCCGACCCGACCCTGATTTGATTTTCGAATCTAAATCTCATATGACATTATTGAATCGTCAACCGCACCTCTCAGCCAACATGCCGGAAGCCCGCTGATGGAAGGCTGGGCTCTGCTGGGGATGGTCGCGGCGCTGTCGCTGGGCGTGTTCGTCCTGCGCTGGCCCACCGGGATCGCGCTCTTCCTGGCTTCCGTCGCCGGCGCGTTGATTGCCGGAAACGGCTTGCCCGTGCGCGAACTCGTCGAGGGCACGATGCTCTACCTCGACCCGATTCTGCTCGTGGTGACGTCGCTGTTCTTCATGGCGGTCTTCGAGCGCTCGGGCGCGCTGGCCACGCTGAACACCGTCACGGTGCGCTCGCTCGGGCGCTGGCCGCGGCTGCTGCTCGTGCTGCTTACGCTCTTCGTGATGTTTCCCGGCATGCTGACGGGACTGACCGCGCCCTGCGTGCTGACCACCGGCGCGATGATTGCCCCGGTGCTGCTCAGCGCGGGCTTGTCGCGGGCGCGGACCGGAGCGTTCATCGCCACCGCCGCTTTTTTCGGCATGGTCGCGCCGCCGGTGAACATCGCGGCGATGCTCATCGGCTCGGGCGTCGATATGCCCTACGTCGGCTTCGGCTGGCCGCTGCTGATTGCGGCGGTGCCGCTGGCCATCGTCTGCGCCTTCATTATCGCGGGCAAGAGCGCCAAAGGGCCTCAGCCATCCGGACGTGATTTCCAAGCTGCCGCCCTCGCGCTATGGCGAGTACGGTTTCAAGCTCTTTTTGCCGCTGCTGTTGCTGCTCGCGCTGCTCTTCGGCGGCAAGGCGTTGCCGCAGTATGTGCCCTATATCGGCGTGCCGCTGATGTTCGTGCTGGCGGGGATCCTCGGCCTGTTCACGGGGGAGCGCGTGGTCATCGGCGACACGCTCTCGTGGGCGATTCGCCAGTCGCTGCCCATCGTCGGCTTGCTGGCTGGGATCGGCATGTTTATCGAGATCCTGACACTGACGGGGGCGCGCGGCTTCATTGTGGTGAACACGCTGGAACTGCCGTCGGTGATGCTGTTCGTGGGGATGGCCGTGCTCGTGCCGTTGTTCGGCGGCGTGTCCGCCTACGGCTCGGCCAGTGTCCTTGGCGTGCCGCTACTGCTGGCGCTGTTGCAACAGAACGCCATCATCGTCGCCGCGGCGCTGTCGCTGATGGCATCGGTGGGGGACTTTCTGCCGCCGACGCGCCTCGCGGTGATCCTCAGCGCGCCGGTGGTCGACGAACAGCCGAACCGCATTCTGAAATACTGCGCGATCCCGGCGGTGCTCGCAATCCTCTGGGCGCTGGCCATGATCTACTGGGCGAACCCGCTGGCGAAACTGCTGGGACTCGGATAATGGTGGATAAACCACGGATCGAGGCGTTACTGCGGGCGCGGGGGTGTGAAAGTTTCCGCTGGATGGATCCGCGGGAGATCGTCGTGGCGCAATGGGTACGGATGAAATGCGCCTACGGCTGCGACGGCTATGGCCGCAACGCTTCGTGCCCGCCCAACACGCCGTCAGTGGACGAATGCCGCCGCTTCTTTGCGGAATACCAGACGGCGGTGATGGTCCATTTTGAGAAGCGCGTCGAGCAGCCCGAGGACCGCCGTCCCTGGGCGCGGCAGATGAATCAATTGCTGCTGAAGCTTGAGCGCGATGTGTTTTTGCAGGGCCATCCCAAAGCCTTCGCGCTCTACATGGACAATTGCCGCGTGTGCGCCGAGTGCGAGGCCAAACTGGTGGATTGCCGCAGTCCGGAGTCGATCCGGCCCGCGCCCGAGGCGATGGCCGTGGACGTCTTCTCCACCGCGCACGCCGCGGGCTTTCCCATCGAGGTGCTCACGGATTACACCCAGCCCATGAATCGCTACGGTTTTCTGCTCGTCGAGTAATTCAACACTTTTTGAATGTACTTCATCATCTCGCAAATTCTTTTCTGGTGCTATTGGGCGATCGCTGCGGTGACCGCCGTGCTATTAGTGCGCGAAATCTGGCGTGGCGGCAACTGGAAGACGCAAGCCACCGCCGCGCTGGCCGTCGTGCCCTTCATTTTGCGGGTCCTGCTCATTAAATGATGAACGCCACCTTACAGACGACCCGCCTGCGCGCCGGCATCCTCTTGGTGCTGGTCGCCGCCGCGTGCGCCATCGCCGGGCGCGATTTTCTGGCAGCACGCACGGACGAGCGGCTTTATCCCTCGTCTGCGCTCACGGCCACAAAGCATTTGTCCGATTACTTTCCCGCCTTAAAAGGCACGCGCGCGGATGCCGAGGTTTTCGTCTTCGACAGCGGCCAGCCGGGGGGTACGGCGGTGGTGCTGGGCGGAACGCATCCCAACGAAGCGGCGGGCTTCCTCGCGGCGCTGGTGCTGGTGGAGAACGCGCACCCGACCCATGGCCGGCTGCTGGTCGTTCCCCGCGCCAACCGTTCCGCCTTCACGGCGACGGAGCCCGGCGAGGGTCATCCGGCCAATTATGAAATCGCGACGTCGGGCGGCGCGCGCCGTTTCCGCCTCGGTTGCCGCTTTACAAATCCGCTCGACCAGTGGCCCGACCCGGAAGTGTATCTGCATCACCCCAGTGGGCAGCAGCTTTCGGGCGGCGAAACGCGCAATCTGAACCGCGCCTATCCGGGCCGCCCGGGCGGCGACTTCACCGAGCGCGCCGCGTATGCCATCACCGCGCTCGTGAAGGCGGAGAAGGCCGACCTCGTCGTCGATCTGCATGAAGCCTCGCCCGAGTATCCTGTCATCAACGCCATCGTCGCTCACGAACGCGGAATGGACGTGGCGGCCATGGCGAGTCTGAATCTGCAGGGCGAAGGGCTGGCCTTTAATCTGGAGCCGTCGCCGCCGAATTTCCACGGGCTGTCGCACCGCGAACTGGGTGACGCCACACCGGCGATGGCGATCCTCATCGAATCGGCCAACATCATGCAGGGGCGGCTGCGCGGCAGCACCAGCGCCGCCAAGCTGCTCTCGGGCCGTGACGACTGTTATCTTCAGGCGGCGCGCGCGAATCTGTTGCGCGTGCCTTACGATTCGACGGGTATCCCCATTGAAGCGCGGGTGGGCCGGCATCTGTCGGGTCTGCGCGCGCTTTGCGACGGGCTCGGCTTTCTGCATCCGGAGCTGGTTATCGAACTGGCCGGCGTGCCGCGCGCGGCGGACGTGACGGCGCAGGGACTGGGCGCGTTTCTCATCCCCCAAGACAAATCCAAGAGTCCATTAAGAGAAGGGCAAGGACGATGAAAATTCCGACGATGCTGGCTGCTGTCCTGCTGGTGTCCGGTATGGCGCTGGCGCAGGTCCCGGCGGAGCCGATTCTGCTGACCTCCTGCGGCCAGAGCGCCGATGTGCTGATGGTCAAATCGCTGCTGACGCGCGATTCGATGAGCTTCCGTTACCTGCCCAACGCCACAGCAGCCGATGTGGCCGGTACGGGCTCGGTGATGCTGGTGCTGGGTGGCAGCAGCAAGGGTCTGGGCGCGGCCAAGATCAGCGCGGAAGATGAGATTGCCCGCGTGGAAGGGCTGCTGGAAGCGGCGAAGACGGCCAGCGTGCCGGTGGTAGCGCTGCACCTTGGCGGTCTCACCCGTCGCGGCGCGCTCTCCGACCCGTTCAATCAGCTCGGCGCCGACGGCGCGTCGCAACTGATCGTGGTCAAGGGCGGCAACGACGACGGCTTCTTCACCACCATCGCCGCAGCCAAGCAGATCCCGCTGGAAACCGCAAAATCCGCGTTCGATCTTGGTCCGGTGCTGAAGGCGATGTACCGCCCCACGGAATAGATCGCCACCGTACAGGAATAATAACAGAGGGCGAACCATCCGGTTCGCCCTTTGCAATCTTCGACACCTTTCTCTGTAGGGGCGGGTCTAAGACCCGCCCGCGGTCCGATGTCCGACGAAGTCGAGATCTCGTCTCTGACGGACAATCGCGCCCCTACCTCACGAGGAGCACCTTCCGCGTCACCCTCATCCCCCCCACATCCATCCGCACAAAATAAATCCCTGACGCGACCCCCCGCGCGTCAAACGCCACCCGCTGCTCCCCCGCCACCATCACCGCATCGACGAGCACGCCCACCTCCCGCCCCAGCACATCGTACACCTTGAGCGAAACAAGCCCCGCGCGCGGCAACGCATACCGAATCTCCGTCGTGCCATTGAAGGGATTGGGAAAAGCGGAAAGGCTGGAGGCTGAAGGATGTAGGATGAGTGGATCAGCGGCAGCATCAATCCACGGCAACGAAAACTGGCAGAGTACACCATCGCCCCAGCCGATCTCATTGAGCTGATACGCATCCGGCGTCACCGGAAAATTCCAGCATTCACTCATCCCCGCGAGCCAGACGGTGTTGTTGGGGCTGACTTGCACCCGGGAAAAGTAGTCTTCTGTCATACCCACCCATGAGTGTGCTATAGCGTAGTGTGGACAGATCCGCAGACAGCACGGCGATCCACGCGTCCGGATACTCCGGGCCGATTACGGAGTCGATGGTGCCGGGCGTCGTCGGGAAGCCGATGCCCTCGGCGTCGCCGCAGAGAACGACACTGCTGTCGGCTGGCACAATGTCAGCACCCAGATTAAAGACCGATCCACCCGGTTGGCGCATGCCAAAGAGGGTGCTACGTAACACGCTGGCGGGTAAATCAAGATACATAGCAAATGCCTTGTAAATGTAATTTCCCGTGTGCGTGGTGTCATAGGCCCCGCTGGTGACCGGGAAATTTGTGGACAGCGTAGTGCCCGCCAGAAACAGCCGGTCGTCTGCCAGCGGAAGAATGGCGCGGATATCCGTTAAGCCATTGCCGCCAAAATAGGAGCTGTATTCCACCACCCCGGCAGCCAGATTCAACTTTGTAATGAAGGACGGACGATAGAATTGCTGCATATCCGGCTGCAGCGCATCCGGCGTGATTAAGATCCCGCCCGCCTCGTCCGTATACCCTGTAATCCACACACGCATGGGCTCGAGCACTACTAACTGGCATGCATAGACATCATGTGTCCCGGGAAAGAAGGTGGAATAGAGGATTTGTGTTGTGGCCGGGTTAAAGACGGAGATATAAGCCGCTTGGTTTCCCTTGAATTGCGGGAATAGCGCATCGCCAGTGACAGTGAAGTTGGGGGAATCTGTGAAGCCATAGAGATACACAAGGCCAATGCTTTCCATTTGCATGTCAAGCATATTATCCTCCTCCCACTCCTCCCCAATAGCTGCTGAAGGCCAGTGTCGTGCCGTCAGCGGAAAGTCGGCCGAAGAAAGCTTCCGACGAACCAGAAAAAACCGTGTCCACGGCATCCGCTGATAGGGGCCAATCCACGCTATGGGTAGAGCCGCCCACGTTGATTTCACCGGCCGGATTCAGTTCAAGGCAGTGAGGCAACTCGCTGCTAATACCACCGAGATAGGTGCTGAAGACCAATGACCGGCCATCAGCGGCAAAGCGGGTGACAAAACAATCGTAGATTCCATGCAGCGAATCCTGATAGGCTCCAGTCGTTGTAGGCAATGTGAAGGAATCCGTAAAACCGGCAACAACCAGCGTTTGATCGTGGGAATCGATCTGTAAGCACTCGAATCCATCTTCACCATTCCCCCCGAAGAAGGTGCTGTAGAGCAGTGGATCGATCATCAGTTCCTGCTGCGGATCGTAACCGTCAAGGCTGAAGCTGTAAGTCGAATCACCGGAAACGCGATAGCGGCAGGGAATGGCGCGGCCTTGCTGGAAGGCGGTGGGGGCTTGTTCGACCAACGGGCCGAGGGAGGTCGGCAGCACAAGGTTGCCAGCAGCATCCAAGCTCAATGGCGCAGACAGGCCCTCGATCTGAAGCTGGATCTGCACCGGATCGGCCCCGGCTTGCAGATGGTAAACCAGCTCTACACCTCCGGGCTTCAGCACGTATTCTACATTGATTCCCGGCCAGACCTCTTGCGAGAGCACCCGCTGGTAATGTCCCACGCGGCTCTTCCACCGGCTGCTATCCCGCCCGAGGAAGTAGTTGCTGTAACTCGCCAGCTTGTCCAATCCCAGCATGTCCGGGCAAGCGCTCGCATCTAAAAACGTCAGTCGCAGCACATGCCCACGGACAGATCCACCCCCCCTTGCCCCCCCGTCAACGGGTGCGAATGAATGCTCGCCCTGCCCTCTTCCCTCATCCTTCATCCTTCCGCCTTCATCCTTTGCTCGGAGGTCGAGGACGAGGCCCCGTTCCGTCACAAACGCAACTCCATGCCCCAACGCGGCACGGTAGCGAAACTCGCCTTGCCACTGTCCCTGGTTCTCCACAAAGTAGACAGACGGCGGAACAGCGGCAAAGGCCGTGGTGATGCAAACGAGCAGCAGAAGTGCGAGCAGCCAAATCCGCATGAGAATCTTTCGTGATGACGAGTGCGGCAGCAGAGGGTATGTGAAAAGGTCGGGAAATGTGGGCTCAGACGCAAGGGGTCGCGGCACGATTTATACAAATTGCTCCAATTCACACGCAATGGATAATGGGGTCGGCAATAGCCCGCAGCATTCCGCCGAGGCAGGTCCGTGGACCTGCCCGGAATCTGCCGTTGTCATTTGAATGGGCCGCACGTCCGGCACTTAACCCCTTCAAAGCACCCCGCCACTGGCAGGAAATTGGTGAGACCCTCTCAAATTTCGATCCCCCCGCCGCACGGCGGGATGCTCGATTTTTCGCCTATTCCGCCACCATCGTCATTCGCACTTACAACGGCCAAACGCAAGAGGGCGAACCTTCCGGTCCGCCCTCTTCACTCAAGAAAGCCATGCAGCCTGCGCGCAGCGCGCGGGCATCAACGGCGCCAGCGCTGCGGTTCAAGCGTCACGCTTGCTACTTCATGAGCAGCATCTTCTTCGTGACGTTGACGCCGGGGGCTTCGAGGCGATAGAGATACACACCCGCGCTGACAGAAGCGCCGCCATTGTTGCGGCCATCCCACATCACTTCATGCTGGCCAACGCTGTAGGCGCCGGCGGCAAGGGTCCGCACAAGCTGGCCCATCACGTTGTAGACGCTCAAACGAATCTCGGCCTGCTGCGGAACGTTGAAGACAATCCGCGTGTCCGGGTTAAACGGATTCGGATAATTCTGCGCGATGCCAAAGCGGTCGGGGTGGAGGTAGTCGCGGCTATCGACGGCACTCGTGTCCGGTGGCATCAGATGGAACAAGGATTCCGTGGTGTCCGTATAGAATTCGTGATAGAGGTGCGAGCTGTCTTCGAGGACTAACCGGAACGTATTGTAGATCTGTCCGCCGGGCAGCGTATCGGGCAGTGTGTAGTCGAGCTGCAAACAGGTATCACAGGTTGCCAGAAGATCGCGGCGGACATCGGCGGTCGCGTCATAGAGAAAGAGTTTGGCGCTGGAGAGGCAGGCGGCATTCGGGCGTACGAAATGGATGGTATGGGTAGTACCCCGGAGACTGTCGCCAACGAGGTTGCCCGGCGCGCCGGAGGCAAATTTCAGCAAGTAAGCGTCGCCGTTGTCGCTGTTCGAGAACGAGTGATTCACCGCCAATGTTGAACGCCTTCACAGTGTAGATCTGGGCAGCGGTGGTCGTTACCATGATATTGACGGAACGATCGGCCGGCTGTGCGCCGCCAACACGTTCGCCGTTGGCATAGATGTTGAAGCCTTCCAGCACCAGGCCGTCATGCAACCAGGAGACGTGTACGGTCTCGCAGCCGCCGTCGCTGGCGGCGACGCTGGTGGGCGCGGTGGGTGGATCTTGCGTAATGGTGCGGCAGAGGTTGCCAGTCGTACAGGTCCAGTCACTCGCATCCATGAGCCAGTCAACCTGGCCGGGCTGAACGAGGAAGTCCGACGAGCGTAAGCAGAGCGTGGGCAGATTGATTTCGAGATAATAAAGCGCGGTGTCGCCCGGGAACTCGGTTGAGTTCGGGATCAGGGTGATGACAAAGTAAAACTCAGAAGACAAAGTAACCCGCGCCCAGACCCTGCTGCTGACCGTTAATCGGAAAGGTCACCGTATTGGCCTGACCGTAACCTTCGCCAATCCCGGGCACCACGTCGGAGGCATCGGGACCATTATGATTGTTGTCCCAATAGACTGTAATCAGGGTGCCGTCGGGCAAGGGGGTGCCGGTGGTGCACTGCATGCGGAGCGGAGGCGGATCCCCATTCACATCTTCGTCGGTGTAATAGAAGCCGACTTGTCCCTGGCCAAATGCCAGCGACGTGATCGTCACAAGCAGGAGGGAGAACAAAGTTGTTTTCAGAATCTTCATGGCTGTTCCCAGAGATTGTGGCGCCGAAGCACCGGATATGGTGAGTAAAGACTAAAAATTAATGGAGATAGCAGGAGGGGCCGAGGCCGGTCACAGGCAGAACGCATTTTTGTAGGTTACGTCATGCTCAGTACATAATATCAACTATGGAATAATAAAAAGCAACCCTTAACTTTGACTTTTCCAATTTACTTTGACCCAGCCGGTTTTTTAAGGGTGTTATCCTCCCGAACACCGGAGGTCTGACTCGCGTGGCCGGTTATATGCAGACGGGCTTCAAGATTGGGCAATCGGTGGGCGGCATTGCGAAGGATGAAGATTGACGAATTTATGCCGGGGACTTGCAGCCGGAAGATTTCTACTGTAACTTATGAAATCAGAAGTCTGTCGCCAATTTATTTTCAAGACCTGATATTGCAATGGTTTACAAAGAAGGGTTTTCTATGCCTCGCGCTGCACTGCCTCTGTTGAGCATCTCCCTGCTCCTGCTGATCCTCGGATTAGGCTGGCAAGCTCCCTCGGTGCCGCAACCTCTGGACAGTTCTGTCTTGAAGGCTACGGTGTCTACTGTGAACGCACCCAAAGCGGTCTGTTTTGCGGCCGATACACCCCCGGATTATATGCGGGAGTGGCAGCGTCGGCTGGGTGGGATGTCCTCTCTGGACTTTTACCTTCAGGAACGCTGGAGCCGCACGGCAACGAATTCCACGACGGGTTCGCAAGGCACTTCCATTACCCTGACCTATAGTTTCGTGCCCGATGGCCTGGATATCGACGGCCAGCCGAGTCAGCTCTTCGCGCGATTAAACCAACTCTTCGGTAGCACAGCCGCCTGGCAAGCCAAGTTCGCTCAGGTTTTCCAGCGGTGGAGCGAGGTCAGCGGTCTGCACTATCAGCAGGTAACGGACGACGGCGCGGTCTTCGGGGCGGACGGTCAACTCGGCTCGCGCGGTGACCTGCGGATCGGCAGCGTGTCGATCGATGGCGAGAATGGCGTCCTCGCCTATGACTATTTTCCCGATGTTGGGGACATGGTACTCGATGCCTCCGAAAACTGGGGCAGCTCCGCCGGAAACTACATCTTCCTCCGCAACATTGTAGCGCATGAGCATGGGCACGGCTGGGGTCTGGCGCACGTCTGTCCGGCCAATCAGACCAAACTGCTCGAACCGTATTATTCCGGGATTTTTGACGGACCACAGCACGATGATATTCGGGCCGCCCAGCGAAATTACGGCGATCGTTTTGAGCCGAATGACCTGCCGGGAACGGCCACGCAGCTCGGTCTGCTGACGGCGGACAACGTGGTTGAAGACGTCAGTGTCGACCATCCCAGTTATGGCGGCGTCGCCGGCACGCGCGACACGGACTATTACAAGTTTGCCGTGTCTGCGGGTATGGCTTTTTCACTGACGCTCGAACCCGTGGGCCGCTCCTATTTGAATGGAGAGCAGGATTGGACCACCGGAGCCTGCACGGCTGGAACGCTCATCAACACACTCAACAACCTCGATCTGAGCCTGACGCTGTACAACAGTACGGGCACCGTGCAGGTAGGGCGGGATTCCACGCATGCCGCGGGTCAGGCGGAACGCTTGTTGCGGTATGTTCCCGCGCTGGCAGGGGACAGTTTTCTGGTGAAGGTCACGGGCACGGGGCTGGCCACCAGCATGCAGCTTTACCGGCTGACATTCGACATTTTCAATGCGGCGGATCCCAGTTTGAGCGTGACCGCCATCGGTTTCGATACCACAGCGCTGGGACAGACCGCACTGCGAACGACGTGGCTGGTCAATCACGCGTCCTATGCCTTACAGGTCGAGCGCGCTGGACGTCGCGTCGCCATTTTTCGTATCGCCTTCAGCCCCGCAGAGCATCGCGCCGGGTGACTCCCTGCACTTGACGCTCTCGTATGCCAGCACGCAGGCCGGCGCGCACAGCGCGGTGTTGCGGATCACTCACAACGCTCCCAGTGGCGTGCTGGAATGCCCGCTATCCGGACTGACGGCGGATTCGTGGTTGGAGTTCATTCCCTCGGCCACGGTCGAACTCGGTGAAATTGCCGTGGGTGAACGCGACAGCGCACGCATTGGCTTGCGCGCCCGCGGCAATATTCCCGTGACGATCCAGAATTTTACGCTTGCGCCGCCGTTTGCTGTCACCCAGACATTACCGGTGACGCTGAGTCCCACGCAAGTGCTGTTTCTCTGGATCCGCTTCGTGCCGACCGAGCCGGGCGAAAATAACGGCCAGATGGTAATTCAGCACAGTTCCGGCGGCTCGCCCGACACGGTCTTTCTGCACGGCACGGCCACCGGCGCCACGGTGAACGAGAATGGCGGCGCGTTGCCGACGGCATTCCGGCTGGAACAGAATTATCCGAATCCGTTTAATCCCGCCACGCGGATTGGGTTTGACTTGCCGCGCGCAGCAGACGTGCATTTGGCCGTCTATGATATTCAAGGGCGGTTGGTGCGCGAACTGACGCCGGGCATGCTGGCGGCGGGGCATCACACGCTGGAATTTGACGGCGCGGCGCTGCCCTCGGGCGTCTATCTCTATCGCCTGAGCGCCCCCGGCTTCAGCGCGTCGGCCAAGATGATGCTGCTGAAATGAACAGGACGCCGACTGTTCCCGCTCCTCAACCCGGATACTCCATGCCCGACAATCCCACCCGCATTCACGTCACGTCCAAGCTCTGCATGACCCGCGACGTCGGGTTGCGGCGCACGCTCTTTGGCGGCAACATGATGGCCTGGATGGACGAGGCCTGTTCGATCTTTGCCCACCAGTACACCGGCGAAGAGACGATGGTGACGCTGCGCTTCGGCGAGATTCGCTTTGTCCATCCCGTTTACGAGGGCCACATCGTCAATTTCTTCGTGGAGAATCCGAAGGTCGGGCGGACGTCGGTCAGCTTCGATCTGGAAGGAGTCACCGACGGGCAGGTGCTGGTGGTGAAGACAAGCACCGTGTTCGTGGCGGTGGACGCGAGCGGCCGGCCCAAGGTCATCGAGAAATTCAATCCTCCGCAAACCGCATAGCGCAAAGCGAAACGAGCAAATCCCATGCCTTGCCTCGAGATTACTCTACCGAGCACCAGCATCCACGTCAAGCAGGAACTCTGCGCCCAGCTGACGACAGTGGTGGAGCGCGTGGCCGGGTTTGAGCCCGAGATCTTCCGGATGCACTTTACCGAATACGCACCCGGCGAAGCCGGAACCGGCGGGGTGCTGTGGGACGGAATCAATGGCGTGCCGTATGTCCACTTTGTGCTTTCCTGCCCGCGCTTGAAGCGGACGGTGAAGCGCGACTTGTGCAACGCGTTCAGCGCCAAGTTTACGGAGATTCTGCAGCGGCCCGACTGGCTGCCGGTGATTCACATCTGTGAGCATCCGTACGATAATATCTTTGGCAGCGGCACGTGGCTGGCCGAACGGCCCGAGCTGGCCGAGCGCAAATTCTACTACGAGCTGCCAAAGGACTGAACTGCCGGCTTCCGCATCGTTCGCGTTTTGTTTCTGCGACAGGGGCTTGGGGTTCCCGAGCCTCTCTGGGAGGGACAGAATGGCGAGACACTACAACTGAGGGGACCGATCATGAATCCGCATCGGGTTGGTTTGCTGCTGCTGATGGTCGGGCTGTGGATGGGGTGGGGTTGTGACGGGGATGGTGACATTACTCATTGTGGGGGTCCGGAGCGCGTGGGCAGCATTCTGATTTTTATGCCCACGGACACGCTGGCGTTTTTGCCGGGGGACACGGCGAGTGTGGATGGCTGGGCGCTGGTGACGAACGATGCAGGGCGTGTGATGTCGCATGTGACTGTGTCACTATCGTTGCTGCCGGAATCTTTCGGCTCGCTGGAACTGCTGGGGGCGATGGGCGATATGACCAATGAGCTGGGCCGGGTCTATTTCCGCTTCCACTCTTTCGAGCAGACAGGTATAACGACGATTCGCGCGCAGGTGGAGGATAAGGAGGATCTGTGGGTTCTGACGGTGCTGCCGTCGCAGTCGCGGTTGGCGCACGTGACAATCGCCTTCGCCTCACCGGAGGACAGCGCGGGGCTGCACAGTCCCGATGATTCGCTGGCAGTCTGTCTGACGCTGGCCGACAGCTCGAATCAGGGAATCCCCGGCATCATTTTCCCGCTGCGTTCATCCGGTGGCCGACTGTCGCCGATTGGGCCGACAGACGCGAGCGGTGAGGCCTGTTGCTGGTGGTACCTGATGGGACTGGAGCCAGGGTTTCACTGCCTGACGTTTGCGTCCGTTGACTTCGCAGATTCCGTCTGTGTGGAGGTGGACGCGCCCGTACACCTCACCAGCGTCGACAGCAAGCTTTGAAACTGGGGCTGCAACCGATCGTGCAACTGGGGAGGCGGATCATGAAATGGAGTCTGCTGCTGCTCGCGGCGATGGGGATGGTGGGCGTTGTCGGCTGTGATAATTGTAAAGATTGCCGTTGGCCACCCCATACGCCGCTCTATATGGCCGAGATTGTGCTGGAAGCCGATACCGTGGATTTTGCGGCGGGCGATTCCGTTTTCGTCAACGGCTGGGTGACCATCCGCGACGACAGCGAGTGCGGAGTGCGGGACCAACAAGTTACCGTTGCAGTGGACCAATCGGGAGGTTGGATCGAGTACACGGATCCGGCCTGGTATGATATCAGCAATGACTCGGGGCGGGTGAATTTCCGTTATCATGCACGGGTAACAGTATGTGAAACGTTGCGGTGGTTCACCGCTTCCGCCGATGAAGCCCGGCCGGACGGGCGCCGTGTGGTCCTGATGGTGCGGGAGGAAGCGGGGACGGCGGATTTTGACTCGCTGACCGTGGCCATCATTCCCGATACGCTGTACGAACTGCCGCCGGAAAACACGTTTCTACCGCGCGTTGAGATGCGATTGTTCCGGAATGGACAGCCGGCCGCAGCGGGTTTGGAATGCGTGGGGTATCGCGTCCGCCTGTTGCCCAGCGTGGGCGAATTGCCATGGCAGGATTTCACAGCGACGAATAGCACGGGGCTGTCCTATCAACACTGGCAACTGCTGCGCACTCCCGGCCTCTATTGTTTGACCTATCCATCGACGGGAGACACCGCCGCCTGCGCGGTGATTCTGCCGGGGCACAGGCCGTAAGATCGCAAAGAGTGATCGCGCAGTTCTTTACCGAACGGCGTCGATCCTCATTGCGATCGATGCAACTTACCGTCAGTCAAACTGCCTTGAAGGCGGCTCGCAAGCCGCCTTCTTCCCGCCGATAAAGTTTCCATGGACGATACAGTAGTGACCAAATCATCACCCTCGCGAGGTCTATCCATGTCGAGTCCGTCCCTTCCGCGTCGTGCAATCGTCGAATCTATCGCCCGCACGTCACCCGACCGCAACGGAGACGCCGTGCCGGCTTTGGCGCTCGCGGAAATCTACGGCGAGAACGTATTCTCGCTGGCCGACATGCGGCAGGCGCTGCCGAAGCCCGTCTACCGGCATATGCTGGAGATCCGCCAGAGCGACGCGCCACTCGATCCGGCCCACGCGGACGTAATCGCCGCCGCGATTAAGGATTGGGCGATGACGCGCGGCGCGACGCACTACTGCCACTGGTTCCAGCCGCTGACGGGCCTTTCCGCCGAGAAGCACATGTCGTTTTTAATTCCCACGACCGAGGGCGGAGTCATCACGGAATTTGCCGGCGTGGACCTGCTGCAGGGCGAGCCGGACGCGTCGAGCTTCCCTTCCGGCGGCATCCGCTCCACATTTGAAGCGCGCGGCTATACCGGCTGGGATCCCACCAGCGACGCGTTTCTAATGGCGGGCAAGAACGGCAAGACGCTGTGTATTCCGAGTGTCTTTTTAGGGCATGGCGGCCAGGCGCTGGACAAGAAGACGCCGCTGCTGCGCTCGACGGACGCGGTCAACCGCGCGGCGCTGCGCGTGCTGCGGCTGTTCGGCAATGACCGCGCCCGGCGGGTGACCGTCACCGTCGGTTGCGAGCAGGAGTACTTTCTCGTCGACCGCCGTTGGTACCTGCTCCGCCCCGACCTGATCAGCGCGGGCCGCACGATCTTCGGCGCGCGGCCGCCCAAAGGCCAGGAGATGGAAGACCACTACTTCGGCACGATCAAGGAACGCGCCCTGGCCTACATGGAGGACGTGGAACGCGAGCTGTACAAGCTCGGCATTCCGATCACCACGCGGCACAACGAGGTCGCGCCCTCGCAATATGAATTCGCGCCGGTATATGAGCGCGCGCACATCGCCGCCGACCACAACCAGCTCACGATGACGGTGATGACGCGGGTAGCCCATCACCACGGCTTTGAGTGCCTGTTACACGAAAAACCCTTCGCGGGGATCAACGGCAGCGGCAAGCACAATAACTGGTCGATGGCCGACGACGAAGGCAACAACCTGCTCGATCCGGGAAACACGCCGCACGAAAACGCGCAGTTCCTCGTCTTTCTGACGGCGGTCATCCGCGCGGTTCACGTGCATGCCGATCTGCTGCGCGCGGCGGTCGCCACGCCGTCGAACGACCATCGCCTGGGCGCGAACGAAGCGCCGCCGGCGATCATGAGTGTCTACCTCGGCGAAGCGTTGAGTGACGTGGTGAACGCGCTGATCTCCGGCGGCGACAGCGACGGGCCGGCCACAGAGTTTCATCGACATCGGCGTAGCCTCGCTGCCGCCGCTGCCGCGACACGACTCCGACCGTAACCGCACGTCGCCCTTTGCCTTCACGGGCAGCAAGTTCGAATTCCGCGCGGTGGGTTCGGCGCAGAACGTGGCGCGGCCTAACACGGTCCTGAATACGATCGTCGCCGATTCATTGACGCACGTCGCCGTGCTCATCGAAGCCGAACTCGCCGGTGGGAAGGATCTGGCCGAGGCCGTGCGCACCGTGCTGCAGCAGGAGCTGCGCGAACACGAGGCGATTCTCTTCAACGGCGACAATTACAGTGAAGCCTGGCACCGCGAGGCCGAAACCCGTGGCCTGCCCAACCTGCGCACGAGCGTCGACGCATTCCCCGCGTGGACGACCCCGAAAGCGATTGCGCTATTCTCGAGTCAGCGGGTGTTGAGCGAAGAAGAACTTGCCAGCCGCTCCCGCATTTATATCGAAAATTATATTAAGACCATCACCATCGAAGCCGCGCTGATGTCGAACCTGGGCCGCACGGTGATTCTGCCGGCGGGTTTCGGCTACCAGCAGCGCACGGTGGAAGCGGTGAGCTCGGCCAAGGAATTCCTCGGCAACGCGCTGTTCTCCGAGCAGGTGGATTTCGTGGGCCGGGTCAGCCAGACTGTGACGCGCCTCTGTGCCGCGCTCGACGTCCTGGATCGCATCCGCCACGAAGCCGACGGCCTCGAGGAGGACCTGATGGCACGGGCCGAATTCTGCCGCAACACAGTACTTCCCGCAATGGATGAAGTGCGCTCCGCCGCCGACGCCCTCGAACTGATTGTCGACGACGCGCTGTGGCCACTGCCCAAATACCGCGAAATGCTCTTCCTTTCTTAGCCAGCACGCGCCGGCGTGCGCCGCTAAACCCGGGCTGCGGCGGACTTCAATAATCGCCGCGCGGGGTGCCCTCACCCCGCGCGGCGTTTGAATGAAAACTGGAGCGACTTGTCCATAAATTGCTGGCGAGGAGGCGCAGCGAATTTTAGAACCAGAATAGCGAGTTTATTGGACTTTGACGACCTGAAGATCGGCTCAAAGTCTCATCTTACGATGGTTTAGCGGAATTCTTAAAAGATTATGAAAAATGCCACAAGCTCTTGACAACGTTACGGGTCGGGACTATTTTGTAGATGCTTATTGATTTGTCAGATACCGCAAATACTGCCCAGGAGGACCTATGGAAGATCATCCCATTCCGGTCGACTCGCCGGAGATTGAGCCCGAAGTGGCCCTGCTCGAACTCGAGACCGTCCCTGTGCCGGAGACCGCCTCCCCGGCCCCGGAACAGGACTGGAACTACCTGAACGCTGATTCCACACTACTGGACGCCGGTTTCACGATTGAACTGCGCGGTGTAAAGACCACGATGGTCATTGCTCCCAACCATCCGATACCAATCGCGGTGGAGGGCCTGTTGATTGAGCATCATTCCATGCCCCTGTCGGCGGAGATGGAAATCGTACTTTCGGCTGATGACCGTGATATCGTCCGCGAGCGGTTCTATCTGCCCAATTCCCGCCGCACGGAAGTCATGGACGCGCACCGGGAACTGGCCAAAATGAGCACCGATTTCCTGATGGATGCCCGCCTCCGCGATATGGCGATGAGTGTCTATTTCCCCGAGCTTTCCGAGGACTATGACCTTTGGTATCGTGTGGAGATCGATGACATTGGCCGGCTGAATTGGTCGCTGCACATGGGGCCGTCCAATGCCCAGGACATCAAGAAGCGGATTGAAGGATTCCTGCCCCTTTAAACTACCAAGTTATCTATTATTTGGCGAACCCCCGGCACATTCCGCGCCGGGGTTTCTTTTACTGGATTTCGACCGGATTACCGAGAGGTCAGGTTTGTTTCCCATAGTGTCTTTTTGCTCTTCATTGTGAACCTGAAAATGCGGAAAAATGTCCCGGTCAAAGCGACCGAGACTGGACAATGTCGAAAGAATTGTGTATATTTTCACGATCAAGACCACCGAGGGCCACGACCCTCGATTACATAGCCAAGCACTGAGGAAAACATGGCCGAAACCCTGCCCCCCAAACCCACTTCCGCCCCTTCTGAGAATGCCCGTGAACAACGCGCTGACCCCACGGCCAGCATTGCCCACACTCTTCCGCCGGAAAAGTTGGAAGAGGCGATTGATGCCCTCCGCTGTGTGCGGTCAGGCGATACGGTTTATGTCGGTTCCGGTTGCGCGGCTCCGACCCTGCTGCTCGAGGCGCTGGCGGCCCGGGCTCCGGAGTTGTATCATGTGGAAATCATCCACATTTTGATTTTTGGCCCAGCGCCGCACATGGCTCCGGACAAAAAGGAGCATTTCCGGCACAATGCACTCTTCACCGGCAGCAACGCCCGTACGGCCGTCAACGAAGGCCGCGCGGACTACACGCCGATTTTCCTCGGTGAGATTCCCGCACTGTTCACCAGCGGCCAGAAGCCCGTCGACGTGGTCCTGGTGCAGGTGACGCCGCCCGACCGTCACGGCTTCTGCAGCCTTGGCATCGACTGCGTGGCGACATTGACTGCCGCCCGTTGCGCGAAATATGTGATCGGCCTGATCAATCCCCGCATGCCGCGCGTCTACGGCGAAAACTTCCTGCATATCTCGCGCTTTCATCGCACCGTGGAATTCGACACGCCGCTGCATGAACTGCCGAAGGAGCCGATGAGCGACCTGCACGGCAAGATTGGCGCTCACGTGGCCGATCTTGTGCCTGATGGCGCGTGTCTCCAGCTTGGCATTGGCGGCATCCCCGATGCCGTGCTGCACTTCCTGCGCAACAAGCGCGACCTCGGCATGCACACCGAAATGTTCTCCGACGGCGCGGTGGATCTCGTCAACGAAGGGATCATGAACTGCCGGGCGAAGAACTACCACAAAGACAAAATGGTGGCTTCCTTTGTGCTGGGTTCGAAGAAGCTCTATGACTTCGTAGACGGGAATCCCCTCTGCGAGTTCCGTCCCGTGGATCACACCAACGATCCGTTCGTGATCGCCCGCAACGACAACATGATCTCCATCAATTCGGCGATCTCGGTCGACATCACCGGCCAGATCAACAGCGACTCGATGGGCCACAAGATCTACTGCGGGCTTCGGCGGTCAGGTGGACTTCATGCGCGGCGCCGCGCGGTCCAAGGGCGGCAAGCCGATCATCGCGCTGCCCTCGACGACGAAGAACGACACGATTTCCAAGATCGTGTTCGAGCTGGCCCCGGGCGCGGGCGTCGTGACGACGCGGGCCGACGCGCATTACGTGGCGACGGAGTTCGGCGTGGCTTACCTCCACGGCAAGACCCGCCGCGAGCGGGCGCTCGAACTGATCAACATCGCGCATCCCAAGTTCCGCGACGAACTCCGCTTCCAGGCGAAGAAAGTCAACATTCTCTAATCCGGGGTGCAGCCGCACGTTCTTTCTGTAGATCCTCCTTGTCGGGAGGATCTACTTTATCAGAAGATCCGAAATCCAAATAATACCGGAGTATGACTATGTCGACTACCGAACAGAATCTGAAGGACGCCTTTGCCGGCGAGAGCCAAGCGTTCCAGAAGTACATGGCCTTCGCAAAGAAGGCTGAGCAGGACGGTTTTCCCAACATCGCCCGCCTGTTCCGTACGACAGCCGAGGCCGAGCGACTCCATGCCGAAGGCCATTTGCAGGCGTCCGGCACCATCGGCAGTACGGCCGATAACTTGCAGGCGGCGATTGGCGGCGAAACTGAGGAATACACGCAGATGTATCCGCCCATGCTGGCGCAAGCCGCCGCCGAGAATCACAAGGCGAAGCGGATGTTCGGGTACGCCGTCGAGGCCGAAGCGGTACACGCGCGCCTGTATGGTATGGCCCTGGCTGCTGCGAAGAGCGGTGCGGACTTAACCGAAACCGCATTCTTTCTTTGCCCGGTCTGCGGGTACATCGAATTTGGCAAGGCCCCCGAAGCATGTCCGATCTGCCAGACCAAGGGCAGCCGCTTCGTGCGCGTCGCGCCCTGAAAATGCGAGCAGCGAAGCACGAAAAAAACGCAGAGGGCAACCTCTGCGTTTTTGCGTGCCGTAGGCTTTTCGTTCGTCAGAGTTTGTAGTGCAACGAAACCGCGGCGTAGCTCAAGCGCAGCGAGGCGTTCAGCTCTTCGCGCCAGGTTGTTGTCGAACTGGATCCGGGATTTCCCCATGAAGAAGGTTGTTTCGTCCTTGTCCGACATCGAGTTCCAGAAGAGCCTGAGGCCATACTCGCCGCCCACGGCAAAGTGCGGCGAAAACGGGTATTCCATGCCGAACGCAAGGTCGAGACCCCAGAAGGAAAGAACTTCTGCGGCGCGCTCCTCATCATCGTGCCAGTCGGCATTGTTCGCGGTCGTAGCGCTCGTGACTGGTGATGTTGCCGTTGGTGTATTCCCAACGTTCGACGGTCTGTTCACCGTCAATTTGGACGGTGGGGATGGAGAAGAACCACGCTCCGCGCAGAAACAAACCGATGGGTTTCTGCTCCGCGCTTTGTTTCAAGTAATAGCGCGCGCCGATATGCGGCACCAGCACCAGCGCGTGCCCGTCAATATCCTCGGTGGTCGTCTGCAGCGACCGGTACGATTCCCATTCCGAGTTGTTGCTGTACTCGTGTTCGTTGTCGGTTTCATAATGAGCGCCAATCCACACAAGATCCATTCCGGCGATGGGATTCCAGCGGCGGTAGTCGATGCCGAAACTTGCGCCTTGCGTCAGTAGTCCGGGCCGGATCGATAACGTGAGCCCCTGCGCCCAACCGAGCGCGGGAAGGAGCAGGACGAAGAACGGCCACCCAGCGAAAGCGTGTCATGCATGCCTCCAAAAATTTGCGGTGGAGAGATAGCGTGCAATTCAAAAGACGCGCCAGATTCGCAAGGGTGGGAGTGGACCTCCGTATCCAAATAACCGCAGGACAAACAGAATCGTGTAGGACAGATCCAAGATACCGCAAGAAATCTGAAAAATCAAGACCTCAGTGCATGACACAACACTTTGTTCGGTGCGGCGAGCAGCGGGGACAAAAAAAGGACGGCGATGAAGCCGTCCCTGTTTCCGTTCGTGCTGGAATTCCGTCAGCGTACGGCCCGTACGTAATAAGTTCCGGTGATACTGTCGGAGGGAACAACGTACTCCGTGTTCGTCGTCGCGCCGATGCTGTCCACCGTGCCGGGATAGCTGCTGCGGTAACGCCAAATTGAATACGCCGACGGCGTGATTTCAAGCCCCAGTGAATCCAGCGTGACTGCTGACCAGCGCAGCCGCAAGCCAAGCCCGGACACGGAAAAGAATGTCAGATTGGTGACGGGTTTGGGCGCGACCCAAAGATCGCCCGGTCCCGGCCAGCGCGACAGCGTGTCGTAAGCCATCGCTGCCAGTTCCGACGTGAGCGCGGTCATGCCCGCCGAATCCGGTTGTCCGGCGGCGCGCCAGATGGCAAGCGCGGAATCCGTGCGGGCGAAAATCAGGTCTTCCAACGGATAGGTCGTGTTCAGGATGCCGCCGCCGTGCGCGTCATCGAGGATGTAAGTGTCGAGCGTGTCGCGGAAACCCGGTGCATGCTGGGCGATGGCTTTAATGCGCAGGCCCACGTCGCACAGTGGCGAAGTGGAATCCCCGTTGACCGCCTCCGGCGTCGTGCGCGGAGCCACCCAGAACGGCAGCGCCACGCCATATTGCACGGCCATGGGAAACGCCCACAGCGTCGCCAGACCCGGATTTTCGCCGGGCATCACGCCCTCAATCACGCAGGCAGAAACCGTAAGGCGGCGGCAGGTTGCGCCGACCGTGGAAATCCAGCCGCGTGGCAGACTGCCCACCGTGCCCTCGTAGGGCAGGGGATAGGGATTGACCGATTGCGTATTTTCCGCGCGCAGATCCCGCGCCACCGTGCGGCAGATGTATTTGGCGGTGAGGCTGTCGCCGTTAATGGCATTTTCGAGCAGGGACTTCGCGCGGTTGTGGCGGTAGACGCCGATCATCGGGCTGGTCCCGCCCGAATAGGAATAATTTGAGCGCACCAAAACGCCGAGCGGGGCATCGGTGATATCGGTCGCATCGTAGCGGTTGTAACTATGGGAGAAAGTCTCGAACATCGCGGCGCCGCCGGCCGAGTCGATGACGCCGAAAATCGCCGGCTGCTTGTGGCCGGGAATCTTCGTGGAATCGAGCAGCGTTTGAAATTCGGCCACCGTCCGGCAGCGCTGCAACGCGAGCTTCATAATCTTGCCGTCGTCATCTGGACCGGCAACGGTGTCCGGAGTATTCCAGTTGTTGGCGTCTTCGATGGCAAAGCCCGCGCTGTTGACGCCGCCCCACGCCTGCGACGAATCGCGCGCGTTGGCGATGGTCACGTAGGGATAAAGGCCGTCGTTGAAGTAGACGATTTCCTGATCGGGCTGCGACACATCGCGGTTCTTCCAGAGCAATGGGCCGACCGTTGGCTGTGGCCGATCCGGCGACCACCGCGGTCGTGCAGCCACCCGGATCAAACGATTCGTCGAATACGGGTTCCGCCGTGCGCCAGGCGGGCAGCGCGAGCAGTAGCGCCAGCGCGCCGATGGAAACCGCCAGCGAAAAAATCAAGCGAACTTTCATGGGACTTCCCTCATGCCGCAGAGGATGGACATCATTGCGCTTGCCGAGCCTTATCACAATTGCCGGCGGCGGGGCAGCCGGCACAGCCTTTAGGACTTTTAATAGAGGCCGGATCGATCTTGCCGTGCTCCAGCAGTTCGTCCGCCGCCGACATTCCGGCGCGCACCATCAGGTCAGCGGGAATCAGGCTGAAATTCTGGCCGTCAACGTCGAGCGAGCGATGCAGAATCTGCTTCGCATTCGGTCCGCTGCCATCGGCGCAGCAGGGTTTGGTGGAGACGCTGCCGCCCAGCCAGGTTTCCAGCGGAACGTCGCAGATCCAGACCTGGCTCGGACCGGGTTTGCTCTCCTGCGGCTTGCGCTTGATGAATGTGACGGCGATCCCCTTGGCCGCAAGTTTCGCCTTCAATTCGGTACAGGCTTGCTGGACGTCGGATTCATTGACGCCGCACTTTGCGCAAGCGAGGCAAGTTTCCGAAGCCGGGCGCTGCCATTCGAGCACGACCGTGAGCTTTTCCTTGCGGGAGCAGCCGCCCAGCAAAGCCGTCAGAGTCAGGGCAAAAACGAGCAGTCTCTTCAAAAGTGCTTCCTTTCACGAAAGGTCAGTTGCGATGGGACGGGTATGGCGCAGTGAACGGTACCCGTTTCAAAATACACAATCCGAGGCCGGAACGCAAGAAAAAACGGGCCGCATCGTACGGCCCGCGGATTTCATTAAATTTTCCCGAAGTAGGTCTCGAATCGTCCGGACTCCGCCTGCCGGGTCCAGGTCTGGCATTCCAGACTTTTCCCGAGTTCAATCAATGGGCCCGGAACAAACGGTGTAATCAGAAGATAGACCTGACCAGCCTTCAGCCCCTGCAGCTCTTGCAGAACCAGCCCTTTGGGGTGCTGCCCCTGGGCCAGCATGGGCCGGGCATCGAGCGTGTCGACGATGGTTCCGGAGCGTACCCAGTCCGGGGCGTTTGCCATCCCAACGCCTCCCTTGCCGCCTTGTACTTCCGGCAGGCCAGCCGACTGCCGCAGACGCTGGATCAGTTGCGGCAGGTTGACTCCCGACGACGCTGCCGCCTGCTCCAGATGTCAGGTTTTTCGCGACGGCATGCTTCAATGCGGGTGTGGTCAGCTTGCGAAAACTGGGAATCATTTCCGAGATCACCATTTCGGTCTGCGGATAGGCAGCCAATACTTCTCCGAGTTTTGTTTCCGGAACAATGGACTGCGGCGATTTCGCGTCAAGCATGGGCCGTCTTTCCCGTGGATTCATAGTTCAACAACCGGCGTTCCCCTTCGATCTGACGCAGCCGTGTCAAGTCCATCGTGACTTCAACTGTGCCGAGGTATTCGCCGGCGTCGTTACGCACGGCATAGTAGCTGATGTACACAAAGCGGCCGCCCAGCGTAATCCAGAACTCGGCGCGGTCCTGGCGATGGGCGCGAAAATCGTCCAGAATCTGATTCACCACGTGCACGCTGGACGGCGGGTGACAGAATTGCACTTTGCGTCCGAGGATCGTACGATTGCGATCGAAGATGCGCTCTTTCCCAAAGGAGAAGTAGCGCACCGTGTCGTCCTTATCGACGAAGGTCAGATCCACCGGCAGCGTGTTCAACATCGCGGCCAATTCGCTCAAGTCGAGACTGCCCGTGGGCAGCACGACGCGTCCATTTTGAAATGGTGTGTGATCGGCGGCGTCGAACTCCGCGGGAATCCAGCGCACGGGCGGATCGTAGAGGCAGAATCCGATTTCCGGGCTCTGTTCGGCGATGTCGAACCAGTCGGCATCCGCCAGCAGATCCATACACATGGGCAACAGAATCTGTTCTTCCTTCATGATCATATCGGCCACGGCGTTGGCAGCCGGACGAAACGCGAGCAGCAACAGCGCCTGGGCCTCCTCAGTGGTGATACTCGATGGATCGGCCAGCGTCTCCAACGCGCCCTTCAGCAGGCCGCGGACTTGATCGTCCTTACCCCACATGACGGTGGGTGGGCCGGTGATGCCGTGCTTTTCGAGGAAGGGAAAGAGCAGGTTCTCCTTGCGCCGATAGTGTTTGTCCACTTCCCAGAGCGACTGAAAAAGGGGGCGAAGCCGTGACAACGACTCCGCGGCGGAATCCTGTTCACGCAGCGCTTCCAGTGTGTTGAACACCGCTTCCGCCTGAGCCATTACGGCTTCGAGCGCGCGGTTCTCTTTCTGAAACGTGTCCACGGGATGCCCTTCGGGCGCGGGTTTCATGCCCGACAAATCTATCTGGCCGCATAACGCTGCGCTGTGAACATCGCACATGCTCAGGACTTCGGCAGTCGGCAGTCCTTCCGCAATCAACTCCTGTTCCACCTGCACCACGTCGCCGTAGGGTACCTGGCCCATTAAGCGCACCAATTGAGCGCGCACGGCTTCCGGCGCCGCGCCATCGTGAAGCTGTAAGATGAGGTGCTTCAGTAAATCCTTGCGCTTGCGCGCATTGTCAATCAGCTCGCTCATGGAACTCCTTGATCTATTGTGCTTCCGTTTGAAATTCAGAGGTAAGACCGGAAGCGACAAAGCGCTTGACTTTGTCGCTTCGTTTGAACATATTATCAAGTGCGGCGGCCCGCTGCAACGCGGGAATCTGACAATCAAATCCGGCAAATCCACTTGGAAAACCTGCAAAAAATTCTGTCCCGGTACTGGGGCTATGATACCTTCCGGCCCTTGCAGCAGGAAGCTATGGGATGCGCCCTCCAGAGCCGCGATTCCGTGGTGGTGCTGCCCACCGGGGGAGGCAAATCGCTGTGCTATCAGGCTCCGGCGATGGCGCTGCCCGGCATGGCGGTCGTGGTGTCGCCGCTGATCTCGCTCATGAAGGACCAGGTGGACGCGCTTACGGAAGTCGGTGTGGGCGCGGCGTTTCTCAACAGCTCGCAGTCGGCAGTGGAGCGTCGCGCCGTACTTATCGCGCATCCGCGAGCGCGATCTGAAGTTGCTGTACGTGGCCCCGGAACGGCTGGTGATGGACGGCTTTCTGGACTATCTAAAGCGCAGCGCCGTCTCGTTCTTTGCCATCGACGAAGCGCATTGCATCAGCGCCTGGGGGCATGACTTCCGGCCCGAATATCGCGCGCTGCGGATTCTCAAGGAAGCGTTTCCGGGAGTCGCGGTCCACGCGTATACGGCGACGGCGACGCCGCAGGTGCGCGCGGACATTGTGGAACAACTGGCGCTGGCGAATCCCGCCGTGCTGGTGGGTTCCTTTGACCGGCCCAACCTCGTGTACGCCGTCAAGCCCAAACTCGATCAGATGGATCAGCTCCGCGACCTCATTGACCGCCACGAGGGCGAATCGGGGATTATCTATTGCATTCGGCGGGCTGAGGTCGATGCGCTGAGCGCGGCGTTGAAAAAAGCGGGACTGCCGGCGCTTCCGTATCATGCCGGGCTTTCCGACGAGGAGCGACGGCGGAATCAGGAGACCTTCACGAACGACGATTCCGCGATTGTGGTCTCCACCGTGGCCTTCGGCATGGGCATCGACAAGTCGAACGTGCGCTACGTGGCGCACTGGGGGATGCCGAAGTCGCTGGAACATTACCAGCAGGAAAGTGGGCGCGCGGGCCGCGACGGGCTGGAGGCGGAATGCTGCCTCTTCTATTCCGGCGCGGACGTGATGACGTGGAAACGGATCCTCACAGGTGTCGATCCCGATGTGGACCGCGCGATGCAGCAGAAGCTGGAGGCCATGTACGCGTATTGCACCGGGATCTCCTGCCGCCACCGGACTCTCGTGCGCTATTTCGGTCAGGAGCTTCCGGATGCCGCATGCGGCGCGTGCGACGTTTGCCTGGGCAGCGTGGAGCTGCTGGAGGACGCATTGACCGTCGCGCAGAAAATACTCTCCTGTGTGCTGCGCCTGAAAGAGACCTTCGGTGTGACGTATGTGGTGCGGGTGCTCTGCGGCTCACGCGACAAACGCATTCTGGAGAACGGGCACGAGCAACTGAGCACCTATGGACTGCTGACCGACGCGACCCGGCGGACGATTCGCGACTGGATCGAACAACTCGTGGCGCAGGAATATCTTGCGCTGTGGGGCGATTATCTTGTATCTGCGGGTAACGCCCAAAGGCCGGCAGGTACTCAAGGGGGAAGACCTGCCGCGCTTGTTAAAGCCCGTTCAGCGAGCGGCGGAACGCAGCAAGACCGATTCTGTAACGGCTCAATCGTGGGATGGGGTCGATCGTGTGCTGTTTGAGTATCTGCGCACCCAGCGCCGGATGGTCGCCGCGGAAAAGGGACTGCCGGCCTTCATGATCTTCGACGACGCCGCGTTGCGTGATATGGCCCGCCGCAAGCCGCAATCCCCTGAAGAGTTCCTGCACGTCCGCGGGGTGGGCGAGAAGAAGGCTGCCGAATACGGTCCTCGCTTCCTTGCGGTCATCCGTCAGCACGAAGCAGCAGATTCGCCGGCGTAAAGCGTGCTTAGCGAGTCGTATGACGATGCGAGGTGACCTTTGTGACCATTTACGCGCATACGAGATAATGGGGCTAAATCAGTCAAGATTAAGGTACGGAACTCTGCACGGATTCGCTATTCCCAAAGGTAAATTTCCCAAAGAGGCGGAAAAACCAGAATCGTGAGACGGTTAACAGCGAACCGGGGCATGGATTGTGCGGTTTAAGGAGTACTTGGAAAGCCGGATCTGAATTGTTACATTACGACAGCATTCTAAATGATCTGTCGACTTCTAAACTTAAGTGGTTGTGGGGTCTGCAATTATGGTGAAAACGGAGGATACGATTCGCCGCCGGACGTTGGCGATTCTGGTCGGAGGCGGTCCTGCACCCGGCATCAACGGGGTCATCCGTTCCGTAACGATTGAAGCCGCTAACAGCGGGCTTCGGGTTATTGGCCTCTATGATGGATTCAAGTGGTTGTCCCGGGGTGACTCGAGCCGCACGATTGAGTTACAGACCGAAAATGTAAGCCGGATCCACTTCCTCGGCGGCTCGATTCTGCGTACCAGCCGGGAGAATCCCACGGACAACCCGGCCAAGAATGGAAGCGACGCTGCGCGCGCTGACGCAACTTGAGGTCGACTACCTCGTGACCATCGGCGGCGATGATACGGCCTATACCTCGCATCGTCTGAACGAAATGGTCGGCGAGCAGATTCAGATCGCGCACGTCCCGAAAACCATCGACAACGACTTGCCGCTGACCGGCGACATGCCGACCTTCGGTTTTGAGACCGCGCGACACGTCGGCTGCGACATTGTGCAGACGTTGATGGAAGACGCGCAGACCACCAGCCGCTGGTACTACGTCGTCAGCATGGGCCGCAAGACCGGCCACCTGGCGCTGGGCATCGGCAAGGCCGCCGGCGCGACGCTGACCATCATCGGCGAGGAATTCCGCGACCGTAAGATCAGCTTCACGACGATCTGCGATATCCTCGAAACCTCGGCCATCAAGCGCATGGCGATGGGCCGCGCCTACGGCGTGGCGGTGCTGGCCGAGGGCCTGATCGACCGCATCGACAAGACCGAGCTGATGCGCGTGGCGGATCTCGACTACGACGCCCACGGCAACATCCGCTTCTCCGAAGATCGACCTCGGCCGGATGCTGAAGAACGAAGTCAGCCGGCGCTTGAAGGAGCGCGGCATTCCCGCGACCATCGTCGCCAAGGACATCGGTTACGAGCTGCGCTGCGCCGCACCGATTCCCTTCGACCGCGAGTACGTGCAGGATCTGGGCTACGCCGCCGTGCGCTATCTGCTGAGCGGCGGGTCCGGCGCGATTGTCTCGATCAACCGCGGCAAGATCATCCCGCTGTCGTTTCACGATCTGGCAGACGACGTTACGGGCCGGCTGCGGATTCGTCAGGTGGACGTCGATTCGGACAGTTACAACGTGGCGCGGCAATACATGGTACGGCTGGAGCCGTCCGATTTTGCCGAGGTGAAGACCACCGCGCGCCTGGCGCTGATCGGCAAACTGAGCAAGGACGAATTCGAACGCAGATTCCGCTATCTGATTAATGACCCGCCGGTGAAGCCGGAGTCTGAAGGTGACGCCGGTTCGCGCGTGGCGCAACCCGAGCAGACGCCCGGATGACATTCGCCGGTTGCCGATGAGCAACGTGATCGCGAAAAAGTGAACCAGAAATGACAGCCCCGGCGGGATCGCCGGGGCTGTTCGATTCCTGACCGGATATGAAGACCGTCGCCGGATAGGATTAAGGAAGCGCCGGTCAAAGAGGTATTCTTCTTGCATACAATGAGGCAGCATCTTCGTATCCGGGCCGGTGGCCGGCGGATGCTGGCAGTGCACCGCATAGAAGTTGCCAATTTGCAACGCTACATTTGACAGGCAGGCTTACTAATGTCGATCCGTATCCAGACCCGAATTCTGCTCCTGCTGGCCATTCTCGCCGTCCTGTTTCTCGGTGTATTGTCATTGAACTGGCTGCACCAGCGCAATCGAATGTACAGTATGCTGGAAAGCCGGGAAACCGAAAAAGCGGTATTGCTCAAGCGCGTTACAGCGCTGATGAGTCACTCCCTGAAGACCTTCGCGTACGACTACTACTTATTGGGACGAGATGTGCGATTTTGTCGATTCCGGCGACCCGGAATGGGCGTTGTTGAACATCGATGAGGCCCTGGAGACCTATGACGCGCAGGTGGCATGGGTCTATCGAAAAAATCTGACTTGTCTTTACACGACGACCACGCTTGAGGCGGAAGCGCTGGATGAGTTGCCGTTGTCATCAGGACAGTTGGATTCGCTGATTAAGCCGAGTCGGCATTCAGCCATTTCTTCGTGCGCCACCCGGTCGGACTGTTGGAAATTTACGGCGCGCCCGTACAACCGAGCGAAGACAGCCTGCGAAAATCGGAACCGCAGGGATTTATGTTCGTCAGTCGGTGTGTGGTCGCCGCAGCATCTCGGAGATCTGGGTCTACTGGTAGACGGTTCGCCCTGGCTCAGCGCGATTTCGGACACGCAATAAGATTCTGTGCCACGACCTTGCTGAGTTTACGACCGCCAATACCGTGACGCTGCGCCGGATGGGACGGACGGCCTGTCGTCCACCTGAACGTGATCTACAGAAATCCGACACTGCTGGCGTCTTACACGGAAGCCCGATCCAATTTTCTGGCCGGGATCGCCTTTGTCGTTTTGCTGATGCTGGTCAGCTCGCTGCTGCTGTTCCGCACGGTGACAGCTCCTTTGGAACGGATTTCCCGCAGTTTGCGGGAGCAGGATCCGCGCCTGATTGAGGACCTGAAGCGCTGCAAGACGGAGTTCGCCGACGTCGCCTCGCTGATCCTGGAATTTTTTCAGCAGAAGCACGCGCTGCAAACGGAGATCGAACAGCGGCGCGAGACAGAGGCGGCGCTGCGTTCGAAGGAATCGCTGTTGCAGGCGACGATCGAGTCCACCGGCGACGGAATTCTGATTGTCGACCGAGACGGCAAGGTGAGCCGGAGTAACCGCCGTTTCGCAGAACTTCTGGAATATTTCGGATGAATTGATCGGCGAGCAGAACGATCAGAGACTTCTCGACTTCATCCTGGAACAACTCGTCGATCCGCAGGCGTTTCTCGACAAAGTTCAGAAGCTCTATGCCTGCGGCGAAGAGGATTTCGACACACTGCTCTTCAAGGATGGACGGATCTACGATCGTTATTCCTTCCCCCTGATGCTGAACGGCGGAATCGCGGGCCGTGTCTGGAACTTCCGCGACGTGACGCAAAACAAGCGGGCGGAGCATCGAACTGCGCCGCAGCAATCATTTGCTGGCGGCCTTGATTCAAACCGCGCCGCTCCCAATCTGGACGATTGACGTGACAGGGCGCGTCGACAGCATCTGGAATCCGGCCGCCGAGCAGATGCTGGGGTGGCGTCAGGTCGACGTTCAGGGGAAGTTGGATCCCACCATCGCCGAGGGGCAGAACGATGCCGTCCGGAGCAGCCTCGACAGTCTGCAAACCGGCAAGCCGGTGTGCGACCTGGAAGTTCAGGCTCACACGCGGGACGGCGGCATCCTGATCGCGAGCTACAATCGCATGCCGCTCTATGATGCCGAAGGCACTGTCGCCGGCGCCGTGGTGATCATGATGGACCTGACGGAGCGCAAGCGGGCGGAGCAGGCGATGCGCGAGAGCGAAGAGCGTTTCCGCAACCTGTCCGACAGCGCCCCGGTGCTGATCTGGATGGCGGGCATGGACCGGCATTGTTATTATTTCAACCGCACGTGGCGCAATTTCACGGGCCGCAGCCTGCAGAACGAATACGGCAAGGGTTGGCTGGAAGGTGTGCATCCCGACGATCGCGCCGCCTGCCTCGACACCTACCGCGCGGCGTTTACGGCACAGCGGCCGTTTACCACCGAATTCCGCCTGCGGCACATGGATGGCACATACCACTTCCTGATGGATACGGGCGTACCCCGGTTTGGCGTGGATGGCCGCTTCACGGGCTTCATCGGCACCAGCACCGACATCACGGACTGGAAAGCGAGTGAGGACGCGCTGCGGGCCAGCGAGGAGCGGTTCCGCACGGTGTTCGAAACCATTCCCGACGCGATTTTTCTGAAGAATCGCGATCGTGAGTACACCTACGCCAATCCGGTTGCCGCGCGATATCTGGGACTTTCCACGGCGCGCCTGATTGGACGAACCGACGATGATCTGATTCCGGGACCGGAAGCCGAAACCATCCGCGAATCGGACCTGCGCGTGCTGGCGGGCGAGTCCATCCAAATCGAGTTGTCTCATGTCGTGGACAATACGACACTGACGCTGCACGTACTGAAAGTGCCGCTGCGGGATCGCGACGGCGTGATCACGGGTATTTGCGGCGCGGTGCGCGACATTACCGAGCGGCGGAAAATGGAGGAAACGCTCGCGGCCGAACGGCAACTCTTCGTCGGCGGACCCACCGTTGTCTTCAAATGGCGTGAAACCGAAAACACGCCGGTCGCCTATGTCTCGCCCAACGTGCGCAGCCAGTTCGGTTATACTCCCGAAATGCTGACCGACGGCTCGATCAATTACGAGGACCTGATCCATCCGGACGATCTGTCCCGGTTACGAAACGAACTCAACCAACAATTGAAGATCGGGTCGCCGTACTACGATTTGGAGTACCGGCTGCGGCACGCCGACGGCAGCTATCGCTGGGTCTACGACTTCACCGTGCCGAACCATACCGACGAAAATGGCGTGCGCTATCATCACGGTTACATCGTCGATATCACGGAACGCAAACAGTCGGCGCGCGCGCTGCTGGATCAGGCCTTACGCTATCGGGCAATCACCGACGCTACGCCGTATGCCATGGTCATCAGCCGCCTCGATGACGGAACCGTCCTCTACGCCAACGACCGGTTCTGCCGACTTTTCGGTGTTGAAGCGGGCGATCTGCCTCATCTGCGGCGCGGGGATTTCCTGCGGGACCCGGTCGCCGAAGAAAAGGCGCTACGGCAATTGCGGCGATGCGGCTATATCGAAGATCTGGAAATCGACACGACATGTCCTGACGGGAGGGTGCTGCGTCAGCGGGTGGCGGGACGGATTTTCGAATTCGAAGGCATAACCGCCGCCTTGACAGTCATGCAACCGCTGATGGAAGTGCCCGATCCGCCGCGGGCCGCTGTCCCTGAACCGCGGGGGTCGATGAGCCATCATCTGGAAATGCTGAATCGGGATATCCGGGATATGCTGACCTCGGTGGGAGGCAATGTTCAGCGTTCGGCAGCCGACCAACGCGCGAAAAAACTATAGCCGCTACCCGCGTTCATGCGCGTCATTAATAAAACGCCCGGTGTGATATTTCGCACCGGGCGTTCTTCGTTCCTGACAGGCACGCGGTTACTTTTTTGCCGCCACCCGTTTGCGGACCAAGTGCTTGGATTCAACACGGTTATCCGGGGTGGCGGCATAACCGAGCAGCGCCTGAAAGCGTTCAATCTGGTAGTCGGAGACGAGGCTGAGGTCGTCGATCTGCTGGAAATGAACCTGCGCCGCGCTGATCCGCAACGCCCGCTCGCGCTTGGACAGGGCCGTGTCGGCGAAGACGTCCACCAGCGTCATAACGAACAGCCAGCGCGCCAGATCCTCCCAGCTTTCACGATGGAACCAGACAATGCCGCCATGCGTATGCGCCCCCACGAGCCGCTGCACCGCCTCGTCTTGCAGCAAGGCGGCCAGGCCGGCAAAGCGGCGGCGGGCGCTGAAGGTGCGGGCGATTTCGGAATGCGCCAGCAGCACCCGCACCAGTTCAACCTCGCGCCAGGCCTCGCTCTCAGTCGCGCCCAGTTCACGAAAGGTGGTTTGCAAAGTTTCGGCCAGCAGCCAATCGTCGTAGTAGCGCGCTCTGCGGCTGTTGGCGCCGCCGTTTTCCGTCAGCTGGCCGGCGGGCCAGACCGTCAGCCAGCCCGTCAGCACACGCCAGAAGGGTAACGCCAGCGAGCGGCGTTCGGGCAGCACGCGTACAAGCTGCGCTCGTGCCTCACGCTCGGAACGGGTGCGCCCAAAGGCCGCGAATTTCGAAGGTGCGGGCAGCGACAGGACGACGGCGGCCATGGCTTCCAGTTCAGTGGCGATCTCGCCCGTCAGGCGTGTGCCATCCCCAAAATGCAGGGCCTGCGCGAGGAACGGTTGGGCCTGATCGGCAAACGCGGCCGCGCGAACCTTTTGTGGCACGGCCCTGACTAGCGGCGGGCGTCTCCACCAGCGTGCGCAAATGCTCCGCCCGCGCGAACGCTGCAAATTCCGCGATGAGTGGCGCCAGATAGACGCGTTTGAATTCGCGCTCGAGAGATGGAACGCCGCGTCCCTCCAAGAATTTCCGCCAGCCGCGACCAGCGCCCCTCCGCATCGTCCTGGATTTCGCGGAATTCGGTAAACACCTGGCACTGGTACGCGCGCAAGTGGACGTGCAGTCCTCGCTGCGTAAGGTCCGCGCCGCGCCGCAGATATTCGAGATTGGCGATCCGGTCGCGCAGCACATAGAAAATGCCGGCGTCGCCGCGCAATTCGAGTCCCTCCGGACAGCGTGCGCTGCACGATGTGCCGTCCGCCCGCGCCGTCGGGCACGGACATCGGCGCGGCCAGGCGCAGCGTGCCGCTGGTTTCGGCATAGCAGTTGTGGAACACAACCAACGCCCTTCCGCCTTCGATGCCGTTGGAAAAGGCAAAGACATTTTCGTCGATGCCGCCGCTGTCGCTTACGACGTCATACAGCAGAAAGCGGTCCGCGCCGCTGAACAGATGCCGCTGCCGCAAAATGGGGAAGATCTTCGCGCTCGTGGCGGCGCACGAGGTCCTCGTCCGGGCGCTCGTCGTAGTAGGCGCGCTGATATTCATGACCGTAGCGTTCGGTCAGCCCCTCGATCTGCCCGTGGCCGAACATCGGCAAGCCGGGCATGGTCGCCATCATCATCGCCACGCCGAAGTACTTGTCGCCCTTGCCGAACTGCGCGACCGCGGTATCCTCGTCGGGATTGTTCATGAAGTTGACGAAGCGCTGCAGAATGCGCGGATCGAATTCGAGGATGTTCTTGATGACCGCGCGATACTTCGCGTTCTCTTCGAGTTTCAGCAGGTTCATGAACGCGCTGTTGTAAACGCGGTGCATGCCCAGCGTGCGCACGAAAAATCCCTCCAGCAGCCAGAAGGCTTCGGCGATAAGCAGCGTTTCGGGCGCTTCCGCCGCCACCCGGTCCACCACTTGCCGCCAGAATTCCTCGGGCATGGCCTGGTCAAATTCCTCGCGCGTCAGCCCGAACAGCGCCCGCGATGGAATCGCCCCGCCGGTTCCCGGCTCGGGAAACCACAGCCGCTGGTAATGTTTCTTCGTCAGCGTCATGGCGGCGTCGAAACGCAAAATCGGAAATCGTTTGGCAACGTCGATGATCAACCGGATCACCGCTTCGCGTACTTCGGGAATGAGGAAATTGAGCTGCGCGGTGTCGTTCCACGGCATGCTCGTGCCGTCATTGCCGTGGTAGATATAGCGCGTATTGCCATAGGTATGATCGCCGCGCTGGAAGACCACCGCCGCGTCGGTCTGGTTCCAGTATCCGTCTTCGATGCGCAGCGATATCGACGGCTCGCTGGAGACATCGGGCCCGGTGTAACTGTAGGCTCCGTAGGGCGGTTGATCGACCTGAATGAACCAGTCGGGATGTTCGCGCGTCCACGCCGAGTCGATTCCCATATGATTGGGCACGAGGTCGCTGGCGAGGCGGATGCCGCGGGCGTACGCCCGTTCCCGCAGGTTGTCAAGCGCCGCGTCACCGCCGAGATTTTCGCTGATGCGGTAATCGAGGATCGAATACGCCGAAGCTACCGCGTCGGGATTGCCGCGCAGATGCTTGATCATGCGCGAGGCCGGGCTGCGCTCCCACAGGCCAATCAGCCACAATCCCGAAAAACCCCAGGCGGCCAGCCGGTCTAATTCTTCGTCGGGAATGTCATCGAGCCGTTGTACCGTCCGGCCATATTGCTTGGAGAGTTGATCGAGCCACACGTACACGCTCTTGGCCATCAGCACCGCGCGTGGCATCCAGTCCTTGTCGATCGTGAAACGTTCGGGTTCGGCCTGATCGCGGGCAAACAGTGCGCGCGACGCCAGCGCCTTCAGATAGTCGGCGTCCGGTCCTTGGCCGAAGGGCGCGCGAAACGGGCCGTGCTGATCCTCGCGCACGAGATCTTCGGCGGTCAGCAACAACCGCAGCAGTTCCGCGCCCAACAGGTCGCTCCATTCGCGGCGCATGAATTCGAGCTGGCCGAGCAATGAATCGGGCGAAGCTTTGGCGGGTTCGCGCAGCAAATCAAAGAGCGACTGCCGCTTCGGACCGAAGGGCGGGAGAGACGCGAAAAATTGTTCCAACGCCGCGATGTAGGCCAGATAATTCTCCCGGGGCGGCAATTCGCGATCGTCATAGAGATCGCGGGTGTCGGTCGCGGCCGGATTGCTGTTGGCCAGATAGACCAGTAGCATTTGCTCGAGCCGCTCGTGCTTTCCCGCGCGGCCATGCACCGGACGATGCAAGTATTGCGACAGCGGTTCGTGTTCCCGGTACACCGGCAGCGGGGGGTAATGTGCGGCGAAATCGTGCAATGTCTGGTCTGCGCTTTCCGGCGAAAACCGGATGGCCAGCCAATTCTTGGCGCGCGCAAATAACTCCGGCTCCAGTTGCCGCCGGTACAGCTCGATCACCCGGTGCAGCACCTGCTGAATCAGCACGAGGGCAAACAACTCCCCCGGTTTCGCGCTGCGTCCCCGCGGTCCCAGCCGCGTGTTCATACGGAATGCGAGGTCATGCACCGCCGCCGTGTCGGGCCGGGGCAGCGGGCTTTCCCAGTCCACCAGATCCCGGTCGAAGTCGTAGCGCTTCCGCGCAAGCCGGGAGAGATGGAATTCTAAGGGACTGGGGACGGGTATCGGGGCAGTCGTCATAGACCTATGAATAAAACTATGGAATGACCGTGAGATTCATGCATAACCAATAATAACACTTTTTCCCGACACTTCCAACAGGCAGCGTGCGACGCTGCACCCGGCAGCGCTACTGGCCAGCACGCTCCCGCGTGCCGGATGGATCTGGCGCTGCCGCTGCCAATCCAACCCGCAGGAGCGGGTCAGCTATTAATTGAATTTGTGTCGCGCGGGGGGGGGCCTTTACCGCGCACCTGCTGCCACCTACAAAGAAAACGGGCGAGCCCCCACGAACTCGCCCGACACCGAAAACCCGACCTGTGAAGACGCCTACGGCACCCGCCGGCCAACTAAAAGCCGCGTCGACAGCACCAGCGACGCCAACAGCGACAACAGAATGACTCCATGAGTGAGATCAAACAGCACGCGAACCACCACAAGCAACAGCGCCGAAATGAGCACCGGGCTCAAGAGTCCGCTGGGACAGGCCGAGGAAGACTCCCGAAACGACAAACGCCAAGGCCGAGAGCACCAGCAGCATGAGGAGATCCCACATCGTTTCCATATTCGCCCGCCATCCGTTGTAAGTGGACTATTAGCCTGAAGATAACTACACGGAATCGGCGGCTTTCAGACGCCCGCGATCCCCGAAAGTCCGTTCTGAGCAAATCTGGCCAAGGTCGTGCAAATCAAAAACGAGTGCTCATTTTAGTATAAGCAGATTCCGGGCACTTGGCAAGATCTCCACGACACTTTTAAATTTTTTTCAGGGAATTGGGGCTTTTCGCTCCGGATTCCGCGCCGCCACCAGCCGACCCATCGCGTAGACCGTAAACGACACCCCCAGCCCGACGTAAATCGGTTCAAGACCAAGCGGATACGCATGGCCAAAATACAGCGGCCAAATGTCCCAGATTAACGCCACCAGCCCGGCGGCGACCATCCCCGCGACTACAAACCGTCGAGGGTAGGCATGGCGGCCCGACCACGAACTCAAGACTGGCAGCAACAGCACCGGGGCCGCAATCGATCCCAAACCGTGCCACAGCGCCACGATCGAATCGGAAGCCAGAGCCAGCAGCGACGCGCCGATGGTCGTCAGAATCAGCGATCGCCGCACGAGCGGCTGCAGTTTTGAACTGTCCTGACCGGGACGTCCATGCCAGAAAAAGTCCTGTCCCAACGCCTTGGCCGCCAGAAACGAATAAGAATTCACCGTGGACATGATCGTTGCCAAGAGCGCGGCGAGGAAAAAGCCGAACATTCCGGCAGGGAGCACGCGCTGCGCCAATTCGGGAAAGGCAAAGGCCGGGTCCTTCAAGTCCGGCAACAGCGCCCGCGCGTACAGTCCCGTGGTGGTGGTCATAAAATCAAACAATGCCCAGAAGACAATGGCCAGCACCATGCCGGGAATCACACTCTTGCCGCTTTTCAGGGCAGACACGCGCTCATAAAACAGTGGCTCGATCAGCGTGGTCGAGGCGATGAAATACCACACCAGTACCGCCGCCAGCGCCTGGCCGCCGAGCGGCGTGAACAATTCCGGCGTTACGTTGGCGCGCAGAAACTCCAGCCCGCCGTAGTCGCGCCCCAGCACGATCACTATCATCGCAAAGCCCGCGTACATGATGATGAACTCGAACACGTCCGTCCGCACGACGCTCCGCAGCCCGCCGCTGTAGATGTAGATTGTCGAAACGACCACCGCCGCGGCGAGTCCCGCCGGATACGACCAGCCGAAAATCCACGCCGTCAATTTACCCACCATCAGCAAGTACGCCGCCGGCATGGTCGTGACGACGATCATCAGCGCTCCCACGCGGGCCGCGCCGCCGCCATAAACTGCGTCCAATCGACCGGGAATCGAATAGCTCTGACTGCGCCGCGCGAGCCGGGCGAAGAAGATGGCAAAGATCAGCGCGTGCAGGTAGTACGGGACGCCAAACACGAACCAGTTCGAAAGTCCGTATTTGAACGAATATTCGCTGACTCCCAGAATCCCGCCGTACCACGAGCTGACGAGCGACATGACAAAGGCCGGCGCAGTCAGCCGCCGGCCCATCAATAAATACTCGTCCGCGCCTTTCCCCTGCCCGCGTCGGAACAGCCCAATCACAATCACCGCGATGAAGAACAACGCGGGGATAAGGAGGTCCAGTGGATGAAGGCGGAAATGCATAGGTAGAAACGAAGAACGAAGAACGAAGAACGAAGAACGAAGAACGAAGAACTGAAAGATTAGACCTATCTAGCGTCGGCCTTCTGGCCGTCATCGGGATAACGTGACGATTATCTGAAGATCGGAGCTCTGTATTCCTCGTTCATCGTTCATCGTTACTTTAAAATTCCACCGCCAGCGTCGTGTAGACCGCGCGCGGCGCACCGACGATGTATTCCGGATCCCAGTAATTCGGCGCGTACAAGTCGCTGTAGAAGCCGAAGGTCTCGTACTCCGTGCCCAGTAAATTATTAATGCGTACCCGTAACTCGACGGCTTGAGCGGTACCGCCCAGCCGCGTGAAACGGTAGCAGAGATCGAGGTTCAGCAGCGAATATGCCGCGACAGTGGTATTCTCGTCCTGCGTGTTATCGATATACTGCTTGCCCTGCGCGTGCCACGAAAGCGCGCCGCTTAAATTCCAGCGCGTATAGCCTACACGAAGATTGGCAACGTAGTCCGGGTCTACCGCCAGCCGATTGCCATTCCGACTAATGGCGATGCCGTCGGGATTGAACGGGGTATACCCCCACTCGTCGTAGCGGACGAAATGGTCATCGTTCAAAGAAATATTGCCGGAGAGATCAAGATTCGCCAGCGGCTCCCAGGCGGCCACAAATTCTACGCCCTGATGCAGCGTTTTCGGCGCAACGGCGGTCACCGCGACTCCGAGATCGTTCACCGTGCCGTAGGGCACCAGCTCATCCCGGATGGGCATGTAATAGTAATTGATCCCGATCCGCGCCTTTACCCACTGCCACTGGGTACCCGCTTCGAGGTTCGTCAGCTTCTCCGCCTCGCGGCTGGGACCGGTGTAGAGGTAGTCGCCGCGTGTCCCCGCGAAACTCCTCGGTATGCCCGAACGGAATGCGCCCCGCGTCCTGTGGATCGTAAATATCTTTGTATGTCGGTTCGCGGTGGGCCCAGGAAAGATTGGCGTACACAACGCCCAGCGGTGAATGTTGTCCCGGCTGCATCAGCCGATAATTCAGTCCGAAGCGCGGCGTGACCGACGGGTATGTCTTTTCAAAATGCACTCCCCAGACGTCGTCGTTGCACATGGCAAAGCGTGTGCTCTGCGCGGTAACATCCGCCATCGCCCGCAGTCGCGGCGTGACCGTAATCAGATTATGCAGGTAGCCGGAACAACTCCGGCGGTAGATCTTGATAGTCGTAATAGTTGTAATCCGGCCCGACTCCCGCCGGCGCCCAGTCGCTCCACACAATCTGCCCCTCGTGATGCGCCTCATGCAGCCGCACCTCGCCGCCCAGCGTAGTCTCGCCAAAGCGGTGATCCAGCGTCAGGCGCGGAATCCAGCCGCCATCAGTCTCGCCCACATTACGGCGCCGCAGCACACTGATGTTGCGCTCCGGGAACGGCAAAGCGGTGAAGTAGTACTTCATTGGATTTTGATCGGTGCGGTACTGGTCGTAATACCCGTCACCGCGGAAGAGGTACAGCGAGTTGTCAAAATTCAGATCCGTCGACAACCTCCACTGGTCGTGCAGTTCGTAATGCGGCTGGAAAAAGTTGTCAATCTCGCCCTTATACGTGAGCGGATTGAAGCGGCGGTCGTTAGCTTTATTGCCGCTGATTCTGCCTTCGAGATAGTCTTTCGTCACCCCTTCGTAGGCGAGATGCGTCTGCTCCGGGCCGCCGTAGAAAACCACGCGCGTGGTGTGTGCGTCCGTGAAATGCGCTGCGCTGAGGTAGTAGCTCCACAAATCCGCCCAACTGCCGAAGCGGTAGCCGTCCGAGTGCATCCGCGTCAGCCGTCCCGTGATGCCGTAGCGGTCTTCGATCCGTCCCGATTCAAACAATACACTCGCCCGCCGGGTGTTCCAACTGCCGTACGTGCCTTCCGCCCGCAGCATCGGGCGCGTTCCCAGGCCGGGCGTCTTCGTGACGATGTTAATCGTGCCGCCGAAAGCCGCCGGGCCATAGAGCGACGAACCCACACCGCGCTGCACCTGAATATCCTGCACATCCTGCGCGAAGTCCGGCAGGTCAATCCAGAACACTTCGTGCGTGCCCGCGTCGTTCAGCGGCGTGCCGTTAATCTGCACGGCCACGCGATTCTGGCCGAAGCCGCGCATCCGCAAGTAAGAATAGCCGACGCCGTTCGCGCCGTCCGAATACGCTGTGACATTCGGCATTTCCGTCAGCAGCAGCGGCAGATCCTGGCCGTAATTCCGTTCGGCCACTTCCTGACGAGGCAGGTTGGTATACGTTACGGGATGGTTCGCCGAGGCCCGCGTTGTCATCACCGTAACTTCTTCCATCTGGTAACGCGGCTGCGCTTCGGCATAGGCGGCTGTGGTCTCGCCCGCTTCCTTGGGTTTCAGCTCGAGGGTAAACGCGAGTTGGGTATCGCCCGGGGCCACGGGCTGAATATAGGAATAGGTGCGGAAGCCCTCGCGGAAAACGCGAATGACAAAACTCCCCACCGGCAGTTCCACGCGAAACTCGCCGCTGGCATTGGTCTGCGTTTCGAGCTTGAGTTCAGGGATCTGCACGGTGGCGCTGTCTAAAAGTTGACCCGTGGCATAGTTTTTAACCGTGCCGGTGAGTTCGGTAGCGGACAACGGCATGGTCAGGTAGAGAAGCAGGAGGGAGGCAAGCAAGGTGCGCATGGTAAGACTCCGTGGCTGATTTCCAAAAACAAAACGACCGCAACACAAGGACGGTTGCGGTCATTTCCCGGAAAACGGCTGGAAGCCAGCCTGTTACGCCGTGGTGACGGCACCGTTTCCTACGCCGGAATTACCCGGATCAGGTTCGAGGGTTAGATTCTCAGGCCGCCTTACGACCGAAGCCGCGGCGACCACCCCTACGGTTGCGAGATACCCTAATATACAAGCCCACGCCCAGAGAATCAAGTACCACTGCCGAAACTGTACCGAAGAGTCCTGATTAATTCATTAAGAACAGGCATTTCTGTTGACTTTTCGGGTCGGATTTACTATCATATCAGAGGAACGTCCGTGCCTCAGATTTTGTATGCAGTAATGTAAATCCTGCAAACCGGAAACGGCGGCAAAAACCGCCATCCGTGTTTGTGTAGAAGGCCTTTCTGCCCACTTTCGCTTTTAGCTTTTGGAGTCCAATCATGGTAATCGAAGAGCATAAAAAGCCCGGCGTTTGCTACGCTTTCTCAGACGAAGGTTGGGAATTGCCCGTTATCGACGTGACACACCAGGCATTTGCTTGCGAACCCACCGCCGGGCAGTTGGCCACTGCCTCGGCGGCCACGCTGCAGACCGTACGTGAGGCGCAGCGTCTGCCACTCTTCCTCCGCCGGTTTATCGCCCACCACACGGCACTGGGCCGCGACTTTGACAGCGCCTATATGAGCGGCATGACGACCTACCTGCAAAAGCTCGGACCAGACAATCTGGGTCGCGGTTACACCAGAACGCTCGACCGTAAAACCGCGAATCTCCTCGGTCCCCTCGCCATGCGGCTGCGCCTGAAGGCCATGGCGCGACTGCTGGCGGAGCATGTCTGCCTAATGATGGCCGCGCGTGCCGGCGCGCCGCTGCATCTCATTAACATCGCCGGTGGCGCCGCGCCCGACAGCCTGAACGCGCTGCTCGTCCTCCATCAAGAGCATCCGCAATGCCTGGCCAGCCATCCCATTCATGTCTATGTTTTTGATCTTGACGCCGCCGCTCCGCGCTTTGGCGCGCGGGCGCTGGAAGCGTTGCGCGCGCCCGGCGCGCCGCTGCACGATTTGGACATCACCCTCATCCACACTAAGTACGACTGGCTGGATGTCTTCCCGTTGCGCGAATTGCTGAAAGAGATTCATCACGAACACGCAATCGTCGCCGCATCGTCGGAAGGCGGGCTGTTCGAATACGGCACCGACACGGAAATCATCGCCAATCTGAAAACACTTCTACCGGCACACTCCCGAGGACGCCGTAATCGTCGGTTCGGTACTCCGTGACGCCGCGTCCGCTGATCCCTCACTGGCCGTGGTGAAGGAAGCCAGCCATTTGACCGTTCGGTTGCTCGGTCTCGACGCCTTCCGGAAACTCATTGCGAGTACGGGCTGGCGCATCGCTGAGGCACGTGAAGACAATCCACTATATCACGTGGTAAGTCTGAAAAAAGTCTGAGATTGCCCCGTACGAGCGCTCCGCCTACGTCAAGACTCGCCGGAAGTGTATTCAAAGTAATACCGCGAATAACCGGGTGCGCTGGGGCCGCCCGGTTATTTGTGACCGCTCCAGAACCCAAACTTAAATTCTCCGCGTCCTCTACACCCAGAGGCTGTCGATCCTGTTATGATAAATGGACAAGCAGACCTTAAATAGCTTTAATTTCAAGTTATTTCGAAACTTGACACTTTTCATCCCATCCGTCGAAGGCTCCCGAATCGGACATATTTTAAGTTTCAGGCCTGACAATCCCCGAGAAAGCACTTGACTCGGTAAGATAAATTCTATATCTTATTCCGACATTTCGGGTCTGATTTAGGGGATTGACACATGTTGGTATCACTGCAAGCGGATTACGCCCTGCGAGTGCTGGTCGATGTGGCCACGCATCAGGCTCGGGGCACGGCCGTTGTCACCCGCGAAATTGCGGACCGGCAACACGTCCCGCGCGTTTTCCTCACGAAGATCGTGGCGCAACTGGCAAGTCACGGGATGCTGCGCACGCAGCGGGGCAAGGGTGGCGGAGTCATGCTCGGACGGCCGCCGGAAAACATCAATCTGCTCGAGGTTATCGAAACCTTCGAAGGCAGCTTGCAGTTCAACCAGTGCGCGCATGATATGAAATGCTGCGTTATGGCGAACGGCTGCATCATTCGCGGTTTCTGGCGGCATGCGGAGCGGCATTTGAAGGAATTTTTCCGCGCCCGCACGCTGCGCGATTTGCTCGATGCCATCACGGTCACCACGCTGGATGATCTGAACGCGCCTCTGACCAGCACCTTCGAACACTCCGAAGAGTTGCGGACGATGCTGGCCGAACCGGACGACGGCGCCGCCGGTTATGTCGCGGGAGCCCATGAAAGTTGATCGACAGATTGTGAGCAAGGAGCTTTGCGGTTTTGAAGACTCTCGAAATTAAGAATCTGCATGTGGCGGTGGACGGCAAGGAGATTCTGAAAGGACTCGACCTTATCGTGCCCGTCGGTGAAATCCATGCCATTATGGGGCCGAACGGCAGCGGCAAGTCCACCCTCGCGTCCACCATCATGGGTCATCCCCGCTATGAGGTCACGTCCGGGGAGATCCTTCTGGGGTGGGAAGAGTGTCGTGGGAATGGAAACCGATGAACGCGCCAAATCCGGGCTGTTCCTCGCGTTTCAATATCCGCAGGAGATTTACGGCGTATCCGTGATCAATTTTTTGCGCATGGCAATGACGGAACGCTTTGGAAAGACGCCGTCGTTTGCCGAGTTCAATAAAGAAATGGATCGCTGGCTGAAACTGCTGGAAATCACTCCCGAGTTTGCCAAGCGTTATCTGAACGAAGGTTTTTCCGGCGGCGAAAAGAAGCGCAACGAGATCCTGCAAATGGGCATGCTGCGGCCCGAGATGTCCATCATGGACGAAACCGATTCCGGGCTCGATATCGACGCGCTCAAGATCGTCTCCGGCGGGGTGAATGCGCTGCGCGGTCCGGAATTCGGCGCGCTCGTGATTACGCATTACCAGCGCCTACTCGATTACATCGTCCCCGATTTCGTGCATGTGCTGGTCGATGGCCGCATCGTGAAAACAGGTGACCGCACCCTCGCGCTGGAGCTAGAAGCGCAGGGCTATGACTGGGTACGTGAAGAGGCGGCCGCCTGACAGCAGATCCCGTCAGATTCCGCAGGCGCTCGAACGAACGGCAACGAAAGTTCTCAGCGCCTGGATCTCAGTCTAATCGAGGCGGCGCGAGCCGCTTCGTGTTGTTTGCGACGGTAGCCTATGCGACTACAAAACGGATTCCAGATGTTACTTCGGTTGTGGATGGCCGTACTTCTCACGGCAGGTTTCGCGGTAGCGGCGCCCCCCAGTGAAAATGCGTTAATCCTGAAAGTCGGCCCGATCGACAAGCCCGCGCTGCGCGCCGGGGATTCGGTGAGCGTGACTATTCCACTCTCCATCGCGCGCGGTTATCATGTCAATGCCAATCCGGCTGCCAGCGAGGATTACATTCCGCTGGAGATCGTGCTGCGTGACAGTCTCGGGCTGCGAGTCGGCACGGTCCGGTATCCCGCTGCCAAAACGTGGCGGTTGGACGGCAGCACCGAGGATTTGAAAGTCTATGATGGCAAGTTTGACGTGCGAGTCCCGCTGATCGCGGAGTCCGGCATCCCTGCGGGCGACCACTTGCTGCTCGGATCCGTCGAATTTCAGGCGTGCAACAGCCAGGTGTGTCTCATGCCGGATTCCCGGGCCATCAAACTGACCGTGCGTGTCCTCGCCGCAGAATAAGCTGAGACGTCCGCATGATCGAACTACTCCTTCCGGCGGGAAGCCGTTGAGCGCGACGCGAGTTTTGTTTTTTCCCTGCGGCGGCATGGATAACGCTTGCGCTCGCACCCGCCTGTACGCTTATTTGCCGTTGCTTGCCGGCTATGGAATAAGCTGGCATCTCGCGAGTTACACATGGCACAAGTACGACCGCTTTGCCGGAAACCCGCGCCGCTCGCTCTTCCTCAAACTCTGGCTGGAACTTCTGCCGCTGCGTACGTTCGTCTATTTCTTCCGCGCCGATACGCTCTTTTTCCAGAAACGGGAAATCCATAAATTCTACGCGTGGGCGGGTAAGCGGCTTGGCAAGCGCATCGTCTACGACATCGACGACGCGATTTATTTGAAGACGCCGGAAGCGCTCACCGGCGACGAATCCCACCGCATCGAATCCAACGATGCTGTCCGCGCGGAAATCGAGTGGATACTTGCGCGCTGCGATCTGGCATTGGTCAGCGGCGACGAACTCGCCCGCTTCTGCCTGCAACACACGTCGCATGTGCGTATATTACCGTCAGTGATTTCTGTTCCGGACGCTCCCGCGTCATTTCCCCCCATCTTGCTGGGGGGACACAAGGGGAGTAGAGGGGTGGGGCGCACATCGGTCTCATCTGATTTGGATTTCGGATTTCGGATTTCGGATTTTCACCCAAGGCCCGTCATCGGCTGGGTCGGCGCTCCTGAAAACCAGCGCTATTTGCGGGAGATTGAACAAGTCCTGATGCGTTTACAGGGTGAGATTCCCGACTTAGAAGTCTGGATTGTCACCTCCCGATTGATGAACCCGCCGCCGCGCTTTCGTTACACATTCATTCCGTGGAGCCGCGAAGCGGAAGCTGCCGCGATTCCAAAGTTCACGGTGGGGATTGCGCCCCTGGCTGACGATGCCTGGTGTCGCGCAAAAATGAATTATAAAGCGCTGGTTTACATGGGCTATGGCGTCCCGGCGGTGGTCACGCCGGTGGGTTTTCCGGCAGACGAATTCGAGGATGGCCATTCCGTGCTGCTGGCACAACGCAAGACGATTGGTATCGCCAATTGAAACTGCTTCTAGAAGACCCTGCACTGCGAGCCCAAATCGCTTCCGAAGCGTTCGCAATTGTCCGCTCGAGATTTTCTGCCCAGGGCCGCGTCGCCGAATTTGCCACGGCGCTAAAAGGCTAATGCCCGCATTTCCGGGCTTCGCAATTCCACCGCAGGAACGGTCGGATACAAACAGGAGACCGCTCATGAAGTTCCTTCCAATTGTTGCGTTGATGTTGGTTCTGCTGGCCGGAGGTTGCTCCCGAAAAGCGGAAGTGAAGAAGGTCGGACCGTCGATGGACATCGTAAAAGCGGCCATCGTGGACTTTGCGCAGCACATTCCCAAGGAAGGGGATACCCTTTATATTGCGCTGCGCGATCAGGATCCTCCCGCCGGTCTGCTGGAGCAGGTCCAGTCGGCGCGGGTGACTTTTCTCCCCGCTTCCCAAAAGGCGGCAGGTTCGGTCCGGACCACATTCACCATGTATCCGGACAGTTCCACGGTGGGTGATTCCGTGAGCCTGAATATTAAATGGCAGGTGGGCGACCGCGGCGCGATGGGTTCGGCGATCATCACGCGCCATGGAGATAATTGGGCGGTGAACTGGAGTTGGGGTTCGCCCTTCGGCTCCTGATAATTTCGCCGAGGCAGGTCGTCTGCGACCTGCCCGGAATCCGCATCTGTAGTGCCGCACGGTCCGCGTAGCGAGATCTCGCCAAAGGCGGACCATGCGCACTTGCTTTCTGCTTGTTCGAGACGTCTTGTTTAAGGATAGCTGATGGAACAGAAAAAGTTCGAACTGGATCTCGATAACTACGACAAGTACGGATTCCACGTAGCCGAGCATAACGTCTACACACAGCCCAAGGGGCTGTCGAAAGACGTCGTGCATGAGATCTCCGAACGTAAGGGCGAGCCCGAGTGGATGCTGAAGCTCCGCCTGAAGGGCCTCGAATACTTCCTGCGCAAGCCGACCCCCACCTGGGGACCGGACCTTTCGACTATCGACTACGACGATATTCACTATTATATCAAGCCGACGGACAAGGTCGCTTCGGACTGGGACGCTGTGCCGTCCGAAATCCGCGAAACCTACGACAAGCTGGGCATCCCCGAAGCCGAAAAGAAGTTTCTGGCCGGCGTCGGCGCGCAGTATGAGTCGGAAGTCGTCTATCACAGCTTGCAGGAACAGTGGTCCAAGCTTGGCGTCGTCTTCCTCGATACCGACACCGGCCTGAAGGAATACCCCGATCTCTTCAAGGAGTATTTCTCCAAGCTCGTTCCCGCCGGCGACAACAAGCTCGCCGCGCTGAACACGGCCGTCTGGTCGGGCGGCAGTTTCATCTACATCCCCAAGGGCGTGCACGTTACGATTCCCTTGCAGGCCTACTTCCGCATCAACGCCAAGAACATGGGCCAGTTCGAGCGCACGCTGATTATTGCCGACGAAGGCGCCAACGTCACCTACGTGGAAGGCTGCACCGCGCCGGTCTATTCGTCCGATTCGCTGCACGCCGCGGTGGTGGAGATCTACTGCAAGGCGCACTCGCGGGTCCGCTATACCACGATCCAGAACTGGTCCAAAAACGTCTACAATCTCGTCACCAAGCGCACGCTTTGCGAAGAGAATTCGACGATGGAGTGGGTGGACTGCAATCTGGGTTCGAAGATCACCATGAAGTACCCGTCGGTCTACATGGTGGGCCGCAAGGCGCGCGCGGACATTCTCTCCGTCGCCTATGCCGGGCAGCGGCATGCACACCGAAGCGGGTTCGAAGGTGATTCACCGCGCGCCCGAAACCACCTCGCTGATCGTTTCCAAGTCGATTTCCCGTGGCGGCGGACGGACGTCGTACCGCGGCCTGGTGGAAGTCGCCGAGAACGCCGACAACTGCAAGTCCAATGTGAGCTGCGACGCGCTCTTGCTGGACGACCACAGCCGCAGCGACACCTATCCCTATATGAACATTCGCAACGACAAGGTCGAACTGGGCCACGAAGCCACCGTCTCGAAGATCGGGGATGAGCAGATTTTCTACCTGATGAGCCGCGGCATTTCCGAAGCCGAGGCCATGACCCTGATCGTGCGCGGCTTCATCGAGCCCGTCGTCAAGGAGCTGCCGATGGAATACGCGCTGGAAATGAACCGCCTGATTCAGCTCCAGATGGAGGGTTCCGTTGGCTGATTCGACTACCGTCAATCCGAGCAAGGTACTCGCGTACATGAATCAAACGGCATCCGGCCCCTGGTCCCCCGACGAAACCGAACACGCCCTCGAACAGGCCCGCACCGCTCCGGTCCCGTCGCGCCTTGAGGAAGACTGGCGCAAGACCGATCCCGACGCCTTCCCCTGGGCCCGCCTTGAAGAAGTGGACCCCTCGCAGACGCGCTCTGACGTTACAGTTCACGCCTTGGGCGGCGGCCAGGCCACTGGTTTGGTCCCGCTTGAGGCCGACCACATCGAGCGTTACCGCGCGCTGCAGCTCATCGCCGGCGACGACTACGACGCGAAATTTCTCTATTACCATAAGGCCCTGCACCAGAACCCGGTGAACTTCAGCGTGTTGCCCGGCTTCAAGGGCGACCCGATTGAACTTGTGCAGAAAGCGTCCGGACCGGGACTGGCGACGTTTACCACTGTACTCGTGATTGGCCGGGGAGCGGACGTCATCGTTTATGACCGCTGGGTAGTGGGGGAAGACGCCGCCGCCGCCGTTGGCCGCACCGAGATATTGGTGGAAGAAGGCGCCAGACTGACCTACATTCAGGAAGATGGCGGCCGGCCCGCACCGTTCTACCGCCGGGCACGCATCCAACTTGCGACCGCTGCGAAGCTGCTCTGGTGTGCCGCTACCCCCGGTGCGCCGTGGCATGCGGCGCGTCTGGAAATGGCCATGAATGGGCCGGATACCCATGCGGTCTTCAAGGGACTGTTTACCGGCTCGGATGGCCTGCACGCCGATCATCGCACCCATCAGTACCACAACGCGCCCCGCGCCAAGTCCGATCTGATGATGAAGACGCTGCTCGCGGGTAAGGCCCATTCGATCTATCAGGGAACCATCACCGTTCCCCGGCAAGCCCAGAAAACGGACGCCTATCAGCAGTGCCGGAATCTGTTGCTCGAATCCGGCACGCATGCCGACGCGATTCCCAAGCTCGAGATCATTGCCGACGATGTGCGCTGCTCACACGGAGCATCCATGGGATCGCTGAACAAGGAACAGCTTTTCTATCTTCAGACACGCGGCCTGACGTACCATCAGGCAATGGTCGCCATTGCCACCGGCTTTGCCGAAGAGATCATCCGCTTTGTTCCCATTGAATCGGTTCAGGAACGCTGGCGGACGATGGTCACCCGCACCATTGGCCGTGTCCAACTGGCTTGAAAACGCTTGCGGCTGATTGGTGTATGTTGCCATGCGACGGCTGTTTGTTCATTTGGTTGGAGGCGGTGTAAGGGCGGGTTAAGGTCTTCCGCAACCCACCCGAAAAAGCCAGAACCATTCAAAAAGCGTATCGGCGGCAATCCCCCGCTGTCACGCGCCGCGTGCAACATCGCACGTTGCCCTGCACTGCACGCTGGTTGAATCACATCCACAAAATCACTACCTTTTGGGCATTGGAAGGAGACCTCGATGACCCCCAATGATCCGGCAATTGATCAATCCACCCGCCTCGTTCGTATCTGTGCCAAGTCCGACATTCCACGCGGGCAGGGCCGGTCGTTTAAGGTGGGGACGCTGGAGCTGGCCGTGTTCCACACCGAAAAAGGTTTCCTTGCTTCCAGTAACATCTGTTCGCATGAACATGAACATCTGAGCGAAGGCTGGCTGGACGGTCACGTCGTGGAATGCCCTCGCCACGGGGCACAGTTCGATTTGAAGACAGGTGAAGCCCTGTCACTGCCGGCGGATGAGCCCATCCCCGTATTTGATGTAGTACTGGATGATGACGATGTAAAGGTCCGTATTCCGGACGGTTACTTACCGTCCGCCTGACTGGAAAGAGCATGAAGACTGTCACTGAGATTCGCCGCGATTTCCCGATCCTGAATGTCAAGGTCAATGGCCGCCCATTGGTCTACCTCGACAGTGCCGCCAGTTCGCAAAAGCCGATACAGGTGCTCGACGCCTATTGTCGCTTCTGTGAATCGCGCTACTCGAACGTGCATCGCGGTGTTCATACCCTGGGCGAGAATGCCACGGCCGATTACGAAGCCGCCCGCAAGACGGTCTCCGCGTTCGTCAATGCGCCGACGTCCAAAGGGATCATCTTCACCCGTGGCACCACCGAGTCGATTAATCTTGTGGCCCAGGCTTATGGCCGCAAGTTCATTAAGCACGGCCAGGCGATTCTGCTCACCCCCATGGAGCATCACGCCAACCTCGTCCCGTGGCAGATCGTGGCCCGGGCGGTGGGAGCCGAACTGCGCTTCTGGCCACTGACCGAAGATGGCCGCCTGGACATGGACGCAGGCCGTCAAGCTGCTTGACAATCGCGTCGCGATGGTCGCCATGGCGCACGCGTCCAACGTGCTCGGCACAATCACTTCCGGTCAAGCAGATCGTCGAAGAAGCGCACAAGGTCGGGGCCAAGGTGCTGATCGACGGCGCACAGGCGGCACCGCATCTGGCGGTAGACCTAACCGACCTTGACGCGGACTTTTACGCCTTCTCGGCGCATAAAATGCTGGGACCAACCGGCGTCGGTATTTTGTGGGGCAAAGCCCGAGATTCTGGACGACATGGATCCCTACATGACCGGCGGCGAAATGATCCGCGAGGTCTGGCTCGACCATGCCACCTGGAACGACCTGCCCTACAAATTCGAGGCCGGCACCCCGGCGATCACCGAGGCCGTTAGTCTCGCGGCGGCGATCCGCTACATTCAGGATGTCGGCATGGACTGGATCACCGAACACGACCACCAGCTCACGGCCAAGGCCTACGATGCCCTTTCACGCGAGCCCGGTGTCACGGTTTACGGTCCGGCAGTGGAGCGGGGGGCACTGGTCACCTTCAATGTGAAGGACATCCACCCCCACGACCTCGCCGCGCTTCTGGACCGCGAGGGTGTGGCCATCCGCGCCGGCCACCACTGCGCTCAGCCGCTGATGCGCTGGCTGGGAGTCTCGGCCACGGCCCGCGCCAGTTTCTACCTTTACAACACGCTGGACGAAATCGACGTACTGGTCGACGCCGTCCGCAAAGCCAAGCAGGTGCTTCAGGTTGTCTGACCTTTACAGCGAGATTCTGCTCGACCATTACCGCCTGCCGCGCAACAAGGGCCACCTCGAGCACCCCACGCTCTCCGTGCAGGGCGTCAACCCGCTCTGCGGCGACGACATCACCCTCGATCTGGAATTCGAGGGCGAAGTGCTGAAGCAGATCCGCTTCAACGGCAAGGGCTGCGCGATCAGCATGGCCTCGGCCTCGATGCTGACGGAAATGCTCGAAGGCAAGACCATCCCCGAAATCGAACAGTGGATCGGCCACGTCCGCGAGTTCATCCGCGAAGGCCAGGAACCCGCGGGCGTCGACATGGGCGACCTTAGCGCTTTGTCCGGCATTTCCAAGTTACCCGTTCGCGTCAAATGTGCGACGCTCCCTTGGACCACCATCGAGGAAGCCCTCCACCGCCGCAAGCGTGACGCTTGACCCGCGACGCTGACGCCTTCGATTTCCGCGCTTCGCTGGCTTGATTTCGCTAATGCTCAAACCGCCGCGCGGGAGCCTGTCCTGACGCAGGAAGGATGCCCTCACCCCGCGCGTTTCAATTCCCCCCCGTTGACGGGGAGGAAAGGGGGGGTGGTTCCGTTCTGAAATCCCCTTCCGCCGAGGCAGGTCGTCTGCGCCCTGCCCGGAATCCCGTCCTCTCTCCCTTCACCATCCGGCATCAATCCACATTCCCTCATCCCGCCGCAGTTCCGCCATCTCTCCTTCAGGGATCCGCTTCCAACCCCGCTTGCCATCACTACTTGCGCATTTGTTCAAATTCACCTTGACTTCCGCTGATTCCTGCTTTATCTTATGCGGATTATTTTAACGGTTTCGAATGATATTTCCCGCCATTTACAAAACGCCACGCCGCACGGCACTTTTTTATTTTCAGCGTTTTCTAAACTTCCGTTCCGTCGTTTTTTTTGCATCTTCTCATATATAGTGAGCTTACAAACACCGTTGTGGTCGTTAGAATCTGCAAACGGTACATTTTCATGTGGTCCCGTAGAAGACATTGCAATCTGCTTATGAAATCTCTATATTTATCGTGCGCTTTCCTGGCAATGGCTTGAACTTTGCACTCGCAATCATTGTTAAAGCCGTTACAGGAAGGACCGCATGAATTCCTTTCGCCGGGTATGCCTCATCGGCCTGGATCGCACGAATGGCAGCTTCGCCCTTGGCCTGAAACGCTCAGGCTTCAAGGGCAGCATTGTGGGCGTGGCGGATGCCGCCGCCAGCAGCGAGGCGTGGAAACTCGGCATCATCAACGGCGGCGGCCCCGATCTCGCCGAGCGCCTCGCCGGATCAGACCTGGTGATGCTGGCGTCCAATGTACATCCCACCGACGAGTGCTTGGCGCAGGTGCTGGAACTGGCCGACGACGAGGCGGTGGTTTGCGAAACCAGCCGCTTCAAAGGCGAGATGCACCGCCTGTTGCAAAGCTGTCCGCGCACGGACCTCGGTCTGGTGGGCTTGAATGCGCTCGGACTGCCGGATCCCACAAGCGCACTCTCCGGCGCAACCAAGTTTTTCTTCGACGGCAAGACGGTTGTGCTCACGCCGCGCGGCGACGGCGACGAACCCGCAGCGCTGCGGCTGCAACAGGCGCTGGAAAAGATGGGCGCGAAAACCGTCTCGATGACGGCGGAAATGCATGATCGCTGGCTGGGGCTGACAACGCAGCTCCCGGGCCTCGCTGGATTGGCGTTGCTGCAAAGTCTGCTCGACAGCCCGCTGCGCCTGCGAATCAGTGCGGACGCCTGGGGACAGCGCCTCGGAGACGAGCTTCGCTCCCTCGCCGCCGCGCTGCCTGGCGGCTGGCTTGACGATATCGAAAAGAACCGTGAAGGTCTCGTCGTGGCGATCGACGAGCTGCTGGGACACCTGCAGATTGTGCGGCAGGATCTTGCTTCCGGAGCGCTCGCCAGGCGCTGTAATGAACTCCTGACGCAAGCCATGCCGTCGGATACACTGGAAGAAACGCCCATCGAAGATACCAGCCTGATGGTGGTGGCGGGCGCGGATGCGAAGATGATCGAACGGGCGGCGGAAGTTCTCGCCGTGGCGCGCATCCCCGTTGCCAGCATTCAAAAGGTCCAGGGAATGGACACAGGCACTTTTCGCCTGACTCTGAAGTCCGCCGAAGAACGCAATCAGGCCGTGTACCTGTTGCGCCGTGCGGGTATCGGGATTGTCGAATTATCGTCGTAGGAGAGTCGCGGTGGAGCAGGGCGAAAAGCGGGAACTTGGACCGGAAAACGCGTCGATGGAGGACGTCGAAACGTTGACCGTTCCCGATCCGCTGGAACTCATGGGTGTGGAGTTCAAGCGGACGGCGATTATCGGCGTGGGACTCATCGGCGGCTCGATCGGACTGCGGATGAAAGCCATGGGCTATCCCGGGATGATTACGGGCCATGACAGCCCCGCCGTGCTCGACGAAGCGCTGGAACGCGGCGCCATCGATCGCGGAGTGGGGGACTTGTCCGAACTCGTCGCCGACGCCGATCTCATCGTCCTCGCCGCGCCCATCGACGAAATCGTGAAGATCCTGCCCACCGTCCTGAAATGCGCCAAGGCGGAAGCCGTCGTCACGGATACCGCGCCCGCGAAAATTGAACTGCACCGCCTGGCTAAAGCGACCGACGGCGCGCGCGCCTGTTATCTCGGCGGTCATCCGCTGGCCGGCAGCAACCGCCAGGGAATCGGCAACGCCGACGCGAGTCTTTTTGAAAACGGTTACTGGCTGCTGACGCCGACCGCACACACACCGCCATCCGTGCGTGAATCGCTGTGGTGGTGGGTGCGGATGCTGGGGGCTTATCCGCTGGCGTTGGAAGCCGAACTGCATGATCGCGTGATGGCGATGACCACGCATGTGCCGTTCATCGTTTCCATGGCGCTGTCGAATTGGATCGCGCAGCAGAGCAATACGATTCCCGCGCTGCCGAAGCTGGCGACCGGCAATTTTCAAACGATGACCGCAATGGCCGCGCTGCCGCTGGGAGTCTGGGAAGGAGTTCTGCGTTTGAACCAAGCGCAGGTGACCCAGGCGCTCGACGAATTCCGGTCCGTGCTGGACCTGTGTGTGAAAGATTTAAAGGACGGGCGATTGCAGGAAATCTGGGAGTCAGCCCATGCCCTGCAGCGGAAACTCGTTCGCGAGCGTCCCGGCGATTGGGATGCGAACTGTGAAATCACCGTGACCGCGCCCGATCGACCCGGTACAATCGCCCGGATTGCGGGACTTTTGGCCGCGCGGGACATTGGCATCCGGGACATTCATGTGATCTATATTCGCGAACGCCGGGGTGGCCGCTTGCAGGTTGTGCTGGAAACCCGTGCCGATGCCCGACGCGCGATGGAAGTTCTACTCGAACAGGGGTATTCTGTCCGGTTGCGGAACTGACTGGTTCAGAAACCTTCTTTACACAGCGATTTATCCGAAAAAGCTCCGATTCTTGGAGCTTTTTCATGAGATGACGACTGCCTATGGATTCTTTTAAAGTTTTCCACACTGCCTCCCCGTTTTCCGCGACTTTTGCCTGTCAGTTCTGGCTTATTCTACTATGAGCAGAAACATCAAGAACTTGCCAAAGGGTTATGACTATAGTAACCCTGTTTTAAGTTGTCTGACTGTGCAGATTCGCTTGCGGATGGCGCATTTTGAGTGTAATTTATCAGTTCATAAGGCTGTGAAACTTGGTATAACTCTACGATCTCCAAGCACGATCTTCGATGACTATCCGTTGGTATGACGAAATATGAGGAGTTTTCTATGAAGTCTGTTCATGTTTTCTATCTCCTGGCGCTGGCCCTGCTGTTGGCAGGGGGTGGTGCCTGGGCACAACTTCCGGGCGATGTCGTGTTCTCGGAAATGATGTATGACGACACCGCCAGTACGGACTTGGAATGGGCGGAAATCCATAACAACACCGCCGCTTCCATTGATATTTCCGGCTGGGTGATCCTGGATTGCAGCGTTTATCCGGGTCCGGGCACGGAAGGGCAGATTTTAATTCCGGCCGGGACAACCCTCGCGGCTGGTCAATATCTCGTGATTTCCAGGCTTCCGATACCTGAATTTACCGGTGAAGTGGTCGGCACAGGATCGGGGAGCTGGACGCTGGGAAATAGCGGCGACAACCTCGCGCTCTATACCGCCGCCACGGGCGGTACACTGATTGACGGCAGCCATACGGTGAATACCCCCGACCTGGCGGTGGGCAATGCGGGCAACAGCATCGAGCGTTGCAACCTTACCGCGCCCTGGTCAGGACTGGCCGCGGACTGGAAGGAATGCACGGATGTGTTTGCTACGGCGGGCCGTTATCGCCACATCTCGCCTAACGCCGCGGGAACACCGTGCTCGGATATCACACCGCCCACGATCACCTCGGTGACCGTGATCAGCAACACCGCGCTGGACGTGTTGTTCAGTGAGCCGGTGGAATTGGTGACGGCGGAAACGGAAGCCAACTACGTTGTGTCGCCGGGATCGCTGGTGCCGACGCTGGCGACACGCGACGGCGCGAATTTACGTCTTGTGCATTTAACCTTCGCGCCCATCGGCAACGGCGGCTACACGCTGACGGCCAATGGCGTGCAGGATCTCGCTCTGAATCCCTGCGTGAGTGCAACCGGCACGTTCAGCATCAGCAATCTCGAAGGCACTGTGCGGATCAACGAAGTCATGTATGACGACACCGCCGGTGGCGACGTGGAATGGGTGGAGACTTCACAACACCACGGCGGCCGCAATCGACGTCAGCAACTGGGTGGTGATCGATGCCGGCGTCTACCCGGTGGCGGCGACAGAAGGCGGCATCCAGATTCCGGTGGGCACGACACTTCCGGCGGATGGCTATCTGACACTCTCGAAAGTTGAGATGCCGGAAATCACCGGAGAGATCATCTGCGCCCCGTATCACGGAGCGTGGGCGCTGGGCAACAGCGGCGATAACCTCGCTCTGTACACGGATTCAACCAGTGGCATTTTCATCGACGGATCGCTGACGCTACAGTATCCGGCGATGGCGACCGCCGGTTCATCCGTTGAAAAGTGCGACGAGCACGGGGCCTGGACGAACGTGGTGACGGATTGGCATGAGTCGGCGAACGTGTTCGCCACAACTGGCCGCTACCGCTACTGCACGCCCGGCGCTGCCAACACCGTTTGCGGCGTCGATAACACACCGCCGACGCTGGTGTCTGCCGTTCAGGTGACGCCCACCGCGGTGGATGTTACGTTTTCCGAGCACGTTGATTTGACGACGGCGCAGACCGTTGGCAACTACTCCGTAGATTTGAGCGTGGGTAGTCCGGTGAGCGCCGCGCGTCAGGCCGATTGGGCCGTGGTTCGTCTCGGCTTCTCCGCGGTGTTTACGCCGAACACGTACACGCTGACGGTGAACAACGTGCAAGACCTGGCGACCAACCCGATTCTTGCGGGCAGCCAGACGCAGTTCACGGTATCGCCGCCGCCGGCAAATATCATCTTCACGGAAGTTATGCCCGATCCGAACTTCTCCGGCCTGGCGGACAGCCTGGGCGAATGGTTCGAAGTCTACAACGCGGGCGCATCTTCAGTGGACATGGCGGGCTGGCTGCTGTCCGATCCGTCGGGCACGGACACGATTGACGGTCCGGCCGTGATTAATCCCGGACAGTATTTTGTATTCGCATCGAACGGCGACAGCGCGACCAATGGCGGCGTCCCCGAAAACTACGCCTATCATTACGCCACATCGGGTGACGGCATTTCGCTCTCCAACTCGGCTGACTCGCTGGTGCTGAAGACCGGCGCGGGTGTCTTCGTCAGCTATCTGAAGTACACGTCGAGCTTCGGTTTCATGGTGGGCCGCAGCACTCAGCTGCGCGATCTCAGCTATAATCCGCAGGTGGATACGAACTGGTGCTGGGCCGGCACGATCTGGGACGGCGCGACGCAGCGCGATCGCGGAACGCCGGGCGCGGCGACGGTTTGTGGCGGCAGCGCTCCGGCCGTGGCGCGGACGATCTGTGAACTGCGGCAGCAGGATGACTGCGGTTTCCCCGTCAACGAAGGCAACCGCGTGATCTTCCAGGGCGTCGTGACTTACGCCGATTCCTGCCGTCGCAACGCCTACATCGAAGCCGACGGCTGCGCGATGATGCTCTACGGCAGTGCCGTGCGTTACAACATGGTCAACGACACGCGGCGGATGGCGGCGGGCGACCAGGTGCAGGTGGAAGGCTATCTGAAACTCTACAACGGCCTGTCGGAAATCGACTCGATGCTTGGCCTACTGCCGGTGGTGACGCTGCTGACGGCGGGCAACGCGTTGCCCAATCCCGTCACGCTGACGGCGGCCCAGGCGGATTACCACCTTGCCGATTGCTCCGCCGAACCGCGCGAGTCGCAGCACATCTACATTCCGAGTGTAACCTTTGTGGCGGGAGACGGTGTGGCAACCTTTGCGCCCTCTACCAACTACTTCGCTTATTCCGGCACGGATACGGTGCTTTACCGCACCCAGGCCGGTGTTTGCGAACCGCTGCTGGGAACGATCATTCCGCAAGGCCCGACGCCCCTGGTGGCGATCCTGTCACAATATGACAACGCGAGCTGTTACTGCGGTGGCTACCAGCTGGTAACCGGTGGCTTCCCGCCGTTCGCGGTTCCGTACTGCGCGGATCCGACGGCCCTCACGGTGCTGCGCGACGGCGTCCTCGATCAGGTGATTCTGCGCTGGGAGCCGGGTGTGAATCAGAATTGCACGTGCTACTCGATTTACTACTCGCTCGACGCCACGGCGGTTTTCCCGGCTGGCTACACGTACTTGAACGTCGTTACCGGGACCACGACCTATACGGACGCCAGTCCGTTTGCATCGCGGCGCTTCTACATGGTGACGGCGGGCGGTATCCACTGTCCATAAAATCCAAAGACAAGGATTGATTGCAGAGCGGTCCGGATCGAATAATCCGGACCGCTGCTTTTTGGTGGAGATTACCCGCCTGGCGGGAGTCGCGGCGAGGTGTTCAAAAGCACCGGAAAGGGTTCACAGGGAGGCAAAGAGTGCCGGAGGAGCAGGGTCTTTGGATAGAGATAACAGGCACTTGCGGACGGCATGCCGATTGCAGTCTTAAAATCGCAACACGTGTCTCCCGGTGAGCAGCTCGCGCGGACATCAACCGGTTTATCGCGATGGCGGATAATCTTGTTCAGCAGTTTTTAATTCGGCAGTCCAGCGGTACCGAGACGTTGAAGCGGACGCTGGATGCGCAGTCAATGCGCCAGCGGACGCATGCGCAGAACATCGCCAACGCGGAAACGCCCGGCTATCAGCGCGTGGCCGTGGATTTCGAACAGCAGTTGAAAACGACTTTATCGCAGAGCGGCGGTGATGCGCTGCGCACCAACGACGCGCGGCACATGCGCGGGCGCGGCGCGGGCGCGCTCGAAGAGCTGCACGCACAGGCGCGCCAGGAAAAACTACCCGTAGACGGCAATGGGATCAACGGCGTGGACATCGATGCGGAAATGGCGGAGATGGCGGAGACTCAGATTCGCTATCTGACATCCCTCGAACTTTTGAAGCGGCGCTATGCCAGCTTGAAATCGGCGATAAAAGGACAATAAGCCAGCATGAGAAGTGGCGCGGGTTCCGTGACCCTTGCCGCGCGGCTTGTCTTTGGCGGGTAGATCGCAGAATCTACCCGCTTTTGTATTTTATAAGAGGGGTGGGTCTCAGACCCGCCCGTACGGACGGGTGACTGCCGACTATGTCGAGCTAAGCTGGAGAGTCACCACGGCGAATGCCATTTGCTTTTTTCGCGCGTTATGCCGTGACGGCATGATCGAGATTCAACTCGCGCAGCGCTGCGGCGAGGGAATCGAGGTCAAACGGTTTGGTCAGCAGGGCGTTGGGTCCGGTGGCGGGCAGCGAGTAGGCCAGGCCGTCGGTAAACGCCAGGCAGGGAACGTCGCCGCAGCGGTCACGGAGTTCAGTGACCCAGCTGACTGTATTGGCAAAATCCAGCAGGTCGACAGCCATGAGTTCGGGCCGGACATCGTGCGTAATCAGCCAGACCGTGGCGTCATCGAGACAGGAAAAAGACTCGCAATTGTGCCCTAACTTGTCGAGTAGGCGGCGCGCCACCTCGCGGACGGTGGGATCGAAAGTGACTAAGATCCCGGGACCGGCGGGGAGTGACGGGACAGCCGGGGGTTGAACCGGTGGCGCCGCCGGCAGCGCGACCACCGGCGCGGAAATCGCAGCGGGCAGCGGCAGCGCTTCGAGACGCAACTGATCCGGCTCCAGAATCACCAGCAGTGTGGGAATGCCTTCGATCTTGATGAGTTCAAAGCGGAAGGCGCAGGGAACAGCCTGGCCGTCGGAAGTCACGGCCGTAAAGTGGTCGTCTCTCGACGCGGTATTCCACGGCTCGATCCGACAGTGTGTCGAGCGCGCGGCCGCGCAGCGAGGCGACGGTGCAGCGGAACAAGTCGCCCGCCGCCGCATTGGCCTCGATGATGGCGTGATCGCGCGGATCCACGAGCAGAATCGCCGCGGGCACGAGGGCGCAAAGTCCGAAGAAATTTTCCTGCGCCTGCTTCAAATCAACTTCGAGTTGTTTGGATTCCGAAAGGCGGTGCGCGTACAAGAGCAACCGATCGTCACCGCGAATCACCGTGAACTCATGCGGGCTGGAACCGAAGAGGGATTCAAAGGTGGATCCCGGTTCGCTGTTCAGCAGCGTGGGAAGTGAACGAGCCTCGATACCCGGCAGTAATTCGGACAGGAGTGGCGTATGCGCGAGCCTGGGGCAGGCCTGACGCGCGGCCTCGTTGTAACTGGTCACAAATCCCGCCGGATTCACGGACAAAACCGGAAACGGGCAGGAGGATTCGACACCCGTAGCCGTTGCGGATGACGCCTGATGCCGCATCTGCCCGGCAGCGGGCTGGGGGCGGAAATGCAACAGAACAGGGCCGCGGCCGGCGCTATCCCGATGGAGGCGCGTGGCCTGAAGGTCAAACGCTACGCGCTGGCCCGCGACGGTCAAGCGGCCGGGCGCGGAAACGGCGGAGGGATCCTCGGCGGCGCGGGAGAGGAATTCCGTCAGGGGAAGCGCACCGCCCGTGGTTTGAACGGGTGGAGCGTCTTCCGCGCGCAAATCACGCAGCCAATCCTGTGCCTTATGATTCGCGCGCAGAACGCCGCCATTCCCGTCGATCACACAGAGGGGATCATCAATGGTCTGGAAAATCTGGCGGAGTCCCGCCGCTTCCGCCCCGGTGGGATCAGCATCCGGAGTCGCCGCCGAAGCAAGGCCCGTCACGGGAGTCGGTTGCATGCGCAGAGTGCGAGTGAGCAATACGCCCAGACCTAAAAACAGCAGCGCAAATCCGAAGAGCGACGCGGAGGCGCGAGCGCGGAACGGTTGGACCAACAGCAGCGGCGCACTGCCCGGCAGGGAAATGCGCGCGAAGCACAGTGTTCCGTCTTCCGTCTGTGGCACGGCGCCCGCTTCCGTTTGCAGCAGCAGTTTCCAGGCGGCATCGCTGATCGCTACCGGCGCCGGTTGCGGAGACGAAGCCGCAAGGGCCGTACCGGGCGCGCTCAACAATACCCAATTGCCGAATGATTTACCGGTGGCACGAAACAGCGGCGTCGCATCGAGCAGCACGATAATGTGACCGGGTGAATCCGAGGAATCGATTTGCGGCGGCCGGTAGTCGAGGGCGAGTAACTGCGTGCCCACCGTACCCGGATTCCAGAGCACCAGATCAAGTAGCGGGTCGCTGACGATGGTGGTGCGCGCGTAGTCGAGCCCGGAGGTGTCGCCGATGCTGGAATGGACTTGCCCGGAAGGCAGCAACAGTATGAAGGCGCGAACCGAGCCGCTTTCCGCGGTCCAGTTTTCACCCATTGCCGTCAGCCGGGGCTGAACGCGCCACGGTGACCAATCGGCGGGGTGCTCGAGGATGGGCAGCAGATCATTTTGGACTATTCGGTCATGAAATGTCTCCCGTGCCGTTTCAAGACGACCTTCCCAGCTTCGGGCCAGCGTTTCCAGCCGGACCTGTTCCAGTTCTACGGCCTGGGATTGGGCTTGGCGAAGGTTGCCCATCAGCAGGAGGGCACCCAGAATTATGGCGGCAGCACCCCCGGCGATGGAGACGCTTCTCCAGAAACGCGACATGGTTCCTCACGATCTTGACTGTATATTCTTAAGAGCTACAAGTTAGCAAAATAAGTGCCGTCCGCAGCGAGACTGCGGTTGCTTGACAAAGTACGAAAAAATATGTACCTTAGACGAATGCGGGGCGTACTTTCGCGGTCTAAAACTGCCATCTGGCAGCGATCCGCCACGATCTTTTGCAGAATGCACGCTCAGGCGTTGCCGCGAACCGCAGCGTTCGGACTTTCTCCTCACCATCCCGCTTGAATCTCTTACGCGCACCTGGTTCAGGGACCAGCCCCATTTCTTCTCGGAATTTAACATTCAGGATAGAGTCATGACGGAAACAGGAACCTTTGCCGCCAAGGTCGGGCTCGCGGAGATGCTCAAAGGCGGCGTGATTATGGACGTGACGGACGCCAGCCAGGCCCGGATCGCCGAAGACGCCGGGGCGGTGGCGGTGATGGCGCTGGAACGAGTGCCCTCCGACATCCGCCGCGACGGCGGCGTGGCCCGCATGTCCGACGTGAACCGCATCCGCGAAATTCAGCAGGCGGTGTCGATTCCGGTGATGGCGAAGTGCCGCATCGGGCACTTTGTGGAAGCGCAGATTCTGGAAGCGCTGGAAGTGGATTTCATCGACGAGAGCGAAGTCCTCACGCCGGCGGATGAAATGTTCCACATCGCCAAGCACGCGTTCCGCGTGCCGTTCGTGTGCGGCTGCCGTGATCTGGGCGAGGCGCTGCGGCGCATCGCGGAAGGCGCGGCGATGATGCGCACGAAGGGCGAAGCGGGGACGGGGAACATAGTGGAAGCCGTGCGTCACATGCGCAGCGTGATGAGTGCCATGCGCCGCGTGCAGACGATGGGCGACGAAGAGCTGGTGGCCTACGGCAAGGAAATCGGCGCGCCCTACGAGCAGCTCGCGGCGGTGCGCGAGAAGGGCAAGCTGCCGGTGCCGAATTTCGCGGCGGGCGGGATTGCCACTCCGGCAGACGCGGCGCTGATGATGCAGCTCGGGGCCGAGTCAGTGTTCGTGGGTTCGGGGATTTTCAAGAGTGAGGATCCGGAACACCGCGCTAAGGCGATCGTGCTGGCGGTAACGTATTTCAAGGATCCGAAGAAGCTCGTTGACGTGTCGGCGGGACTGTCAGGCGCGATGCCCGGCCTCGACGTGCGCACGATGCCGGCCGAAGAAATGCTGTCCGGACGCGGCTGGTAAGGGGGGCGCGTGACGGTTTCCACGGCGGTAGGCGTACTTGCGCTGCAGGGCGATTTTGAAAAGCATATGCGGGCGCTAAGCCAGGCAGGCGCGGCGCCGCGCGAGGTGCGTACGGCACAGGATCTGGCCGGGCTTGCGGGTTTGATCATTCCCGGCGGCGAGAGTACGGCGATGACCAAGCTGCTCGCGCCCGAGCTGCGCGCGGCGCTGGAAGCCTTCGGCGCGCGGCACGCGGTGTGGGGCACGTGCGCGGGGATGATCATGCTGTCGAAAGACGCGACCGATCCGCGCGTGCAGCCATTGGGATTCATGGACATTGAGATTGCGCGCAATGGTTTCGGGCGTCAGGTACACTCGTTTGAGGCAGATCTACGGCTCTCCGCAGAAATCGAAGACTCCGCGCGGCCACTGCATGGAATCTTCATTCGCGCGCCGCGGATCCGCGGCTATGGGGCGGACGTAAAGCCACTGATTTGGCTGAACGACGAAGCGGTGGCGGTGCGGCAAGGCAACTTTCTCGCCTCATCTTTTCATCCCGAATTGACGGGCGATTTACGCCTGCACCGGTATTTTTTGAAGATGACCGTATGATCGCCTGGTCTGTATGCTGCGATTTCGACGGCACGGTTTGCATCCCCGACTCCTGCGATTTTCTGCTGCAACGGTTCGCCACACCGGAGTGGAAAGATCTGGACGCGGCGGTGTGGGCGGGGGAGATCACGGAGCGCGACGCGTTTCCCCGGCAGATGGCGCTGATCGACGCGACATGGGAGCAGGCGGTGGCGGCATTGGTCGCAGGCGTGCGCATCCGCGGGGGTTTTGTGGAATTCGCGGAATATTGCCGCCGCCGGGAGATCCCGCTGGCGATTCTGTCCTCGGGGCTTGAAGAACTGATCCGGGAGCTGTTGCGGAGGGCCGGTGCGCCGGATGTGGCGGTGAAGGCGCATACGGTGGCGATTGACGGCCGTCATTGGCGCGTGGTCCTGCGCGACGGCGCGCGGCTGGCCGAGCATTGCAGCCACTGCAAATGCGTGCATCTGGAAGCCGAACGCGCGGCGGGACGGAAGATCATCTACATCGGCGACGGCTATACGGATCTCTGTCCGGTGGAGCGCGCAGATCTGGTATTTGCCACGGGCACGCTGGCGCGCATTTGCGCCGAACGCGGCCGCGCCTTCTTTCCATTCGAAACCTTTATTGAGATCGAGCGCAGACTCGACGACCTCATTTCCTTAGAGCAGGATCCTCGACGATGAAACGGACATTGTGGCAACTGCCCCTGATCGCAGCCATGCTGGCGACGTTGATTCTGATCGGCGGCTGTGACGACCCGAATACCCCCGACGTTCCGACGCCGCCGTATTCGCTGGCGGCGGCGTATGCGGTACCGAGCGTGATCACAGATATCGACGCTTCCGGCGACTATGCGGCCGTGGCTTTCGAGTTTGCCGGTTACGATATTCTGAACGTGACCAACCTGAACGCGATCAGTGTGGCCGATACCTATCGCCCGCGCTATGTGGGCGCGCGCTGTGACCTGGTGGCAATGGACGCCGCCAACGGCCTCGTGTTTTCCTACCTGCCGACGGACGCGGGGTACGAAAGCCCGGTCCGGGATTTCCGCCTGCACCGGCGGGTTTACTGGATTAACGCCAGCAGCGGTTCGACGGAGTGCGTCTTCGTTGGCCGACCCGACACGGTGACCGTGTGGCTGACGGATAACATCGGGGAATCCGTTCTCAAGTGCCAGCAGGCGGTCCGCGCCACCGATACCACCTGGACAAACAACGCCGGTTTTCCGGCGACGGCATGGAGCGCGCCCGTCGCCGCCAACAAGGTTCAATATTTCGGGATCAGCGCGAGTGGCATCGCGGCCATTGCCTTTGAGTCGGGGATTGCGTTGTTTGACGGTATCGCGGGCTTGGCCCTCGATACCCTCCTGCTGCCGGGCCACGCCTACGATTGCGCCTGGCATGGCAACAACATCGTGGTGGCGGCGGAGTATGCGATGCTCATCGTCAACGCGGACAATGTGGACTCGCTGCGCCTGGTGAAGGAATTTATCCTTCCCAAAGCCGATCGCCTGCGGCAGGTGGAAACGGATGGCGACTACGCGGTCTTACTGGACGACGCAGACGGCATTTATATCGTGGACATCAGCGATTTAGCGGCGCCGCGCCTGGTCCAGGAACTGCCGTTCCTCGAACCGGCGGCGCTGGATATCGAGAACCACACGGTATTCGTCGGAGATCGTGTGCAGGGGCTTTCGATTTACAGACGCAATTGATTTCGATTTCCTGAATAGCGAAGAAAAGCGCGGCCTGTGCAGGTCGCGCTTTTCATTTATACAGGAAAGGGAAAGCCGGAGAAAAGCCCGGCAAGCCGGGCGTACCTATGGGAAGGTCAAAGGCGATGGATGGTTATTTCTCCGGAGGCTTGACGGCGGCGAGCAGGGTTTCCCAGAAGGGCGTCGCGGCCCGTGTTGTCGAGAGACGAGTAGGGGAGGACAGCGCGCGCGCCCTGCGAGATGAGCATTCCCGTCAAACCGCTCACGGCCTTTTGCCGCGCGCTTGTGCCGAGCTTGTCGGCCTTGGTCAGCACGGCGACCCACGGGCGATGGAGGGTGTGCAGGCCGTCGACCATGGTCTGATCGATGGCGGTCAGTCCCTGACGGATGTCGAGGATGAGCACGACGAGGGACAGACGCGTCGAATCCTGCAGGTAATCTTCAATCGACTGACCCCACTGCTCCTTCATGTCGCCGGAGACGCGGGCGAAACCGTAACCGGGAAGATCGACGAAATAGCAGAGTCCGCGGCCAATGAGGAAGTAGTTGAGCAGGCGCGTTTTGCCCGGCGTGCGTGACGTAAGGGCAATTTGCTTGCGGTTTAAAAGCGAGTTGATGAGCGAGGACTTGCCGACGTTGCTGCGGCCCGCGAAAGCGATTTCAGGCAGGGGCCGTTTGGGCGCCTGCTGAAAACTCGGCGCGGAGGCGACAAATTCAATTTCGGGAATTTTCATAGGGAAAGCGAGAAGCGCGCGGCGGGACAGAGCCCGGCGCATAGGCCGCGTTGGTGTCTGCCGCGAGATTGATCAGGGCGTGCCGTGGACGCCGCTGCGCGCCGCCCGGCCGCGCGACTGCTTGGGACGGGCCTCGCGGCGGAAGAGTTGCGCCCACACCTGCTCGATGTTCTCGACGAACTCGACCTGCAGGCCGTTGCGCAAATCGGCGTCGAGATCAAACCAGTCGGCGCGATTGCCGAGCGGCACGAAGACCTTTTGAAGCTGCGCGCGGCGCGAGGCCATGACCTTTTCAGCGAGACCGCCGATGGGCAGAATATGGCCGCGCAGGGTGATTTCGCCGGTCATGGCGATGTCCGCCGGAACGCTGACGTTGGTCAGCGCCGAGAGCAGCGCGGTGGCCAGTGTAATGCCGGCCGACGGTCCGTCCTTGGGCGTCGCGCCTTCGGGGATATGAATATGAATGTCATGATCCTTGAGGAAATCGTCGCTGACGCCCCACGGACCGCCGCGGGCGCGGAGATACGTCAGGGCGGCCTGGGCGGATTCCTTCATCACGTCGCCCAGCCGGCCCGTCAGCAGCAGATTGCCTTTGCCGCGCATGACGGACTGGCCTGGATGTTCATGATCTCGCCGCCCGCCTGCGTCCAGGCAAGTCCGACGGCGCTGCCGACGCGCTCGCCCTGTTCGATCTGGTTTTCCTTGAAGGGCGGAATGCCGAGGAATTTTTCGAGCTCGTTCGGGTTCGACGACGATTTCACGGCCGCGGGAATTGACGTTTTCGCGGGTGACCTTGCGGCAGACGCGGGCGATCAGGCGCTCGACTTCACGCACGCCGGATTCGCGGGTGTGAAGATCGATGATGCGCGTAGATCGTGCTGTCGGGCATCACGAGTTCCGACGGCATCAGGCCGTGCTCGCGAATCTGTTTGGGGAGCAGGAAATTGCGGACGATTTGCAGCTTTTCGTAGCGCAGGTAGCCATGGATCTCGATCATTTCCATGCGGTCCTGCAGGGGCAGCGGAATATCCCAGCGGACGTTGGCCGTGGTGATGAACAGCACCTGCGAGAGATCGAAATCGACTTCGAGATAGTGGTCGGAGAACGTCGTGTTCTGTTCGGGATCGAGCACTTCCAGCAGCGCCGCCGCGGGATCGCCGCGGAAATCGGAGGCCATCTTGTCGACTTCGTCGAGCAAGAAGACCGGATTCATCGAGCCCGCGCGTTTCATGGACTGGATGATCCGCCCCGGCATGGAGCCGATATACGTGCGGCGATGGCCGCGGATTTCGGCTTCGTCGCGCACGCCGCCGAGGGAAAGGCGGACGAAATTGCGGCCCATGGCCCGGGCAATGGAGCGCGCGAGGCTGGTCTTGCCGACGCCGGGAGGGCCGACCAGGCAAAGGATCGGCCCCTTGACTTTTTCGACGCGGGAAAGTACGGCCAGATGTTCGAGAATCCGTTCCTTGGGGCGGCGCAAGCCGAAATGATCGGCTTCGAGGATGCGTTCGGCCTCCTCGATGTCGAGATTGTCCCGGGTTTGGATTCCCCAGGGCATGGCAATGATCCAGTCGAGGTAATTTTTGATCACGGAGGCTTCGGGCGACATCATGGGCATGCCCTTGAGCTTCTCCATCTCTTCCTCGGCGCGCTCGCGGACGGGTCGCGACATCTTCGACTTGCGGATTTTCTTGCGATAGGCGATGACATCCGAGAAATCTTCATCGCTTTCTTCGCCGAGTTCCTTTTTAATAACGCGCAGTTGTTCCTGAAGATAATAGACGCGCTGCGATTTTGAGATCTTCTCGCGCACCTGGCCTTCGACCGAGCGCTCAATTTTCAGAATCTCAATTTCCTCTTCGAGCGTGCGGTTGATGAGCTTGATCTGCTCCAGCAGCGTGGTCTGCTCGAGCGCTTCCTGTTTGCTGCCGACGGAGAGTGGCAGATGGGCGAGCATGAAATCTGCGGTGCGCTCGGGATCGGTAAGATTCGAGAGTGTCATCAGCACTTCGTCGGGAAGCTGACGGTTCAGGCTCACGTACTCGCGGAAGCGGCGGATGGCCACCTTCATATGGGCGCGAGTGTCGAGGTCTTCACCGCCGGTGATGATCAGCGGGAGAACGCCGGCGTCGAATGAATTATTGTCCTGCGTGAAATTGATGGCGCGGGCACGCTGGATGCCTTCGACCAGGACCTTCACCAGGCCGTTGGGAAGTTTCAGGGTTTGCAGAACGCTGGCGACAACGCCAACCTGGTGCAGATCGGCGGGCGTGGGATCCTCAAGGTTGGGATCGCGCTGGGCGAGCAGCAGAAGCTTGCGCTCGGTCAACATCGCACGCTCCACCGCCGCCAGGGTGCCCGGTCGACCGATCAACAGAGGAAAGATCATCGACGGGAAAACCACGACGTCGCGCAGGGGGAGAACAGGGTACAGATCGAGTTCCTGGGTGAACTTGGTGGGAGGCATAGGTTCGGTTAGTTAATATCCGGGCGAAATCGGCTATGGCTAATATACTCAATTATTCCGACTGGCGCTATAGCCGGAAACCGACCGCTAAAAAAGCAAAATTCATCGCACCCGGGGGTGTTAATCGCGTCAGTTCGCGATGGAATCAAAGCGGACGGTGAAAGGGTACGGAAAATCTTTTGGTAATCTGTGAGGGAATGCCATCATTCCTGACATTTCATGATGGCAATGATAATTTAGATCAAGGCTTAAGGCTAAAGTCCCGGAGATCGGGAGGGTAGGTCAATATTAGTGCTTTCGGTGTGCATCGCGGGGAGGCGGGCTTCGGGTTGATTTGAGGATCTGATTTCGGGTCTTCTAAAATTCTTCGAACAGGAGGCAGGAAATTGGAAGATTGTGAGCGGACGGCACGTCATGGAAGGTCGCTATCGCTCCACAAATATTCCTCGACCTTCACTTCGCTTATGCTCCCGTAATCCCAGATCGAGTCAGCGAGGGGGAAAGAAAAAGAAGCCCAGCCGGCGGCGGCTGGGTCTTCGAATGAGCAGCGATGTTGGCAGGAGGGTTGCGGAAGACCTTAACCCTCCCCCACAAAGACAAGAGAAACTTTGCCGGGCGTCAGATTTCGCGGCGGAGGCGTTTGACGGGGATGTTCAATTGCTCGCGATATTTCTGCACGGTGCGGCGGGCGATGGGGTAGCCTTCTCGCCGCCAGCATTTCGGCGATCGTCTGGTCGGAGAAGGGATCGGACTTGTCTTCGCCGGCGATGATGTCCTGCAGGCGCGACTTGATGACCTTGGTCGAAATCTCCTCGCCTTCGGTCGTTTCCATGCGTTCGGAGAAGAAATACTTGAGTTCGAAGACGCCCCACTCGGTCTGCACATACTTGCCGGAGGTCACGCGGGAGATCGTGGAAATGTCCATGCTGATCTCTTCGGCGATATCCTGCAGGATCATCGGTTTCAGGTGATCCTTGCCGTGGCGGAAGAAGCCCTCCTGACGCTTGACGATGGCGCGCATGGTGCGCAGGATCGTCGTCTGGCGTTGATGAATGGCGTTGATGAACCAGCGCGCGCTTTCGAGCTTGCGCGTCACGAAATCCTTGACCTTCTTATCCGTGTTGCCCGCGAGGAACATTTCCTTGTAGGCGGTGTTGACGTGGAAGCTGGGAATGCTGCCGTCGTTCAGATAGACGACGAACTCGCCGTCGTCGCCGACGCGGGTGACCACGAGGTCGGGGACGATGTAATTCTGCTTTTCGTCGAAGTAGCCTTCGCCGGGCTTGGGATTCAGTTTGCGGATTTCAAAGAACGCCTGCTTCACTTCCTCGAGGGCGACGTTCAAGCTTGCGGGCAATGATCTTCGAAGCGCTTGTTGAGGAAATCGTCGTAGGTTTCCGCTGAGCATGCGGATGGGCACCAGCGCCTTCTGCGGATTCTCGCTCTGGCGAAGCTGGATCAGCAGGCATTCCTGCAAATTGCGGGCGCCGATTCCGGCCGGTTCGAACTGCTGAATCGCGCGCAGCACCTTTTCGGCGGTGGGCACATCGACGTTGAGTTCGCGGGCGATCTCTTCGATCGGATAGTTGAGATAGCCGTCCTTGTTGATACTGCCGATGATGTACTGCCCGACGCGGAATTCCTCTTCCGTCAGCCGCTGCAGCCGGAGCTGGTCCTCGAGATGCTCGGCCAAGGTGGGGATGAAGGGCCGCGGCGTCTCCACCATTTCCTCGGGAATATAGCGGTTGGCCTGGAAGACACCGGCGTCGTCATCATCGAGAAAATTCTCCCAATCGACATCGTCCTCGTTCTTGGAGGCGGGCAGTTCCTCGACCTTGGCCCCGGTGCCGGTTTCATTCTCTTCGATGGTATTCTCGAAGGAGGCGGCGGCGGGTTCGGTCTGGAGTTCGACCTGTTCCTTCTCGACGATGGCCTCGTCTTCGGGGATTTCGTCGAGGAAGGGATTTTCCTGCAATTCGGCGCGGACGCGCAGCTCCAGCTCCAGCAGCGGGAGCTGAATCAGCTCGCTGCGAAGGATCTGCTGGGGTTGAAGATATTGTTCAAGTTTCTGGCGAATCTCTTGCCGAAGCTGATGCATGGAAGCTCGCTCTCCTCAGAACTAACGAATTCGTGGTCGGGGGCGGTCCGCGGCGGACCGCCGGTCATACGCAAGAAAGGCGTGGGGAACGGGGATTAGCAGTGCGAGGATAGGCGGTGGACGTATGATTCCCGTAGTCCAGTTATCGGCAGAATCCGGCAATTCTTGAATCCGGATGCTATATCAGGTGTTGTGGCAGTGTTTACAACGCTACCGTTCGAGGCGGAACGATTCGCCGAGGTAAATGCGGCGTGCTTCCTCGTCCGAGGCGAGAAATTCCGCCGTGCCTTCCTTCAACAACCGCCCGGTATAAATTAAGTAAGAACGATCGGTGATTGCAAGGGTCTCGTGCACATTATGATCGGTAATCAATACCCCGATGCCGCGGGCCTTGAGGCCGATCACAATCTGCTGTATGTCATTGACAGCAATGGGGTCGATACCGGCAAATGGCTCGTCGAGCAGCATGAATTTCGGTTCGGTAACGAGGGAGCGGGCGATTTCGACGCGCCGCCGCTCGCCTCCCGACAATTGAAACCCGCGATTCTTGCGGACGTGAGTCAGCCGGAACTCTTCGAGGAGCTGCTCCATGCGTTCGTGCCGGGCGCGGCGGCTGTAGGGCATGAATTCGAGCACACACATCAGATTCTGCTCCACCGTCATCTTGCGAAAGACGGAGGGCTCCTGGGCAAGGTAACCGAGGCCAAGGCGCGCGCGGCGATACATGGGCAGGCCGGTGATCTCCCGCGTGTCGACCATGATGCGACCGGCATTGGGTTTGATCATGCCCGTGACCATGTAAAACGTCGTCGTCTTGCCCGCGCCGTTAGGACCGAGCAGACCGACAATTTCGCCCGTGGCAACGTGCAGCGAAACTTCGTCAACGACCTTGCGCCGGCCGTAGAACTTAACGAGATTTTCGCCGCGCAGAGTATGGACAGCGCGGGGCACGGGCGCGGCGCCGTCAGCGCCGGGAGTCAGCGATGCGACGTCCGGGATCACGCCGTCTCCTTGCGGCGCCGTTTCCGCTCATAGAGGAAGGCGCCGACGACCAGACCCCAGACGAGGAAATGCGACACGGTGGCGACCAGGACGCCCTGGCGCTCATACTTACCTGTATAACGATACTCGATGACATGGTCGCCGGAGCTGAGGTAGACGCCGCGTACGAAGTTGTCGACCTTGTAGATGGCGGTTTTCCGGCCATTATCGGTGGCCTCCCAGCCCGGGGCGTAATAAGCGTCCGTCAGGACGAGAAACGCGGGCGCGGTGTTGCGCGCGTGAATCTTGACCAGGTGCGGCGTGTAGGCCGTGATTTCCGCGCTGCGGTCTGCATTTTTGACGACTGGGCCGGGCAGCGCCTGATCAATGACGGCCATATAGTCCCAGGCGAAATCGCGGTCCATCATCCGCTGCATGGCCTGCTGGCGGTCGGAAATCACGAGCAGGGAATCGGCGAAAAACGCACGATTCACGACGCGCGGGTTGCTGTAGAGAAACCACTTCGAAACCGGATCGGATTTCACCAGATCAAGATGCAGCGCCGGGGGAAGCTGGCCTTCGGCGACGAAATACTTGCAGTTCAGCGCTGACAGCAGGTTCATGTTCAGCGGCAGATTCGGGTCGGGCGAGCGGAACATGACATTGTCGACGAGATCCTGATAGCTGCGCATCTTTGCCCCGTGATACCCGCCGAGGGAGGGAATCTCCCAGAAAGCCCAGCGGTTGTCCTGCATCAGCTTGCCGAGGGGCATCACGCGATAGACGCTGTTGTCGGCGCGCAGCGTGCGCACGATCTCATTGGGCTTGAAGGGTCTCCAAGCGTCGCCGCCGCGGGTTGCGGGTCGAAAAACTTGTGGGAGACGCGCCACAAATCAACGGCGGTAATTCCGAGAATGATGACGAGGAAAACGGTTGCCTTGATTTTGCGGGTAAGCAGCGCCCAGCACGCGGTGAATGCGATGCCGAGCCAGAGCAAAGCCAGCAGCAAATCGTTCTTCAGCATGTCGAAGCGCATGGCACGGACCTGGGCAAGCTGCTCGGAGCTGTACTGGCCGGATTCGCCGGCCTTGGTGAAGGAGCCGAAGAGACCGGAGAACGCGCCCCCGGCCAGCGCTATGACGACAAGCAGCCCGGCGCAGACGATGGCGCCGTAAAGAAAGCGTTTCTTCCACTTGTCCGTTTCCGCGAGGTTCAACACAAAACGCAGTCCATAACCCGCAAAGACGATGCCCGAGAGGATGACGAGCAGCAGGATCAGCGACGGCGTGCGGAACTTGTTGAAGAACGGCAGAATATTGAAGAAGAGCGCATAGAAGCTTTCGAAGTGCGAGCCGAAGGAGAGCAGAAACGCGAAGACAGTGACGGCCAGCAGTCCCCAAAAGAGCCGATCTTTTTTGCCGAAGAACGCCAGCACGGCGAAGAGCAGCGGCACGACGCCGAAGTAAAAACTCGAACTGGTGAACGGCATGTCCCCCCAGTAATAAGGAGACTTGAGGCCGAACCACGAAGGCACGATGAAGGTCAGGATTTCGCGCGGGTGGAATGACCACATGGTGGCGTCGGCCAGCGAGTATCCGGCCTGTCCGCCGCCCTGCGCGATGGCTGGACCGAGACCGCGGATCGACCACGGTAGATACTTCAGCAGCGGAATATACCACAACGAGCCCACGCAGAAGGCGAGGACGACGGCGACGGCGACGAAGGCGGCGGGAAGCAAAACGACGAGCGGAGGGGGCCTGCTTCAATTCAAAAATCGCCCACATGACGTAAAGGATGCCCACCATAATCATGCTGTAGAACAGCACCTGCGTGTGACCGCCGACGGCGATTTGCCAGCCGAGACCGAGGGCGAGCAGGCCAAGATCGAGGATCCGCCGCTTTTCGAATACGTTCCAGGCCAAAAGCAGGATCAGCGGGGTGTAGATAAAGGTCATCAACTTGCCGCCGTGGGCCGCCGTGGCCAGGCTGATCAGATATGGATTCCAGGCGATGACGAGTCCGCCGAGGGAAGCAATCAGTGGGCGGAAGCCCAGCCGCCGCAGTAACAGGTATGTAAAGAGGCCGCCGTAGAGCAGCGCCGCGAGAATCCAACTGGGCGACCCCGTCGTTTGATCTCCCGTTCCGCCAAGGAATAGACCCCTGGTCGTGATGAAATCGGCCCAATAGCGGGGCGAAAGCACCCGGTTGACGAGAGCATACGGAAAGCCCATATCCTCATAGTTCGAGTACGCACCCGCGGCAAGGCCGGGAAAGCCGCCGAAGACATAAGGACACCACAGCGGGAATTCACGGATATCGGACTCATGGCCGGCGAATTTCGTCATCGAGGCACCGGATTCGGTGTCATCGCCGCGAGAGAAGCCTTTGCCCTCGAGCGGAATCTGATAAAACATGACGAAAATGGCCAGGAAGATGGCCGTGCAGGCAATGGCGTCGGCCTGCCACAGCTTCAAGCCGCTTGCGCGCGGGGCGCGGGCGGGAGCCGTGGTTGCGTGGGCGGCGGCGTGCCCTTTGATTTTCTTGTCGCTCAAGCGGATCCTCGGTGGAGTCTATTGCTTTGAACTTACAGATTCCGGTTTATCCAACAGCGGCTGGGGAGTGTAGGTGCCCTGCGTACCCCCCTCGACGCGGATGCGGGCCATGCGGCGGTTTTCAAAAAAGACCCGCAAACGGTCGCCGGAAGTGATGTTTAGGCCGCGTTTTTCGCCCTTTTCACGTGGGTGGTAACTAGCGATGGCTGTGCCTTCAACAAGAACCTCCTTAACAAGACCGCTATCGATCCAGAGGGTCATGTGCCGGCCCTCCATCCGATTTTTGGGTTCGGCAAAGCCGCTGTCGGCGGGGCTGGTGACGACGGCGCTGCCGCCGACCTCAACCTGCTTCAGCGTGTCGCCGTCGAAGACAAGGGTGAGGGTGTCGCCGGTGACGTGGTCTTCGCCGCGCAGCGCCTCCGGAGCGCCGAGGAGGATGGCGCGATGGTCGCCGATCCAGTAATCGAGGAGGCTACCGGTGGCCGTGAGGCTGTCGCGCTCTACCTTGACGCGGCTCGTGACGCGGACGCGTTTTTCTTTGCCGAAATACTCGATCGTGTCGCCCCGGACGCGAGTCAGGATTCTGGTGAGTGAGTCGCGTTCGGTCATCACCGGGCGGCCCGTAACGCGCCCGTATTCCTGATCGTGGTTGGCATAACCGAGGTCGCCGGTAAGCAGCAGGCGGCGGTTTTCGTGGCGCATCTGCACGTCATCGTAGAGCCAGCCCTGTTGCAGTCGTTCGAAATACCGCGCGGTGCGCGCCGTCGCCGACAGTGTGTCATGTTGATAGACGCGGACGCGACTGCGGGCGAAGACCTCTTCCGTCAACTCGTTGTAGGTGACCTGGTCGGCCATGAGAATCCGGTTCGGATCCTGAAAGACGACGTTATCGCTGAAGATCAGAATCCCGGAATCGGGGTAGTACACCGCGTGTTCACACGTGACAATCAGGCTGTCCTTGGTGATGCGCACGGCGCCGCGCAGTTCCTGGCGGCGAGCGCCCTGGTCTTCGATCACCTGCAGCGAATTGGCATGATCGAGTACAATCGGCGAGCGCGCGGAGGGCGGGGAGGGAGCCTGGGCGAGCACCAGCAGCGCCGTGGCCGCAACCAGCAACCAGATGACCAACGGTCCGCGCTTCACGAGAGAATCTCCCGCGGGAGCGGTGGCCGCCGAATCGCGCGCGGGCCGGCGCGTCAGGTCGCGGAAGGTCGTGCCGGTCGGCTGGTCGATTTTCCAGTTGCGCAAATGCTCGTCGGCGAGAAACCCAATGCCGTAAATGGTGTCGGACGGCGTAGACAGTTTGACATTGACGTCGCTGCGTACCTGACGCGAGCGGTTGTCCCAGCGCAGGCGCGAGGTTTCCAGTGTCTGGCCGCTGTCGGATTTCGCGACCACATGCCCCATCGCTTCCATTTCGCGGCGGACTTCATCGGTGCGGCCCGAATCGGCCCAGAGCCGCGTGGTGTGCTGGCCCTGTTCGTTGTAGAAATCCATGATCACGCCGCTGTCGAGAAGCACCATCGCGGTGCGTTCGAATTTGCGGATGCGGCCGGCCTGCAACACGGCGTTCAGCCGGTCTTCCTCGTAGAAAGTGATCTGCGCGTCATGCAGTTCCTGCTGCGGGAGTTCCTGCGTGCCGGGCACAGGTGTGGGTCCGCCGCCGATTTTGCTGCAGCCGGCGAGGCCGAGAGTCAACGCGGCAATGCCAAACGGCAAGAGGCGGCGCATCAGCGGCCGATTCCCGATTTCAACAAGTCATGCAGATGGACAATGCCCTTCAATTGACCGTTGCCGTCGACGACGGGCAGCACGAGAATATTGAAGGTTTCCATCAGATTAATAGCGCGGGTGACGAGTGCCGTCGGTTCAATCGTCTTTGGATTGTGTACGGCAACTTGCGCGGCTGTGATCGCGCGGAAGTTGGCGCCGCGCTCAAAATTCCGGCGCAAATCGCCGTCTGTAAAGATGCCCACGAGTTCGTCGGCGGGGCCAACGACACACGTCGCGCCGAGGCGTTTGCGGGTCATTTCCATGATTACTTCTGCCATCGGAGCGTCTGGCCGAACGCGTGGAATCTCATCGCCGGTATGCATGACATCGCCGACCTGCATGCTCAGCCGCCGCCCGAGCGCGCCGCCGGGATGCAAAAAGGCGAAATCCTCAGGACGGAATTTCTTTTCAGTCAGCAGCGCCACCGCGAGCGCGTCGCCCATGGCCAGCGTGGCCGTGGTAGACGCCGTCGGGGCGAGATCCAGCGGACAGCCTTCTTCGACGACGGAGACATCAAGGCAAACGTCGCACTTTTCGCCGAGCGGACTCTGGCAAGTGCCGAGCAGGCCGATCACCGGAATGTCCAGCAGCTTGAAGTATGGCATGAGGTTCAGCAACTCTTCGGTCTTGCCGCTCTTCGAGAGCAACAGCACGGCGTCAGACTTGGTGACCATGCCGAGGTCGCCGTGGGCCGCTTCGGTGGGGTGGAGGAAGTCGGAAGGAGTGCCGGTACTTGCCAGAGTTGCAGAGATCTTGCGGCCGATGTGGCCCGATTTGCCCATGCCCGTCAAAATGACGCGGCCGGGAAGCGGTACCAGAAGATCGAGCGCGCGCGAAAAATTGTCGTCTACGCAACGCTCAAGCGCTTTGACGGCTTCCGCTTCGATGCGCAACAGGCGCCGGGCCACGGCCAGGCTCTCCATGCGCAAGCTCTGGACCTGGGAGCCGTCAGAAATTTCCATGAAAGATGTCCTCCAGCGCGGACTCATAGCGGCCTGTTGCCATCAGCCAAAGATCGAGAAACTGGCGGACCGCGCCGACCCCGCCGGGGAAATCGAGCAGAATATCCACCCGCCGCATGACCTCGGAGTGCGCGTCCGCCGGGGCGGCGGAAACACCAATACGACGCATGACGGGTAGATCAAGAACGTCGTCACCGATGTAGGCAATTTCGCCGGCGGCAATTTTCGTGCGGGCTAAAATTTCATCCAGAACGGGCAATTTATGCACCGTTCCCAGATGAATCTCATCAAAATGCAAATCTTTGCAGCGCAATTCGGTGGCGTGAGATAACCTGCCGGAAATGGCACCGGTGGAAAGTCCATACTGTTTGATCCAGACGAGGGCAAAGCCGTCACGGGTGGAAAACGTCTTGGATTCCACGCCGTTTTCGTCCAATCGGATCATCCCGTCGGTGAGGACGCCATCGATATCCATGATCAGCATGCGGACGCGGGCCAACCGCTCGCGAATCTCCGGATCCAGGTCGTCTAAAGTCTTCACGTGGTTAAGCTTTCAGCCTACCTTTGGCACTCTAACAATCTGTGGCACAAGGGTACAGTTTTTGCTTGTTAATCTTAAAGATAAGGCTTTGGCAGCGGAAAGTCAAGTGGTTTGGGCGATGGCTTTTCGCCGGGTGAAGTTGCTTAGCTTTTAGCAATCCGATGTTTACGTTTTGTCAAGGAGGGACATCACCGAACGCCGTGGAAAACTGGCGCGGAATTTGGTGAAGTTCGTCTTAAGTCTCTCACCGGCTAGCCATCGGCCGGTGAATCCATGTTCTTCATAAAATCAATCGAAAATCCAACTGTAAGTTTTGCCTTGACTTTATGACGCCTGACCGTTATTTTTATAAGTTGTGCAGATTTGTAACTTCTTATTCTGAGGCCGACGGTGCGATCCATCCGGTTGATATTCCAGATAGTGGCATTCCTGCTCGTTGCGGGCAGAGCGGAGGCGCAGCCGGATACTCTGCATTGGGACAACAATGTACCCACCGTCGCCTTTCGCTATCCGGATCTTTACGGCGATGACCTGCGCAATATGCGGTTTCAGGCTCCGAACAAATGTCTGCTCGTGGGGGCTCTGTTCGCGTTTCCAACGCGGAATTTTCAGCAGTGGACGACGGGAGATCCGTCGTTGATCGTCAAAGTCTGGCCAATGGGACCGGATTCGCTGCCGGTGGCCGGCAGGGAGTGGATCTCCGATACCACAGATTTCGATTCGCTGCGGGCCTCGGTCTATTCGCTGGATTCCGCATGGCACAGTACCCAGTTCGTATTTGTGGATCTTACCGCGTATCGGCTCTGGATTGGGTGGCCATTCTGGTTCCACATCGGTTATACCGCCGGGCGCGATTCCGAAGACGACTCGCTCGCCATTCTCTCAGACAACGGTTTCCCGGCCAAGCCGTACGCCAGCGAATGGTACAATGGCCATTTTGTGCCCATGAGTGATGCCTGGGCGAGCGTCGGACTGTTCATCCGCGCGGTGGTGCTCCAGCCGTCTAATGACGTCAGTGTTTTGGAGCCGGGCGGGCGACCGTCCGCATTTTCGCTGCCGGGGGCCTATCCCAATCCGTTTAATAATTCGACCCGCATCGTCTTCACGGTGGCCCACACGAGTGCCGTGACGCTGACGGTTTACGACCTGCTGGGCCGCGAACGCGCCGTATTGCTGAACGGTCTGCTCCCCGCGGGCGGGCATGAAGTCATGCTGGACGCGGCAGGGTGGGCATCCGGCAGGTATTTCATTAAACTATCCGACGGGGACGGTGTCCTAACATTGCCCCTGGTACTTGAAAAATAGGCGTGGACGGCAGATCCGCGCAGAAGAAAATGACAGCCCCATGGAAAGCGCAACGTTATCAGAGTATAGTTTCATTTCGGAGACGACAGCCGAGGAGGCGACGGTTTTTCGCCGCTGGCGGCCCACGCACCTGATGGAGTGGGCCAAGAGCGGGCACGCACTGGGCGTCTATAATCTCTCGCGCAGTGGCATTCCGCTGATTCCGGATCTCAAGCTCCTGCCGGGGGGACCGTTCAAGCCCGATTTCTGCGGCCATAACGAATGGGGGCATGAAGGGTTGAAGGCCGTCATCGGCGAGATGTATGATGCAGAACCCGGTGGCGTCTTGCTGGCACAGGGCGCGAGTCAGTGTAACTTTCTGATGGCGGGGGCGATTCTCTCGGCGGGCGGCACGGCGATTGTCGAAACCCCCGTGTACGAGCCGGTGATGCGTGGCATTGAAGTTTGGGCTGACCGCGTGGACTTTCTGCCACGCCGCAAGGAAAACGGTTTCCTCCCCGATCCGGACGAACTCCGCCATTTGATTGACGGCAAGACGCGTCTGATCTGGCTGACCAATCTGCAGAATCCGACACACAGTTACCTTTCCACCGAAGCGATGGCGGCCATCGTCGAAATCGCTTCCGACGCAGGGGCGATGGTGGTGGTCGATGAAGTGTTTCACACGATGCTCGATCGCGATCATCGCCACCATGCGCATTCCGTCGGTGCAATCTCCATTAACAGTCTCGGCAAATCCTGGGGTCTCGACTCGCTGCGCGTCGGTTGGGCCGTGGGACCGACCGAACTCGTGTACCGGGCGTACCGGCTGAACAACCTGCTGGGTGTTAATCAGCCGTATTCGACGGAAGACCTCGCCTGCCGCATTCTCAGCGAACCCGCGGCGGTGGATTATATCGCCGCCTGGGCGAAGACGGCGGCCAAGGGCCGCGCGTTGTTCGAACACTTCCTCGAGCGGACGCCGCAAGTATCCTGCATGATGCCACCGGCGGGGATCTGTGCGGTGGTGGAACTGCCCGCCGGGATCGACGATATCGAATTCTGCCGCAAGCTGCTCGAACGCAAGGCGACGACGGTGTTTCCCGCGAGTTTATTTAAATACCCCGGCGCGGTTCGCGTCGCTTTCGGCGGTCCGCGTGACGATACCGCCGAAGGATTGAAACGGCTGCGCGAAATGATTCTGGAGTGGCAGTGATTCGTGCCGTGCTCATCCTCCTGTGGTCTGCGGCCTGCGTCTTCGCGGGCGATCCGGCCACGATGGAGACGGCCTCGCGGGAGTTGATCGTAAAATGGCGGGACGCGCGCGCCGCGCAGATGGCCGGCGCACTCGATGGCGTGGAATCCGTGACCAGGGCGCTGCCCATGGCGGAAACCGGCGCGGCGGGGCTGGAGCGGATCTCGATTTTGCGCGCAGCGTCCGCGGAAGCGGCCACAAGAATCGGCGCCGCTCTGCGCAATGACCCGCGAGTCGAGTATGCGGAACCACGACGGCTGCGAAACCTGCACGGCGCGCCGAGCGGTCGACCGGGCAGCCTTGATGGCGTGCCCGATGACCCGTTTTATTCGCTGCAATGGTATTTGCCGGCAATTGAAGCCGAAGCCGCGTGGAACATCACGCGCGGCGATCCCTCGGTAGTGATTGCCGTCGTCGACGTGGGTGTCGATTTCAACCATCCGGAACTGACACACGCTCGCTGGGTGAATAACGCCGAGCTGAGCGGCGCGCCGGGCGTTGACGAGGACGGTGACGGCTATATCGATGATGTACACGGCTGGGACTTCGTCGACAACGACAGCGATCCGACGCCGTCGCCGCTGGAGCCGCCGATGTCGCACGGCACCCATGTGGCGGGGCTCGCCGCCGCCGCGCGTAACAACGGGATGGGCATCGCGGGGCTGGCGCCGGACTGCAAAATCATGGCCGTACGCGTCGGCAGCGAACATATTCCCTTCGGCGTGGAAGGCATCTATTACGCTTGCCGGGCGGGCGCGAACGTTATCAATTGTTCGTGGGGTGGGGACGGCGAATCGGCCTACGAGCGGGATATTGTGGCCTACGCGCTGGAACAAGGCTGCATTGTCGTGGCCTCGGCGGGCAACGATAACAGCAACGCGCCGCAGTTCCCGGCGGGAATCGACGGCGTGGTGAGTGTCGCGGCCACAGGCGGAAATGACCGGACCGCAAGCTTTACCAACCGCGGCCCATGGGTTAAAATTGCGGCTCCCGGAGTGGGGATCATCTCGACCTTTATCGGCGCCGGTGGCGGTTGGGGTTATGGCACGCTGCAAGGCACCAGCATGTCGGCGCCGCTGGTTTCGGCGGCCTGCGCGCTGGTGGCGAGTTGCTTTCCGCAATCGAATGGCCGGGCGGTGGCCGCGCGGGTAATTTCTGCGGCGGACCCGCTGCCGGAATTTCCCGGCCAACTCGGCCTGGGCCGCCTGAATGTGTGGCGCGCGCTGGCGGATTCCGTCTCCGGTGTGCGGCTGGCGGGAATCACGTTTACGGAAGCCGATGGCAACGGCGATGGCCGCATCCGGGGCGGTGAATCAGCGCTCGTGAACATCGCGCTGGAAAGCGATCTGGGAGCGCTTGTGAGCGTGCTCGGCGATGTCGCGTCTCCGGATGCGTCGGTGACGCTGAATTCGCCGCTGCTCGTTTACGGCAATGTTCCGGCAGGGGAGCGGGTGTGGAGTGCGACGCATGTGACGGTCATGTTGCCGCCGGAAGCCGGGCGCGGCTATCTGTTGCCGCTGACCATTGACTGGCGTGACAACACCGGGCGGATGGTGGGCCGGGCCGCGACATGGATCGAACTCGATTCGACCTTTGTCTCCGCAGACAACGGACTGCTTGCGCTGGGTTTTGCTGAAAACGGCAGCCTCGGTTACGCGGATTATGTGCATCACCAGTATCGCGGCAGCGGTTTGCGAGTTTCCGGGCCGTTCGAATGCGTTGTATCACGGGTCTTTCCTTGTGGCAGCGGATGGATTAGTCGCGGATAACGCGTACGGCGATGTGACACAAACCCGCGAAGACTGGCAAGCCGCGGACGATAGCGTGGCGCATTTCATACCGTCGACGCGAGCGGACCTTGAGGCGCGCGCGACGTTTTCCGACCGGGGCGCCGAACAAATGCTGTTTGCGGGCGTGGACGCCGCGGCACTGGCCTGGCGGGATGCGGCGCGGCAACGGTTTCTGATTCTCGAGTATGTGGTGACGAACCACTCGGTCAATCCGTGGCTCGACGCATGGGCTGGCTTTTTCCTTGACTGGGATTTGGGTTCGGCGGCGGGCAACATCGCGGACTATGATTCGCTCTCCGGAGTCGCTTACGTGCGGCAGGTCGCGCCGGGACATCCGCTGGCGGGCATCGTCCCGCTGCCGGATTCGTGGAGTACGCTGCAGGTGATCGACAACCGGCAGGAAATCGATCCGCCTGCGATCTGGAGCGACAGTACCAAGTGGCAGCGGCTGCACGCGGGTTTCGATCTTGGACCACGCGATCCGCGCGATATCAGCATGCTCGTTGCCTGCGGACCCTTCACCCTCGATGCCCACGGGCAACGCTCGTTTGCCTTTGCGATGGTGACGGGAGAAAGCGTCGAGGAGTTGCGTATGCAAGCGATGCGCGCGCGAGCGCAATACGCAGGCCGGGGCGAAACTCCGCCTGCCACAAATCCCGCAGCATGGACTGCGCTGTATCCCAATCCGCTGCCGCCCGGCGAAAAGCTGCGCCTTGTTCTGCCGCAAGGAGTGACACGGGCGCATGTGCGGATTTACAATGTTCTGGGGCAGCTCGTGGCTGACGCGCGGGAAGTGCCCGGCGGACCGCTTGGTCGTGCCGCTGGACCACGCTGGGCTCGGGAATACGAGCGGGGTCCTGTTTTACCGGATTGACTCCGCGGCCGGGGCGGCGTCGGGGAAACTGCTGATTCTGAAATAGACAGGTCCGCCAATGGTCATGCCATCGCGGGCTCGACGGCCCATCAGGTAGAGGAACTCGCACTATGGTTCGAACTCGCATCCTGCTCGTCCTGCTCGTCCTGCTTGCGCTGGGGCTTTGCGGCTCGGCGCTGGCTCAAGCGCCGGTACTCACCGGGCTGGGGCTTTCGGGCGGCAGCGCATTGAGTGACACCCTGGTGGTGGAAGGGGACTCGCTGCATGTGCTCGCCTCTTATACGTCGGCAGCGAATTGGCTGGGATTTGGGCCCGCGCTGAATCGCGATTCGCTTGGAGTTGTGGCGATTCATCTTTACGCCGATTCATCGTGGCAGACACAGTGGCTGGGCCGCCTGATTCTCCCGGTCGATACGAATTCGATTGTCATCGACGAGACTCTGAATCCACACCGCATGTGGTTTCGGGTGAAGCTGACGGGCGTTTGGGATGTGCAGGTGACGTCCCTGCAGATTGAGATGGGTGTTGCGGCTCGTGACGCGGATCAGTTGGTGGCCGTCAGCCCGCGGCGCACAAGCCACCAGATTGTGGGAACGGCTGCGGCGCTCAATAATCCGGTGGATGTGTTGCATACCACCTATTTACGGTTCCGCGATATCTACACCGGCCCGCCCGTAATTCAACTGCCGCTTCCGCACTCGTCCATCGGCCGCCATTTCGTGATCCGCTATGATCAGCCCGAGAATGCCGATTCGCTTTCGCTGCGGCTGGTGATCCAACGAATGGACAGTGTGGCTGAACCGGATCGCTACCTGTATCCGCGCGACTTTATGGCCGGTGTGGGCAAGACGTTGACGATGGACGCGCTCGCACTCTACGACACGACGCAGTTCTGGCGGACCGACAACAGTACCAGCCTGGTTAACGATGGAATTTACCGGCTGATTATCCTCTATCAGGATGTTTTTTTGCACCCTTATGCGCGGGACACAGTGGACGCGGTGCGTGTGGATCTCGCGACCGCGCCGCCGTTCCTTTATGATCCGCAGTTGGGATCGGCGACCAACGACTCCACGGTGCATGTGGTCTACGAGTTGCCCGAGGCTGCCGACTCCGTCTGGTTGACATTTACCGAAATCGTCGATTCACTTCCGCGAGACCTGTCCAGCCCCCATCAGCTACGCATCGTGCGGACCCTTTACGGGAGCGGCGTCCATGCGTTTTATCTCGATGGGCGCAACATCGGAACCGCTAGTCCATACGTCGAGCAGAGCAATCGCGGAGTGCAGGACCGGCTGGGAGTGGGCGTACCGTATCGTGTGACACTGGCTTATGGGGATTCGGCGGGCAACGAAAACGCGGCAGTTTTCACCGAAGGCTATGTCTGGCCGCGAGACCTGGCCACAACACCGCCAACACTGCTCTCGCCGCGCTCCGGCCGCCGTTACAACGCAAACCTATGGGTCGATTTCACGCTGCCCGAAATACCGTTGCCCGGCAGCGTGTATCTGCGGCTTGCCTCCTCGGCGGATCCGACATCGCCGCACACGATCTACCTGAACGTGCTGACCGCCGGACACCACTCGCTGCTGCTGGATGCCACGCATTTCGACCTTTCGGACCGGGTGGACAGCGTGACCGGGGGCGGAACACCGGCGCAGAATAACGCGCTGGTCGACGGCGTCTCGTACGTTACCAACCTTTTCTATCGCGATACTCACGGTAACCCCGAAGCCCGCGCCGCCGCGAACTTCACGTTCGATAACAGTACATTGCCGATCACGATTTTTACTCCCGTAGCGCACGACACGCTGCAACGCAGCAGCTTGCTGGTGGGGTATTCACAGCCGGAGCCGGCGCGGCGAGGCTCGCTGAAATTGATCCTGACGCAGACGGCGGGTCCGGCCCCGGACCTGACATCACCACATACACTGTATCTCAGCGATTCGGCGGCGGGAGTCAACAAAAGCCTCGCGCTGGTGCCGGCGTCGCTTGCGGCCACACCGGGTATGGACTCGTTGTCCGCCGGATCGACACTGGTGCCGCGAGGGATCTACCGACTGACACTGCAATATCAGGATTCACTGGGTAATGCGGCTGCGCAAACGTCCGTCGATAACCTGTATTTCCCGAGTGGCGCAACCGTACTGGCAACCGGCGAAAGCATCGGTCCCGGACTGCTGACACTCGGTGATACGCGCTTTCTTGTGTTTCGGTTGATCCTGCGGACGGACACGGGAGAAACGGTACTGCGGGGATTGCGGTTCACCGTCAGTGGAACAATCGTGCCGGCGGATATCTGGGCGCCACAGTCGAAATTATGGCGGAGCGTCGATCAGAATTTCAACGAGGAGCAGGATCCGCTCGTCGACCACTTGGATGCCTGGAGCGGAGGCGACATTGTGTTCGACTCATTCTCAGTCGCGATCACACCCATTGAAACGACCTTGTTTGTCACTCTGCAGATCAATCCCGGGGCAACGGCCAGCCATCGGGTGCGTCTCAGCCTCGACGGCCAGTCGGCGATCGACTGCAACGAAGACGAAGTGTTGGCGGCGAGCTGGCCACTGGGTACGCCCGATGTGCCGCTGGACGTCATGTTGCAAAGTTTCGGCACCGAGCAAGATTCCACTTTCGGCGCGTTGCGGGTGCAATGGATCGTGGCCTCGGAAATTGACAATGCCGGATTCCGGCTGTCCCGCCGCGCCGAAGGCGATACCGTCTTCCAAGTCGTGGCGGGGTGGAACACAGAGCCTGAACTGGTGGGCCGCGGGACGAATCCCACCGCCTGTCGGTACCAGTATACGGATCGCAATTTGACACCGGGCCGCCGCTATTTTTACAAGCTCGTCGCAGAGTCCTTTTCGGGTGGCGTACGCGATCTAAATGGAATTGCCGAAGGGGTGCCGCGCGCGCTGCCGACGCGTTTCAGCCTTGGCGACGCGTATCCGAATCCATTCAACCTGGATGTCAATCTCAAGTATGTGGTGCCCTACTACCGCGGAAGTGCGGATTGTCATCTATGACGTCACCGGCCGGCAGGTACGCCAGTTACTGCGTCACTTGATGGATGCGGGCGAGCATCAGGTCACCTGGGACAGCCGCAATGATCAGGGCGTGCCGGCGTCGTCGGGGGTCTATTTCATCCGCCTCCAAGGGGGCACGAACTCCTTCGAGACGAAGAAATTGCTCCTGGTGAGATAGGGCAGACACCGCGAAATCACTGAATAAGAAAGCCGCCGTGGTCATTGACCACGGCGGCTTCGTTCCAAATGATGATCGCAATCCATTGCGATCCATGCTTCCGCTAAACGTCATTGGCTCTCATCTGCGATGGTCGCATCGGGACTTTTCCAGTGGGCGACTTGCGGAAAACTCTGCGCGAAATGTTCCGGGACGATGTTTCTCGGATGCATTTCCGGCGGGAAAGGACTGGCTCCGGCGGTAAGCAGGCATTCCTGTACGAGCTGTGAACAGTGCATCGTATCGTCCGCGGCCAGCGGGCCTACGTAATCCAGGTCGCCCTTGGCCAGCGCCCACAGAGTATTCGCCAGGGCTGCGCGGGGGTAATGAATTCCGGCCTGAATGAGTTCGTTGACGTGCGCTTCCACGCGCCGCATTTGTTCTTCGTTCAGGCACGGATCGACGACTGCCGCTTCATCGACCGCGCGGTGCGACCACTTATAGATGGTATTGATCTGCGGGCCGTCGGGTTTATCGTGTTCGAAACCCGGCAGCGAGATTCGCGCGTCGCTTTCGGCGAAGCGGGGAATATCGTCGTCAGAATGAAGAAACATGAACGTATGCGCCCAGCGGGACGGTTCGTGCGTCGGTGTGACCCAGTGTTCCGCCCAGTTGATAACCTTGCCGGGAGCGGAGTCGATATGAATCAGGCCGATTCGTCCGGGCCGCGCGTACTCTGCGCCAGAATTCGACCAGCTCGGGATTCAGAGTGGCATCATAGAATCGAAAATTTGTCATAAAGGTGGACGATTGAGATTTGGGAATAGAAAGACCCGGCAATATCTACTTAGTCAACTCCGTTCTGGCTGAGCAAGATCCTTCCTCAAAGCACGCTTGACATTGGAGTCCGGCTTAAGTATATTGGACTTAGTGCTCTAATAATGCAGAATGAGATAACTTTGAATCATCCTACGACAGATATCCTCATTATCGGTTCGGGCATCGCCGGCCTAAGTCTGGCCCTCAAGGCGTCGCGCTTTGCCGATGTGATGTTGGTGACAAAGAAAGAATCGGCGGATACAGCCACTAACTGGGCACAGGGGGGCATTGCGGCGGTAACCGCCGGAGACGATGATTTTCATCTGCATCTTGAGGATACCTTGCGGGCCGGGGCAGGTCTTTGTCATGAGGATGCCGTGCGGCTGGTGGTGGAAACCGCCCCGGATCGTATTCGCGAGCTTATTGACTTAGGCGTCCGCTTTACGCGCCATGAGGGCGAACTGGCCCTCGGTCGCGAAGGCGGGCACAGTCGCAGCCGGATTCTGCATCACGAGGACCGCACCGGCCAGGAAATCGAATCGGTGCTGCTGTCCGAGGCGCGCGCCAGTGGCCGCCTCGAACTGCTCGAGCATCATCTGATGATCGACTTGCTGATGGACCCCCGGCCCAAGCAGGCATTAAAGACGGGCGCGCCCTTGCGCTGCTACGGCGCGTATGTACTCGATACCCGGCATGACACCGTCAAAGCGATTTCCGCCAAGGCGGTGGTGCTCTGCACCGGCGGTTCGGGTATGGTCTACCTCCATACCACCAATCCCGCCATTGCCACGGGCGACGGACTGATTGCCGCATGGCGCGGCGGCGCGACCGTGGGCGATCTCGAATTCTTCCAATTCCACCCGACGACGCTCTGGGAGCCGGATGCCAGCGGAGCGTCGCGGGCGCTGATCACGGAAGCGCTGCGCGGCTACGGCGCGATCTTGCGCGCGCAAAAGCGGCGAGCGCTTCATGGAAAAGTACGACTCGCGCAAGGAACTGGCCCCGCGTGACATTGTAGCCCGCGCCATCGACGCCGAACTGAAACGGCGCGGCGATCCTTATGTGACGCTCGATTGCTCGCATCTCGACGCCGCCGGTTTGAAGCGCGAGTTTCCGCACATCGACCGCATCTGTCAGGCCCACGGCATCGACTTCACGCGGGATCCGATCCCCGTGGTGCCGGCGGCCCATTATCAATGCGGCGGCGTGGTGACGGATTTACAGGCGCGCACGACCGTGAAGGGTCTCTTTGCCGTGGGCGAGGTGGCCATGACGGGAGTGCACGGCGCGAACCGCCTGGCTTCGAATTCACTGCTGGAAGCCGTGGTGTTTGCCGATCAGGCCGCGAAAAGCTGCCGGGAATGGCTGGCGGAAGCGCCGCCGGTTCCCGAAGGCCGAACCGTGGTCCGCCGAAGGCACGGTCAATCAGGAAGAGTGGGTGCTGATCGAGCACAACCGCGACGAGATCCGCAAAATCATGTGGGACTACGTGGGCATCGTGCGCTCGACCTTTCGCCTGGAACGCGCCCAACGCCGCCTGAATCTTCTGAAGTCCGAGGTCGAGGATTTCTATCGCCGCACGCGCGTCAACGGCCCACTCGTGGAATTGCGCAATCTCGTGCTGGCCGCGGACCTCACCGTTCGCAGCGCCCTTAGCCGCAAAGAGAGCCGTGGCCTGCATTATATGACCGACTATCCAAATCCCGACAATTCGCACCCGCCGGAAGACACGCTTCTCAGTAAGTATCCGTCCGCGATTCACGCTACGACGTGAGTGGGGGAAAGGCGTCGCAGCTCTGGGCGTCATAAAATGACTATCTTCTAATATAATGGACCACTCACACACATTCGGTCAGCAGAAGATGCAGGCCGGAGAACGCCGCACCCTGATTGTTGTCGTGCTCACCGCCGTGATGATGGTGGTAGAGGTGATTGGCGGCCTCCTGTATGGGTCGATGGCGCTGCTCGCCGACGGGTTGCATATGGCTTCGCACGCGGCGGCACTGGGCGTCGCTTTTGCCGCGTATGTGCTCGCGCGCCGCTATGCCACAGACCGGCGCTACAGCTTCGGCAGTGGCAAGATGAATTCGCTGGCGGCTTTTACGAGCGCAATCATCCTTGGCCTGTTCACGCTGATCATGGCCTACGAAAGCATCGTACGGTTTCTGCATCCTGTCGTCATTGCCTTTGATCAGGCCATTATTGTGGCCGTCGTCGGGCTGATCGTGAATGGAATCAGCGTATGGGTACTGCAGGGTGGTCACGAGCATCACGGGCATTCGCATGCGGAGCACGACCACGTGCATCATCATCATGAGCATGATCATAATCTGCGGGCAGCGTATCTGCATGTGCTGGCGGATGCCTTAACGTCGCTCTTGGCTATCTTCGCACTGCTGGGGGCGAAATACCTGGCGTGGAACTGGTTGGATCCGGTCATGGGTCTTGCAGGGGCGGTCCTCGTAGCGCGATGGGCCGTCAGGTTAGCGCTAATCTCCAGCCGCGTGCTATTGGATCGACAGGCAAAACCGGAAGTGCTGGAGGACATCCGCGCGGCGCTCGAGGCCGATGGCGCGACCACTGTGACTGATCTGCACGTGTGGAGTATCGGGCCGGGGATCTTTGCGGCGGAAATCACCCTCACCCATCCCAATGGCCATGAACCTCAGCACTACCGCTCGCTCCTTCACGGTAAACATGGACTGATGCACCTGACGGTTGAGGTCAATCGCCCCGCTTGAAGATAAAAAACCGCCGCTGTGAATTACAGCGGCGGTCAATCTCAAGGCATACTTCGTTGCGGTCAGGTCGGATTCTCGGGGGAACGGTAGCCGGGGCCGATGTCCGGCAACGGTGGCAACTCTTCGCGTTTCGGCAGAGCGTGCCGGATGGTGATCCAAGTCGCCGACCAATCAGCGCGATTCCTACCAGCAGGAAGATGGCGCCGATCCCGATCAGATCGGTATCCGTATCCAGCCCTCCCATAATGATGATGCCGACGCCGACGGCAGTGAAGACCAGCCCTCGAATATAGGGGCGCCGCTTCTTCGGGACGTCGAGACTATCGGTGGGCAGCGGAATACCCTTCTCGAGGGCCATCAGCCGTTCCTGATGCAGCATTTCCGCCCGACGGCGCCGATACCGAATCTGAGCCATCACAATCGTCAGAATCACCACCAGCGAACCGACCACGAAGATCAGACCGGTGAAGACACCCATCATGGCAATGTCGAACGGTCCCATAATATTCTCCTCCCAGGAGACTTTACCGTTTATTGTCGTGTTTCGGAATCAGCGAAGGGCCGGTCATGGATCGCAGGTTCTTTGCCCTTCCAAATTGTACGAGCAGTCGAGCATCGGCAATGTTGCACCGCTCGGCGGGATTCCGTACAGAGCAACATATCGGCCGGTCTGAAGTCCTATTAAGTAACGAGCACAACCGGAATCCCTGTCTCCATGCACCCAGACGATGCAGAACTGCTGTGGCGACTATGGCGAGGGGACACCAAGGCCTTTGCTGAGGTAGTAAACCTCTATAAAAGCATGGTCTTGAATCTCGCCGCGCGGATGACAGGGCAGCCTGATCTGGCGGAAGATGTCGCGCAGGAGGTATTTCTCAGGGTTTGGAAAGGACTGTCGCAGTTCCGGGGCGAGTGCAAACTTTCCACGTGGATCTATCGGATCACCATAAATCTTTGTATTGCCGAAGGAAAGACGGCGCGGGGGCGCTCGGAATTCCTGCCCATCGACAGCCCGGCAGTGATGGCCGATCCCCAGTTGCGAACCGAGGGCAGTAACGAATATGCCGAGGAAGTCGTTCTGAAAGAGCGCATGGACCGGCTTATGACACAGATGCCCGCCCATTACTGCACCGCCATTTCGCTCTATTATCTGAAGGATATGTCCTATCAGGAAATCAGCGAAATCATGCAGGTTCCGATGGGAACGGTGAAAAGCTATTTATTCCGTGGCAAAGCCTGGCTGCGGGATCGCTTATTGGGCCGCGATGCGGTGGTGAGGGATGTGAAGGAGGAGACATTATGACCTTCGAGGATGCATGCGATCGGCTACCGGACTATTTGGCCGGTGAACTCGCGCCTGTCGATCGGGTAGAACTCGAGCGGCAGCTCGCAGCGAATCCCGAACTTCGGAAGATGCTCAAGTTTTCTCAGCATTTGGATGGAGTTCTGCAGCATTCCGTCGTGGCTAACGCCGTCCGCCGATTTTACGGCGAAGGTGATGTCCAAAATTGAGGAGGCGCCGTTCGCGGAGACGGTCCGCATTCCAGTCTGGGAACGGATTCGCACCGTGCTGTCGTTAGCGGCGCTCTTGCCATTATTGATCCTCTACGGGCGATCGGCCCTGCAATGGACCATGATGCAGCTACAGACCACCGGAAACTGGCTGGACAGCCTGACAGGGTACACGTTGTTCGGATTGCATCCCATCATTGTTCTGGCCTTGTTCGCGCCGCTGCTGGCCGGTGGCCTCGCGACCTGTGTGCTCTCCGGTCGCTGCCGGCTGAGTTCATGAAACCTGTATCAATTTGAAATGATATAGAGCCGCGAGTCAGAATCTGACTCGCGGCTCCTCTGTCTCAGAGGGATTGTGAGAGTGAGAATGCCTCTCGGAACAAAATTTTGGCGTGCGGGAGGCGGCCAAAAGCCAAGCCAAGTGCGCAATTCGTGCACCGTTCGCACGATTTGCGTACTCTCGCCGTGAACGTATTGATGTTTTTTTTGATGTTAAGTGCCAATCCGGAGGACAAAATCCCGGAATAGAAGTTGCGCCAAATCGTTTGAATAGTTTCTTGAAACCTCGATGTTCGGGGAACTTAGCACTTGAAATTGTGCCAACATCGTTGTAACTTTTTGCTTGACGAGTTTATCTAAGTTGGGGTCACAGGCGAGCTCATGTTTCCGGCTCGTTAGCCCAAGAGCCAAAGTAAAGGAGAGACCATGTTCAGAAAGTTTCCTCGCAGGCCGAACGAGAAGGGGTTCACCCTAATCGAAATCCTCATCGTCGTGGTCATCGTGGCGATTCTGGCGGCTATCTCGGTGCCGATTTACGTCGAGTACGTGAAGAGCGCCCGCGCCTCCGACGCCAAGTCGACGATCAACGCGATCTGGCAAGCAGCCCAAATCTATTACCAGGATAAGGGCACGTATCCGAACACCGTGGAAGATCTCGAGAACGAGAAGTACATCGAGATCGCGCAATCCACCAAGCTGCAGTGGACCTTCAGCATGGTCGGATCGCCGCCGCAGACAATTTCCGCCATCTCCACAGAGCAGATGAAGGGCGGCGCGGGCAACGAAGTGAAGTATGACATCCAGCTCGGAACGTGGTCGGGCTATGGTCTGCCGACGGACGAAAGCAGCGGCAGCTAATCCCATGGATCGCAGGCAGTGTGGGTGGGATGTTAGTCCGTCAAAGCCGTAACCCAAGAGAAGGATCAGAAACGTGGCTAAGGTCGCAACCGTTAAACGGTTAGATATCTATGAACTGCTGAGGTTTACGGTCGAGCAAGGCGCCTCAGACTTACATCTTTCGACGGGCTCCATTCCCATGATCCGCGTCCATGGCCGCATGCGCAAATTGAACATGCCGGTGATGGATCAGGATACGATGATGCACGTCGTCCGCAGCGTGCTCAACCGCGACCAGCTCGAGCGATTCGAGGAGATGAAAGAAATCGACTTCTCGGCGAAGCTTGAGCAGATCGCGCGCTTCCGTGTCAACGTGTTCCAGCAGATTAACGGCATGGGCGCGGTGTTCCGCACCATTCCGTCCGATATCCGCACGTTCGAAGAACTCGGGCTGCCGGAAGCGATGCGCGAACTGGCCGGCAAGGACCGCGGACTGGTGCTGCTTACCGGCCCCACCGGTTCCGGCAAGACCACGACGCTGGCGACGATGATCGACTGGATCAACGAGTACAAAGAACTGCACATCATCACGATTGAAGATCCGGTCGAGTTTTTTCACGATTCGAAAAACTGCATGCTCAACCAGCGCGAACTGGGGGCCAACACCCACAGCTTCGCCAATGCGCTGCGTGCCGCCCTGCGTGAGGACCCCGACGTGATCCTGGTTGGCGAAATGCGCGACCTGGAAACGATTTCACTCGCTCTGACGGCGGCGGAGACCGGCCACTTAGTGCTGGCGACCCTGCACACGTCGAGCGCGGCCAAGACAATTGACCGTATTATCGACATTTTCCCGGCCGCGCAGAAGACCCAGGTGCGGTCGATGCTGGCGGAATCTCTGGAAGCCGTCGTGGCACAGAAACTGCTGCCGAAGAAGGATGGAACGGGACGGGTCGTGGCAGCCGAAGTGATGGTGGCCACGACCGCGATCCGGAACCTGATTCGCGAGGATAAGATCTACCAGATCCCCTCCGTGATTCAGGCGGGCGGCAAGTCGGGCATGCAGAGTCTCGATCAGGATCTGATGCGCCTGCTGCACAAGGGGCAGATCAGCCGCGAGACGGCCTCGCATGTGGCCGAAAACCCGAAATTGTTCGAGGTCAACCTGGCCGATTAAGGCTACGCAATCTGATTTCGCGGGAGGGAGGGACTCATGCTGCGAAAGAAGGTGTGGCAACGAGGCAGCGCCGATCTGATTTCGGTGGCGGTGGGGATGACGATCCTCGCCATCGTCACGGGCGGCACAGCGGCTGCCATGGTCTATGGGCGGGAATTGACCGCCCACGAAGAACATTACAAAACCGCGGCTTATGCCCTGCGCGGCGCGATGGAGGCAGGCCCAGGGCGAATTGCAGTACGTGGACGAAGCGCGGGCGAGGGAGAATTTGAACTCGACGCGCATTATGGGGCGTGTGCCCTTGGATGACGGCCGCGATCATGGCGGTGTGGAGATGGTGTCGGCGACTCTCAGCCGGGACCGGATCGATGCTGTAGACCTCCCCGAAACCGGGGCGGGCGACGATTACTACATCATCACGGTTCGGGCCCATTGGGTCGAACGTAATGGGATGGTCCAGGATCTCGCTTTCCGAACGGCGATCTTTGCCCAGCGGGCATTGTAGCGACAGCGAGCGTCGACACCAATCATTCACACCCGGGAGGGGCTTTGTTATGAACTCGCTTATTCACCGGAACGGCACCGGGCCGGGCGGCGGACGCCGCGCTGAACGCGGTTTTACCCTCACCAGCCTGGCCATCAGTCTGGCAATCTCCGGTTTTCTGATCGCCGGAGCGTGGACTGCTTATTCGGGCATGAAAGTGCAGTGGAAGGTCGGGACGATCGACCGGATCATGGACCAGTACGGCCAGTCCGCGTTAATCGATCTGACGAACCGTCTGTGCTGGGCCTGGGGCGGCGAACAGGTTCAAGGCGGGCGCTTCGAGCGCTGGAAATTCTACATCGACGACAAGGTCGACGAACACCGGAACTTCCACCGTTACTTCGCGACCTACAACAACTTCATCACGGTCCATGCTGACGCCAACAAGGGTATTCTCTTCGATAATATCCGGCCCGGCTGGAATCCGGAAGCGCATCGGCAATACCACTGGTATACCGGCTCGCAGCCCGGCATCTTCACGACGAAGCTGTACGACCAGCGTGACCGGATGTCGATGGAAGGCTTCACGATGGACTTCAATCTCTTCCCGGCGTTTTATACGGCTGACGCCCTCCAGCAGGCGCAGCGTAGAGGCGTGCTGACGGTGGAGATTGCGATGCAGTACCGGTATTACTCGCCGAATTCGGGGATGCTGGCCACGCGGACGTTCGCGGACAGCTATATTCGGGAACGCGTATTCCGCACGCAGATTTCGATGCGCAATTGGGACGTGAACGGCAACGAGTACAAAGACGCGCAATTGGAACAGCAGTTGACGCACGGTTCGTAAGGCCGTTAGAGAACTGGAAACGACACGCTTTTGAGGCTCCCGCGACGGCCGTTCGGGCCGTCGCGGGAAGCCGGGTTTTTTGAGTCTGACTTAGCTCGACGGAAACGCGCAGGGAAGTGGCTGCCGGTGCTTGAAGCACGTTGGCACACCGTCCGTCCGTCCGGAGCAATCGCTGGTCAAGATACCGCCAGAAAGTTCGCGCCGGATCTCCCGTGAAGGGGAGAACCGGCGAGAGCTTTGAAACGGCAGGCCGCGCTGAAAGCTCCCGTAGAGGAAGGTTCGCGGTGTGAGGAGACGCGTTATAAGTAACCCGGTGAAGGGAGGGCACAATGGAGAGCAAACCTGCACCCCGGTGCGCGAAGCGGCAAGGCGGCTTCGCCCTGGTCGCGATTACCGCCCTGGTGACCGTGCTGCTGGCCACCGGCCTGGCGTTCATGCGCTGGAACGTCGATGAGGCGGTCCAGTCGGCGCAGGCGACCGCTGCCATGCAGGCTTACTACCTGGGCCAGTTGGGGATCGTCGAGCAAGGTTTCCAGTATCTGCGCACACTGCCGGCCGCGCATGTTGCCGACGCCGCAGAACCGTGCTGTATGGCAAGAATGTCCCGGGTTTCGGCCGGTACGATAACGTCTACATTGATTGCCTGACTCGCGGAAGGCGAATCCGGTGACTTCTTCTCGCAGGAGAAGAAGTACAAAATCGTGGCCGATGGCATTGTCCGTGTTCCGTTCATGGAGCGCGGGTTGGTATCCTACAAGGACATCATCCGGCGCGCCGTCCTCTACGTGCAGGTACGCAACTTTGCCGACTACATGTACCTTTCGAACGAGGAAATGACGGACTTCGGCGACCGCATCAAGTTCTGGCACGGCGACACGCTGAATGGCCGCGTCCACTCCAACAGCGAGATCGCGATCATGGAGGACCCCGTCTTCTACAAGACGGTGAGTTCCACCGCGGAGGACTTCTGGCACGGTTCCAGCTTTAATCCGCAGCTCCGCGGAACGCCGCCCACGAAGTTCAACGCCGATACGGTAAAGATTCCCACCGTCGCCGAGAATTTGCGCTCAGGCGCGGCAGCGCAAGGATTCTATTTCTCCAGCCCGGATATGTCGTGGCGGGCGAAATTCATGCCGGGCATGGTGCTGCTCACCTGGTGGCCGACCGGCACGCCGTACGATTCCACCCGCTTTCTGATGGTTCCGATCAACGGGCGCACATGCATGTTCATTGACGGGCCGTTGGACGTGCTGGGACTGGTCTCCGGGCAGATCACGATCGGCTGCTCACAGACGATGCGGCTGCTGGACGATATTCGCTACATCGATGCCAGTCCGCTGGACGGCCGGCTGCCGGACAACAACGGCGATCTCATCCCCGATGGCACCAACCTGCTGGGCCTGGTTTCCGAAGGTGATATCAAGGTGGCCAACACGGTCTTGAATGGCCGCCGCAATTCCAGCGGCCCCGGACTGGCACAAACGAACCGCGCCCTCAGCAGTATCGTGATCACCGCGGCCGTAGTGGCACTGGGCGAATCCTTCACCTTTGAGCAGCAGAACGATCCGGACAGCGGCTATGTGTGCGATTGCCAGCCGGATGATCGCGGAACGATCTATCTGTTCGGATCGCTGACGCAAATGCGCCGTGGCTACGTTCACCGCTCGACGCGCGGATCCACGGGATATCTGAAGCAATACCGCTACGATACCCGCTTCTTGCAGACCCGGCCACCGTGCTTCTTCGATGCCAAGGATGAACACGGACGCGCCCTGTTCGACGTCGTGCAATGGGGACGCGGCGTTCCCGACCAGGCGGACGTTCAGAGGAATCCGCCGATTTTAGAAAAATACAACTAAGCCCATTCCGGGAACCGCAATCGTACAGGGGGTTGCAGGCGGTCCGGCTGGTGGGCGAAGTCCTTCCCTTTCTGTCTTCTTTTCTTACTTCGCAGGCTGCGGTACCCGGTCTTCCGGCCGGGTACTGCCAGCCACTGGCCTGCCTTTCCAGCCTCACTTCGCCGTTTCGCGTTCTCACGTCTGATGCGGCGCCGGCAGCTCTGGTCAACCGGACTGGAGCGGCCGTTTTCCCCCGAATACCTACCGGTCTGCGGCACCTTCGGCATTCGCTGAAGGCCCATGTCCCTGAATTCTCCGGCCTAGAGGAGCGATCGTGTTAGCTTTGAAGTCCAAATTGCGCGTGGGTCTGGATATCGGATCACACGCCATCAAGATGGTCGTTGCCGACAAGGGGAGTCACGGGCGGATGAAGCTCGTGAAGGCAATCTCCCGTGACCTGTACGCGGGTCAGGATAAGTTTGATTTGGACGGCCCCAAGAAGACGTCGGTCGTGCCGTTGCTCATGGAGATGTTCCAGGAAGCGGGAATCCGACCCAAACGCGTCGTTCACCTGGGCAGCTGCATCGGCGGCTCGAACCAGGCGGCGAAGGAAATCCGCACGCTGCAACTCGCCGACGCGGAAATGGCGTCGTCGATCATGCAGGAAGCGCGTAAGCACGTGCCACTGGACGGCAGTGAATCGGTGGTCGACTACCAGATTCTCGGCGAAGACCCGAAGGAAGCCGACAAGGTGCGGGTGCTGGTGGCGGCGACGACCAAGCGCATGTTCGACGCCCACGTCGACATGCTGCGTGAGGCCGAACTGCGCCCCGGCGTGATCGACCTCGAGCCGCTGGCGGCGATCAACAGTTATATGGCGCACACGGAGCTGCCGGACGACGGCGTCATCGTGTTTCTCAACATCGGCGCGCGCCGCACGAACCTCTTGCTGCTCGGACGCAAGGACATGTTCTTCAGCCGCGATCTGCCAGTGGGCGGTTACGCCTTTACCGAAGAGATCATGAAGAAACTGAACGTGAAATTTTCCGAGGCCGAGGATATCAAGCGCACCCAGGGGATTGGCGGCAGGTCGTTGAAGGCGGCGGACGCGCCGGCCTCGGCGGAATCCTCGTTCGCGCTTGCCGACAAGAGTGCGATCGACCGGCTGGGAGATGAGATCAATCGCTCGCTGCGCTATTACGTGAAGGAAACCGGCCAGAGCTTTTTCCACCGCATCGAAGTGGTGGGCGGCATGGCGGAGAGCGGCGAACTGATCGATTACCTCCACAGCAAATTCAGTATTGAAGTGCGCCCCTACGACCCGTTCGCCTATGTTGATGGCGCCCAGGACGTGCGCTGCCGGCCGCAGTACGCGGCAGCCGTGGGATTGGCAATGCGCGCGCAGGGCATCTAAGGAGAGAGCAGCGGCCCCATGATCAAACAATTTACCATCAATCTGAACAAGGGCGAAGGCGAAGCAGTCCTTCGCAATCGCAAGCAGGAACGGCGATCCTACCTGCTGCTGATCCTGTTCGCTCTCGTCTTCCTGTTTTTGGGCGCAATCACCTGGGCGCAGAACGAGGCGATGAACGACGTTCTGAAATCACGCCACACGAAACTCGACCGCATTCGGTTCGAAATCGACAGCCTGAAGCGCGAAGCGACAAAGGTGTCGAAGGACGACGTGTCAGCCCTGGCGCGGCTCGAGGCCGAACGCTTCCTGTGGGCGCGGCGGCTGGAAAAACTTGGCGAAATCCTGCCCGCGGGGATGGCGTTGACCGGCCTCGACTTCCAGAGCAAGACGTTCCGCATCGACGCCATGGCGAAAGTCAATCCGGACCAGAAGGAATTCGATGTGATTTCGAAGTTCATCGAACTGCTCAAGTCTACACCGGAATTCCGGCAGGGTATGTATGAGATCCGGTTCGACCAGTCGGTGCGCAAAATCATCGAGGAACAGGACGTACTGATTTTCTCGGTGGAATGCATCACGAAAGATCCGGATGCCAAGGCGAAGTCCAAGAGCGCGGCGATCAAGGCCGGCGGTACCGCCAAGGGCGCTACCGCGACCGCGGCCCCCGGCGTTAAATTCTAAGGAGGCACCCCCCAGATGAGAAAAGTTCTTGTCGCAATGTTACTGCTGGCGGTGGCGGGCCTCGGCTTCTACTACTTCCAGAAGTTGGTCTACAAGCCGAAACCGGCGCAGGTGAAGGAACTGGACCGTACGATTCAGCAGGAGAACGAGAAGCTGATCGCGTCCCAGATCATCGCCAACGAACTGAAGCATGTGACCAAGTTGATCGAGGGCAATCTTCGCGCAGTCGGCCCGCGATTCGCTGGCCGAAGACGCGTCGCTGCCGTTCATGAACCAGATTACCGACATTCTGCGCACGCACGATATCAATCTCGTGGCGATCGAGCCCGGCAATCGCAAGAATTTCGCCGACTACATTCAGACTCCCTACACGCTCGATGTCGAAACCAGCTACAAGTCGCTGGTCAGCTTCCTCAACGACGTGGAGAAGAGCAACCGCCTGGTGACCGTGGACAAGTTGGATCTGAACAGCACCGTCAAGCGGGTTCAGGCGTTGGCTAAAAGCGGGAAACTCGACAAGCGGCCGATGACCATCACGCTGTCGACGCTGACCCTCATCAAGCATAAATAAGGGACCAATCGCCCATGGGACAGCGAATGAATGTGTTGTGGGGTATCGTGCTGGTGCTGCTGGTCGGCTGCATGATCTGGATCGGCTATTCCAATTACCGGATGTCCAAGCAGGTTGAAGCGCTGAAGCAGCAGAAGATCACGCTCGGTACCGACGAGCAGCTCCAAGGAGACGGTCAACACCCTGGAACGCAACCTCGATGAGCGGTTGACCTATACGACTCACGTCGAAACCGATCCCTTTGACCTCACGAAGGTGATCCAGTCAAAGGCCTTCCTGAATAGCATCGGCTTGCGCGAGACCCTCGAGCAGCAGGGCCGGATGCGGCTTTCCTGCACGGTGGTCGGCGAATCGCCGTCGGCAATTGTCAAGTTCATGGGGCGCAGCTTCGTGCTCCACGAAGGCGATCAGTTCAACGGTTTCACGGTGACCAAGATCACCAAGGCGCAGATGTTCCTCAGCAAGAGCGGGGCGCAGCTCGTCCTGGTCAACGAATCGGCTCCCGAAGACGAGCTGTCAGAAGGCCGGAAGTCGACGTCCGTTTCCGGCAAGAATTACTGAACGGCGTTTTCAATCCGTCAATGTGTCATTCCCATACTAACCTATTTGCTGAAGAGGTAAGTTTTTGTTGAGCCTTGCAAAGCAATTCCCCCCGCGCTTCCCTCGTGGAGATGCGCGACCGCCGGCCGGCTTGACGATTGCACTCGCGATGCTGGCTCTGCTTCTGACGGTAGCCACTCCGGCGCGGCAGGGCTTAGCCGTCGCCCAGACGGGGACGAGTGAAGACGCCCTGTCCCGCCTCGTGACGATCGACGCCGACGACTCGTTCCTTCCTTCCGTGCTCGCGATTCTCGCCGAGAAGAGCGGCTACAACATCGTGACTGGCCCCGGCGTCAACAAGGAAGAACGCATCTCGGTCCATCTGCGGGACGTTCCCATCGAGCAGGCCATGAACCTCGTGGTCCGCGCGGCGGGTTTGTCCTACGAAATCGTGGGCCGGTCGTTCCTCGTGGCCCCCTCCAAGCAGCTCAAGGAGCAGGTGGGCCTGACCTCGTACGTGCTTGACCTGAAGTACACCGACGCGGTCACGATCGGCCGCATGCTGGAGACCTTTGGCGCCGCGATTTCCATCGACACCACCGGTAACAAGGTGCTGCTGATCACCAGCCCCAAGGTCTACTCCGACATTCAGCGGGTGATTCAGGAAGTCGACCGTCCGGCGCTGCAGATCGTGCTCGAATGCCGCATGATCGAAGTCGCCGTCGACGACGAGCAGCAGCTCGGCATCGATTGGAACCGGCTCTCGCAGATCTCCACCGTGATTTCCGAAATGGCGGTGGACGCCAACGGCAATCCCGCTGACGCCGCAGTTCCAATCCAGCTTGACGAGCCTCGACCCGGCGCAGCGGGCCGCACGCCGACCACCATGCCGTTCTTCCCGCTCGAGACGCGCCGCCTTGGCTACTGGGCCAAGCAGGTGACGGCGTTTGAAGTCGCTCTCGATCTGCTCATGAAGCGCGGTCGCGCCGAAGTCCTGGCCAACACCGCCGTGGCGACCCTCAACAACAAGACCGCCGCGATTCAGGTCGTGGACGAAATTCCCTACATCGCCCGTTCGGGTGGTGTCGGCGGCCAGGTGCAGATTGAACGCGCCGTCGTCGGCGTCCGCCTGTTCGTGCGGCCCAAGATCAACAGCGACGGCTATATCACCACCGAGATCGCGCCCGAACTGTCGTCGATCTTCCAGTTCATCGAGTCGTCCGACACGCAGGTTCCGTGGGTCAAGCGGCGCACGTCGAACACCACGATCCGCATCAAGGACGGCGAGACGGTGATCATCGGCGGTCTGCTCGGCGTCGAATCGACGAAGTCGGTGCATCGCGTGCCGTTCCTCGGCGACCTGCCGTTCCTCGGTTCGGTCTTCCGTCACACGTCCGAATTGACGCGCAAGACCGACCTCATCATCCAGGTCACGCCGCACATCCTCGGCACCGGCTACGGCATGCAGCTTGCCGCCGCGCGTCCAGGAAGTGGAAGAAAAGTTCATGCCGAATGTCAAGCATGACGACGGGAAGTAAGTCCGTAGTGTCCAAAGCAATCCGCGGCCTTCTCTGCTATGGGGTCTGGCTCTGCGCCCTGGCACTGGCTTCGGGACACCTGATGGCATATGCACAGTCCGTGTCGCCCCTGCCCGAATCCCGGGCGGGGCGCACGGGACTGGAAGGTTTTCAGCGCGCGGGACGGCTGACCTCGACGCCGTCCGGCGACACGTTCTTTGAAGGGACCATCGACCCCGCCGAATACACCGTCGGACCCGGCGATGTACTGGACGTGGTCTTCTGGCAGCCGGCCTATGTCGAAAACCTGACGCCGGTGAACGGTGAAGGCGACGTCATCATTCCCTACGTGGGATTGGTACCCGTCGGCGGCGTGACTTTGTCCGAGGCCCGGTTGCGGATCGAGGATGCGGTGGCGAAAGCCCTTCGTGTCGGGCGCGTATCGATCTCACTGGTGACTCCACGGCGCTTCCGGGTGCACGTTACCGGTCTGGTGCAAATGCCGGGCACGGTCGTGCTGCCGGCGACGGCGCGGGTCGCTGATGCCATCGAGGCGGCGGGCGGCTTCAAGCGGCAGCTGGCATTGACCGGCCGGGATTCGACCATCGCGCCCGAAGTCTCGCAGCGGCGGATCGAACTCGTGGACCGTGACGGACGAGTAACCGGCCACGCTGACCTGATGCTCTTTCTCCGCAGTGGCAGTCTGCATTCCAATCCGCTGCTGCGTGACGGACAGACCATTCACGTGCCGCATGTTGCCGGAGCGGGACTGCAGATCGGCGTCTTTGGCGCGGTTAACGAAAGTGGGCTCTTTGAATACGCGGATGGTGACGCCGTTCGCGATGCGCTCGCCTTGGGCGGCGGTATAACGGGTTTGGCCGATTCGTCGACGGTGTCGGTGGTTTCGGCCACCGGCCAGCGGCGGACGGTTGACTTGCGGAACGCGGACGCCAACGCGCCGCTTAGTCCCGGCGACCGTGTCTATGTGGCGGGTTTTCCCGATACCGCGCGTACGGGATCTGTGACGGTCAGCGGCGAAGTGGGCCATCCCGGCGGCTACCCGATCATTTCGGGTACGACGACGGTGAGTCAGGTACTGGAATTGGCTGGCGGCCTGCTGCCTTCCGCGGCGGCGGGATCCGTGAGGCTCATCCGCCACACCCCACCCGAGTTGGTGGAACCGGAGCGGTCAAGGGTCATGGCCAACAATCTCACGACGCGCCCGGAGCCCGCCTACCCCAGCGATCCCGGACTGGCGGCAGAGTTCAGCCGCTGGAGTTACAGCACCGCCGTCATCAACATGAATCCGAAGCCGGGCAAGCCCGGCGGTCCGGAGACGGTGCGGCTGCGGGATGGAGATGTGCTGGAAATTCCCCGCCAACCCCTCGGTGTCCGCGTGTTAGGATTTGTCAACAATGCGGGCGAGGTGGAGTGGAAGGCGGACGAAAAACTCAGTTACTATCTGCGGCAGGCTGGCGGCGCCAATCATGGCGGCTGGAAGAGTCAGACGATCGTGGTTAAGGCGCGCAACGGCTCACAGGTGCGCTGGCAAAAATCTTTGACCATCGATCCGGGCGATGTGGTATACGTTCCGGCCCGGAAGCGGACCACGAATCTGGAAAATGTCACGCAGGTGCTGGGCGTGACCGCCCAACTGGTCTCGCTCTATTTCGTGATTCAGGCAGTCAAATAAAGCCGAGACCCGTGATTCATCTACGGGCGGTTCGAACACTCGAGCGATATCGGAGATCACTCGGAGGGTTTCAACTCAGTTTGGGAGTCTTCCGATCGGTCTTTGGATTCTAACTGTATGGGAGGGCGCATGGAGGCAACTATGAGAAAATTAACGTGGGCTGCGGCGGCACTACTCCTCGCGACACTGATGGTGCTGGGCCTCGGATGCTCCACGGACAAGGGCCCCGGCCCGACAGCCGGACGGCGGTAACGTTGGCAGTGTGCTGATTTTCATGCCCACGGATACGCTCACGTTCCTGCCGGGGGATTCGGCGTCGTGCGACGGTTGGGTCGTCGTGACGGATGGTCAAGGGCGCGTGATGCCGAACCAGGAGGTGTCCATTACTCTGTTGGAGCCATTCGGATCCGTCGAACTGATCAATGGCACCGACAGCACGGACGCGGCTGGACGCGTGTATTTCCGCTTTCGGTCTTACAACGCGACCGGTGTAACTACGGTTCGCGCGGCTGTGGGGACAAAGACAGACTTGTGGCAGTTGACGGTGCTGCCGGCGCGGGCCTACGTATCTCACCTGAATCTGACTCTGTCAAAACGGCAGATGTCGGTATCCAGCCAGTTCGAAGATTCACTACTCGTAACCTGTACGATTAGTGACTCCGCAAACCTGGGTGTGCCGGGTATCATCCTGCCGGTGCGCTGCAACGGCGGTCGTTTGCTGCCGATTGGTCCCACTGACGCGACGGGCAAAGCGTCGACCTGGTGGTATTCCAACGGTCAGTATGGAATGTTCACCATCTGGGTCGCCATCGACACGCTGCGCAGCGAAGATTCGGTCCGGGTGGATTCCCTGTACCGGAAATCTTGGCACGCTGCAAATGGCGCGCGTCGACGTGGGAAATCAAGGCCGACAACGGGATCACGCGATCGTATTCTGACGGTGACGTTGAAAGACCAATACGGTTCAGCGATTATCGGGGACACGATCAAGTTCTCCGCGCCGGAATTCGGCTCCGTCAAGACGAACGTGGTGACCGACAGCTTCGGCGTCGCCAACTCCTATTTCCAATCCGACGTAGCCAGTCTGTCGTCCGAAGATTCGGCGATGGTCATCGTGCGTTATCCCCGTCTTGGCCTGGCGGACACGGTGAACATCCACGTATCTGAAGCTGCGGAAGTCGGCTGGGTGACAGTATCGATGAATCCGATGACAGGCATCGCCGGCGTTGATACGGCACGAGTTCTGGTGCGGGCGTTCTATGCCGACGGCAATCCGATCAACGGCTTGCTCGTGATGACTGTACGAGCACGTGCGGCCAGACAGCTATCGATACTCTGGATCATGGTTCGGCCGAATTCACCTGGAAGTTCTGTAATCAGATTCCGCCGGTTTCGGCGCCCGCGAAGGTGTTTCGTTACTGTGATCGGTACGGCGATTTCCGACACGGCCTCCCCGACGATCATCGCCGGGCCTCCGCGCCGTCTCAACATGACCGTCAGCCCGCCGCGTATTCTGATCGGCGAGACGGCAAATGTCTGGGCGGATGTGACGGACTCGCTGGGCAACAGAGTTGGCCTGAACGAGGCGACGGTGGTCTTCACAACCACGCTCGGCACCGTCAGCCCGCTCATGGTCGGCACCAACAGCCAGGGCCGTGCCGAGTGCACGCTCAGCCCGTCGACGCAGGCCGGCAACGCGATCGTCACCGCGATGACAATCGACTCGACAGCTACCGACTCGAAACTGTTGATTATCGACGCCAGCGACGCGAATTCGATCCGTCTTACGGTATCGAATCCGAGTCCGCAGGTGATCGGTACCGGTGGTATCGACCAGACGCATGCTTGTAGCGGAAGTGTTCGATGCCAATCAGAATCACGTGCCCGACGGACAGGTGGTATGGTTCGAAATCACGGCGCAGCCGGGTGGCAACAGCGGATGCACGATCAACAGCCACGGCACGCTGGACTCCGCAGTGACCGCGGGCGGCTTTGCCCGGGCCACGTTCAACTCCGGCTGGCGTCCTGGCCCGGTGGTGATCGAAGCCCGCACCTGGACGGGAAGCGTGCCGCCGGTCTTGCTACGGCGACGGCGAATAACATCAACATCGTCGCCGGCCCGCCGCGGCACATCCAGATTCAGGCGTCCAACGATGCCATCGACGCCAGTCCTGGCGATGCTTCGTGGACGGTGCCGCTGGTGGCCGTGGTGACGGACACCTTCGCTAATCCGGTCGGCGAAGGCGTCGCGGTCTTCTTCTCACTGTTGTATGGCGTGGGAGATGACACGGCTTCGGTCCAGTCCGATACCGTTTATACCGGTAACGGCGCCGGTCAGCTCGGCACGGCCTATAGCGCGCTGCGTTACATCGCCGCGGCTACGGGTGAAACCGTCATCATTCAAGCCGAGACCGCGGGCAGTGACGCCGTGGTGGCGAGTATCGCTTTCGTGCTCCCGCTGCAGTCGCCCACGATCAACCTGTACTGTATGCCCGCCACCTGGCATTTCCAGGTGGATGGAGCCATCAGCCGGATTGAATGCATGTCGCTGGTGCGTGACGGTTTCCGCACACCGGTCAACAACATCAAGGTGATCTACAGCACGACGCGCGGCCGGTTCTTCCTCGACGAGAACGGCACGCCGCCGTCACAGTCTTACCGCCGCACGGGTCCCGTGTACAGCGGTAACGATACCGTTTGAGCCCGGCCACACCAGCCTCTGGATTGTGGAGACGGAAGCCAACATCTTTGGCCCCAGCCAGGCTCCGGAAATCACCGGCGACGTAACGGTGGAAGTGGAAGGGTATCCGGAAGCGATCGACTCCCAGACCCTGAATTACCGCCGCAACTGACGGTGCCGGTTCCGGCGGCGCGCCGCCGGTCATAGTTCGCATGCATGAGGCCGGAGCCGGGAGCTGCTCCTGTGCTCCGGCCTCGTGCGGTTTTTTCGAGGTCGGGCGGCTGCTTCGCCGCCCGCTACAGCCAGCTATCTCTGTGAACCGTCCGGTCTCCGGACGAGAAATGGGTTTGTTCCGTCATGCGTGAGAAACTTGGCGAAATTCTGCTGAAGCAAGGCCACATCAACCAGCAACAGCTCAACGACGCGCTGGCGCGGCAGAAGGACACCAGGAAGCGGATCGGCGAAACACTGATCACCCTCGGCCATGCTTCCGAGGAAAAGGTCTATGCGGCATTGGCCTCGCAATGGCAGATCCGCTTTCTGCCCGCCGATTCGATTATGCAGGCCGACAAGGACGTCCTCACCCTCGTACCCGAGGTGTTTGCCCGCCAGAATTTCGTCATCCCCATTCAACTGAACGAAACTCAGCTCGTGGTGGGCATGGCCGACCCCGACGACATCGTCGTCGTTGACCAGCTCCAGAATCTGGCGCGGCGGCCAATCGACGTTTGCGTGGCCGCGCCGTCGGCGATTATCGCGGCGATCGAGAACCTCTACGCCAAGATCCGCAAGAGCGAGGAAGTCGGCGAAGCCCTCGGCGACCTCCAGTTCTTCGCGGAATCCGATCAGGAAGAAGAAGGCCTGGTCGACATGACGCGGACGGTGGGCATCGAGGACGCGCCGGTTGTCAAGCTCGTGAACCTCATGATCGCCGACGCGATCAAGGAACGCGCCACTGACATCCATATCGAAATTTTCGACGAAGGCCTGGTGATCCGTTTCCGTATCGACGGCGTGCTGACCGAAGTCATGCGGCCGCCGAAGGCGTCCCACGCCGGTATTGTGTCGCGCGTCAAGATTCTCAGCAAGCTGAACATCGCCGAGAAGCGCTTGCCGCAGGACGGCCGCCTGACGATCAAGACTTCCGAAAAGGAAATCGACGTCCGTGTGTCGATTCTGCCCACCGTGGCGGGCGAAAAGATCGTGATGCGTCTGCTCGACAAGTCGGGCTTCGCCCACAATCTGACGACGCTCGGTTTCGACGAGGAGGCGCTGCAGGTCTTCCGCCGCTGGATCCGTCAGCCCTACGGCATGATCATCATCTCCGGCCCCACCGGCGCCGGCAAGAGTACCACACTGTTTGCCGCGCTGAATGAGGTCAAGAGCGAAGAAGACAATATCATCACCGTGGAAGACCCGGTGGAGTATCATATTCCCGGCGTCAACCAGGTGCAGACGAAGGCGATGATCGGTTTGACCTTTGCCCACACGCTGCGTTCGATTCTGCGGCAGGACCCGGACAAGCTGTTGATCGGTGAAATTCGTGACGAAGAAACCGCCGATATCGCGGTGAAGTTCGCGCTCACCGGCCACCTCGTGTTCTCGACCGTCCACGCCAATGACGCTCCGGCCACGATCACCCGTCTGCTGGATATTGGCGTGCCGCCGTTCCTCTGCGGCTCGTGCCTCAACCTGGTGATGGCGCAGCGCCTGGTCCGCAAGATCTGCGAGCATTGTAAAAAGGAATACGATCCGGATGACAGCGAGCTCGCGGTGCTGAACCTCACCCGCGAGCAGCTCAACGGCCGCAAGTTTTACAAGGGCCGCGGTTGCGCTCACTGCCGCAATACCGGCTATCATGGCCGGACCGGCATCTTCGAGATGCTGGAAATGAAGCAAAACATCCGCCGCCTCGTGTTCGACAACGCCAACCAGGAAGACATCCGCGAAGCCTGCATCGCCAACGGCATGATCCCCCTGCGGGATGCCGCTTTCCGCAAGATCTTCAAGGGAATCACCACCTCGCACGAACTGCTTCGTGTGACGGTTCAGGACTACTGACCGACGTCGCTGCCCCCGCCCGCCGACGCCCCTGGCCGCCGCGCGGGAGAAGCCTGTTAACCACCGGTACTACCGCATGCCGACTTATGCTTATGTGATCAAGGACGCCGACGGCAAACGGCACGAAGATAATCTCCGCGCATCGAACTACGAGACCGCTGTTGAAACGCTGCGCAAACGCGGCGCCTCGCAGATCGTCTCGGTCCGCGAGATCCGCGGCGGTCTGGCCATCGACGAAATGAGCGTCGGCGAGCAGATCGGCCTCGCGATCTACCGGTTCCGCACGCGTGTGCCATTACGCACACTGGTATTCTTTACCCGCCAGCTCTCAACCATGTTCTCCGCCGGTCTGACGATTGAGAAGTCGATCACCAACCTGCTGACCGAAGAGCGCAATTACCGCTTTAAGAAAGTACTGGTCCAGGTCTCGACAGACTTGAAGAAAGGTTACGCGCTGTCTGAGGCGCTGGCCAAGCACCCCGGCGTGTTTTCCAACCTCTACGTGGCCCTCGTTCACGCCGGTGAAGTCTCGGGCAACCTGCATGTCATTCTCGGTCAGCTTTCCGACTATCTCGAGTCGGTGTCCGACACGCACCGCAAGGTTATTTCGGCGCTGAGTTACCCGGTGTTCTCGATGGTCTTCCTCACGGCGGTGGTAACCTTCCTGATGGTCGTCGTCGTGCCGATGTTCAAGGACGTGTACGACAAGTTCGGCGCCAAGCTGCCGTTTGCCACGCGTGTCATGATGAACATTTCGCAGCTGATCGTGCATAACGCGTTTGCCGCGTTCATGATCCTGCTTGCCATCGTCGCCGGGCTGTGGGTGCTGACCAAGACCCGCCGCGGCGGTCTGGCCTGGGACACCTTCAAGTTGCGGATCCCCGTGTTCGGCGGCCTGATGATGAGCGCGATTATGGACAAGTTTTCGCGCACCTTCGGTATTCTGATCGGATCGGGCGTGCCCGTGCTCGAAGCGCTGAACCACGCCGTGCGTGTGGTCGAAAACCGCGTCGTGGGCAACGCCCTGCGCCACGCCTCGACGTTGATCAAGGACGGCTTCGCGATTTCGGTGGCTTTGCGCAAAACCGGCACGATTCCGCCCATTGTGGTCCAGCTCATCGCCACGGGCGAGGAGACCGGCGAAATCAACCGCCTGTTGGAAAAGGTGTCGGAATTTTATTCCAAGCAGGTGGACGCGACGATTGGCCGCCTGACGGCCCTCATCGAACCGTTGATGATTATCTTGATCGGCGGCGTGATCGGCATCATCCTGATCTCGATTTACCTGCCGGTGTTTATGCTTGGCCGCGCGGTCCAGTCGGGCGCGTAAGGCGTCGGCGGGATTGTCCGGCGATGAGATGGTGATCTGACTGTAATCGCCGTGGCCGGGTCCTCCGGCCACGGCGATTTTCTGCATTCAAGCCGCTACTCGCGGGGAGGCATGGTTATGGTGCCGTCACCCTGGGGACCGTTGCCCTGGTGGCTGGTTTACACGCCGGTGGTCATCTTAGGCCTGTCGCTGGGCAGTTTCGCCAATGTGCTGATCTGGCGGCTCCCGCGCGAGGAGTCGATCGTCCACCCTCCATCGCATTGCCCAAAGTGCGGGCGCCTGATTCCGCCGTTGGAGAATATCCCTGTGTTCAGCTTCCTCGCACTGGGCGGTCGTTGCCGGGGTTGCCGGGAGCGAATATCGCTACGCTACCCGCTGATCGAGCTGGCGGCGGGGATTCTTGCACTGCTTGCTGTCGTATTTTTCGGAGTGTCCTATGCAACATTTGCGTACGGCATGCTTTTTGTTGCACTGCTCGCGCTGATCATCATTGACCTCGAACACTGGCTTTTACCCTTTGCAATTACGATACCTCTAACAATTATAGCACTTTGTGGAGCTGCTTTCTTCCAATTGCGGCCTCTGGCCGATAGTTTGCTTGGTTTGGTTGTAGGGTTCGCCATCTTTGTCATCATGGTTGCCGGGGGAAAGTGGATTTTCAAGCGTGATGCCATGGGTGGCGGCGATGTGGTCTTCGGGGCCATGGCGGGGGCATTCCTCGGCTGGAAACTGACCCTGCTGATGATCTTTCTGGCATCCCTGTTGGGGACCCTGACGATTATCCCGCTGTTGGCTTTAGGCAAGAACGTCGCGGGCCGTTCCATCCCGTTTGGACCATTTCTCGCTGTTGCCCTCATAGTCGCATTATTTTTGGGCGAGCCTATCCTCAATTGGTATATCCGCCTTGTTCTGGGATGAAATACTTGACTTTTTAGTGAGGGTATCTTAAGTTATAGTGCTACTAAGTGACTGGCTCAGACAGCAACATTCACGGACCCGGGAGTACTCCCCTGCCGGGTGGAAATCTAAAGGAGTGATCATGCGGAGAAGTTTCGGATTTTGGGCTTTTATGGTGATCCTGTTGGCGGGAGTCGCCCTGGCAGGCGTCGTTCGCAAACCGGTGGATCGGGCGCCGATGAAAAATCTGCCGATCTTCGGCGGCGCGCACGATTCCCAGGTGAATCGTGCTTACGCTCCTTCACGGCCCCTGCCGTTCAGCTCGTCACTGGACAGCACCGGCGCGGCATATGTTGCGGGCGATACCTATTGGGATGCCCAGCACAACGGCTCGGTCGGCAAGATGATCGGTGTTGACAGCCTCGGTTATGTGCATATGGTCTGGACCAAGGGTGAAGACCAGAACGACCAGAACCGTAACGTGTATTACAACTGCTGGGATCCGGCGACGACGAGTTTCATCACCATGTCCGGCAGCATCACTGGTGTAGCGGTAAACAGCTCGCCGCGCGCGGGTTATACCACGTTGGCCGTGACTCCCGGCGGCTGGGCGTACCCCGCCTACCACGAGCGGCTGAATGGCGAAACCACAATCCATGCCTCAGCGGGCATGGACTTCCAGCGTCGCTTTGGCGCCTTCATCACGTCGCAGCCTGGCCGCTGTCAGGAAGCCGGTGCGCCGATTGAGATCGTCTGGCCGAAGGTGGCCGTCAGCACCGCCGGCACCATCCATATGGTTTCCACGGAAAGCCCGGCCAGCCCCGATCCCGGCCACTGGCAGCGCATTTATTATTCGCGCGGCACGCCCTTCATGATCGGCGATCAGGGCATTGGTATCGAATGGGACGATCTTACATGCGGCGGTTTCGAATTGATCGACACGGCGATGGTGATTGCCCCCATCATTGCCGCTTCGCGCAACACGACCCGTATCGCCATCGTCTGGTCGCACAGTCGCGACAACCTGAACGACACCAACGCCACCCAGTATAACAACGACCTCTACTACAAGATTTCCGAGGACGACGGTCAGAATTGGGGCGCGAATATCAACCTCACGCATTTTATCACGGCGCTCGATACCTTCCCGCAGATGTGGGTGGATTCCCTCCAGACCTTCGTCAACGATACGGCGACGGCTAACAAGGACACGAACCGCGTCTACACCGACTGCGACGCCCTGTTTGACAACAACGACAACCTGCATGTGGCGTTTACCACCCAGAATTACTGGACGTGGGAAGGCACCATCAGCCGCTGGTTCTCGGAGATCTGGCATTGGAGTGAAGGCCCTCATGCCGACGAATTTTCGCACGTTGCCGGGATGCGTTTCAAGCCGGTCCAGGACTCGTTGATCGAAGTCTGCTGGCCGATCAACATGGCAGGCGGCCACAGCATTGGCGCGTGGCAACGCATGACGCAGCGTCCGTCGCTGGCGCTTGATGACATGACCGGCTACCTGTATTGCGCGTACCAGTGGTACGATCCGTTACAGCGTTCAGATGCCGACGAAGGTTGGCCGATGTCGGACATTCTCGTCGCCGTCTCCCGCAACTGCGGCCGTTCGTGGAGCGATTCCACCAACGTCACCACCTCGGGCATGCCCATCGATTCGGGTTTCTGCAATCCGGCTCCGGCGGGTGAAGCGCTCAGCGAGCGTGATCCGAGTGTTGCCGATCGCATCACGTACGAAGATGGCGTCGGCTATCTCCAGATGGCCTACGAAATCGACCGCGACTGTGGAACCTCGATCCAGGATCCCGCCGAAGGCGTCGTGACCCTGAGCCCGATGGTTTATCGCCGCATTCCGATCAACGACATTTCCCCGCTGCCGATTCATGACCCTGGCCACGTGCCGTTCCATTGCGATTCGACGGGCTTCCCCGGGCGGATTAACACGTTGGATCCGGAAGGGATCGAAGTCTGTGGCGGCGGCGCGGTGGATCCGAATGCGCCGACCCTCCGTCCGCAGTCGTTCCACCTCTACCAGAACTACCCGAACCCCTTCAACCCGGTCACGAACATTCAGTTTGACCTCACGCGCAACGCGCTCGTGACGCTGAAGGTCTTCAATGTGATGGGACAGGAAGTAGCGACGCTGTTCAATAACAAGCTGCTGTCGGCCGGCGCGCAGAACATCGCGTTCGACGGCGCCAACCTCGCCAGCGGCGTGTATGTCTATCGCATCGAAGCGGATGGCCACAGCCAGTCGCTGAAGATGGTCCTGATGAAGTAACTGTGTCCGTCCGGCATCGTCCTGTCCGCTCCGGGCAAGATCTCGCTTCGCGGAACAGTGCTGCCTATGCCCGAAGGGCCAGGTGTTAAGAATGGCACCTGGCCCTTTGGGTATCGGGGCGAAAGTATGAAGTAAATAGTATGAAGGATGAAAACGGCCGCAGTGCCGCGTAATCATCATTTCACGTCCACGACCATAGCGAGTATTTTACATACGTGTTTATTGATCGCGCTAAAATCCATGTAAAGGCCGGAGACGGAGGCAACGGCTGCGTGTCGTTCCGCCGCGAAGCCTATGTCCCGCGCGGCGGTCCCGACGGCGGCAACGGCGGCCTGGGCGGATCGGTGATCCTCGAAGCCGACCCGCATCTGCACACGCTGCTTGATTTCCATTACCGCACACGCTACACGGCCGATCGCGGAAATCACGGCGAAGGCGCGCGGCGCTCGGGCCACTCGGGCGGTGACCTTGTCGTGAAAGTTCCCCTCGGCACCCGAGTTTACAACGGCAGCGATCTCGTCGCCGATTTGACCGAAGCCGGCCAGCGCGTTACCGTTGCCGCCGGCGGTCATGGCGGTCGCGGCAATGCCGAATTCGCCACCCCGCGCGTGCGGGCCCCGCGCCGTTCTACCCCCGGTCAGCAAGGGGAAGAGCGCGAACTGCAACTCGAGCTGGCGCTGATGGCGGATGTCGGCCTGGTCGGTTTGCCCAACGCGGGCAAATCTACGCTGCTGTCGGTGCTGACCGCGGCGCAGCCCAAAATCGCGCCCTATCCGTTTACCACGCTGCACCCCAATCTTGGAATTGTGCGCCCCAGCGAATACACCAACTTTGTCCTCGCCGATATTCCCGGCCTGATTGAAGGCGCGTCTGAAGGCAAGGGCTTAGGTTTCGATTTCCTGCGGCATATCGAACGCACACGCGTACTGCTTTTTCTGATTGACGCGACAAGCACGGATCCGAAGGCGGACTTGCGCGTGCTCAAGGCCGAACTGAAGAAGTGGAATCCGGATCTGGCTAAACGGCCCAGCCTGGTCGTGCTGTCGAAGGTTGATTTGCTGGGCGACGAACCCGCACCGAAAAGCACGTTGTGGAAAATGAAAATTTCTTCCGCGACGAACCAAGGGTTGCCGGAACTCGTGCAGCGATTATGGAAGCTGCTGCTGGATGCGCCTGTGCCGGAATTCTTCCGCTCGCCGACCGAGAAACTGCCGAAAATTGTCGGGGAGGACGACGAACCATGACCGTCGACACTGTTCTGAATGCCGAGAAAGTGGCGGTGCTGAACCTGCTTGCCATTGACGGGATCGGGTCCGGGACGGTGTTGCGCCTGGTGGAGCACTGCAAATCGGCTCAGGCCGTCTTTGATGCCTCGGACGAGAAACTGGCCCGTGTCCCGCGCATGTCCGCCGCGATTCTGAGCCGGCTACACGCGGCGCGCGCCGACGGCCAGATCGGCCAGGAACGGCTGGAGAAAGCGCTGGCGGGTGGAGTGGAGGTGCGGACGTATTGGGACGACGATTATCCGCCGCTGCTGCGCGAACTTGAACATGACGCACCGGCAGCGCTGTTCATTCGTGGGAATCTCCCCGCCGCCACCAAACGTCTTGCTGTAGTGGGCACTCGCGGCGCGACGGCTTATGGTAAACGCGTGACGCAGGATTTGATCCGCGGCTTGCGCGGCAGCGGCCTCACGATTGTCTCCGGTTTAGCTTCGGGCATCGATGGTTTTGCGCACGAAGCGGCGCTCGAAGTCGAACTTGCCACCGAAGCGGTCTTCGGTTGCGGCGTGGATCGTGTCTATCCGCCTGTACACACCGGACTCGCGCACCGCATTCTTGCCGCCGACGGGGCGCTCGTTTCCGAGTATCCGCTGGAAACCGCACCGGATCGGCACCACTTTCCCCAGCGAAATCGCATCATCGCCGGGTTGGCCCGCGCCACGCTCGTGATCGAGGCCGGGGAACGCTCCGGCGCGCTGATTACTGCGCTACTCTCCGGCGAATACAACCGTGACGTGGCAGCCGTTCCTGGTGCAGTGACTAATCCCAAAGCCGCAGGTTGTCATCGGTTAATCAAGACCGGGGCCGCCCTCATCGAAACTACCGACGACATTCTACAACTGCTGCAATTGCGCACCCCCGCCGCCCGGAAAGCGAAGCAGGAAAGTCTGGTTCTGACCACGGCGGAAACGGCGTTGTATGCGCTGCTGGACGCGACCGAAGCCCAGCATATAGACGCCCTTGCCGAGAAGTTGGCCTTGCCTGTGGGAGAGGCATTGGGTCAGTTGTTATTGCTGGAATTAAAAGGTGCTGTCAAACAACTTCCGGGGAAGTACTTTGTCCGAGCTTGATGTTGCCCGCAGGCTGGTGCCGGTTGAGCTGTTCACTGGCTGTAATGTGGTGCTCTTCGAGGATGATCGCACCGCCAGGGAGCTCTTCCCACTGGCCGTGATGCGGCCATCCTGGGAAATACGCTGTGGCGCGGGATGTCTGCGTCGCTGGCTGAGCAGCTTCGATAAAACCAGTCTAAATCTGCTCTTCCGACCCCGTCCCCAGCTTCACGGTCGCGCTTTTGAGTTGGCGGGTCGGGAGGATGATCTTTTTGATCCTGAAGCGGATACCCTCTTTCTTAACGGCCGGCTGATTGCCCTATGGAAATCCGATCCCGCGGCGCAGACGCTCCCCACGAGCTATGCCGATGCCGACGGACGGGTTTTATGGGCTCGGGTGAGGGGTTCGCAAGCTCAGAAACTCTTGGCGGTTGGGGGAAACGATTTCAACGCCAGCCTCGTTCAAGAGATCAGGAGCGGTGCATTTCTCGAGGGTTGGGAATTGCGCTATGCCCGCTATACTTGGGATTATCATGGCGCATAATCAGGAAATCCTGCGCATCCAGTTAATGCCTGATATGCGTTCGAACACGGAACTCATGGGCGCGCACACGCTCCGCGAATTACCGGTGGGCGTACATCTAACCGACCGTACGGCGGGTTTTCCGGTGTTCATCGGCGCACAGACTCGACTAATGCCGGGCGTCGTTTTGGGCAACCATGCCGGTCCGATCTGGATTGGCAGCCAGACCGACGTCGAACCGCACACCTATCTTGAAGGACCGCTCTATATCGGCTCGCATTGCCGCGTAAAAGCGGGGGCGCGCTTCTACCACGGCTGTGCGCTGGGCGATCACTGCCGTGTGGCGGGGGAAATTTCCGAATCGATCCTGCAAAGCTACGTCAACAAGCAGCACGAAGGATTTCTCGGAAACAGCATTCTCGGCCAGTGGGTGAATCTCGGAGCCGATACCCGCACTTCGAATTTAAAGAACGATTATTCCGACGTGAAAGTGATGCTGTCCGGGCAATTGATAGCGACGGGACGGCAGTTCGTCGGTCTGATGGCCGGCGATCATATGAAGACCGGCATCGATACGATGTTTAATACGGGGACGGTGGTCGGCGTGGCGGCCAACGTCTACGGAGCGGGATACCCTCCGCGGTCGATCCCCAGTTTCGCCTGGGGCGGCGCGGCAGGATTTGAATATCCGCCCCTCGAGCGCACGCTGGCGACGGCGCGGATCACCATGCCGCGACGGGACCAGAACCTGACCGAGCACGAGGTAAAGCTTCTGCGACGCGAGTACGCGGAAACCGTTAACCGGGAGATGGAGTCGAGATGAAAGTGCGCATGCTGATGGGCACGTTGCTCGTGGCCGCGACGGCGGGCGGACTGCTGCTCTGGGGACCCACACTGTGGGCCGACAATGACAATGTGAACATGCAGCTCGTGAAGCTGAACTCCGTCTTGCGTACTGTGCGGGACAACTATGTCGACGAGCCCGACGCGTCGAAGATGCTAGAAGGCGCGATTCGCGGCATGCTCGAGGAACTCGACCCGCACTCCGTTTACATTCCCGCCGAGGATCAGAAGCGCATCCAGGAGCAGTTCAAAGGTGAATTCGAAGGCATCGGCATCACCTTCAGCATTCAAAACAAATGGCTGACCGTAGTTTCGCCCGTGCCCGGCACGCCCGCCGACAAACTCGGCATCCGGGCCGGCGACCGGATCATCAAGATCAACGGCGTCACCGCTTACGGAATCTCCAACGACGAAGTTTTCGAAAAACTGCGCGGGCCTAAGGGCACGACGGTGGATGTGACCATTTCCCGTCCGGGCATTGACGAAGCGTTGGAATTCACGATCAAGCGCGATACCATTCCCATTTATTCCGTGGGCGCGGCGCTGATGATGCCCGATAAGCAGACGGGGTACATCCGCATCAATCAGTTCACGGCAACGACTGATCACGAAATGGAAGCCGCGCTCGACAGTCTGCAGGGGCTGGGCATGAAGCGTCTGCTGTTGGACCTGCGCGCGAATCCGGGCGGCTTCCTCGATCAGGCCTGGAAGGTGGCGGATCTGTTCCTGCCGAAAAAAGACATGATGATTGTCTTCACCAAGGGCCGCACGCCGCACTCGAACCAGGAATTCCGTTCCACGGGCCGGGGCGCCAAATACGACATGCCGTTGGTCGTGCTTATCAATCATGGCAGCGCTTCGGCGTCGGAAATCGTCTCCGGCGCGATTCAGGATCATGACCGGGGTCTGGTGGTGGGTGAAATCTCGTTCGGCAAGGGCCTCGTGCAAACGCCCTACCCACTGCCTGATGGTTCCGCCGTCCGCATCACCACGGCGCGTTACTACACACCGTCGGGCCGTCTGATTCAGCGTCCCTACGACAAAGGCGTAGCCGAATACCTGTTGGAAGGCATGGAGGATCCGGAGGACCTGGCCAGGGAAGGCGGCGCTCCGGCGGATACGACGCCGCGTGAAGTCTTCCATACCGATGGCGGCCGCGTCGTCTTTGGCGGCGGCGGCATCACGCCCGACAGCACGGTTCGTTCGATGAGGGGCACCGCCACCACCGCCCGCTTCCTGAGCCAACGGCTGTACTTCGAATACGCGACGGACTATGCCGCTAAGCATCCGGAACTGGGCAAAAACTTTGACCGCTTCCTGACCGATTTTCAGTTGACGGACTCCATGTTGGCTGCCCTTAAGGCGCTGGGCAAGGAGCACAAGGTGGAGATCGATGACAAAGACTGGGAGAAGGATCTCGACTTCACGCGCTCGAATGTCAAGGCCGAATTGGCCAGCGTGCTCTTCAATGATCGTAACCTGTACCACTTGGTCCGGATTCAGTCGGATCCACAAGTAACTACGGCGATTGCCCTCTTTGATCAGGCTGGCCGGATGGATGCCCGGCTACTCCAGGATGATCAGCGCCGGTAGCGTCTCGCTAAGTTTCTTATAATCAAGGAATACGTCTAGTTTCATGGGAAGATGGATGCTCTGACGCCCGATCTTTCGCAATCTCTGGGAAGGTGGAAACGGGTGCGGAAACTCACAAATTTCCTTGCTCTTTTGGGCGCTGTTTTCTATATTTCCATATTCTAAACGATTGTCTGCGTTTTGGCTCCTTCCCCTTTGCAGCCTGCAATTTTCTTTCTCAATCCGGGCACGAACTCACGTGAACGTACAAGTTAAACATCGAATTCTGCCGTTTACCCTGCTTTTGGGTATCGGGCTTTTTGTCTCCATGGTTGCCGCCAAACCCAGTGCTACTCTGGATCAGGCGCGCGAGGCGGCGAAGCACAGCGAATGGGAACAAGCCGCCACACTGGCGCAACAGGCGGTCCATGAGGACGCGAAGGACGATGGCGCCTGGACACTCCTCGGAGAAGCGCAATTCGCGCTCGGCGACACGGCGCAGGCGGTCCAGAGTTTTGAGAAAGCGGTTGACCTCAATCCGAAACAACCCATATCGGTCCTGACCCTGACGCGTTATTATCTTCGCAAGAACGACGGGACCAATGCTGAACGAGTGGTCGCGACTGCCGAAGCCAGGGACGCCAAGGGCAAATTCGACGAAATCAAGGTCGCGCGCGGAATGATTTTCGCCAGTCAGGGCAATATTGCCGAGGCGACAAAAGCCGTCGCCAGCGCCACAGCCAAGAATCCGAAGAATCCGCTCTACCCGCAAATTCTGGCCGGGATCTACGAAGACAAAGGAGTCTATGACCTCGCGGAAACACACTACGCCGATGCCTGGGCTCTGGATCCGGGAAACGCCGCGCTGGCGTATGAATACGGCCTTGTGCTGCAGCACCAGAAGAAGTACGACGAGGCGCTGAACCTGTTCAAGCAGGTGCAGGAGAAGGATCCGAACAATAAGGCCGTCGATTATCTGATCGGCCGGTTGTACTTCGCCGCGCGCCGCTATGACGAAGCTTCAAAGCAGTTGGAAAAAGCGATCGCGAAACGGCCCGACCACTTCCTGTCGCACTTCTTGCTGGGCCGGAGCTATCTGGAGTTTTCGAAAGCCCAGAAGCAGAATCGCTACGGCGACGCGGAACGGGAACTGCGCCGCGCACTGGAGATTCGTCCTGACCACGTGGAAGCCAAAGCGGCGCTGGTCGAGGCGCTGGCAACGCAGGGATTGTACTTCTACCAGCTCGCCGCGGTGGATACCACCGGGAAACAGCCGGCGTTGCTGGATTCGTCAATTGTCTTCTCGCGCGCCGCGCAGGCGCTCGATTCGACCAATCAGACGGTAAACGGACAATTGGCGCGCGCCTGGTTCAAACTTGGCAATTTCGACTCCAGCGCCTGGTATTCCCGCAAGCAATTGGCGTTGACGCCGGGGGACGACGCGGAATTCGGCCGGCTGGTGAGCGCGTTGCAGCGCAAGAAGGACCACGCGGCTCTGGCGGAGGTGTTACGCCCGCGTTATGACGCCATGAGCTGGACCGCGCCTCGAACGCCGGGCGATTCGCTGACAACCGTGCGCGATAAGTTTCTCGATAAATTCGCCGGCGCCTATGCCAACGCACTCCTGGAGACCGGCAATGCCGGCGGAGCCCGCGAGGCGATGAAGACAATGCTCGCCTACAAGCCCGACTGGTGCGACGGTCATGGCCTTTACGCCTACATGTACCTCAAGGCCGAACGCTATCAGGAAGCGGTGGGCGCGCTGCAGTCCGCCGTCAAGAGTTGCCCCTCCAATGGCGACCTGTGGCTCTCTCTGGGCGACAGTTACTATTTCTCCGATTCGAACAACAAGGACAACGTGCAGAAGGCGAAGAACGCCTACCAGCGCGCCTGCAACCTTGGCAACAAAGACGGCTGCGAAAAATTCAGTCAATTGAACAAGTCCAAGTAACCGACGACTTGTTCAGAAGATCATCCGGACAAACGATTCGGACATAGATTACCGGGACGAAAGGATAAGCAATGAAGCAGGGAACGTTCACGATCATTACGTTTGTGGCCGCGTTGGCCATCGGCATTCTGTTCTACTATGTGGCGCTGCCAGGGATGGACAAGGGTGTGGAAGAAACCCCGTTGATTCACCAGATCACCCTGGCCGGTCCGGTTGTGCCGGTCCTGATTACGCTGACACTGATGCTGCTGACGTTCGTCGTGGAGCGCGTGATCACCCTCGCGAAAGCCAAGGGTACGGCGGCGCTGCCGACCTTCTTCTCGAACTTCACCAAGGCGGTGCGCGAAGGCCGTTACCAGGATGCGACGAAACTCTGTGACAAGCAGCGCGGCTCCGCCGCCGCCGTCCTCAAGGCCGGCGCGGAACAATACCTCCGCACCGCCGACGACAAGGCGATGACCACCGACAAGCGGCTCACCGAGACGCAGCGCGCCATCAATGAAGCGCGGCTCCTCGAAGTGCCGTTCCTCGAGCGCAATCTGATCGCGCTTTCGACCATCGCCTCGATCGCCACCATGATCGGCCTGCTTGGGCACGACGATCGGTATGATCCGTTCGTTCGCCGCCATGTCGAACCAGGGCGCGCCCAACGCCGCCGAACTCGCGCGCGGTATTTCCGAAGCCCTCGTGAACACGGCCCTCGGCCTGTTCGCCGCCATCGTCGGCATCGTCGCCTACAACTTCTTCGTCAACAAGGTCGACCAGTTCAACTATTCGATCGACGAAGCCGCGTACCTGATGGTGGAAATCCTGAAGGAAAAGGAAGCGGCATAAGTCCGGTCTCCTTTGTGCCGGAGGTCGAGACTTAACCGAGGATTGAAAGCACTATGGCAGCACCCAAAAAGCGGCGCATCCCCGTCGCCATTGACATGACGCCGATGGTGGACATCGGATTCCTGCTTCTGATCTTCTTCATGTCAACCACGGTCTTCAAGAAGCCCGCCGAAGTGGAAGTGCAGACACCGACGTCGCACTCCACGTTCAAGCTTCCCGAGACCGGGATGATCGTGATTACGGTGACGAAAGACAAGGACATTTATATGTCCACGGAAATCGCGACCAACGATGCGGCTTACGGATTGACAGAGCCCATCGCAGGCAGCCACCAGTTCCGCGGAAAAAAGTGGACGGCGGAAGAGATTCCCGAAAAGATCCGCGAGCTGCAGATCAAACGACTCGTCAACCGCGTCGTGATTCGCGCCGATCGTGAAACGCCCTATGAGACCATCGAGAGCGTGATGGAGACGTTGCAGAAGAACGATCTCAACATTCTGAACCTCGTTACCGATCTGGAAGACGAACGGGTGGCCGTTCCCGCCGGCGAAGGCGTGGCGGGCAAGCCAACCGCTTCCGCCGAGTGACGTCTGTTTCCGTTTACCTTTAACAGGTTGAAAATAATCTATGGGCGCAGTTGATGTTGGCGGTTCCAAGCCTGCGGGCGGCTCCGGCGGACCAAGCTGGAAGCGGCCGCGGGTCAAGATCCGCATTGATATGACGCCGATGGTGGATATCGCGTTTCTCTTGCTCATCTTCTTCATGGTCACGACGGTTTTCCGTCTGCCGCAGGCCATGGAGATGAACCTGCCGGAGAAGAACGAAGATCAAAAGCCGACCACCCAGGATATTTACGGCGAGAAGCTGCTCACCGTAATGGTCACGAAGATCGGCGACCGCGACTCGCTCGCCTTCATGATCGGCAAGAAATCGCCCCAGCCACTGGCGTGGGACAGCCTGCGTGGCAAGCTGCTCGAACGCCGCGCGCTCTACGGCGACAGCCTGACGGTGCTGGCAAAGATCCACCGCCAGGCAACTTACGCTTCGATGGTGAATCTGGTGGACGAGTTCAACGTCGCCCAAACGACCCGCTTCTCCATCATGCGTTACAACACTCAGGACGATTCGCTGCTTCGCGTGGTGGGCTTCACGACGCCCGGCCCAGCCGGTTTACCCGAACCTGAGGTTGCGGAATCGGAGTGAGGTTAAAAGTATCGTACCCTTTTGAATTTGCCGCCCGCCGCGGTGGCAGACATTCGAAGGTTCGCGTGAATTTCTACGAACAACTGGAACAGGGGCGCTACGGCTCATTTGAGCTGAAAAAGATGCTGGGACCCAACCTCATTAAGGGGTTGATCTTCAGCTTCGCGGTGCATGCCCTGATCGTGCTTTCACCCTATATCGTGCAGCTCTTCAAGAGCGAAGAGGATATTCCGCCGCCGCCGATCCGCGTGGTGGACATCTCCACGCTGACGAAGCTCAAGAGCCAGCAGAACACCGACGCGCAGGTCACAATCGCCGCACCCAAACTCGCTCCGCCGGTAGCCGCCATTCCGGTCGCGGTGGAAGAGAACATCGTTGAGGAGCAGCAGCTCATCCCCACCCAGTCCGAAATCGCGACACAGGTCGCCGCAACGAAGGGCGAGGGCCTCGATATCGGCTCGGGTGAACAGATTGAGATCGCGGGGACAGTGGAGGAAGATATCCCGGACATGGGCGCGTTCGTGCCCTTTGAGGTCGCTCCGCAGCCACTGCCAAACTTCAGCCCGCAACCTGAATTTCCGGAAATGGCCCGCACGGCCGGCGTCCCCGGCAAGGTCGTGGTCCAGGTCTATGTGGACAAGAAGGGTGAGGTCAAGAAGTGGAAGATTGTCAAGGTCGATCCGAAGAATCTCGGCTTTGAGGACGAGGTCGAGAAAGTGATCACCAAGTGGAAGTTTACCCCGGCCATTCAGCAGGGGAATCCGGTGGGGGTCTGGGTCGCGGTTCCCTTCAACTTCAAGTACAGAAAATAGACGGTCAAGGCACAGGAAACCCCTGTGCCTTGTGTTTTCAGGGCACGTGAAACCTTTTCGGGGAAGATCCGGTAAAATAAAGTAGGGAACGGCTGCTATCGAGTTTGAGAACTACGCCTGCGAGTGTTGCTAACCTTGGGAGGTTCTCATGGATTTCTTCGAGCAGTTGGAAAAGGGCCGCTTCGGCTCCTTTGAGCTCAAGCATCAGGTTGGACCCAACCTGCTGAAAGGGCTGCTGGTCAGTCTGTTGATTCATGGCAGGCGTAATCGCCTCGCCGTTGATTTACCGGCTGCTGCAAAGCGAGGAAGTAGTGGTGCTTCTCCACAGTGGGTGACGGCCGGGACACGGTAGTCCTCGTTATGCCGCCGTTGGAACGGCAGGATCCGGATCGCAGCGAGCCCATGTTAGAACCGCCTGTGCTGTCGGAGACCGCGGAGACCTTTCTGAATCCGGTGGAAGACGAGCCGTCGCCGGACTCCGGCAAACTGATCGCGACGTCCAAGGAGTTGGGGCAGCACTATCAGGACATCGCCGATTCGCTGAACGGATTGGGTGGCGATGGCGGTGGGCCAGTGACGTATATCGAGCCCCCGGACGATCCGATTCTGCCTCCGGACACCTTTATCTTCGTCGAGATTCAGCCGCAGCCGATTGGTACCAATCCCCAGCCGCAGTTTCCCGAACTGGCGCGGATCTCCGGATTGGGCGGGACCGTCATCGTCAACATCTGGGTGGACAAGCGCGGCGATGTGAAGCAGTGGCGGGTAATGAAGACCGATCCGAAGGGGCTCGGCTTTGAGGAGGAAGTCCTCAAAATTGTACCCAAGTGGAAATTCACTCCGGCTATTCAATCCGGCAAGCCGATTGGCGTCTGGGTGGCCGTGCCGTTCCGCTTTAAACTTCAAAAGTAATCCGATGATAACTCACTGGATTTTGCCGATCGCAATGGTGGCGGTCGGCATTGCCATTTTATCTGACCTCATTCTGACGAACATTCCGCCGCAGACATGGTTGCGGCCGATCATCGGCGTGGTGGTGATTCTGCTGGGCGTGCATCGTTTCGTGGCGTCGCGCATGATGACGCCCGACGACCGGCGGCGCTTCGGCGGCGGTCGCAGACGACCCTGGGAGCAGTAGTCATGAATGTCTTTCGCTGGTGCGGGCTGACCGCGCTTGTTCTGGTAGTAATCGTTGGCTGTGGGCCACGCCGCCCGCAGGAAAGTATGAGCGCGGGCCACGCCACGATCGGCGCGTCGGAGGCGATTCGCGACGTGGCGACATTTCTCGCGCAGGAGTTTCGCGGCGCTAATGCCAACGCCTGGATCGACATCTTTGTCGACAGTGATCAGGCGCTGATCGATTCGCTGGTGAATAAGCGCGCCGAAGAGATCTTTCTCGACCGCACGTTGACGCCCGCCGAGACACTGGCCTTTCATAATTCGAAGCAAAAGCTCTGGACGTATGCTGTCGCCTACTACCCGATCTACCTCCTGGTGGCGAAGGACAACCCGGTGGTGGCGATCGACAGCGCCGCGCTGCGCGGAGTGCTGACGGGCACGATCGACAACTGGCGGCAACTCGGCGGGCCGGACGAAGCGGTGAATGTCTATCTCTCTTCACCGGGAGACGGACCGTGGGTGAGTCTCTTCAGTTATTTTGGAAGGCTGGACTCAGTGCAGGCGGCGGTCTGTGCGACATCCAAAGCGATGCTGGATTCGGCGCGGAAGGATGCGGGAGCGCTGCTGGTGTATGCGAAACCGCTGGACGATCTGTCACTGTATAAAGCGCTGCGTTTCGACTGGGGCGGTGGTTTAACGATCAGTCCTAACGTGAAGACGATTCTCGACACACCGGGCTATCCCTTCCGCCTCGATATAACTTACGTGACGACGCACAACAAGGCCGACGTGGCCGCAGGCTATCTGACTTTTGCCGTGGGCAATCTTGGCCAGCGCCGCCTGATGGACGCACTGCGCTATCGCCCCGCCGCCGTGCCGGTGCGGATGGTGAAGCTGAAGTAGCGGCGTGGTCGCCGCAGACCGTTGCGCTGGCGCCGTTGATGGCCGCGCGCGAAGACGCGCAAGCTAATCTCGGAGCACGCCGTGGCGGCCTTTAAGGCCGCTATGTATCGCAGGATCATCGCGAGCTTGAAGTCCGCGACGTTGATCATCTGCGATTGCCACACAATCGCCGCGCGGGAATTCCTTACCCCGCGCGCTTCTTGTGGAAGCATATCGCACGGCGCTGTCATCTGCGGATGCTGGAATACCAGTGATTTTTAGGGCGAATCGGGGATTCGCCCTGTCTTTTTGGGCATGTGGGTCCAGAAGTGTGCATATAGGGTAATGACTCCCCGGCAGAAAGTTTTCCGGCGCGAGGGCCGTTTGAGGCGGTGGTGTTTAGCTTAATCAATAATTGTCAATAGAATAGTAGATAAAGGCCGGGCAGGGGGGAAACTTGCTGAATTGGCCTAAAATTGCTATACTACACAGCTTACCCCCGTAACTTTTGGAGACAGATCCTGTGAAACGCACCGCCCTGACTGAAATCCATCGGCAATTGGGTGCCAAGCTGGTTGAGTTCGCCGGCTACGAAATGCCGATTCAATACGCCTCGATTCGCGCCGAGCATTTGCGTGTGCGCAATACCGTAGGTATTTTCGACGTCTCGCACATGGGCGAATTTTTCGTCACCGGCAAAGACCGTGAAGCCTTCGTCGATTACGCGACCGTCAACGATGTGAAAGCGCTGGCGAATGGCCAGGTGCAGTATTCCTGTATGTGTTTGCCGCACGGTGGCATCGTTGACGATCTGTTGGTCTACCGCTTTCCCGACAAGCTTCTGCTCGTGGTAAATGGCTCAAACCACGATAAGGACTGGGCGTGGCTGCAGAAAAATCTGCGCGGCGACGCGCAGATGAAAGACGCCACCGACGACATCACGCTGCTCGCGGTGCAGGGGCCGGACGCGGCCAAGCTCATTCAGAAGCTGACGAAAACGGACCTGTCGCAGATCAAGTATTACTGGTTTACCGAAGGCGACGTGGCTGGCGTGCCCTGCATCATCTCGCGCACCGGCTACACCGGCGAAGACGGCTTTGAACTTTATCACCCCAACACCGGCGCCGTCACGCTGTGGAACGCGCTGTTCACCGCGGGCAAGGAATACCACGTGGAACCTATCGGCCTCGGTGCGCGCGATTCGCTGCGCCTCGAGATGAAGATGGCGCTCTACGGGAACGACATCGACGAAACCACCAATCCGCTGGAAGCCGGGCTCGGCTGGATCACCAAGCTGAACAAAGGCGACTTCATCGCCCGCGACGTGCTGCTGAAGTTGAAAGCGGACGGCCTGAAGCGCAAGCTGGTAGGGCTGGAAATCGAAAACCCGGGATTCCCGCGTCACGGTTACACGTTGCTCAGCCCCAACGGCTCCGCGCAGCCCGTCGGTGTCGTAACCTCGGGTACGGTTTCGCCGGTCCTCAATAAAGGCATTGCCATGGGTTATGTACCCACGGAACTCAGCACTGTCGGCAGCACCCTCAAAATGGACAGCCGCGGCCGCGTGTTTGGCGCCACGGTTGTCAAGACGCCCTTTTATCAGCGCCCGTACTGAATGAAACCGAAAGACAAAGCCGCCGATCTCCCGCCGCTGGAGATCAAGCTCTTTACTTCGCCGCGCGAAGTAACGGATGACGATCTCCGTGGCTGTTCCGTGGTGGTCGTGGACATCCTGCGTTCGTCGTCCACCATCGCCACGGCGCTCGCCAATGGCGCGAAGGAAGTGATTCCCGTGGGCACGCCCGCCGAGGGCGGCAAACTGGCGGGCCGCTCCGGCCGCAGCGCCAGTTTACTCTGCGGCGAGCGCGAAGGTCGCAAGATCGACGGCTTTGACCTCGGCAACTCGCCGTTCGAGTATTCCGCCGAACGCGTCGGCGGCCGGATTCTAATCTACACGTCGACCAACGGCACGGCGGCGATTCTGCGCGCCCGCTCCGCCGACCGGGTGTACATCGGCTGCTTCAATAACTTCGGCGCGGTGGTGAAACGGGTGGTGAAGGACGAGCGTCCCGTCGTGATTCTTTGCGCGGGCAAGCTCGAACAGTTTGCGATCGAAGATTTTGTCGCCGGCGGGAAGTTTGTCAACGCGCTCGAAACGAGGTTGAAACGCGGGACGGTGCTGAACGACGGCGCGCGCGCCGCGGCGCAGCTTCACCGCCATTTCGACGGCAGCATTCCGACGCTGTTAAAGACCAGCAGTCACGGGCAGTACCTGGCGACTCTGGGCAGTGAAGCCGATATCGACTACTGCGCGCGGATGGACACCAATCTCGTCGTTCCCATGGTCGTGGAAGGTAAAATTCGAGGATATAAGGCCGATGGCAGCCCGATCACCGAGCCCGCGCCCAGCGCGGTCTGAGACGGCCTCGCCGGCATCGTTTTTATGGGGGCTGGCGTTGCTGGCCCTCGCGTTGCTGATCTTCCTTGCGCTGGTCAGCTATTCGCCGCTCGACTGGCCTGCCACGGACGAAGTGGCGCCGGCTCGCAACTGGGTCGGCTTTCTGGGCGCGGTGATGGCTCATGGCCTGGGGCCGTTTCTGTTGGGGCGCTGGGCGGCCTTCGGGATTGCCGGAGTGATTGGCATCTGGGGCTGGACGTTATTACGGCGGTTGTCGTGGCAGCGACCGTTTGAACTCACCGTGTGGGTGCTGGTGGCGACATTGTGGGCATCGGCGTTTCTTGGCCTGGCGGGCGACATCTGGCCGGGTTTGAAACAGGCGGATTCGTATCCACACTCGGGCCTGTTCGGCGCGTGGGCGGCGAGCGGACTGACGATTCTCATCGGCCACACCGGGGCAGTCGTCGTGTTGCTGCTCGTGCTCGTGACGGGTCTGGCACTCTCCGTGGCAGGATTCGCGGGCTGGTTCGAACACCGCGTGAATTCCGCGATTGACAAAGCGGCACAGACGAAGTTACCCGCGGTTCCGGTCACACGCATGTTCGGCTTGTTCAAACGCCAGCCACGACCGGAACCCGATGCTGAGATTCAACCTTTGCAGCCTGTCGAGCCTCCAATAGTGGATGGCGGAAATGGCGTGGGGCCGGTGCGGGCAATGTCCGAATCGCCCAAATTCGCGCGCAAAGAGAAAGAAAAGCCCGGTTCCGCCGCGCAGATGGCGATGCAGATTGAGGATCGCACGGGTTATATTTTCCCGCCGCTGGATCTCTTCAATTCGCCCAAGCCGGGGCAAGACACGGGAATCACGGCCGAAGAATTGCAGCGCAATTCCGAACTATTGGAAAAGACGCTCGCGACGTTCGGCGTGCAGGCGAAGGTTGTGCGCGTCAATCCGGGTCCGGTCATCACGCGCTTTGACTTGGAACCCGCTCCGGGGGTGAAGGTCTCGCGGATTGAGGCCTTGGCCGACGACATCGCTCTCGCTTTGCGCGCGCGCGGCTTGCGGATTCAGGCGCCGATCCCCGGAATGGCGGCGGTCGGCGTAGAAATGGCCAACGCCAAGCCCACCATCGTGACGTACCGCGAAGTGGTGGAATCGCCCAACTACCAGAATTCCAGTTCGCGACTGACGGTGGCCCTCGGGCGCACTGTGCAGGGTGACATTTTCTGCACCGATCTGGGTTCGCTGCCGCACCTGCTGATCGCGGGGACGACGGGCAGCGGTAAGTCGGTGTGTGTGAACACGATCATCGCCTCGATCATGCTGCGCAACACCCCCGAGGATGTGCAGTTCGTGATGATTGACCCCAAGAAATTGGAAATGGCGGCTTACAACGAGCTGCGCAATCATCACGTGACGCACCGGCCCGATTTGTCGGAGTACGTGGTGACCAAGCCCGACGAGGCGGTGAAAGTTCTGCGGAGCTGTCTCATCGAGATGGAACGCCGCTACGATTTGCTGGCCGAGCGCGGCGCGCGTCACCTGAAGGAATACAACGAACTTGTTCGTGCCGATCCCGGCGAGGGCGAGGAAAAGCCACTTCCCTATATCGTGGTGGTGATCGACGAACTCGCCGACCTGATGGTGACGGCCCAGCGCGAAGTTGAGGAGCCCATCGCGCGCCTGGCGCAGCTCGCGCGCGCGGTGGGAATCCACCTCGTTGTGGCGACGCAGCGGCCCTCGGTGGATGTGATTACCGGCGTCATCAAGGCAAATTTTCCGGCGCGGATTGCATTCCGCGTGGCGATGAAGGTGGATTCGCGCACGATTCTCGACACCAACGGCGCGGAGATGCTACTCGGACAGGGTGACATGCTGTTTCAGCATCCCGAAGAGCCCGCGCCGATCCGCTTGCAGGGCGCGCTGTTGACAGGCGCGGAAATTTCGCGGCTGATTTCCCACATCTGCAAGCAACGGCCCCCGCGCGAAAAACTGGTGCTGCCGGTGGAGGATGATGAAGAGGGCGGCGGCGGCGCGCTGTTATTGGATGCGGCAGACCGTGATCCCTTTTTCCTCGAGGCGGCAAAGATCGTCGTTCGCACCGGGCAGGGCAGCGTTTCGATTCTGCAACGGCGGTTGAAGGTTGGCTACAGTCGTGCCGCCCGGCTGATCGACCAATTGGAACGGGCCGGCGTTGTGGGTCCGTTTGACGGTTCCAAGGCACGTGCGGTCCTGGTCGACGAACACTATTTTGACGCTCCACATGAAAGTTAAAGTTGTTACGGCGCTTTTCCTCGTCGCTTTAGCCTTACCGGCCATCGCTTCACCGGATGCAGCGCAATTGTATTCCGCGCTGGAACGACGTTTGCAAGCGCTCAAATCGCTGGAAATCCAGTATCAAGCAACCGCCGACGGGGGCGGGGACGACATCGTCTCGGGCCGGATGGTCTGGCTCAAGCCGGACCGCTTTCTGCACGACACCCCGGAATGGACATTCTGCGAAGTCGGTGACGAACAATGGCGGTTACTCAAAGGGCAGCAGACGCTGATCCGCGAGCGCGTCACCGAGAAGGATGACTTTCAGCCGGAGACGATTCTCTTCAACATGAGCCGCAGCTTGAAACCGAAATCGTTGACCGTGGGCGCCGCGGGTGAGCGCATCCTGCGCCTGGAATCCGGCAATCCGCAGGCGCCAGGCTACGCCGTGCTCGAGTTTCCCGCGCGCGAGGATGTTCCCTCGCTGTTGGAGTTTCTGCAGGCCGACGGCACGACGCTACGCTATCAGATTACGCGCTGGGACGAAAACGTGCAGCCCGATCCGACTTTGTTCACGCCTCCGAATGTGCCGCCGGAAAACGTGATTGATTTCCACGGCGCGGGAACGGGCCGGTAGGGCCGATGTCGAAGCATGGGATTCGCCTGGTGATCAGCTTTCGGGCTGAGTCTGATCTTTCTCTACCTGACGTTTTTTATTCCGCACGTCGGTTCGCTGCTTCATGGCGAGATGGGGCTGGGCGAAGCGTTTTTCGGTCATATGCGGTTTGATCTTTCGCACCTCGGGCATGTACTGGCAACCGCCCGTTGGGTGTCGGTGCTCATGGCGCTGGTGCTGTTCCTGGCGGCGCTGGTCCTGCGGGCGTGGCGCTGGCGGATCATGCTGACGCCGCTCGTGCCGATCAGTTTCGGTAACGTGTTCAGCGCCATGTCCATCGGCTATTTCGCCAACAATGTGCTGCCGCTGCGGATGGGGGAGATCTACCGCGCACACGTGGTCTACGAAATGTCGGGGCTCTCGCGCAGCGCCGCGTTCGGCAGTATCGTCTTGGAACGCATGGCTGATCTGATTTCCATGCTGCCCTACCTCGCGGCCGCGCTGATCCTCTTTCCCTTGCCGCGAGCGATGCAGGCGGCGGCCTGGACGCTGGCCGTCGTGGGGCTTGCGATCATGGCCTTTCTGATTTGGCTGGTCCTGGATCGTGAGCGCAGTATGGCAATGGTCCGGCGAATGCTCAGCGTGTTGCCGCCGCGTCTAGCCCATGCCGGGGCGGCGTTGATGGAGAAGTTTACGTCGGGCTTAGTCGTCCTGGGCCGCTCGGAGCATATGCTGGCCCTGAGCGTCAGTTCACTGCTCCTTTGGGCGCTTTACGGCGGGATGGACTATTATATTCTGCAGTCGCTGGGTTTCATGGATTCGGGCTTCGTGTTAATTGACCGGAACCCGGTTGGCGCGGTTCTGGTTACACTGATGATCACCACGATCGGCTTTTCGATTCCCGGCGCGCCTGGCGCGGTTGGCACATATCACGGGATGGCCGTGCTGGGCTTGAGTCTGTTTCAAGTGCCCGGCGACCGGGCGGCGGGATTCGCCATTTTGATGCACGCGCTGAACTATATCCCGCTCACGGTGCTGGGATTAATCTTTTTCTGGAAGCTGGGGCTGACGTTTCGCGGAGCGAATCGGCTCGAGACGGAATCCGAGACGGTGACGAAGCCGGACGCGCGGCGTCCGGGCTGAAGTCGCAAGGTAACGCAAGGGGCGGATTTGGAAACCAAAGATACTTCGCATCAACTTTCGGAATTTCTCCGCATTCTCTTCCACGGCCGCTGGATCATCGTGACCGCGTTTCTGGCCGTGGTGGGAGCCGTCACGTTCCTCACCTACCGTGCGCGGCCGGAATACGTTTCCACGGCGAGTATCCTGATTCTCGATCGCGACCGCGTGGAAACCACGTTGCTGAACGAGAAACCCGAACCGATTCTCAAATCGCGCAACCTGAACGCGATCGAGATCCTGCAAAGCCGCCGCATCGCCGAAGATGTGATCCGCGCCCTGGTCGAGTCGCCCTATCGCAACGAACTCGAACTCATGCGCGAAACCGATCCCGACGGGCAAGCCGGTGACGTTCGATCAGCGCGTGACCGCACTGCGCGAGAACACCGGCGTGAGTCTGCTGAAGGACACCGACGTTCTGAAGGTCAGCACGACCGCGCACTCGCCCTTTGAAGCCGCCTTTCTCGCCAACGCCATCGCGGAGCAATATTACCGCTACTGCCTGCATGCGGCGCGCGGCGAGGTTTCCGATATCCGCCAGTTCCTCGAGCAACAGCTCGAAACCGTCCGCCAGCAGCTTTCGCAGTCGGAGGACGTGGAACGGACGTACAAGGAGCAGGAGGGCGTAACGGCTCTCGACGTGGAAACGGAGAACATGGTCCAGCAGTCGGCCGAGTTCCACGCCCTCTATAACACCACCCAGACCGAGCTGAACGCGCAGATCCGCAAGCAGGAACACCTCCGCAAGCAGCTCGCCGAGACCAAGGGCACGATGGTCGAGGATGTGACCAACGCGACAAGCCCGTTGATCGACGCGATGCAGAAGGAAATCGCCGCCCAGCAGACGCGCATCGCCAGCCTGATGGCCAATCCCGGTCCGGGAACCGATGTCACCGTGGCTTCCCTCGAAAAGGAAGTCGAGACGATCAAGGGCAAGCTGATCGAGGAAGTGCGGAAGGTGGCGAGCGGCGGCGCGTCGACGGTGGATCCGCTGCGCACCAGCCAGCAGTTGTTTGACCAGCTCCTGATTACCGACGTTGAAGTCAAGGCCCTGGCGGCCAAGGTCGAAGCTCTGCGCGCAGGTGATGGAAAACCAGGATTTCAATCTCGAGCGCCTGCCGCAACAGACACTGGTGCTGGCACGCCTGACGCGCGACCGCGAGCTGAACGAAAAGCTCTACCTCATGCTGAATGACAAGTATGAGGAGTCGCGGATCACGGAAGCGGGCAAGTCGGCCGGAGTGCAGATCGTGGACGTCGCCAAACCGCCCGTCGATCCCGTACGGCCCAAGAAGAAACTGAATATTCTGCTCGGCATCCTCTTCGGCCTGGCCGTGGGCGTGGGTATCGCCTTCTTCATCGAAGTCCTGGACGACACCGTCAAAACCGGCGACGACATCGAGCGCATGGGACTGACGCTGCTGGGCACGATTCCCCTCGTGCATACGGAACAGATCATCCGCCGGCTGAAGAAACAGGGCAAGCAGTTTACCGACGCCGATCTCCACCGGGTGGAAGCGAAGATGATCACCCGCTTCTCCCCCAAGTCGCCCGTCAGCGAAGCGTATCGCAGCCTGCGCACGAATATTCAGTTTGCCGACATCGACCACCCGAAGCACGTGCTCCTGATGACGTCGACGACCTCGAAGGAAGGCAAGTCGACGACGGCGATTAATCTCGCGATCACGCTGGCCCAGGCGGGCTCGCGGGTGCTGCTGGTGGACAGCGATCTGCGCCGGCCGTCGCTGCACAATTTCTTCTCGATGGACCGGACCTACGGCCTGACCAACGTGCTCATCGGATCGCTGGCGTTCGACGACGTGATCAAGCCGACGGAAGTCGACAAATTCGACATTATCACCGCGGGCGACATTCCGCCGAATCCGGCGGAACTCGTCGCTTCGGAGCGCATGCGGAACTTTATCGAAGAAGCGCGCTCACGGTACGACCTCGTGATCCTCGACAGTCCGCCGGTGGTCGCGGTCACCGACGCCGCCGTGCTGGCGACGCGCGTCGACGGCACGATCCTCGTCGTCAGTTCGGGCACGGTCAACCGCAAGGAAGTTTCGCGCGCGCTGGCGCTCTTGAAAAATGTCCGCGCCGGCATTCTGGGAGTGGTCTTAAACGGGCTCGACATCAAGCGGATTTACGGCTCGTACTATTACTACTTCCATTACTACCAGTACTATTACTACTACGGCTCGGAAAAGAAGCCGAAACGAAAGCAACGCCCGGTGAACACCGACTTATCAGGAAGTCACCTGAGATTCGTACCCTGGCCTTTCGTCCTTCCTGTTGACTCCGACCCTTGCGGCGCGAACGGATTCCTCTAAATCTACAGGAATCCGTTCGCCTTCCCGGCATTCCCTCGCCCATGCGCGCCACCTGTCACGCTCCCGACGACTCAGACTATCCCGACTGCGAACCGCTGCCCGGCGGTGGTTTTGCGTTGCTCGCCCCGGCGAAAATCAACCTCGACCTGCGGGTCCTGGGCAAACGGTCCGACGGCTATCACGATCTGGACACGCTGTTTCAGGAAATTTCGTTGACCGACCGGCTGGAATTCCATCCGGCGGCTGCGTGGAGCCTGGAAATCCACGGTGCGGCGCTGGATACGGGACCGTCAAACCTCATTGTGCAGGCGGCCCAGCGTTTGTCCGGTGCGGCCGGAGTGCCACTGGCGGGACGTGTGGTCCTTGAGAAGGCAATCCCCCTCGGCGGAGGACTCGGCGGGGGCTCGTCGGATGCTGCCATCGCGCTGATGGGCCTGTCGCGGCTCTGGGGGCTGGATTGGCCGCGGGGACGATTGCACCCGATTGCCGCTGAAATTGGCTCTGATTGTGCCTTTTTCCTCTATGGAGGGCTGGCGCGCGGTACCGGGCGGGGGGATCAGTTGGAACTACTGGAAGGTTGTGCCAGCGGTGACGTGGTGCTGGTGATCCCCCCGTTTGGTGTAAGCACGGCCTGGGCCTACTCAGCGGGACGATTCCCCTTGACAGGTGATGATAAAAGTGTTATTTTAAAGTCTCGTCCAACAGACAGGGTCAATGGCCCATGGAGTTGGAAGAATTTCCGTAACGATTTGGAATCTATAGTTTTAGAAAAATATTCAGAACTTCGGCTGGGTAAAGCAAAAGTTGCTTGATCTGGGAGCGGGGGTCTCTATGCTCTCAGGCAGTGGGTCGACAATTTTCGGATTATTCGTGGAGCGGACCCAGGCGATGCACGCCGCGCAGCAGTTTGGGCCGCCGTTCCAAGTGCGAATATGCCGCACAGCCAACCGGTCGCGCAGTTATCCGACTCCTTAGAGCGGGAACAGCGGCCCTGTGCTCATCACACGGAAGGGCACGAGGAGGAGCCAACATGAACATCACCGAGGTCAACATCAACCTCCGTGATGAGGACAAATTGAAGGCCTTTGTCAACGTCACGTTCGACGACGTGTTCGTGGTCCGGGGCCTCAAGGTCATCGCGGGAAAGAGTGGATTGTTCGTCTGTATGCCCAGCCGCAAGCTGGAAGACGGGACGTACAAAGACATCGCCCATCCGATTTCCAACGAATTTAGGCAGATGCTGGAGGCGCAGATTCTGGACGAGTACCGCCGGATGGTTGAAGCGGATGCCGTCCTGCCGAACGCGCCCGGTCACGGCGTTGCCGACTAAGTTCGCGCAGACGCGGGTTGTATTGCTGTTTGGGGCGTAGCCAAGTTGGTAAGGCACCAGGTTTTGGTCCTGGCATTCGGAGGTTCGAGTCCTTCCGCCCCAGCCGGATCGGTGTGCCACCATGGGCATCGCCACTGATTTCTCACCTTGATCGTGGTCACAGGCTGGACCTCGGTTGGCCGGAGATACAATCGCATGACTGTCAGACCCACGGCTTTGTCCCAAATGTGCGTCTTTTCCGGGACGGCCCATCGTACATTGGGCGAAGGGATTTCCCGCCATTTAGGCATTCCTCTCGGTCAGGCCGCCGTAACCCGCTTCTCCGACGGTGAGATTGGCGTCCAGTTTGAAGAGAACATCCGCGGCCACGACGTCTTCATCGTCCAGCCGACGAATGCTCCCGCCGACAATCTGATGGAATTGCTGATCATGATCGACGCGGCCAAACGGGCCTCGGCCCGCCGGATCACGGTCGTGATTCCCTACTATGGTTACGCCCGGCAGGATCGCAAGGATGCCCCCCGCGTGGCGATCACGTCGCGTCTCGTCGCGGACCTGCTGGAAGCCGCCGGCGCCAACCGTGTCCTCACGATGGACCTGCATGCCGCCCAGATCCAGGGATTCTTCAACATTCCCATGGATCACCTCTTCGCCTCCCGGTTGTTCATCGACTTGCTGCTGATCCACCCGATAGAGAATCTGTCGATCGTGGCTCCCGATGTCGGCTCGACGCGGCTCGCCCGCTTCTACGCGAATTTCCTGAACAAGGATTTTGCCGTCGTCGACAAGCATCGCACCGGTCCTAACAAAGCGGTGGCGATGAACCTTGTGGGCGACGTGCGCGGCAAGAACTGTCTGATCGTCGATGATATCGTCGATACCGGCGGCACCTTCGCCGCCACGGTGGAGATGCTGAAGGACCGCGGCGGCCTGGACATTTACGCGGCCATTACGCATCCGGTGTTCTCGGGCAAGGCGGTGGAACGGATTGAAGCCAGCCCCATCAAATGCATGTGGGTTTGCGACACACTGCCCACGCCCAAGGAATACCTGTTCCACAAGATCCGCAAACTGTCGACGGCGAAACTGTTTGCCGAGGCGATTCGCCGCATCCACATCGACGAGTCGATCAGCCATCTGTTTCTTGACCGTCCCGATTCCGCCCCGCGCGAGTCGTTGCTTGATGCCGCAGATGAACAACGGATGGCTGGCCCGCGTCCGGCCTGAACGTGGCCCCCGATTTTCGAAGCTTTGAATTTTGACATACAGGAAGACCTTTCAACATGGCCGAGATTCGAATCCGCGCCGAAGAGCGCGATCCACGGAAAATGACCGGTAAGGCCCTGCGCCGCACCGGCCTTGTTCCCGGGATCTATTACAACCGTGACGGCGTCAATCGCGCCTTGCAGTTTGAGAACAACGTACTGGCGAACCTGCTGCGGCATGAGATCGGTATGCTGCGCGTCGACGTCAACGGCGAGACCCTCGACTGCATCATCCGCGAAGTGCAACGCCATCCGATCCGCCGCAACGTCATCCACATCGATTTGATGGGTGTCGTCAAGGGCCAGAAGATCCGCGCTCACGTCCCCGTGCATACTGTGGGTATCGCCGTCGGCACCAAGGAAGGCGGTCTGCTGGAAGTCGTTATGCGCGACCTCGACGTCGAGTGCGAACCCGCGCAGTTGCCGCCATTCGTCGAGATCGACGTTACCCCGCTGGCCCTGAACGAGGCGATCAAGCTGGGCGATCTGCATTACGAAGGTCTCATTCTGCACGGCGATCCGACGGCGCCTGTGGTGCACGTGGTGCCTCCGCGCACGGTGGCTGCTGAAGAAACCGCAGTCGCGGCCGCAGCCGAGACGAAGGAACCGGAAGTCATCACCGAGCGCAAGCCGAAGGAAGAGGAAGGGAAGTAGATTCCCGAACGCCGCTACGTGCCGCTCACCGCTGCGGCTTTCACCCTTGAGACGCCGCCATGCCGCTGATAGTCGGTTTAGGCAACCCGGGACCGGAGTACGACGGAACGCCGCACAACGTCGGCTTCGACGTGGCGGCCCGTTTAGCGCGACGCGCAGGAGTGACGTTTCGACGCTCGCGTTCGGGCAAGTCCGAAGAAGCGGCGCTTCCCGGCGCGGACAAGGTGATTCTATTGCGCCCACTGGCGTACATGAATTTGTCGGGCGGTCCGGTACAGGCGGCGATGGCATGGCACCGCGTTCCGCAATCCGGTCTATTGGTGGTCTGTGACGATGTGAATCTTCCGCTCGGCCACCTGCGCCTGCGCGAGACGGGAGGGGCCGGCGGCCAAAAGGGCCTGCGCTCGATCATCGACACGTTAGGCAGCGATGAGTTCGCGCGGTTGCGCATCGGAGTGGGCGGGGGGGATCAGGGCGCCGATATCGCGAGTCACGTGCTCGCCCGTTTTCCGAAAGATTTGCGCGACGCGGTTGATCAGGCGCTCGAGCAGGCGACTGACGCCGTCGACTGTTATTTACATGACGGCCTTGAAGCCGCCATGAATCGCTTCAATACCAAGCGGCAATCGAAGAACAATAGCCCTTCCGGCGAGGACCGCTCGTCGGACGAATAATGTCCAAAGGGAGAATCCTGACGTATGCGATCGTACGAATTAGTGCTGGTCTTTGATCCGGGCCTCGAAGTCGAAGTGATCGAGACGGATCTGCGCAAGTTGACTGAAATGATCGCCGCGAACGGCCTGATGCGCCGCTGGGAACGCTGGGGCAAGCGCCGTTTGTCTTATGAAATCCGCGGCCGGCAATACGGCTATTACGTGCTCGCGGTTTTTGATACCGAGGCGGCGATGGTGGCCGAACTGGACCGCACCGTGCGTATCAATTCGTCGGTGATCCGGCATCTGATTACGCTGGTGGAACCGAAGCGTGTACCGGAGACAGATTTGGAATCGATCCGTACGCTGGGCGCGGCGCCGGAAGTCGTCCCGGAGCCGGCCCCGGTCGTAACGGAGTCGGTGGCGGTAGAGTCAGCGACGGAGAGCGACGCAGCCGAACCCACAATCCCCGGGAGCGTGGCCTGAGCCTCTGGCGGTTTGCAGAGCAGGCGCCTGTCGCCTGCCGGTAAGAGCAAGTGTACCGGATAAGCGAGGGAGAGTAAGCCATGGCTGACTTGCGGATGCCGGATATCAACAGCGTCATCATCGTCGGCAATCTGATCAAAGATCCGACGTTCCGGAACACCACTACCGGGGTTCCTGTCGCAAATTTTACGATTGCCTCCAACCGCAAGTTCAAGGACAACAGCGGGATCATCAAGGAGGATGTCTGTTTCATCGGTGTGGTCGCGTGGTACAAACTGGCCGAAAGCTGCTACGAAAATCTGCGCAAAGGCAGCGCGGTGCTGGTGGAAGGTGAGCTGCAGAGCCGCAGTTGGAAGACCGAAGATGGTTTTAATCGCAGTACCGTCGAAATCAAAGCCCGCCGGATCCAGTTCTTAAACCACCGTGACGTGCATCACGAGGAAAGCTCGATTTACGAGCACGACCACGACCAACCGGTCCTTGACAACGGCGAAAGCGGCGAAATGTCTCCCGACACCACGCCGGGCGAGCCGGCCAAATCCGAAAACGATTTCGGTTTCGGTTACCGCGGAATCAAGATTTAACGCTTCAGCAGGATAGAGAACTCTATGCAGGTTATTCTTCGCAAGGATTTTGAGACGCTCGGCCGCCTGGGCGAGACCGTCACCGTCAAACCCGGTTACGCCCGCAATTATCTTATCCCCCAGGGCATCGTCTACCCCGCCACCAAGGCTCACCTCGCGCGCGTTGAAGAAGAAAAGCGCCTGGCCGGCCGCCGCGATCTCAAGGAACGCCGCGCCGCCGGGGACGTCAGCGCCAAGCTTGAAGGATTGCGCGTCATCGCCAGTGTGCAGGTCGGGGAAGAGGATCGCATGTTCGGTTCGGTCACCGCGGCCGACATCGCCGATCTCATCAAGGAGCGCGGCGTCGAAATCGACCGCCGCAAGATTCAGCTCGAAGAGCCGATCCGTCACTTGGGCGAGTACCAGATCCCGATTCGCCTCCACCGCGAAGTCGTCGTTAACGTCACCGTCGACGTGGTGAAGACGAACTAAGCGCGCGCGATTATCGTGAATTGAAAAGCCCTCCGGCATGCCGGAGGGCTTTTCAATTCGCTGTCTGACCGCGACCCGGACCGCCGTTATGGCTTTACGGGCTCCGTGTCCTGCCGGCTTTCAAAAAACCTGGTATGCTTGCGCAGATGCCGCAGCACGAAGAAAGTGATCACCGCAACGCCGAACAGCGCCACCCAGAAAATGCTCGTCCCGAGGCGGTTGACAATGAACCAGTTCTTCAGGATATCCATGAGCATCATCACCGTCACCGTGGCGGTAAAACCGTAAAATTCTCCCTTGACGGCGGCGCGCCCGTTGAACGGATAGCCTGGATCCTGCCACAGCGACAGGCGCGGCCACAGCAGCGGCGTGCGCCCGGCCCATTCGCGGAACGTTTCGCCGAACTTACCCTCAAGGAACTGCTCTTCGCGGGCGATGATGCGCTCATAGAAGAGCAGATAGAAAAGCATTCCCGCGAGCGCGAGAAAAAACGACTTGGTGAAGAGCAGTACGCCGAGGATCATCAGCATGTTGCCGAGGTAAAGTGGATGGCGGACGACGGAATAGATACCCTGGGTGTTCAGGCTGTCCGCAATCTGCTCCGCTGTGTTGCGTCCCGAGGTGCGCGGTTGCGCGTGGCCGAGGGCGATCCCGCGCACGACGAGGCCGCTGACCGATATTAGCAGGCAGCCGATCTCGTAGAAGAGCTCAATCGTGGGTGAACCGCCGAGGTATTCGGCGTGGTACGACAGCGCGATGATGCCCAGCGGCAGCAGCGCCAGCGGCACATAGCTGCGATAGCGGAACAGCCAGTCACCCTGCCGCTCCAGTTCCCGGATCAACATGAATCAACCGCCTTACACAATAAGATGGAGTCATCCGCGAAGCCTTAGAAACCGAGGCGGCGCCGGATTTCGGGAATCAACTGGTCGGTAGAAATTCGGATCTGCTCCAGCGAATCACGGTCGCGCAGCGTCACCGTCTGGTCTTCGAGAGTCTGGTAGTCGACGGTGACACCCCAGGGCGTACCGATCTCGTCCATCCGCCGGTAGCGGCGGCCAATGGAACCCTGGTGATCCGTTGAAACAGTGCACACCGTCCGCAGGTCCGCCGCGATCTTATTAGCGATCTCCGGCAGGTTGTCTTTCTTCACCAGCGAATATATGCCCACCTTGATCGGCGCGATGTGCGGCGCGAGGCGCAGCGCCACACGCGGTTCGCCTTCCTGCACGTCCTCATAGTAGGCGTCGGTCAGGCAGGTCAAAAGTGTGCGATTCAGCCCCGCCGATGTTTCGACGATGTACGGCACATATCGTTCCTTCGTTTCTTCCTCAAAATACGACAGGTCCTTGCCCGAGAATTCGGCATGGCGCTTGAGGTCGAAGTCCGTACGGCTGTGAATACCTTCCAGCTCCTGCCAGCCGAAGGGGAATTCGTATTCGATGTCATAGGCGTCGGAGGCGTAGTGCGCCAGCTCGCGCGGCGTGTGCTGGTGCAAACGCAGCTTCTCCGCCTGTATCCCGAGCTTCAGGTAATAGTTGTAGCGTTCATCGCGCCAGCGTTCGAGCCACGCCGTGTGCTCGCCGGGCTTGACGAAAAACTGCATTTCCATCTGCTCGAACTCGCGCGTGCGGAAGATGAAGTTACCCGGCGTGATCTCGTTGCGGAACGCCTTGCCGATCTGCGCGATGCCGAAGGGAATCTTGACGCGCGCGGTATTGACGACGTTCTGATAATTAACGTAGATGCCCTGCGCGGTTTCGGGACGCAGATACACTGCCGCGGCTGCCTCTTCGACGGGGCCGAGGAACGTCTTCAACATCAAATTGAAGAGCCGGGGCTCGGTCAGGTTGCCCGTCGTGCCGCACTGGGGGCACATGGTTTCGGCCCAGCGGATCTTGCGCAGATGCTCGAGATCGCCCTCGCCGCCTTCGGGAATGTCCGCGCCGCCCAGCGCCTCGATCTTCTTCTTCGCGCGCCACTGCTTGACGAGGTCCTGCGCCTTGAAGCGCGCCTTGCACTGCTTGCAGTCGACCAGTGGATCGACGAAGCCCGCCACGTGTCCCGACGCTTCCCACACCCGCGGGTGCATGAGAATCGCCGCGTCGATGCCCACGATATTCTCGTGGAGCTGCGTCATTTCGCGCCACCAGAAGGCCGCGATATTGTTCTTGAGCGTCACTCCCAGCGGGCCGTAGTCCCAGGTGCTGGAGAGACCGCCGTAGATTTCCGAGGATTGAAAGACGAAGCCGCGCCGCTTGCAGAGGCTGACGACCTTGTCCATCACGGTTTGTTTTGCCATGGATATGCGGATTAGGTGGGGGATGAATTACAAATTCAGGATTCGGACGGAGGCGCGCCCCAGGAGAGCGCATTCAGCGAGCGCAGTCGGCCCTTAACGGGCAAATGTGTTTCAAGATAGCGCATGAGGAAGTGGGCGATCTCGCGGTTGGCGCGCGGCCCCAGCACCATCTTGCCCGCGAAATCCGGCGGCAAATTGACGAGTGCGCCCAAAGCGCCAAACGCTTCCGGCGAAAGGCCGCCCGCAAAGGACGCGTCGCTCGGCGCCGCGGGATGCGCGAAGCTGCCGTCGGTCAGGCGGTAGCGAATCTCTCGTTCAAAGGGCGGCACGAGCGACCGGCCGCTGAGTACACAGTTTTCAATCTGCAGTGCGAAGCCCAGCACGCGGAACAGTTGCAGCTCAAAGGCCCACAACAGCGGCAGCGGGTGCGCGGGGCGGTCGTCAAGGGCTTTCAGCGCCGCCACGGTGGTGTCGTAAAGTTCCGGATGCGGATCTTCTTCGTGCAGGCAGCGGGAGAGCAATTCCATGATAGCGCTGCCCACCGTCAGTCGGTCGAGATCCTCGCGCAGCGGCGAATGCGCGGCGTTCAACGCCCACTCCTTCAACATCTGCAGATCGCGCGTTGGCTTGCGGTAAAAAACGAACTGTGCCTCGTTGAAAAGTTCCAGTCCCGCCGAGGAGGCGAGCTTGCTTTTCCCGCGTGCGCCCTTGGCCATCAGTCCGATCTTCCCGAATTCGCGGGTGAAGACGTTCAGAATGAGCGACGTTTCGCCGTGGCGCAGCCGATGCAACACAATCCCCTGGGCCTGAACGAGCACGGACATGGAGGCGGACCCTATGAATGCGCCGGCCTGAATTTGCCGGCGTTATTCGAAAACGGAAGGCGAATCGTCGGGCGATCGATCGCGCCGCGTTTGCGCCGCGGCGATCACATCCGCGAGTTGCACCCACTCGGCGGTGGAAAGCGTTTCCGGCCGCCGTGTAAAATCAAGGGCGGCGTCCTGCCAGAAGGGGTGGATTCCCGCGAGACCTGACAGCGAGGATTTCAGCATCTTGCGTCGCTGATGAAACGTGTAGCGGACGATGCGTTCGAAAATCTGAAAATCGCGCGGGTAGTTCTCCGGCAGGCGCTGGAAATCGAGACGCACCACGCCGCCGTCCACCTGTGGCACCGGACGAAACGCGCCGGCCGGAACGGTTGTCACCGCGTGAGCGGCGGCTTCGAGTTGCGTGAAGACGGAAATCCGGCTCCACGCCTTGCCGCCTGGCCGCGCCACGACCCGGTCAGCGACTTCCTTCTGCATCATCAACACCGCCGCATCGATCCACGGCAAGCTGGCGTTGTGCCGCGCGCAGCGCGCGTGCTCCAACAGCTTGAAAACGATTTGCGCGACGAGATGGTAGGGCAGATTGCCTGCCACCTTGGCGCTGCCGGAGGGTAGCAGCCGCTCGATGTCGGTCGCGAGAAAATCCTCATGCCGCAGCTCGAAATTCGACAACGCACCGAACCGCTCCCGCAACGGCTCCAGCAGACGCTGGTCAATTTCAATCGCGATCACGCGCGCGCCGCGTTCCAGCAGCGCTTCGGTCAGCATCCCGCGCCCGGGTCCGACTTCAAGAACTGTCTCGCCGCGTTGAATGCTCAGCGCATCGGCAATTTGCCAGGCATAGCTATGCTCGACAAGAAAGCACTGCCCGAGGCTTTTCTTCGCGGGCGGGACGGGTTTCATGCTCAAACGTGCAGCCGCGCGAGGATCTCGGGAATGTCCTTAAACGTCTTTGCAATGTGCGCGCCGCCGGCCTCGAGTGCCTTCAGCTTGGATTGCGCTGTGCCCATCTCGCCTTCCACAATCGCGCCGGCGTGGCCCATGCGCTTGCCCTGCGGGGCGAAGACCCCGCCGATGATCGCGATCACCGGCTTCGACATTTTGGAAATTGTCTGCGCGGCGATTTCCTCGTAGACACCGCCGATTTCGCCCGCCAGGCACACGGCTTTTGTTTCCGGATCCTTTTCGAACAGTGCCAGCACGTCGTTGAAAGTGCTGCCGAGCACGGGGTCGCCGCCGAGGCCCACGCAAGTCGTTTCACCGTAGCCCGCGCGTGACAGTGTGTCCGCGAGATAGTAGGTGATAGAACCCGAACGCGAGACCGTTCCCACCCGTCCGCGCTTGAACGCGAGCGGCGGAATGATGCCGATATTGGCACGGCCGGGCGAAATCACGCCTGCCGTGTTGCCGCCGAGAATCAGCGCGCCGTGCTTTTGCGCCTCCCGGCGGATGAGCATCATGTCGGCGATGGGGATGTGCTCGGGCACAACCACCACTGTGCGGATGCCCGCGTGCACCGCTTCAATCACGGCATCCTTCACGGCCGCGGCGGGGAGGAAGATCACCGATGTGTCGGCCTGATGATGGGCGACGCATTCGGCGACGGTATCGTAAACGGGAATATCGTGCACAGTGGAACCGCCCTTGCCCGGCGATGTGCCGGCGACGATGCGGGTTCCATAGCTCTTCATTTCGCCCGCGTGGAACATGCCGGCGCCGCCGGTGACGCCCTGCACGATCACGCGGCTGTTTTCGTCAATCAGAATTGCCATGCTGTATCAGTGGAGAGAGGTTCATCCGCCCCCAGGGCGGGATCAAGCGACACGTGAGATCAAAACAGGTAATCGAGCTGGATGCGGAATGACAACGCGTTTTTCGTCACATTGTCGCCCGTATATTCGCGGCCCGGAATTGTCGTCGGATAGGCGTTGTTGTCGCGGGCCTGCACCCACGTAACGGGATAAGCACTGTCGCCGGTCAGCTTAGCGCGCAATGCCAGCGAACCGGAAAGCCGGTTCGAAATCGACACCCACCAGCGAGACGAGCGTCCGTCGAGCACGGCAAAGTCGCTGTCTTCGAAGTTCCAGAAGAAACCGTCGTAGATCAACCACGCGCCGCGCACGCGGAAGTAGGGCGAAAAGTTGTGCGTCATCTGCACGCCCAGCGCCTCTGTCGGCGAAGCGCCCTGCGCATCCAGGGGCGAGAGGCCGTTCGGATCGACTTGACCGCCGAGTCGTGGCCGGGGCGTAAAGCTCGTGTAGCCGGTGGCGTAAAGGAAGTCGATATTGTCGTAGCGCGACAGGCGGAATTCAAGGTTGATGCGATTCTCGTACGTCTTGAATCCGGTTTCTTTCTCAAAGTCGTAGTTCCAGCGTCCCTGCAACTTCTGCCGGATACGGAGTACGATCGGCCAGACGGGCCGGTAGGCGATTTTCGCCACCCAGCGGTAATAATCCGCCTGATCGGCGACGCGCGTCCAGTTGTCCGCCTCGGCGTCAACGGTCAGAGGCCGCGAAACCTGATAGCGAGTCGAAGAAGTAGACGCCGCGCTCGGCTTGCGGTCCCGCCGCGTTGCGCTCTAACTGCGCGAACACCGGTTGCGCAAGATAGAACTCGTCTTCGTAGGTTGAGCCGTTGTAGCGCGCGTAGTTGGAGAAACCGCGGCAGTAGGGATTGTCGTAGTCGATGGAATAATCGCGGTAGACGGCCAGTGCCGTCAGCGAATTCCACTGCGCGTGCAGCGACGTCACCAGCGCGTGCGGCTCGTCGCCCTGCTTCAGAAAGCCGCCGCCGTTGTCCATCTCACCGTATTCGGCCTGAAACGTGTAGTTGTTCAGCACGCTCATGAGACTGAAGCCGTAAATCCGCCGCACAGAATTCGCTCCGGACCACAGCGATGAGGTGCCAGTGGAGCGGTAAGCGGTCCGGATCTCGGAATTGAGATCGTTGTCAGCGATCTCGTCGCGCTCCTGCGGGTCGATCACGGCATACAGTTCCACCGCCGTGTCGGCGCCCGAGCGGGTCTTCGCGTCAAAGCGGTACGTTTGCCCAAGATCCGGCTTAAGCGGTTTATTGTACATGAACTGCGTTGCGGCAAAACCCAGCGAGGCGCCGGCCCACGGGCGGAAGGCCAACTCGCCGCCGAGACCGACTTCCGTCACCGCGTTCAGCATCGACTGCCTGCCGGCATACGCCGGCACGAATACCGTGTCGCCGTTTTCCAGCTTCTGATAGGAGGGGTAAATATCCTGATCGGTGCGGGGGACGAGGGTGATCAGGCGGTTCAGCGAGCCGTCGGGATTCAAGACCGCGTCTTTCTTGTCCGCCGAGAAAAATCCCACCGCCTTGAACTTGCCGTAGCGCGCCTCGGTGGCCGCGCCGCGCATCGTCAGTTCCTGAGCGCGCGAAAGATCCGGGGCGACGCCCGTGATGCGCTTGTCGAAGCCGAAACCCGAATAGCGCGGACTGAAATAGTCGCCGCTTTCCATCACCAGGCCCTGCCCGAAGGAGACCTGATAACTGCCGATGTAAGTCCGGTCAAATTGAATGGGACCGAGACGGCGCTTCTCGATTCCGGCGAACCACTTCAATTCCGGAATATTAGCGGTGCCGCTGGCGGAAAACGTTTCTTCGCCCAGGTTGCGATGCCACAGTACTCCGCCTTTCACTGTGCCGTACGTCATGCGCAGTTTGTGGCTGACGTCGGGCCGGGGATCGATCAGTGCGCTCGGATCAATCGCCAGTTCTTCGTCGGCGAAGAACGGCGTGTTGTAGGCGCGGAAAGTGTAGGTTCCGTGCAGCCGGTTGGCGTGGCGCGTGCTGTCATAGCCGAGATAATTACGCGCGTTGCGATAGCCCCAGTCGGAAAGACCGGGAACCGCCCGCAGATCGCGCGCGCCGCGAATGCCGCCCTGCCGCTGCACCCCCTGATAGATCGCCACCGCGTCCGCGGGCGACACATTCTGCAGGTCCATCAGCTCGTCCAGCGACGCTTCGTTGACGTTCAAGGGCTCCATCAGGCGGTCGATCCATTCGTCCACCAGGCCGACATTGGTGCCTTCTTCCGTGCCCAGCGTTTCGATGCGGTAATACGCGTCTTCGATGCGTTCGATGCGCGCGTCGACGGGGCGGGGCGAATTTACGCGAATCCGCTCGCGCAGGGCGGCCAGCGTCTGCGCGTCAAAGCCGGGTAGATCGCCCACTTCGTAGATCGATTCGAAGGGGCCTTCATACAACAAATGCTGCCAGATGATATCCGCCTGGGCATCGGTGATCGGCAGCGTATGGAGCTGATCCAGCGTCGCGGTGTTCAGTTCGAACACCTCCGCCGCGTCTGCACGCAGGCACACGAGCGCCAGACCGATTAGTAGCAGCGCCACTCGCTTCATTTGGCCTTCCCGATCTCTGCAACGGATTGGTCAAGGTTAAAGCCGATACCGACAAGATGCGAAGGGCTGAGCACCGGGTGATACATGAAGGCATAGTCCAGTACCAATTCCCGCCAGTGGAAGCCAAAGCCCGCCGTAAAACTATTGGGATTGGTGATCACGCCGAGGCGCAGGTCCAGGGGTTCCACCACTTGCGCGTTGATGCCGGCCTTGAACTGTGTCTCGCCGTAGAAGAATCCGTTCCAGGTCGAAGGTCGTGCGTACGGCGTAATACGGCGAATAGGCGACGCCGGCGGACAGCATCCGCGGCAAATCCCGCTCGTGCCCGCTGCCGCCCATCTGTGGATTGTTGATGTTCTTGAAAGCGCCGCCCAACCGGAAGCGATCCCAGAGCTGCGCCGTCGCGCCCACATCGATACCCAACGCGTTGGCGTTGCCGAGATGCAGACTGTTGCCGTTGGCGTCGGCCACGGACTCGCCGAGGCTGTACTGGATCAGCTTCAGGGTATAGCCGAAAGCCAGCGAGGAGTGGATGTCACGCTGCAGCAGCAAGCCGTGCCCCAGGGCGATTTCGTTTTCGTTGGCCAGGGTGGATCCGCCGTCCCGCGTTCCCAGGTTCTGCACGCTGAGGGCCACGCCGCCGAATCCGCGCGGCAGCGTCGTGTAGCCGCTGGCCGCAAGGTGCGACAGGAAACTCGCGCCCCAGATCTGCTGGTAGGCAAAGCGGCCCTCGGATCCCTTGCCGTAGGCAAGTCCCGAGGGATTCCAGTAGAGCGCCTCGGCGCCGGTCGCCGCGGCAGTGTAAGCGCCGCCCACAGCCTGCGCGGCGGGCACGGGAGGATTCGGATTGGAGACCAGTTGCGCGGCCGCGATCAGCGGCACAATCAAAAACAAAAGCGTTGCCAGGAATTTCAAAGGAAGCCTCGCTGTCCTTGAGTTCAGTGTTCGATCGTGCCGCTTACAACCGGGTGCCAATCACCACCGGCTTCATCTTGCTTTCCGTCTTGCCATTGCGCACGCATTCGAGGTGCAGCAGGTAGGTGCCCATGGGCAGCAGGTTGTTCAAATCGTCCCGGCCGTTCCAGTCGATGATGACTGAACCGCCTGACGGATTGTCCCACAGTGTCTTCACCATGTGCCCGCGCAAGTCAAAGACGCGCAGCCGCACCTCGCTGGCAGCCGGCGATTCGACGCGCAATTTCAGCGTCTGGCCGAGATCCGGCGCGAACGGCCGGTTCTCAAAGGTCTGTGTCGCGTCACCGATGGACAAGTTCATCGTTTCCGCAAGGCCCATCCCCAGTTCGTCCGCCGGAACCTTGAAAGTCCTCGGCGTAGCCGACCAGCATCTGGAAATCGCCGTTGTAGGTTGAAGACGGCCCCAGAATCGTCAGCCGCTTGCCGGGCAGGTCGCGCAGGCGGTACCAGTGGTCTGCCAGCAGCACGCTGTCGACATTCATCGAATCCCACAAACGGATGATCAGGTTGCCCGACCCATCGTCGATCTGGATGTTCGTGCCGCCGCCGACGTTCTCGTCAACCGCGCGGATCGCGCCCGTCGTCTGAATCCACGTGCCCGAACTGTAATTGTCCTGCGACGAGGTGTGGACAATCTGCCGCTGTAACCGGCGGTCGCCGGTATTTACCACGATCGGCGCGGGCAGCGGCACATGCTCGGCAAGGACGCTCATGCTCGCCGCCGTAAACGCTCCCATCTGGATCGTCCCCGCGTAGGCCGTTATCTGGCCGGAAATTTCAATAAAATTGCCGCGCTGGATTCCGGGATAAGTACTGGCCGCGCCCGAGTTCGAAATGCTCATGCCCGCGCCGCTTGCATCCTGCAGGTAGGCGGAAATGCGCCGCGAACCTGACGTTGTCGTCACGTCCTGCATGAAGGTCACCACGCCGCGCATGGTCACTGCCTGGGATTCGTACTGCGAGAAGTTGGCGTAGATATCCGCCGCGCTCGCGCACGGCGTCGGCGAGTAGCCGCCAAAACTGGTGGTCACGTTTTCCAGCGCGTTGCCGACGAGGTCTGTCACGCGGGTGATTTCGAGACGATACGCATGGCTGTCCGCCAGTGCTTCCATCACCTCGATATGAATCGTCCGTGCCGTCGAAAACAGATAAGCGGAAGCGACGTGCAACTCGGGGAAGGACGGATCGGTCTGGTCGATCACCCGGTAATTGGCGATTACGTCCAGTCCGGTCGGCGACAGCGCCTCGTTGAAGACGCACATTGATTTCGCGTTCGCCCACGGTGCTCATGCTGCGAAAGTGCGGGCGCGCGATGGTCGATGTAGTCCGATGTCGGCGTCCTGCGCGCGGCGCCAGTTCCCAGCCGTTGCCGCTGTAGATAGTCGACGCACGCCTGGTCATGCCGCGTGAAGGTGTCGCCGACGGCCGGTTCATATTCCCACGGCCAATCTTTGACCACCACGACATCTGCTGTGCCCGTCGCGCACCTTGAAGCCGTATTCCTGTAGTTCCAGGGCTGACGTCCGTCACGACGCAGTGCCTTCGATGCTGACCAGCGTACCCTCGTAAGCTTCGGCAGAGTCGCGCCATGATGCCGAGGGAATCGGTATGTGGCGCGGGAACGATGCCCCGAGCCGAGCACGTCCACGCGGGTCGTCGGCGAGAGTTCCGTCAAACTCATTGGAATTCCTGAATCGTTGCCGTCACGCGCACGCAGTCTCCCACACTCGGCCGCCGAAGGCGGGCTGTAGCACATCGAGGCCGCTCCACGGACCGCCGCCCGGATCGGCAATGAAGAAATCGTGTTGCGTCCGCCGAACCGGCTTGCCGTCACGATGCCGGTCATCGTCTGGCACGTGGTCTGTGAAATCGCCGACTGCCGCCCGTGGGTGAACCGGTATACTGCGCGTCAAACACCGAGAACGTGGCCGAACGGATCATGTAGGTGTAGGTCGCCAGTGGTGCGTCAGTCGGGCTGGTGGCGAAGGCATTCTACGTTGTCCGTGGCCTTCACGTAAAACGAGGCGAACATCCGGCCCGGTCCGGCGGGAATGATGCCGGTCCAGATACTGTCGCCGGCCGTTGCGTCGCCATGCGTGCCGTCGTCATACATCGACTGCGTCAGATACACCGACCCGGTATCCCCGTACGGAGCGAAGCGGTAGTAGATCGTGGCGGAGGCCATCAACGAGTCGTCGATGATCTGCGCGGTCACGGTGTCCGACTCCAGCGCCGAGGGCATTTCCGGTGAGAACGAGACGCCGGTAATCACCGGCGGCCGGTTGCCGTGGAATCCGAAATCGAAATCGTCGCGGGGATTCACCGAAAACTGATTGGCGACGGAAGTGCACGAGGCCGCGAATGAATATCAGTGTGTCGCCCACCAGGGGGGTGAACAAATACTCCCAGCCGTCACTGATCGTCACCGGACCGCTGCCGTCATCCACCGTGAAATTGCCGCTGCCGATCGCGGTTACGACGGCATTGTGCAATTCGACGAGCACCCCTTCCATGGCCTCGCCGATACCCCCCGTCGTCGTATCGTAGGGTGCGATTTCGGCCACCGCCGGAGTCTGAACGAAACTCGACGGGACGATGTTGCGCAGCCGGGTCTGAGTATTGGATTCCTGTACTTCCGCCCGGAAGTAGACCGAATCGCCCAGAGCCAGGTTGCGGCCCTGATTTTCATAAACCAGGATTCCGTGCCACGGGCCGCCTCCACGATCAGAAAGAAAATAGCGAGAGGTTGAGCCTTGATAGGCAATGCCGGTGACGATGCCGCCGGTGGTCACGGTTTGGCCGGAAAGGGGGGAAATCCCGTCTGGATTCGGAGTGTACTGGATGTCGTACAACGAGACATCCTGTCCGTGAGCGCAAACCGCTGCAATCAATACAGTTAGAGAAAGCGTGAGGAGACGGCGCATGGGGGGAAGGGTGGGGTGGATCGAAAAGCCGGAATTCGGGGCGTGTAAAGAGCTAAAAATAACCATTCTTGACCAAACTTTCAAGCGCCCGCTCAGGATAAATCAACTTTCCCGCCCGACATGAAAAACCTCGGATCGTTGAATTTCAGGCGCGAAATGTGTACTTTATCCCTATGCTTCGCAACTTGACTTCCTTCCTGCTTCTGCCGCTCATTGGGCTTTTTTGCCTGACCACTCTGTCTGTGGCGGGTCCTCTGGCCGAGGACTCAGCCTGTTTTGCCCAGTACTGGGATTTGCGGGGCGCGGGCAACAAAGCCGCCGGCAGTAAACCTTCTGCACACAGCTAAAGACGGTGGCCTGGGTTGCACGAAACCGATGGCAAATTTCCTGTTGGCCTGGTCTGCCCGTCAGGACAACGATCCGGCCGGGGTGTTGCTGAACCTCGATCAAGGGGTTCCCGCTGACCTTGAGGATTATGCCGAATGGCTGCGAGCCGATGCCCTGACAGCGGCAAAACGGACATCCCTCGCCCGTACGCACTGGGCGCGGCTGAGCGAGGACACTGCGTCGATCTTTGCACACCAAGCCCTTTTCGAACTGGCTCTTGGCCTCCGCGCTGAGCCCCGTCCGGACGACCTGCTGCATCTGGTGGACCGCCACGCTCGAAGTGTTGCGCCAATTCCGGATCGGCAGAGAGCTGGCTCAAGTCGCCGCCGAGGCCCTCGCGACGGCCGGTCGGCACAAGGAGGCTGTAAACCGCCTCTGGCAGGCATATTTACTTGCTCCCGCAACTCCGGAAGCACAGCAGATTCAATCCCTGCTTGCCAATTACAAAAAGAAATTTGCCCACGCACCGCGCGCCCAAACCAAAACCGAACTCGAAGCGGAGTTTCAGGCGTTGGAGGAGAGGCGGGAGCTTTGCCGTCGGTCTCGATCGGGTCAGCGAAATCGCCCGCAGTTTGGGAACCGGCCCGAACGACGAAATCCTGGACTATTACCGGGGGCGCTTTCAAAGTGGCCTCGGGAGGCATCGGGACGCGGTTCTGACGTTGCAGGACTACCTGCGGCGCTTTTCCAAGGGAGACTTACCAGTACCGGGCACGGCTTTACCTCGGACGCTCGGCCTACCTGTCCGATCAGGACGGCATCGCCATTCCCGCGCTGGAAACTAGCCACTCAAGCGCTGAACGATCCCCAGACGGTGGCGGAAGCGTTCAATCTGCTCGGCATGCTGCACCTTGACCGGGCCAACGCCCGGCGGAGGCGGTGACAGCCTATCGCGAGTGTCGTGCAGCTGCGGAAAGGCACCAGCGAAGAGGCCGACTGCCTCTGGCGCTTTGGCCGCGCCCTGTGGGAAGCCAATCAGATGGTCGAGGCCGCCGCCATCTTTCAGCGGCTGGCCGACCTGAACGATGGCTCCGATTATGCCTCGGCAGGTCGCTACTGGAGCAGCCGCGCGGCGGCAATGGCCGGACAGTCCGCCGAGGCCCAGGCCCGCGAAGACGACCTCCTCGCCCGCTTTCCCGTTTTCCTACTACGCCGTGCTTTCCGGCGCGATCATGCCGGTCGCGTGCAGCGCGAAGCAGCGGCCGTCTGATCCCGCCGTCCCTTGACGAACTTTGGTCCTACGGCCCGCACTAGCCGCAAATTTGCGATGCTGACCGCGATGCGCCTGTCGGATCTCGCCATGCGCGAATGGCCGCTGGCGCGCCGCGAACTGCCCGGCACCGATGGTTTCATCTGGTGGAAAGCGCAGCATACGCTCTGGCAGGGCAACCGTTCCGCCGCCTGGCTGGTTATTCTCAGTGACCTGGGAGCCTATCTGCGCTCCGACGGACCGCGTCCGGCGGATTTCATTCAGCACGGCCTATCCGCTGCGCTTACGACGAGGACATCCGCCGTCTGAGCGAAAAATACGGCTTGGATCCGTCCTTTGTCGTTCGGCCTCATCTGCCAGGAAAGCCATTACAATCCGGGCGCCATCAGTCCCGTCGGGCGCGATTGGCCTGATGCAGCTCATGCCGGCCACGGCCCGCCTCGAGGCGCGCAAGCTCGGTCTGCGCACGTCCGCCAGCAGGCTTTACGATCCGGCTTGCACAATCTCGAACTGGGCATTGCGCACCTGGCTGGCCTCTTCGAAGAATTTCACGGTGACACGATCCTTGTCCTGTGCGCATACAACGCCGGGCGAATCGCGCGCCCAGGCGTGGTACGTGAAAAGTTCGGTATGCGCGAGCGCGACGTGTTCATTGAGCGCATTCCCTTCCGCGAGACGCGGCTCTTCGTCAAACGCAACATCGAACACCGCGCCGCCTATCGCCGCCTCTATCCCGAATCTTGTCCGCCGCCGACGAATAATCTATTCTGTATCGGTCACATTTTGGTTTCTTTGGCATTTCAGCTGTTTTGAGCATTTCAAGATGGCGTATACCAAAGACGAACTACTTAAGCTCACCGCATCTCGTCAAGTGCGCGGGTTGAGCCTCCAAGATGGATCCGGCGGAGCTGGATCAGATTTTGAGTGGCCTGCCCGTCCCCACAGACGCGAATCTCGTCGTCGGCATTTCGCATAAGGACGACGCGGCGGTCTACCGTTTGCCCTCGGGCGAACTGCTGGTGCAGACGGTCGACTTCTTCACGCCCGTCGTGGACGATGCCGTACGACTACGGCGCGATTGCCGCGGCCAATTCGCTGAGCGACATCTACGCGATGAACGGCCGTCCGCTGTTCGCGCTTAACATCTGCTGCTTTCCGCGCAAGTACGGTCCCGAGCCGTGGCGCGAGGTGTTGCGCGGCGGCGCGGAGAAGGCGCGCGAGGCGGGCATTGCCGTCGTCGGCGGGCACACCGTCGACGATCCCGAGCCCAAGTACGGCATGGTGGTGACGGGCCTCGTGCCCGCCGGCCGCTACTGGACGAATGAAGGCGCGCAGCCGGGCGACGTGTTGATTTTGACGAAGCCGCTGGGTACGGGCATCATCACCACCGCGCTGAAGAACGAAATGCTGACGGTGGAAGCCGCCGCCGACGCCATTGCGGCGATGAAGACTCTGAATCGCGCCGCGGCGGAACTCTCGCGCGCTTCGACGTCCACGCCTGCACCGACATCACCGGCAACGGCCTCATCGGTCACGCCGCTTGAAATCGCCGAGGCCTCCCGCGTCGGGCATGGAATTCCGGCTGGGTCGCGTGCCGTTCTATGCCGCCGCGCCCGAGCTGGCCGTGGGCGGCAAATTCCCCGGCGGGACCTTTTCCAATTACCGCTACTTCAACGGCCTCGTCGATGCGGATGCGTCCCTGGCCGAAAGCCTCGTCTGGCTTTTGTACGATGCGCAAACCTCGGGCGGACTACTGGCGGTGCTGCCGCCGGCACAGGCCGATGAGGCGCTCCGCGCGCTGCACGATGCGGGCGTGACTGCCGCCTCCATTGTTGGCCGCGTGATTCCCGAACGCCGCCTGAAGATTGTGGCGTGACAGCAGGAAATCCGTTCATCGATGCGGGGAGGTCGCACGCGTTGAAAGCGGTTCGTTTAGCGATCGTGGGCGCCACGGGCCTTGTCGGACGCACCACGCTGGAAGTGCTCACCGAATGGCACACGCCGCTGGCGTCGCTGCGCCTGTTCGCCTCCGACGGCTCTGCCGGGCGCGTCGATGCTTTTCAACGGCGCGGCCATTGCCCTCGAAAAATTGGAGCGCGTACCGGAGGGCGTCGACGTCGCGATCTTCGCCACCTCGCGCCAGATCTCCCGCGAGTGGGCGCCGCGTTTCCGCGAGGCGGGCATTATTGTCATCGACCATTCCGCCGAATTCCGCATGAGCCCCGACGTGCCGCTGGTGATCCCCGAGGTCAACGGTCGCGCGCTGGCCGCCCATCGCAATCTGATCTCCAATCCCAATTGCTCGGCGAGCGTCGTCGTCTTGCCACTGGCCGCCGTGGCGCGCGCGGCGGGCTTGAAAACCGTCATCGTCGACACCTACCAGTCCGTCTCCGGCTCGGGGCAGGATGCACTGGCCGAACTCGAGGCCGAACTGGCCGATGCCATCGGTGCAGGCCCGCGTTTATCCCCGCGTCATCGCGCACAATGTCTTTCCGCAGATCGGCCCGTTTGACGCCGAGGGGCTGCTCCGACGAAGAGCGCAAGGTGGTCGAGGAACTGCGCAAGCTGCTGGAACTGCCGCGCCTCGCGGTCTTCACCACCACCGTGCGCGTTCCCGTCCGCGTCGGCCACTCCGCCGCCGTGACCTGCGAATGCGACCGTGTCCTGTCGCGCGCGGAATTGGAAGCGGCCTTCCGCGCCATGCCGGGGATGATCTACAGCGCCGAAAGCTACGCCACGCCGCTGGAAATTGCCGGCCGGCAGGAAATCTTCGTCAGCCGCCTCCGGCAATCGCCCGACGATCCGCGCTGGCTGCAATTCTGGGCCGTGGGCGATAACTTGCGCAAAGGCGCGGCCTCCAACGCGGTGCAGATTCTGATGGAACTCTTTCGCGATTGAATGCAGAAACCCGGTGAATCTCCACCGGGTTTATCTTTGGCGAGCGTTTGCGAATCATCCTGTCATTCTTCACGGGAGGCGCAATGGTTCGTGCCCGGGTTCTGCTCACTTTTATTCTGCCTTGTCCCGCCGCTCGCGGCCCAGCCGCTCGATTGGACGGGCGATCTGACTCTCTTCGGCTCTCCCGCAGACGAAGTCGCGCCCGCCCTCGCCCTTGCTCCGTCGTCCAGCCTGATTCACGCTTTCTGCATTTGTGCCGACACGCTCGTGGCGCTGAAGCGTTCGCGCGATGTCGGGCTGAGCTGGAGCGCGGTCTCCTTTCTGAACCCGGAAATGGACTCGCCGCGGGTAACGGCCGCCTCCGACGGCGTTTTCAATTACGCCCTTGTTTTCAGTCCCGTGGCGTCACCGAGGCGCCTGTATCGCTTCACGCAACAGAATGCCGCGTGGGATACCGCCACGGTCAGCGTCGCCCCCGCGCATACCGGGCATGTGCTGGCGGCCACGCTCTGCACCGATCATCTTTGCCAACCGGCTGATCCCTACCTGAATCTCTGCTGGCTCGAACGCGATTCGTCGAGTGCCGACTGGACGCTGTGGTTCGCGCAGTCGCGCGATCACGGCCTGAGTTTCCGGCCCGAGCGGCAGTTATTTGCGGACGATCACCTGCCGACCTTTCCGCTCGAGCTTGCATTAACTGCAAGCTGGATGGGAGAGACCGAACGCCTGCTGGTGGCCCTGCCCGTCGATCGCGCGGGGTCCATTCCCGAACAAGTGCGCCTGCTTTCCAGCGGGGACCAGGGCGAAACCTGGTGTGATTCGCTGATCCTCGATTCCACAGCCCGCGCGCAAACTGAGCCTGCGCTGGCGGCGCTCGACAGTGTAGTGATTGTCGCTTTCACGCGCAGCGCCCTCGCCCAGCAAACTGATATCGTTTACAGCTATTCAATGGATGGCGGCGCGAATTTCGCTCCGCTGATAACCGCCGCGGACCACAACGCGTTGCGTGAACACAGCCCGCGCCTCGCGCTCGATCCGGGTTCCGAGACCTTTTTCCTTTTCTATCTCGCGGACAGCGCCGGGCAGGAGGCGGCAACGCTTTGGCTGCGCAGCGGATCGCTGCTCGCGCCGGAAATCCTTGGTGCGCCGGTCATGATCTGTGAGTGCGGCGATGCCGTTGCCGCAGGTGGACTGTTCGTCGCCGCGAATGCTCAGGGCATTGCTTCGGCTTGGGTCAGCCGCTTTGAACTGGGCGATCTCGATGTTCATCTGGATGCCTCGTGGCGAGGAGCGGGTATTCCCTCCGCAAGACCAGTTCTCCCAGCGGACCTCCATTTCGGCGCCGCGTACCCCAATCCGTTCAACGGCGCCACAACGCTGCCACTCACGCTCGCAGATATCACGGCGATAACTCTGGATATTTACGATCTCCTTGGACGGCGCGTGTTCACGCTTTCGCCGGGAACGCTGCCGCCGGGCGACTATCTCGTACCCCTTGATCTCTCCACTCTGCCATCCGGCATTTATTGGGTAAGGATTCGCGACATACAAGCCCCGTCTCGCCGCCTGGTGTTGATCCGCTGAGAGTTCGGGTCTCCCCCGGCCTCAATACGGGGATCAGGGCTCAAATAAAAAGCGGGCGCTCCATTTGGAGAGCCCGCTTTAGTTTTCATTTCGGCTTTGTTACGCCACGGCCGCCTCGCGCTTGCCCACCCGGCCGAGAAGCATCTCCGCCAGCAGCATGGCGAGGGCGACGAATAAGCACAGCTTCCACAGCTCGCGCCCGAAACGGCCTTCGTTGATTGCGCTTTGCACGTTCGCGCGGTCATCCAGAAACATCACCTGCCCGCCCACGATGTCCTTGTAGCTGTCCTCCGGCGCCGCTTGGATCAGGGTTTCCTTCGGCGGAATGTTCACCGCCACCGCGGCTACCCGCCGGCTGCCCTGCCACAATTCGTAGGCTCCCGCAGTGTTGATTCCGGAGAGCACGAGCCGGTAGCCCGCAGCCGCCGATTGCACCGCTGGCGCGATGATCTGATCGCCACGCAATTCAAACGGCTGATCCCCCGGTGTTCCCGGAAATCCAAGCTGCGCCGGCGTTCCCACCGTGACTTGATAATCCGCGCCCGATGTTCCGACGCCTGCAAGGTAGGCCGCACTGCTCACCATCAATGGCGGAAAGATCCCCGTGCGGTAAAGGGTCGACCAAGCCGGATCGGGCGAACTTGTCATGAGCAGCGCGCGTCCCCGCCCGACTTTCGCCTCCAGCAAGAACGGCGCGCCCATGGACGTCGAAATCACTTCCGTCGCCGTGCCTCCGGCGGCGGTGCGCACGAGCCGCGAAATCTCGGGCGAGATACTGGCGGGCTTGTCCTCAAACAAACCCTCGAAGAGCGGGTGCTTCAAATCGAGATTGTTCCAGCGCGCCGCGCCGCCCGTGCTTTGCCAGGCTTCGCCTGGTACGGGGAGGCCCAGTGTTGTAAGCCAGCCGGTATAATCCGCCGCCGCCGCCTGTGGCCCGGGAATCACCAGCGCGCCCTTGCCGCCTTCCACAAAACTTCGCAGCCGCGCGCCGAAGCCGCTGTTGAACTGGGCGGCGTCGACAATCACGATGGCATCCAGCGCCGACCAGTCCTCGCCTTCCAGTTGCGCCGCTGTCAACTCGCGCACGTTCAAAAAGAAATTCGGATCCGCGCCGGGATTCAGCGCCAGCGCCGTCAGCGTGCGCGCCGCGCCCTCGCCGCCGGCCACGGCCACGTTCAGCCGCGACGGTACGCGCAGCACGAAAAAGCGCTGATCATCGGCGGCAAAATCGTCAGCCTCTTCCACCCGCACATAGCCGACCTGGTCGCCGGCCGAATCGGGCGCGAAGCGGATCTGCAACTCGCGCGTCTCGCCCGCGGCCAGCGTCACTCGCGTTTGGGCCACGCGCCGTCCCCCCGCATAGACGCTGATGATCCGGTCCGCCGCCTGCGTGTCACCGCTATTGTGCACGCCGACGTTCACCGTCACTGGCCGGTTGGGCGTGATGATGCGCGACACGACCGTGGCCTCCGTGATCCCGATATTGCGCGCCGAAGATCCATAGATTGGCAGTAAAAACAGTCGTACGTCAGACGGCAATAATGCCGTCTGCGGCATCTCGTCGGGCCAGGCGCTGGCCGAGAAATCCGAGAGTACGTACACTTCCTTGTGCAGATTCTTCGACTGTCCCACGATTTCCCGCGCCTGTTGCAGCGCCTTCACCAGACTGCCGCCACGCTGCGTGGGTACAGCATCCACCAGCGTTTCCCGGACCAGGCGAATTTGTGTCGTGGGCGTTTCGGGAAAGCGTTCGTTGTCGCCGTCCGCCCAGATGATCTGCGCCTCGTCGCCGTCGGCCAGTGAACTCAGAATCTCCTGCGCTCGTGTCTGCACCTCCCGGAAACGCGTACCCGCGGGGGTCTCGGTGCGCATCGAAGCCGAGCGATCGAGAATCAGGACGGCCGTTGTGCGCGCGCCCACGCCCGGCAGAATCCCCGCCGTGGATTTCATGACCGGCCGCGCCAGCGCCAGTACCAGAAACAGCACGGCCAGCGTGCGCAGCGCCAGCAGTATAATCTGCCGGATCCGCACCTGCCGCATCTTCTGCCGCTGCAATTCATGCAAAAAGCGCAAAGTGGGGAAGTCCACCTTCTTGTACCGCTGGCGGTTTAAGAGGTGAATCAGGATCGGCAGCAGCCCCAGCGTCAGGGCGGCCAGGATCGCGCTGTTCAAAAACGTCATCGCGCCGCTCCAGCCTCACCAAAGAGCCGGTCCTCGATCAGTTCCACCAGCAGATGCCCGCAGAGCAGGTGGCCTTCCTGCACGCGCTGCGACGCGGCCGAGGGAATGTGCAGCGCCAAATCCGCGTGCGCGTCCAGCGGCGTTGCCGCTTCGCCTTCAAACGCCACGACCACGCCACCCAGTGTCCGCGCCGCTTCCGCCGCCTTAATCAGATTCGGCGACTGGCCCGAGGTCGAGAGCAAAATCAGCACGTCGCCCGCTTTCAGGTGCGCTTCCACCTGTCGCGCGAAAACCTGATCGAAACCGTAGTCGTTGGAACACGCCGTGAGCAGACTGGTATCGGTGCTGAGGGCGATAGCCGAGAGCGCGCCGCGGTTGCGCTGTGCCGACAGCCGCACCACAAACTCCGTCGCCAGATGCTGGCTCTCCGCCGCCGAGCCGCCGTTGCCGCAGAAGAATAACCGGCCGCCCTGCCGCAGCGATTCGGCGCAGCGGTCGGCGATGGCGCTCAGCGTCCCACCGATCTCCGGCAACCGCCGGCACAATTCTTCAGTTTCACGAATGGCGCGCGTCAGCGTTGCGGGAATCTTCGTGGCTAAAGGCTCGTTCATGCGGTGGGATCCTTCCCCAAAAAACAGCCGTTGATCACTGGACGAATTTACTGATGACAGGCAGCGCGTTGGCGTGGACATCTTTCACGCCGGCCGCGTTCTTGCCGCCCGCGGTGGCGATGTGTGCCTTGCCGCCGCCGCCGCCTTGTAAAAATTTCGCCAACTCCTTGACGATCGGCACCGCGTCCACGCCCTGCTTCACGAGGTCGGGCGTGACCACTACCACCAGCGCGGGCTTGCCGTCGAACACCGCCGTCAGTACTCCCACGCCGGAGCCCAGCGCTTCGCGCAGCGCGTCGCCCGTCTCCTTGAGCTGATCCAGATCTTGCGCGTCAACCTCCGCCGCCACCAGCTTCGCCCGGCCCACCGGCACCGCTTTGGAAGCGAGGTCTTGCATGAGTGAAACCGCCGACTTACTGCGCAACTGCTCGAGATCTTTCTCGAGCTTTTTCTTTTCATCGAGCAGCTTCTTCAGCTTTTCCAGCGGATCACTGCCCTCGCTGACCAGCACTTCGGTCATTTCGTTGACCTTGTCGCGCCGCTCCAGTAGATAGCGCAGCGCGTGGCTGCCTGTCAACGCCTCGATGCGCCGTACGCCCGCCGCCACGCTCGTCTCGGTTTTCACGATACATACGCCGATGTCGCCGGTGTGGGTTACATGGCAGCCGCCACAGAGTTCGCGCGAGATGTAATGATCCTCTGTGCCGATCTCGACCAGCCGTACGTCCTCGCCGTACTTCTCGCCGAACAGCGCCATTGCCCCCAGTGCCTGTGCTTCCTTCAGCGTCGTCTGCCGTGGCGTAACCGGATAGTTCGCGCGGATGTGATGATTGACGATCTCTTCAATCCGCGCGAGTTCCTCCGCTGTTGGCTTCTGGAAATGCGTGTAATCGAAGCGCAGATAATCCGGTGCCACCAGCGAACCTTGCTGATGCACGTGGTCGCCCAGCACCTGCCTGAGCGCCGCCTGCAGGAGGTGCGTGGCTGTGTGATTGTACTGCGTGGGAATGCGGCGCGTGGGATCAACCACCAGCCGCGCCGGCATGAGCTTGCCGCGCAGCCGCGTGATGTCCGCCTTCAGCAATTCGGTGATGTGCTCGGATTCCGCCACCACCCGGTGCAGGATGCCCGCGCCCTTGCGCTCCACGCCGCGCACGTGCAGGTGAATACCCGAGCGACCGTTGTCGTTCAGCGTGATCACGCCCTGGTCTGCCACCTGTCCGCCGGATTCGGCGTAGAACGGCGTGACGCGCGCCGAAACCAGCAGCTCGTTCGTGCGCTCGTCGAAGCCCAGCAACTCCACGTCCGAAGCGACGTCCCAGCGGTCGTACCCCACGAATTCCGCCGGCGCCAGTTCAAGGTCCGGCGCCGTTCTCGCGACGTCGTTCTTGAACGAACCGCTCGCCCGCGCCCGCGTCTTCTGCTCCTGCATCGCAGTTTCAAATTCAGTCACGTCCACGTCCAGTCCATCCTCGCGTGCCATGAGCTGCGTCAGGTCCAGCGGGAAGCCGTAGGTGTCGTGCAGCATGAAGGCGTCCTTGCCGGAAATCGCGCCCGCCTGTGCGCGGCTCTTCGCCTTGTCGTAGTATTCGAGGCCGCGGTCCAGCGTCTTGCCGAAATGCTCTTCCTCGGATTTCAAGACGCTCGTCACGAATGCGTGGCGCTCCTTCAGTTCGGGAAAGACCCCGCCCATCGTATCGACGAGCACCGGCACCAGCTTGTAAATGAACGGCTCGTGCATTTCCAACTTGCGTCCGAAGCGGGCCGCCCGCCGTAAAATCCGCCGCAGCACGTAGCCGCGCCCTTCGTTGCCCGGCATCGCCCCGTCGGCCACGGCGAACGACAGGCAGCGCAGATGGTCCGCGATCACCCGGTGGGGGATACCCCGCTCGTCGTGGTGATACGGGTGGCCGCTCATCTCCGCCACCGCCTGGATGATCGGCTGAAACAGGTCTGTGTCATAGTTGGAGCGCAGCTTGTTCAGCACCGTCGTGATGCGCTCGAGGCCCGCCCCCGTGTCCACATGCCGCGCCGGCAGTGGGATCAACGTGCCGTCCTTCTGCGCATCGTACTGGATGAACACCAGGTTCCACAGCTCGATGTAGCGCGGCGAGCCGGTGTTGACGAAGGCCGCCGGATCGGAATCATACTCTGGCCCGCGGTCGATGTGCAGTTCGCTGCACGGCCCGCAAGGGCCGGTATCGCCCATGCTCCAGAAGTTGTCCTTCTTGCCGAAGCGCAGCACGTGCGTGGGATCGATATCCGTTTCGCTCTTCCACAGCGCCTCGGCCTCGTCATCGGTTTCGTACACCGAGGCGTAAAGCTTGTCCTTCGGCAGCTTGTAGACTTGCGTCAAAAGCTCCCATCCCCAGACGATCGCCTCTTTCTTGAAATAATCGCCGAAGCTCCAGTTGCCCAGCATCTCGAAGAACGTATGATGGTAGGGGGAGACGCCGACCTCTTCCAGATCGTTGTGCTTGCCCGAAACGCGCACGCATTTCTGCGTGTCGGCGGCGCGCACGAAATCCGGTTTCTCGCGGCCGAGGAAAATCGGCTTGAACTGGTTCATGCCGGCGTTCGTGAACAGCAGCGTGGGATCGTCCTGCGGAACGACCGGGGCGGAAGGGACGATGGTGTGCCCGCGTTCGCGGAAGAATTCGAAGAAACAAGCGGCGAATTTCGGAAGAAGTCATGGCGTACATAGGGCTTGGATTGTATCGGCGGTCTGGATAATGCGGCGCAGCCTCACCCGCGTGAGGCTGCGCTTATTCTCCGTCCGCCGGCAATTGATCGGGATCGAGTCGTAATACTTTTTGAATCGTGGCGTAAGAGAAGCCGCGCCGCGCCAGCAGCGACGCCAACCGGCGGTAGCGAGTCTGCTCGTCCAGGGCGGCGTACGCTACCTGTTTGCGGCGCACGACCTCGAGTGCCAGCGGCAATTCATTCTCCTGCGACGCGAGTTCCTTCACGGCCTCCTGCGCCGGCTTTCGCGGAATGCCGCGCAGAATCAGATCGCGCACCAGCGCCGCCCCCGTGCGGGGCCGCGACGCCAGCCGCGCGCGGATAAATTCTTCCATGAAGCGGCGGTCGTCCACTAACTTCTCGGCTTTCAGACGCGAGACCGCCGCCGCGATTTCTTCCGGTGTGTACTGCCGCAAGGCAAGCTTCTCGCGCAGTTTGTTTTCGGAATAGGCGCGAGTTGAAAGCAGCCGCACGGAGTATTGCAGGGCGTTGATTTTCGGCCGGGAGCGTTGCGGCCGGCCCTCATTCACCGGCCGATCCCACCGAGGATGTCAAAGCCCACACCGATCTGAATCAGCCACGCGCTGGCCGGACCAACCGACAAGCGCCGGTCCGGATGGTCCAGTCCGAAATGATAGGAGCCTTCGGCCAGCAGCGTAAGGTCCGGCGTCGGACGCGTTTTCGCGCCGATATGCAGTGAGGCAGTCGGAAAATCGCCGTCGAAGGTCTGCTTGGAACCATCAAGCAGTGACTTGTTCTCACCATGCGCCACCGAATAACCGAGCCCGCCGCCCGCGTACAGCGTCGGTTCCGAAGTGGCGTGAGTGCACCGAAATCCTGCCCCCGACTTCCATCTGGAAATAGGTCGCGTCGATACTCTGATACGGGTCGCCGGTGAGGTTGTTCCAGTAAAGGAACTGCGGCCCCCACCAGATGGGACTGCGCGGCGCGTAAGATGTCCGTCCGCATCGCCACGGCATACCCTCCGCCCGCGCCGAAAGGACGATGGTGAGTGTCGATGTTCCGGCCTACGTCCGGCGTACCTGAGTTGGCGTAACCCGTCGTCAGCACGAGTTGATGTGCGCGTGCGGGCAAGATGACGGTCATGAACCCTACGACCAGAATCAGACTACGGATCCAACCGATGCGCATCGGATGCTCGCGGTTAAACGGCGGCTTTCTTGCCGCGGGGTTTCGCTTCCGCCGGGGCGGCTGCGGCTTCCGCCGGCGCTTCCACGGCCGTATAGCCAAGTTCCTGACGCACGGCGCGCTCGATCCGCTCCAGCATTTCCGGATTCTCGTTCAGCAGTTCACACACGCGCTCCTTGCCCTGGCCCAGCCGGTCCTCGCCGAAGCTGTACCATGTGCCGCTCTTGGAGACGACGCCGAGCTGCGCCGACAGATCCAGCACGTCGCCTGTATGGTCGATGCCGCGCCCGTAAATAATGTCGAATTCCGCTTCGCGGAACGGCGCCGCCAGTTTATTCTTCACGACCTTCACGCGCGTGCGGTTGCCGATCACCGAATCGCCGTCCTTCAGACTGGCGATGCGGCGGATGTCCATGCGCACCGTGGCGTAGAACTTGAGCGCGTTGCCGCCCGTCGTGGTTTCGGGATTGCCGAACATCACGCCGATTTTCATGCGGAGCTGGTTGATGAACACCAAGCTCGTGTTCGAACGCGCTACCACCGCCGTCAGCTTGCGCAGTGCCTGGCTCATTAAGCGTGCCTGCAAACCGGGCAGGGCGTCGCCCATCTCGCCTTCGATCTCGGCCTTGGGCACCAGCGCCGCCACCGAGTCCACCACCACGACGTCCAGCGCGCCCGAGCGCACCAGCATTTCCGCGATCTCCAGCGCCTGCTCGCCCGTGTCGGGCTGGCTCACCAGCAGATCGTCGATGTTCACGCCCAGCGCCCGGGCGTAGTTCGGATCGAGGGCGTGTTCGGCGTCGATGATCGCGGCGCTGCCGCCGGTCTTCTGTGCCTGCGCGATAATCGACAGTGCCAGTGTCGTCTTGCCCGACGATTCGGGACCGTAGATCTCGATCACCCGCCCGCGCGGCACGCCGCCCACGCCCAGCGCGTTGTCGAGCGACAGCGAGCCGGTGGAAATCGTCTCGACTTTCTGGATCGGCCCGTTATCGCCGAGGCGCATAATCGAACCCTTGCCGTACTGCTTGTCGATCTGTTGCAGCGCGATGTCGAGGTTCTTCTTTTTGTCGTCGGTCTCTTTGCTCATCGATGGAACTCGCAAGTTAAATCGGTATTTGTGAGTGAAGGATTAGACGGGCCGTCCGGTTTCGGCATAGGTTTTCAAACGCTCGAACCAGAAGCCGGAGATTGGATGTAAACGCCCCCATCACGACCTTTTCCAGCATCTTGTTCAAGAATCCCTTCATCTCCCAGTCAATATTGAATGTCAAACTGCACGACTTGGCGTCCACGTCTTCAAGTCGGTAGACCATTTTCAGATGCTCAACCTTTTCATGAAGCTTGAGCGAGCCGCCCACGGGAATCTCCGCAAACATTTCGCCGTCGATGACATGCGTGATGCGGGTCTCGAGAGTCTCAATCTTGCCGCTCACGTCCAGCCGGAAACGGCGGATCGAGTCAACGGCCATTTGGTTGGGCTCCATCGTCAGCTCGCGGACATTGGGCGCCCAAAAGGCGAATTCCTTGGGATCGATAAGCAGGTTCCAAACCTTGTCGCGACTGACTTCGATCTCCGTAATAAACGATTGTCGGGCCACGGGATTTCCTTTGCTATAAGGTTCGGGCGCCGCGGACGGGCAACACTTATATTGCCCGTTCACCGCGCCTGAAGTGCGATGAGTTCAAACGCGCGGCCGCTGCCGGCGCGCGCTCTATGAAGTTTCCAACGGAAAGCGGCCGATTGCTTCGTAGCGCGCCCCGCCGGGATAGAGGTGGCTCTGCATGAGCAGCACCTCGGTAACCTGGATCGGATCACCTTCGAGACGGAAGTTCAACAGCGCTTCCGTCATGCGATCCTTGCCGATCGGTTCTTTGATGCGCGCGAGGGTGAGATGCGGACGGAAAGTGTGTTCGTCGCGGGGAAATCCCAGCGCGTCCATTTCACTTTCCAGCCGTGCCTGAAGTTCCAGCAGCGTCGGTGGCGAAACGAGGCCCGCCCAGTAGACCCGCGGCCGTCTGGAATTGGGAAACGCCCCCGTGCCGTGAATCTGCATCGGAAAGACCGGACAGCCCGCGCACGCCCGCGTGATCCCCGCTGTGACTTCGGCCAACTGCGATTCCTCGACCTCGCCCAGAAACTTTAGCGTCAGGTGCATGCCGCGCGGTTCCACCCATTTCACGCCGTGCCCCAGCCAGCCGATGCTCGCTTCCGGCAGCGCCAGCACCTGTTTCCATGTTTCGGGAAGATCAATAGCGATGAACAGTCTCACGTCGCGATTTCGTCCATCAGCCGCTGAAAAAGCAGATAGAGCGCGCAGTGCGCCGTGCGCAGCTTGATCGTTTCCCGCAGTCCCGATAATTGCAGCCGCCGCGCCGTTGTCTGCGCGGGCGAGGCGATGGCGATCCACACCGTGCCCACGGGTTTCGCGTCTGTGCCGCCATCGGGTCCGGCGATTCCGGTCGTGGCCAAACCCCAGTGCGTACCCGCCTGCATCCGCGCGCCCTCCGCCATCGCCTTCGCCACCGGTTCCGAGACCGCGCCGTGAGTGTCGAGTAACTCGCGCGGCACGCCCAGATTCTGCGCCTTGGCGGCGTTCGAATAGGTCACCCAACCGCGCTCGAACCAGCGAGAAGAGCCTGGCGTGTCGGTAATCATATCCGCCACCAGTCCGCCCGAGCAGCTTCTCCGCCACCGCCAGCAGTTGCCCGCGATTGACGAGCACATTCCCCATGGCTTCGCAAAGCGTAGTGGTTCCCGTCGCATAGACATGCGCGCCGATGCGCTGGCGGATCACAGCCTCCGCGTGCGCAATCTGTGCCTCGGCTTCGTGCGTTTCGCCGGTGCGCGCCGTCAGCCGCAGATCCAAAAGACCGTGATGCGGCAGGTAGGCCAGCGACACATAACGGTCGATCTCCGCGAGTTCCGCACCAATCTGTTGCAACACCAGCGATTCGCCGATTCCCGCCAGGCGCAGCGTCCGCGTCAGCACGCACGCGTCGGGGAAAGCGGCGCGCAAGAGCGGCACGATATAGTCGTCCGTCATCTGCCGCATTTCCACCGGCACCCCCGGCAGCGAAAACAAATGCCGCCCGTCACGCTCCACGTGGATCCCCGTAGCGGTGCCATGCGGGTTGGGAATCTTGCGCGCGCCATTCGGGAATAATGCCTGGTTGCGCGAAGTTGCGGGCATCGTCGCCCCGCGCGAGCGGAACAGCGCCTCGACGTGCGCCAACAGTTCCGGGTCTTCCTGCAGCGGCAGGTGAAAGTAGTCCGCCACCGCGTCGCGCGTCAGATCGTCAGGCGTCGGCCCGAGGCCGCCGGTGAGGATTACGACGTGCGCGCGGTCCAGCGCGATGGCGATGGCGGTTTGAATCGCCGCCGCATCGTCGGGAATTACGCTCGCGTAGCGCGGCGGAAGACCGATCGCCGACAGCGCACGGGCAATATGCGCCGCGTTGCCGTTGACGATGTCGCCGCGCAGCACCTCGTCGCCGATACTCAGAATCTCGCTTACATAACCGATGGCTGTTTGTCCTCTGCCGTCACGAAAACAGGTACGTCGCCAGTCGCTGGACGAGTCCAATTAAAATTGCGCCCCAGACTCCCGCCAACACGTCGTCCAGCATTATGCCCCAGCCGCCCCGCAGCTTCTGCACCTCGTTCACACCCAGCGGCTTTACGATGTCGAAAAGCCTGAACACGAGGAACGCGCCGAGAAAGCTCAGCACGTTGTGCGAAGCCGCGAGCAGCGTGATCCACTGCCCGACGAATTCGTCGAACACCACCTGGTCGGGATCGCCTTCGTGTGGATTGGGCCGGCGCAGCTTTGCGAACGGCGAATTTTGCACGACCTTGAAATGGTCGCAGGCGCGGGTCGAAAGATATACGCCCCACAGCGTCACGGGAATCAGCAGCAGCGCCCACGGCCAGCGCAGCAGCGGCGGCGCAAACCAGAGGATCGCGCACGTTGCGGCCGAAGCTACTGTGCCCGGCGCGATCGGGGAGATAGCCCGTATAGAGTACGGTCACCACGGCCGTTTCCGGCCAGTGCCAACGGCTCACGCGGCGCCCCGCCGGCGGATCTCCAGCAGCAGTTCCTTATTGCCCTTGAGGTATTCGAATCCCGAAAATACCGTGTAACCCGTTACGAACACCAGCAGCCAGTAGATGATCCGGTGGACCTGTGGAATCTGGAAAATGTCGTGGGGCAGATTGCGATCGACAACCAGCAACGCCAGCACGGTCAGCGATACTGCGCCCTGTAAAATGCCCTTCCACTTGCCGGAGGTGCGCCGTCCCATTGCCACGCCCGAGAGCGCCGAGAAGACGCGCAGGTACGAGACCAGCACATCACGGTAAAGAAGGATCACAATCATCCAGGCCGAGGCCAGCCCGGTTGCCAGAAACCCGATGTAATACGAAAGCCGCGAAATCGAATCGCTCATCGGGTCGAGCAGCTTGCCGACGTCCGACACTTGCTTGCGTGCGCGGGCGGCGATTCCGTCCGCCACGTCCGAAGCTTCGATCAGGATCGCCACGAACAGCGCCGTCTCCACCGACCAACGCCACTCACTCAGGTAAGCGACCAGAAACAACGGCCCCAGCACCAGCCGCGACAACGTGAGCTTGTTGGCAAGATTGAATCCGGGAATCAATTCATCTCCCCGTGGGATAAGGTGATTTTGGGAGGCCTGATCCTGCCGCTGTCCGAGCCGGACATGCAGCGGTAATCAGGAGATGCGGGTGCGCGATTCGAGTGCGCTGGCCAATGTGACTTCGTCGATCTGCTCGAGTTCGGAGCCCACCGGCACGCCGCGCGCCAGGCGCGAAGCCGCGATATTGCGCTCTTTCAGCGTGCGCACTAAATAGAGCGCCGTGGCGTCGCCGTCCGTGGTCGGATTCGTCGCGAGAATGACCTCGCGCACCGCGCCGTCCGTCAGCCGTTCGAATAATTCCACGATGCGCAGTTCGTCCGGCCCGATGCCGTCCAGCGGCGAGAGCGTGCCGCCCAGCACGTGGTACAGGCCGCGAAATGCGCCCGTGCGCTCGATGCGCAGCACGTCGCCGGGGGTCTCCACCACGCAGATCAATCCGGCGTCGCGGCGTGGGTCGGCGCACATCGGACAGAGTTCTTCTTCCGTGAAGTTCGCGCACACCCGGCAGAGGTGAATGCGCTCTTTTACATCGACAATCGCCTGCGCCAGAGCGCGTGCGTCTTCGTCGGGCTGCCGCAGAATGTGCAGCGCCAGCCGTGCCGCCGACTTGCGGCCCAGGCCGGGCAGCTTCGAAATTCGCTCTACCAGTCGTTCGAGGGAGGGAGAATAACGGGAGACGTCCATGAATCGTTATTTCGGTTCGCGGGTTTTTTCGGGATCGATCTCCACTCCGCCAAAGCGGTTCACCAGGCTGGTGAACAAATCGTTGCCGGCGGGTGGGGGAGAGGTGGCAGAATCGGCTGCGGCGGCGCTGGGAGCGGATTCGGCTGCCGGAGTCGTTCGCAGTGGACCGGCCAGCAAAGTCAGTGTTACTCCGCAAACGTCGGCGATTGCCGCCGCCAGATGTGGGAAGTTCGTCTTCATCTGGTCATACTGGAATTTGTCCGGGCTCAGGCAGTTTACCGTCAACTTTTTGCCCGCGAGTGATTCCAGTGCCCAGGATTTTTCGGCCATGACACCGGCCAGGTTGTTGCGCTTGCGCAGCGTCCGCAGCACCTCGGGCCACGCCGCCTGAAGCTGCTCGAACGTCACATCGCCGGTTACAACATTCGCCGCGGGCGCGGAAACCGGCGCTGGAGCGGATAATGGTATCGGCGCCGCCACATTGGCCGGAGCGGCCGGTCGTACGGAAACGGCTGCGGGAATGGATGGCGCGCGTTCTGCACTCGCCGGAATCGCCGCTGCCACCGGCGCGGCCGAAGGTGCGACTTTATTCAGGATGTCGCGGATCGCCACCATCCGGTCCATCGTCACCCAGCGCAGGAATGAAATCTCAAAGCGTACGCGCGGGGCGGTAGACCATTTGATTCCGTCTTCCAGTGATTCCGCCAGCCGGATCAGGCGGAACATGTCTTCCACGCCCAATTCTGCGCTCGCGGCTTTCATCTGGGCAATCTCATCATCCGAGCGGCTCGGCAGCGGCAGACCTTCCTTCAGAAAGACGAGGTCCATCCAGTAAGCCTGTAAGCCCTTCAGAAATTCCGTGTAGTCTGTGCCGCGCAGCGCCAGTTGTTCAAGATAGGCGGGCACCGCGCCGAGGCTGCGGTCGTTCACGAGCTGCGTCGCCTGCGCGAGTAGTTCGTTCGGAAATAGGCCCAGCACTTCGCGCGTGGTCTCAAGCGACACGCGGCTTCCCGAAAACGACACCACCTGATCCAGGAGGCCTTCGGCGTCGCGCAGCGAGCCGTCACCGCGCCGGGCAATCAACCATAACGCTTCGGGATCCGCGGGCCAGCCTTCAACGGCACAGATTTTCGCAAGGTGCGGCGCTACGTCAAGGGGCTGCACGGGCCGGAAATCAAACCGCTGTACGCGCGAGAGAATCGTGCCCGGAACTTTGTGGACGTCCGTCGTCGCGAGAATAAAAATCACATGTTCGGGCGGCTCTTCCAGCGTCTTTAACAACGCGTTGAAAGCTTCCCGCGTGAACATGTGGACTTCGTCGATGATGTAGACTTTGCGGCGGCCCGCGACCGGCGCGAGGCGGCACGTGTCATTGATCCGCCGCACGTCTTCGATGCCGCGATACGACGCCGCGTCCATCTCGATCACGTCCAGTTCGCGGTCCTCAAACAAGGCACGGCAAGTCTCGCATTCGTTGCACGGCTCAGGATCGCCCTGTAAATCGATATTTGGGCAGTTGACCGCGCGGGCGAGAATCCGCGCCGTGGATGTCTTGCCGCAGCCGCGCGGACCCGTAAACAAGAACGCATGGGCAAGCCGCCCTTGTTTCAGTGCGTTCTTGATCGTGCGGGTGACGTGCTCTTGGCCGACTACGTCCGAAAACGTCTTTGGCCGCCAGCGCCGAGCCAATACCTGATAGGACATGAAAGCGGTCTCGCCAGAAATTCCGACAAAATCGTTCAGACAAGAGGAAGGGATACAATAAGGAAAGATACCCCTTTTCAGTGGGAATGTCAACTCACATGTGGACAACTCGACGCCAGAAAACAGCTACTAAGCCGTTAAATAACAAGAGTCATGTAGGCTAAGTTGTGAATTGTCCATATGTTCAAAACTAACCTAAAAAGATTGCTGGAAAGAGATCGCCAGGCTTGTCCGCAACACAGGAATGCGCTGCTGACCGTTGCTACCTTCCGGTCCTGGCGGGGTTGGGCAGACAGCCCTTGCGCGGGACCCGGCGATCTCTATCCAGCAATATTCAAGAAGTGTGGAGCAGAGCGGGATCGAACCGCCGACCCCCACGTTGCGAACGTGGTGCTCTCCCAGCTGAGCTACTGCCCCGAAAGAATCCCAAAGATAATGGCATTCCCCCTCAAAGTCAAGCCCACAGTCTTCTTTTTATGCGTCTCAATCCGTCAAGAAGCTCAACTCGGAACTACTTATATACGTATGTCTATATATATTAATTGTTAGCGTAAAAACAAAAAGCAATCCAGCGTGTTCTTTGAACGCGTCGGCGGGCCGCCATCCGGCTACGCACAGTCATCGCCAATTAAAGGGCGTGCTCGCGAGTTTCACATTTATCGACCTCGCTTGCAAAGGAGAGAAAAACTGTGTACTATTCAGACCTGAACTTTGTCGCGCAAATTCAACGACTGACCGATTTTCATGCCGCTCCCGATTCTCCAACACGGTTTCATGCATCATGGCCGCCGCTCCCTGGCCGGACTGCTTCTGTTATGGTCGTTGACACTGTCAATGCGAGCGGCTGCGGAACCTCTGGACAGCCTGAACGGCGCCGTCTCGCGGCCAGCTGACCAGCCGTCGCCCTCGGCTGTGATCGAATTCGACCGCGAACATCTCACCATCGACGCCAGCGGACGCATGCACACCCGCCGCGAATTCCGCTGCCGGATCCTCTCTGCGGAGGGTAGGGAACACTATCGGGAGCAGGTCATCGGTTATCAGGAAAATACTCACGCCGTGGTCATCGACTCCGCGCGGATTCAGAAAGCGGATGGCCGTTGGATTACGCTCGACTCAACCGCTTTCGTCGATGCGCCCGCTCCGGAAGTGAAATGGATCGCCGGCTATTCACAGTTCCGGCAACTCACGGTCAGCTTCACCGCTGTGGATTCCGGAGACGCTGTCTATTTCGCCTATCGCTTGGAACCGCTTCCCGTCGCCGGAGGTCGCGCCGCAGTCCCGCCCGGCGGGATCGCGCTCTTCGGCGGTCCGGATCCGATTCTTGAGAAAACCGTCACGGTCGATGTCGTCGAGCCGTTCCGGCTCCGCTGGGAACTTACGAACAGCGATCTCAAACCGCTCGTTGTGGCGAGCAATCACCATTCCGTTTACACCTGGACGCGGCTCAACTGTCCGGCTTTGGATGTGTCTCCGCCGGTCGTCGATGCAGCGTTCATTCTCCCCCGTCTTGTCTGGACAACCTGCCCCGACTGGGAAGCGCTCGGCACCGCCTTCAACAATCTCTTCTGGGATAAAGTAGATTCCAGTCTAGCGGCCGTGGACAGTTTCATGGCCGGTACACCGCCCACGCTGCAGGGGATTCCCGCGCTCATGAACGCCACGCGCTGGGTGCAGCAGAATGTGCGCCCGGTGAATCGCACCGCGGGCCGTGTCGATGCCGCCTTGCATACGGCGGACTGGATTGTCCGTGAACGCTACGCCGATCCGCAGGACAAAGCCGTGTTGCTCACCGCACTGCTGCGGGGTTACGGCTTCGGCCCGATCCCGGTGCTGGTTCCGGGCCGCCTACTGCCGTTCTTCTGAACTGCCGCTGCTCGAACAATTCTCCCGTATTGTCCTGGCGGTTCCCACGAGCGAAGATACGCTCTGGATCGATCCCGCCGCCGTGAATTATCCGCCGACGGTGCTGCCTTTCGCGATGACCTATGGCAAAGCCTGTCTGCTCGTCGGCGGCGCGCCCCTCGTGCAGGAGATTTCGCCCGGCAATCCCGCTGCGCGTGGCGCGCGCACGGAAATCCGTGTTTCCCTTTCGGCCAACGGGGAACTTTCGGGATTCATTCTGTGTGAACCGCAAGGCGACAAGGCCGCGGAAACGCGGGCGACATTCGCCGGCTTTGGCGACGACCGCCGCGCCGAGTTCATTCATGCCGCGCTGGCCCGCTTTGCGCCCACGGCGCAGGTGGCATCCTATTCGATTTCTGACCTCACGGATCTCGCCATCCCGGTGGCTGTGCAGGTGCGCTTCGCCGCGCCTGAATATGCCCGCCGCGACAGCTCCCGGCTGATCGTTGGAATTCCCGAAACGCCCTTTAACTTCGGACGGCTGGCTTTCGACACAACGTGGACCACGATTCAGTACCCCCTCCGGATGCCGCCACGATCCCGCTGTGAAACCCTGGTCACGGTCGTCTTGCCCGAGGGGTATGCGTTGGCTGCTCTGCCTTCGCCGCTCATCATCGACAATCCCTATGTGCACATTGAAATCAGCAACCGCCTGAACGCCCATAGCTGGAATTGGGAACAGATCGTGGAGATCAAACAGGATGTGCTGCCCGCGTCCGACTATGCGCTCGTCCGGGACGCGTTCCGCAGTGCTGGGCAATTGCAGAAACGGCAGGCGACTTTCAGCCTGAAGCCCCCACCCAAAAAGGTCCCTGAGCGAGGGGGAGTCCGGCGCCGGCACCGACCGACTCGGTGACGGGATCGGGGGGCGCGGTCGGTTAACTTAATAAACACTGAATTTTACTCTTTAAAATGCTGGATTCGCGGGTCTGGAATCCCTTGACAATGTGAAAAATTTTCCGTAGTTTAGCAGATCGTTGGCATCTCGGGCTTGCTCCGTTTTTCACGGCCTAACTTCATTCCACATATTTTCTTGCTGCGTTAAGGAGTCCGTTACGGCCGATCGCACCAAATCCCGCTCGCGCTCGCAGAAGACGGATCCACCAACTACCCGCGAACTCTACGCCCCGGTTCACGGAGTGGAGGCGCTGGGCACGGCAGGGGTCTGTGTTGCCCTCGGGATTGTGCTGCCGTTCTTCATTCACCCCTTCGGTTTGGCGCCGCGGGTGATATTGCCCATGCACTTTCCCGTATTTCTCGCGGGTCTGTTGCTGCCGCCATTCTACGCGGGAATGGTTGGCATTCTGACTCCGGCCCTATCCTCCGGCTTTACCGGGATGCCGACCACGGCACAGGTCATGCGTCTCATGCCCGAACTGGCCGTCTATGCGATGACGGCTTCGGTCATGCTGCGGCTTCTGCCCGTCTGGCCCGGCCTGTCCGAGCGACTGGGCCGGATTGCGGCCATGATCACGGCCATGCTGGTGGCGATGATTCTCGGCCGGATTGTGTATGTGCTCGTCTCGATGGCCATGGCGGGTATTCAAGACATGAACTATTATTTGATGATTCTCGTAGCCCCGGCGTTGCCCGGCATCATCGCTCAACTCATCATCGTTCCCCCGCTGGCCTACAAACTCGAGCAGATCACCCACCGCAATTAGCCCAGCGCCTGTCTTTTCTGCTTCCCCCCATTTTATGGGGGGAACACAAGGGGGGTGAAGTTCTGGTTTCTTGCCTGCGCGGATACAACAGCGTGGTTCTTCCGTTCTGACTCGAATTTTGGATTTCGAATTTTGGATTTCTAATCCTATGACTCCGTCGCCCTTCGACTCTCCACTGGTTCAGTTCCTCGTGCTCTTCGCCGCGGCAGCCGCGCTGACGGGTTTGTTTGTGGCGCTCTCCATCTGGTTCGGCCCGCGCCGTCCCAGCGAGGTCAAGGGCCGCCCGTTTGAAACAGGCATTTTAGTGGAAGCGGATGCCAACAAGCCGTTTCCCATCAAGTACTATCTCGTCGCCATCCTCTTCATCGTCTTCGATATCGAAGTGGCGTTTCTCTATCCGTGGGCGGTGGGTTTCGCCGACATTGGCATGGTGGGCTTCGTCTCCATGATGATCTTCCTCGCCGTGTTGATGGTCGGCCTTTACTACGCCGTTAAAAAGCGCGTCCTCGACTGGAAGTGATCCTCATTCCCCCCCGCTGGCGGGGGGGCAAGGGGGGGTGGGATTTCTGTTCTGACTCGGATTTTGGATTTCGGGTTTTCTGTTCCGAGGTATTCGATTTGGCAAAAGCAATCACCGATAGCCGCTTGACGGACCCCATGGCCGCCCTCCAGGGAACCGCCATGACCACGCGGTTCGACAAGATTCTCGGCTGGGCACGCAAATATTCGCTCTTCCAGTATCCGTTTGTGACGGCCTGCTGCGGCATGGAATTCATGTCCACCGCCTGCAGCCATTACGATATCGACCGCTTTGGCGCCGCTTTTCCCCGCTTCAGCCCGCGTCAGTCTGACGTGCTCTGGGTGGTGGGCACCGTCAGCCAGAAACTCGCGCCGGTGATGAAGACCGTCTACGAACAGATGGCCGATCCGAAATGGGTGATCGCCTTCGGCGGCTGCGCAAGTTGTGGTGGACCCTACGACGACTATTCCACGGTGCAGGGCATCGACCTGATTATCCCCGTCGACATCTATATCGCCGGCTGCCCGCCACGCCCCGAAGCCGTCCTCGACGGCCTGCTCAAGCTGCAGGATCTGATCCAGAATTCCAAGCAGGTGACGCAGTGAGCGACGAGCGCTTCCCCGAACACGTCGCCATCGACAAGCGCTTTCCCGGCGCGGTGTTCGACTGGCACGCCCAGCACGGCGACAAAACCCTGATCGTTGACGGCGCGCGCATTTTCGACATCGCCCAGCTGCTGCGGGACGACCTCGGCTACAACTTCCTTGTGGATTTGAGCGCGGTCGATTACCAGCCGCGCAAGCCCCGCTTCGAAATCGTCTACCAGTTCATGAACCTGACGACTCACACGCGGTTGCGGGTGAAGGTGCCCTTCGACGAGCTGCATCCTGAAGTCCCCAGCCTCACGCCGCTCTGGCCCATCGCCAACTGGCTCGAGCGCGAAGCGTGGGACATGATGGGCATCCGCTTCACCGGCCACCCCGATCTCCGCGCATTCTGCTCTACGAAGAATTCCAGGGCCACCCGCTGCGCAAGGACTACCCGCGAACGCGCCGCCAGCCCCTGATCGGCCCCAAGGACCAGTGACGAAACCGGCATCCATGAACGATACCACTCGCACCACCGATTCACCGCCGCCCGTCATCGCGCCCTACGACACCGGCACGGCGATTCCCTCCGAAGAGCCCGAGTTCCAGACGCAGGACATGCTGCTGAATATCGGCCCCTCGCATCCGGCGATGCACGGCATTATCCGTATCGTCACGCGGCTGCAGGGTGAACTCGTCGTGGATTCCGAAGTCGAAATCGGCTACCTGCACCGCGCCTTCGAAAAACACAGCGAAGACTGCACGTGGAACCAGGCGATCATCTATACCGACCGCTTGAATTACGTCTCACCCGTCATCAACAACGTCGGCTACTGCATGGCCGTGGAAAAACTGCTGGGCGTCACCATTCCGCCCCGCGGCCAGTACATCCGCACTATGCTCTGCGAGGTCTCGCGCATCGCCGACCACCTCACTTGCGTTGGCGCGCAGGCCATGGAACTCGGCGCGTTCACGGTCTTCCTCTATCTGATCAAGGCCCGCGAATACTATTACGAACTGCTCGAAGATTACTGCGGCGCGCGCGTCACGACCAACGCCACCCGCGTCGGCGGCATGCCCTTCGATCTGCGCGAAGGCTGGCTCGACAAGGTGCTGTGGACGGTGAAGGAGACCCGCGAAATCCTCGCCGAATGCGACATCCTGCTCACCAACAACCGCATCTTCGTCGAACGCACGCAAGGCATTGGCAAGATGAGTGCCGACCGCGCCATCGCCTGGGGCTGGACCGGCCCGCTGCTGCGCTCCACCGGCGTCGCCTACGACGTGCGCAAGGATTTCCCCTATCTTGTTTACGACCAGCTCGACTGGAGCGTCCCCGTCGGCCATAACGGCGACGTGATGGACCGCTACCTTGTTCGCCTGGAAGAGATGGAGCAGTCCTGCCGCATTCTTCGAGCAGTGCGTGGCCCGCATTCCCGGCGGCCCCGTCTCCTCCAGCGACAAGCGCGTCGTGTTGCCCGCCAAGAAGGACACCTACGGCAACATCGAGGGCTTGATGAATCACTTCAAGCTCGATCATGAGCGGCCACGGCATCCGCGTCCCCGAGGGCGAGGTCTATGTCGCCGTCGAAGGCGGCAACGGCGAAGCTCGGTTTCTATGTCGTCAGCTACCCGAACGCCGATTCCACCGACGGCGCCAACGACCGCCCGTGGCGCTGCCGCGTGCGTCCGCCGTGTTACAATTTCGTGGCGGCACTCCCCGAACAGATCAATGGCTACATGGTCGCCGACATCGTCCCCACATTCGGTTCCGTCAACATGATCGGCGGCGAGCTCGATCACTGATGGGAAGCCGCCGAGCCGGGTTAAGCGGACGACCACCTTGCCGTCCACTGCGAACACCAATCCGCGCAACCCGGCCGTAATCTGCATCCGGAGGGAAACATGCGCCGACGCCACCAGCGGTTGGATTGCCCCGGAAGCCTTCAGTATATTACTATGGTTGCGCGAATCCGTGGCACTTGGTTTGTTTCGGACCGTGATTTGCGGGTACATCCTTCGCCGATTCGAGTTCTATCGCCAGCGCTATCGGCTCTTGTGCTTCGGTTATGTCCTGATGCCTGATCATCTGCATGCCCTGGTGCTGCAGGACGAAGCGGACCGTACGGTCTTCGGACTTCCTGGCTGAGTTCAAACGTGAAACGTCGAAACACCTGGTATTGCCGAATTATCCTGGACGCCCGCTGTGGAATGCAAGATACGACGCCGTTGCCATCCCCGGTGGACATGCCGCGGCGACACGCTTAAATTACATGGCGAATAATCCGGTGCGCCGGGGCCTTGTGCCGGATCCCGGAACTCTATCGTTGGTCCAGTTACCACCACCGGTTCTATTCAACTGCGGATAGCATCTTGGTGGAACCCCTGGGTTTCGGCCGGGTTGCGCGGAGCTGAATTCGTGACCGTGATTCGAGATCACTGGCCGCTTAACCCGGCTCGGCGAAGCCTGATTTCCTTGTTCTACAAGTTCCCGATCACCATCTGATCCTTTCGATGCCAATTCCCGAATCGCTCACGCGCAAAGCCGACGACATTATCCGGCGCTTCCCGGCGGACCACCGCCAGGCGGCGCTTGTGCCGCTGATGTTCGAAACCCAGCGCGAACTCGGCTTCATCAGTCCCGAGACCGAACGCTGGCTGGCCGAGACGGTGGGCGTCAGCGCCGTCAAGGTGCGCGAGGTGCTCACCTTCTATTCGATGTTCCACACCGGCCCGGTGGGCAAGTACGTCATTCAGCTCTGCCACAATATCTCCGCCGCCTCTTCGGCGCGGAGAATTTGCAGGCGCATCTGGAAGAAGAAGCTCGGCATTAATAACGGCGGCACGACGACCGACGGCCTCTTCACGCTGCGCTATGTCGAGTGCCTCGGCGGCTGCGCGTGGGCGCCGATGATGCTCGTCAACGAGGACCAGTATTACCAGCTACAGTGGAAAGCTTGACCGCATCCTCTACGGCTTCCGCAAGGGAGTGCCCGTGACGCCCGACGAACCCACGCCGCTGCTGGGCAACGTGGGCGCCGTCGAAGGAGCGCCGCGATGAGCGCGAACGGAACTGTACGGCTTGTCTTGCGCAACTTTGCCGCGCCCGGCCAGGCCACCATCGACGGCGCCATGCAGCGCGGCGCCTACGAAATGTTCAAGCGCGCCCTGAAGGTGAAGCCGGAGGAAGTCACCACACTCGTCAAGGCCTCCGGGCTGCGCGGCCACGGCGGTGCGGGCTTCTTCGCCGGCGCCAAGTGGGGCTTCATTCCCAAGGACAAGTTCCCCCGCTACGTCTGCGTCAATGGCGACGAATCCGAACCGGGCACCTGCAAGGACCGCCTGATTCTTCGAATACGACCCGCACCTGATGCTCGAAGGCGCGCTGATCTGCGCCTGGGCCGTGCAGGCGGAATGCGTTTACGTCTACGTCCGCGGCGAATATTTCTATCCCATGGAAGTGTCGAGAAGGCCATCGCCGACGCGAAAGCCAAAGGCTTCTGGGGCGAGAACATTCTTCGGCAGCGGCTGGTCCTGCCAGGTCCACACGGCCACCGGCGCGGGTCAATACATCTGTGGCGAGGAAACGGCGCTCATCGAATCGCTGGAAGGGAAGAAGGGCTGGCCGCGCCTTAAGCCGCCGTTCTATCCCGCCGCCGTCGGCCTTCTGGGGCAAGCCCACGGTCGTCAACAATATCGAAACCCTTGCCTTCGTGCCGCGCGTCCTCGAAATGGGCGCCGACGCCTTTGCCGCGCTGGGATCGCCCAAGAACGGCGGCACCGGCCTGTTTTCGCTTTCCGGCTGCGTGAAGAATCCCGGCGTCTACGAACTGGCCATGGGCACGCCGCTGCACGCCCTTATCTACGAGCACGGCGGCGGCATCGCGGAAGGCCGCAAGCTCAAAGCCGTGATCCCCGGCGGTTCTTCCTTGCACATCCTCACCGCCGCCGAATGTGAAGGCCTGAAACTCGATTTCGAATCCGTCTCCGCGGCGGGCTCGATGCTCGGCTCCGCCGCCGTGATGGTGCTCGACGACAGCGTTTCCATCCCCAAGCTCATGGTCTGGATGACGCGCTTCTACGCCCACGAAAGCTGCGGCCAGTGTACTCCCTGCCGCGAAGGCACCGGCTGGCTGTTGCGTATCGCCACGCGCATCGCGTCCGGGCGCGGCCGCCGCCGCGATCTCGACGATCTGTTTGAACTGGCGGATAACATCGACGGCAAGACCATTTGCGCCCTCGGGCAAGCTGTGGCCTGGCCGACGAAGAGCTATATCAAGAAATTCCGCCATGAGTTCGAAGCTCTGGTGAAGGAGTAGCTTCACGGCCACCCGTGGAAGAGCCGCGGTTGCTTACGCCGCCCTCGCCGGTTTGCTGGCACTGTTGTGGGGGCTGTTGGTGCCCGTCGGTGAAGCCCCTGATGAGGGCGCGCACATTCGATACGCCGAGTTCCTGCGTGACCACCACCACCTGCCGGCGCAAGCGGATATTATCGCGGACAGCCTATGGGAAGGGCATCAGGCGCCGCTCTACTATGCTGCCCTCAGCGTGATCCTCTCAGCCACCGGCTTTTCCCTGTCCGATATCGTCTGGACACCGAATCCACGGTTCGATCAATCTTCTGTCCCGGGCCGGGCCAACCTGTTCGACAATTCGGCGATTCGCGCCGCCGCCTCACCCCGTGACCTCGCTCTATTCCATTTATTGCGCGTACCCAACGCGCTGTTGCTGGCCCTGACGGTCTGGTGGCTCTGGCGCGGTCTGGTGATCCTGCTGGGTGGGATGGAGGCCTTGTCGCTGCTCGTTACGGGTGTGTGGGCTTTCGCGGCCCAAACCACGTTCATGGGTGGAGTCGTAGGCAATGATATGCCTGCGGCGGCGCTGTCCGCGCTGGCGTTTCTGTATCTCGCCCGCGCTCAGAATAAGCCGGGACTGGCCGATCTGACCCGCGCGGCATTCGTGCTCGCGTTGGCGATCCTGACGAAGATGACCGTGGTTTTTCTTCTGGATTGCGCTCTGCGCCGCGCTGTTGCCGCAACTGCGGCGCGTGGGCGGCTGGCGGCGGTTCGCGGTGATCGTTGCGGTTCCACTGCTGTTGAGTGGCTGGGCGATGTACCGCTCGCTGCACCTCGCTGTCCTTGAATCGCAGCAGCCGGATCGTGTGGTTACGCTGGCTCAGGGGCTGCTCCCTGTCGTGAAGTCGTGGGTGATCGTCACTGCCAAGAGCGCACAATGGGCGTTCTTCAGCGCGGCGGGACTGCCGGGCGTGGCCTCGATCTTTCTGCCCGGTTTCTACTACGGCCTGTATCTTGGATTGCTCCTGACAGCGCTCACATTCACCGTTTACGGCGCCCGGCGGAGCAAGATGGAGTTTCCCTGGCGAGTGGCCGGCGGATATCTGCTGGGTGGCGTGCTCTTCTTCCTCGCCTGGCTCACGGTCGGCCGGGAATCGTCGCAAAATCTTTCGAGTCGTTTGCTGTTCCCGTTTGTCGCCGGCACCCTTGCTTGGGGTGTATGGGCGCTGCGCGCGGCGGATGCCGCGCCGTGTTCGCCGCGCCCGCGGTGGCGACTGCTGACGGGTGTCGTGCTCGGCTTGCTGCTTGTGTGTTTCAGTTTCGTGGCGGATACTCTGGCGGCCGGTGCGGTGGAACGGGTCGTGCGCTGGGGCGGTTTCCATCGCCCGCTCGTCCAGTATCAGGCGTTGCTTGCGCGTTTCGCGGCCACCGCCGGCTTCGGTCTGCTTGTATTCCTGCTGCTGCGCGGCTGGACCCCGCCGCGCGCGTCACGCCGCTGGACACTGCACGCGATCCTGCTGCTGTTCGCGGCGGTGAATGCGTTGCTGTTGTGGTCCGTCGCGCATACGTATTATTTGTAATCGAACCGGTCAGAAACGCCCTCGGACGGCGCGCCCCGTTGTCCCCTGTCGAAACTTCATGCTATGCCGTATATCGAAATAAATTCCAAGCCGGTTGAGGTTCCCGCCGGAACCAATCTGATTGAAGCGGCGAAACGCCTCAATATCGAGATCCCCCATTACTGCTATCATCCCGGCCTCGCCATCGTCGGCTCTTGCCGCATGTGCCAGGTCGAGGTCGAGCAGAACGGGCGCCGCGGCGTGGTCATCGGCTGCAATACCACCGCCGTCGACGGCATGAAGGTGTTTCTTCGACACCGCGGAGATTCGCCAGCGACAGAGTTCCGCGCTCGAATTCCTGCTCCAGAATCACCCGCTCGATTGCCCGATCTGCGACGACGCCGGCGAGTGCGATCTGCAGAATTACTACCTGCGTTACGGCCTGCACGACAGCCGCGTCGACCTCGCCGAAAAGCGCCACAAGCACAAAGTCTACGACGTCGGTCCCACCGTCGTGCTGGACAGCGAACGCTGTGTGCTCTGTTCGCGCTGCGTGCGCTTCTGCCGTGAGATTGCGGGCGTCGACGAACTGGGTATCTTCGGCCACGGCGGCGAGGCCGAACTCGATGAGCGTCCCCGGCACGCAGCTTGCCAACGATTACGCAGGAAATGTCGTTGATCTCTGCCCCGTCGGCGCGCTGACCGACAAGGATTTCCGCTTCAAGCGCCGCGTCTGGTATTTGAAGCGCGCTCCGTCGATTTGCACCGGCTGTTCGCGTGGCTGTAACATTCATGTGGATTGGGAGCGGGAACGCGCCTATAAGGCTCCCGAGCGCCGTATTCAACGTCTCAAACCGCGCTATAACCGCCTCGTCAACGAATGGTGGCTCTGCGACCGGGGCCGCTATAGCTATCATCGTGTCGACTCGCCCGACCGTCTGCTCGCCCCGCGCGCCAAAGCCGGAAGCACCGGCAGCCCGCTGATGGTCGCGCAGGTCATCGAACGCGCCGCCGCGAAAATCAAGGCCGCAATGTCGAAGCAGGGGGGAGGCGCGATCGCCGTCCTCGCTTCGCCGCACTCCACCAACGAAGACCTCTTTTTGCTCCGCCGCCTGTTCGTCGAGAGCCTCAGAGTCGACGCCATCGACATCGCCTGCGGCCCCGAAGAAACGGGCAGGGAAGACGAGATCCTCATGCGCGCTGACTTGACGCCCAACCGCCGCGGGGCCCTCGCCCTTGAACTGGGCGCGACGGTCAGCGGCGGCAGCTCCGGCGACGATATTCTGAAGGCGGCGATTGAAGGCGAATACGACGTGCTGATCGTTGTCGGCCACGATCTTACGAAGACGCTGTCGGCGAAAGACCTGCAGAAGCTCGACCAGCGTTGTGATTACATACTCTATCTGGGCACGCACGAGAACGCCTTCACAGCGATCGCGGACGATGTGATCCCGCTGGCCGTGTGGACGGAGTACGACGGGACCTACGCCAATTTCCAGGGCCGCGTGCAGCGCGCGCAGCAGGTGTTCCCTCCCCTGCAGATGGCAGTTCCCGAATGGACTGTCTGGCGCGATCTGGCCGGCCAACTTGGCTTCGTCTGGAATTACTCCACTGCTGCCGACGTCTTCGACGCCATCGGTACCCAGAGTTCATTTTTCAAAGGCCTCACCTGGGAAGGTCTTGGCTTCTCCGGCAAAATGTTGACCGGCGTCGCCGAACCCCCGTATCGTAAAGTGCAGTCGGCCAATCCCCTGCCCGCTTACTGATTTGCTGGAATTTCCAACACGTCAGATGGCTTACGTTTTGCCCTTGAGTTCCTTACCTGAACCTGGAGGCGTCAATGCGGCTGCTCTCTATGGTCGTCCTTTGCATCTGTTGGCTTGCGCCAAACGTAACCCGTGCCCAATCGACTACGAGTGCCTCGTCTGTATCGGAGAATGAGACAAATCTTGAACGTGCGTTGAATACACGTGGGGAATTGCTACTCGTTCAGTATCAAGCCATCGACGAAATTAATGGCAGCTTTGGTACGGCGAGTTTTGAGGTTGTCAAACATTTTCATCCCGATTCTGATTCTCCGGTATCACAGGGGTTGCAAATCACGATTTCGCAACCCAGTGGCTATGGGAAAACGAATATCAGCTACCTCGATCCCGAGGATGTGGAATCGCTGTTGCGTGTGGTAGAATATATCGCGACGGCATCTCAGAAATGGGCTCAAAGTCGTCTAGAACATGACGAGATTCGGTACCGATCCTCTGACGATTTCAGCATCCGGCTTTCGCAAAAAGGCAATAAACAAGAGTTATGGCTGTATTCTGGAGACATCTCCATAGCCGGATGTCACATGTCGATGCAGAATCTCCCTCGAGTATTTTCAGCAATTCGGAAGGCGAATGGCATCCTTCATGCTGCCGATGAAACGACAAAGTGAATCTGCTTACTTCATAAGGTTGGTAAGGCTGTGGCATCAAGAGTCCGGCGGATCCAGATTGGATTCTTTGTCAAGACACTTGATCAAGGCATTTGAGGTTTATGAGCACGCATGTTAATTGATCTCGCCATCATCCTCGCCAAGATCGCGGTCGTCTTCGGCGGTATCATGACCGGCGCGCTGATCCTCACGTGGGTCGAGCGCAAGCAGGCCGCGCTGATCTCCGACCGCATCGGCGCCAACCGAGCCGCGATTCTCGGCATCCGCTTGTGGGGTCTCATCAATTCCTTTGCCGACGCCATCAAGTTGATCTTCAAGGAGGACTTCATTCCTCCCAAGGCGTTGCGAGTGGTTTGGGCGCTGGCCCCGATCTTTGCCATGCTGCCGGTCTTCCTGCTCTTTGCCGTGCTGCCTTTCGGCCCGCCCATTCAAATTGGCGAGCGGCTGATCAAGCTCCAGATCCTTGACCTCGACATTGGCGTGCTCTTTATTCTGGCGTTTACGGGTCTCGGCGTTTACGGAACCATCCTCGCGGGTTGGGCGTCCAATAATAAATACTCGCTGTTGGGCGGTATGCGCGGCGGGGCGCAGATGATCTCCTACGAGGTCGTGCTCGGCCTCGCGCTGATCGGCCCGGTGCTCGTCTTCCACACACTGAACCCGTCGGTGATGGTGGCCGCGCAGAACGAACTGCTGTGGGGCTGGCTGCCCAAGTGGGGCATCATCGTGCAGCCCATTGCTTTCCTGCTGTTTTTACCTGCGGCGATGGCCGAAACCAAACGCGCACCCTTCGATCTGCCCGAGGGCGAATCGGAAATCATCGGCTTTGCCACCGAATACTCCGGCATGCGCTGGGGCATGTTCTTCCTCGGCGAATTCGCCGAAATCGTCGTGCTCGCGGGCATCATCGTGACCATCTTCTTCGGCGGCTACCAGATCCCCTACCTTTACGGCGCGGTGGAGATGGGCGGCAACTCCGGCTTTCATTTTCCCGGCGGCGCCTACTGCCCGTGACCGAGTGGCTCGTAGTCGCGCTGCGCATGTTGGCCTTCGGCTTTAAGGTCGCGGCGCTGATGTGGCTGCAAATGCAGATCCGCTGGACCTACCCGCGCTTCCGCTACGACCAGCTCATGCGCGCCTCGTGGCGCGAGGCGATGCCCGTCGCCCTCGTGAACATTGGCGTCACGGGCCTCGTCCTCATGCTCATCTCTTAAGACGATGCAACGGAAAACTTGCTGATATGATCGACGTCAAACCGGTCCGCCGGGTCGAACTCACCCTTCTGGCAGAAGACCTACTATCCGGAACTCTGGAAGGGTCTGGTCATCACCAGCCGCCACTTCTTCGTCAACCTCGCGCGTCACACGGGCCGCGCGTTGGGGATGAAGACTAAGCCGCCGGCGGTAACGATTCAATACCCTGAAGAGCGCCGTCCGATCTCGCCCCGCTGGCGCGGCCTGCACCGCCTGATGCTCCGGCCCGACGGCGCGCCGCGCTGCGTCGCCTGTATGATGTGCGAGACCGCCTGCCCCGACCGCTGCATTTACATCACCGCTGGCGAGACCGAAGATGGCCGCATCGAAAAATATCCGGTCGCTTTCGAGATCGACCTGCTGCGCTGCTGTTACTGCGGTCTGTGCGTCGAGGCCTGTCCCGAGGACGCGATCCGCATGGACACGGGCTATCTGGAGCTGGGCGGCTATCAACGTGGTGAGTTCTACATCGACCGCGATTTCCTGTTGCGTAACTCGGCCCTGACGACGCATCCGCAATATCCCGAAGAACTCGAAGGCGCCCCAGTGGGGCGGATCGATCTCGTAAAACTGGCGCGGGGGCACTGAGTCTTTGACGCGCGGCCACACGCTTCGTGAAATCACTGCCGGCCGCGCGAAGCAACCTTCGTGCGGCTGTCGCGCTTGGATGGGGCAAGATGCATAGCCGCGTCACGGAACTGTTCAGCATTCGCTATCCCATTGTACAGGCCGGCATGGTCTGGACCTCGGGATGGAAACTCTGTGTCGCCGTGAGCCGCGCGGGCGCGCTGGGCCTGATCGGCTCGGGATCAATGAAACCGGATTTACTGCGCGAGCACATCATCAAGGCGCGCGCCGCCCTCGGCGATACTCCCTTCGGCGTCAATGTGCCGCTCTTGCGGGGCGATGCGGCGCAGCTCATCGACGTCTGTGTGGAAGAAGGCGTGCGCATCGTCTTCACGGCGGCGGGCAACCCGGCGGTCTACACGGCAATGCTGAAAGCCGCGGGCGTCATCGTCGTCCATGTCGTGCCCTCGGCCAAACTTTGCGCAGAAAGCCGCCGAGCGCGGCGTCGACGCCGTCGTCTGCGAGGGCACGGAAGCGGGCGGGCACAACGGCGTGGACGAGATCCCGACGTTCGTGCTGGTGCCGCAGGTGCGTGAAGCGGTGAGCATTCCCGTGCTGGCGGCGGGCGGTATTGTCAACGGCCGGCAGATTGCGGCGGCGATGGCGCTCGGCGCGGACGGCGTGCAGATCGGCACGCGCTTCGCCGCTACTGTCGAGTCTTCAGCATCGGATCGTTACAAGCAGGCGGTAGTCGAAGCGGGGGAAGCCGCCACCGTGCTCTCGCTGAAGGCCATCGGCCCCACGCGTATGCTGAAGAATCCGTTCGCGCTTCAGGCCGTGGAAGCGGAACGGCGCGGGGCGAGCGCGGAAGAGTTGCGCCAGCTATTGGATGCGAAACGCGAACGGCGCGGCATCTTTGAAGGCGATTGGGAGGAAGGTCAATTTGAAGCGGGGATGGGCGCGGGCATGATCCATGAGATCCTGCCGGCGTCCGCGGTCGTGGAACGGCTGGTCGGCCGAATACCGCCAGACGCTTCGCCGGCCTGCTGCCCCGGATAGAACGGAGACCTGGATGAAACGCGAACTTCTTGGCGGTAAAATTCACTCGGCGCGCGTGACCCGGACCGATCTCGAATACGAGGGCTCGTGCGGTATCGATGAAGACCTGCTCGACGCGGCGAACATTCTGCCCTTCGAGCGTATCTATATCTGGAACGCGACCACCGGCGCGCGCCTCGACACGTACGCCATTCCCGCCGCGCGCGGCTCGGGCGCGATTGCACTGAACGGCGCCGCGGCGCGCCTGGCCGAGCCCGGCGACCGGGTGATCATCGCGAGCTACGTGATCCTGGACGAGGCCGAACTCGCCACACACCAGCCCACAATAGTGTTGGTCGACGGCGATAATCACCCGACGAAAGTATTGCACCATACGCTGAGGAAACAGCCGTGAAAATTCTCACCGCCACCGGTCCCCTGAAGGACAGCCCCCATGCCGTGGCTGTTCTTCTCTTTGACGACGAAGTGAAAGCCCCGCGCCTGCCGGTGCTCGACCGCGAGACGGTCAAAGTGCTGATGAAACTCATCGCGGCCGCCAAGTTCACCGGCAAAAAAGACGAACTACTCCGCCACTACACCGACCGCGCAGTTTCGCCGCTGATCATTCTGCACGGGCTGGGCGCGCGCAAGGACTTCACCTGGCAGCGGCTGCGCTACGCGACGGGAGCGGTGGTGCGTGATGCCCGCGACCACGGCGCGAAGACGCTGGTGGTGGTGAAGGAATACAGCCTGGCCGCCGAATTCACCGCCGCCGATGTGACCCGCGCGATGGTTGACGGCATTGTTCTCGGCAACTGGCGCTTTGATCACTACCAGCGCCAGCCCAAAGGCGAAGTCAAAGAGCTGACGTCCGTCGTCATCCACTACTCCACCGCCCTGCGCAAGGCGGAAGCGCAGCGCGCGCTGCCGCGCCTGCGTGTGCTGGCCGAGTGCACCAACCGCGCCCGCGAGTGGTCGACGCATCCCACCAATGTCGTCAACACCGATTATCTGGCGAAAGCGGCGAAAAAGCTGAAGGCTCCGGGATTCAAGGTGACCGTGCTCGAACGCGCGCAGTTGCAGCGCCTCGGCTTGAATTTGTTACTCGCCGTCAACAAGGGCAGCGCCATGCCGCCCAAGCTCGTCATCATGGACTGGAATCCGCGCGGCGCGAAGCAGACGATTGCCCTCGTCGGCAAGGGGATGGTTTTTGATTCCGGCGGTCTCAACATCAAAGTCATGTCGATGGACGAAATGAAGTCCGACATGAGCGGCGCGTCGGCAGTGCTGGCGGCGATGCATGGCGTGGTCGAACTGAAGCCGAAGATCCGCGTTGTCGGCGTGCTGGGTCTGACGGAAAACGCGATTGGTCCCGACGCTTACCGGCCGTCGGATATCTATACGGCTTACAACGGCAAGACGGTGGAGATCACCAATACGGATGCCGAAGGCCGCCTTGTGCTGGCCGATGCGCTGGCTTACGTGATCGACAAATACAAGCCCACCGGCGTGATCGACCTCGCGACGCTCACCGGCGCGGCGAAGATTGCCCTCGGGTTGTATGCCAATGCAATTTTCTCGAATGACGAGCAGTGGAAACGGGCGGTCACCGATGCCGCCGAACGCGCGGGCGAGCGCCTCTGGCCGCTGCCGCTCTACGAAGAGTATTCCGAAGAGATCAAGAGCCCTGTCGCGGAGCTGCGCAATGCCGTCACCAATCATCGCTGGGGTGGCGCGAGCACGGGCGCGGCCTTCCTGAAAGAATTCGTGGGTAAGACTCCCTGGGTCCATCTCGACATCGCGCCGACCGCTTTTCCCGGCGTGCCATCGCCGATCCAACCCAAGTCCACCGCCAGCGGCTCCGGCGTGCGGACGGTGCTGGAACTCATCACCACAGCGAAGTAGACAGGTCCCATCCCGCTTGTCATCCTGCTATATTCATTGTCAAGGGCACAGAGGGGGTGTACGCGTAGCGATCCTGCTATTCGGGGTTCGTTAGAACGACCTTTAAGATCTTTTGCGTCTACGGGGCCGGGGCCTGGATACTGAACCGGCGTCCTTTTGGCGTCGCGACGGGATGACAATCGGGGTCCCCGGCCTCCCCTTTTTCCTCAGGCGGCGAAGCGGTAAGCGAAGGGCTCGCCTTTGACCGTCATTGCCCAGCAGGCGACGGCGAGCCGTCGCGCCATGCCCACGATGGCGATCTTTTTACGCTTGCCGTGCTGGCTGATCGCGTCGAACTGCTGCTGCGCCTGTTCATCCTTGCGCACCCAACTCCAGGCGGCTTCGACGAGCAGGCGGCGCAACAGGGGCGAGCCCCAGTGGGTGATATGTCCTTGCCGCCGGCGGCTGCCGCTCGACCACTTGCAGCAGGTGAGGCCCACGTGGCAGGCCAGGGCCTCGGCGGTTTCGAACTCCTCCGGTCGGAACACCTCCAGCAGGAAAGCCATCGCCGTGAGGTGCCCCACGCCGGGAATCGTGCGCAACAAGGCGCAGCGGTCATGGTAGCGATCCTCACGGCTGAGGCACACAAGCTCGCGGTCGAGCGCGCGGATCTGGGTGTTCAGCCGTTCCAGCGTCTCCAGTTGGATGTCGAGACAGGTGCGCAAGACCTCCGGCAGGAGCGCTTGCCGCAGGGTTTCTTTCTCGGCCCGGCTCCAGTGGTGAGGCCGCACAACCGCGCAGTGGTGGAACGCTAAAAAGGCCTTGATGCGGTTCTGGGTGCGGGTGCGGTCGCGGAGCAGTTGCTCGCGCGTGCGCAGCAGTTGGCGGTCCTGTTCTTCCTGCTCCGTGGGGATGCGCACGAAGGTGCGCGGCGGATGGAAGTAGAGCTGGGCGAGCGTCAGGGCATCGCGGCGGTCGGTCTTCTGCTGCGTCGCGTTGGGACTCTTGGGCACCTGACTGGGGGCGACGACGCGGCAGTCGACACCCATCGTCCGCAACAGACGGCAGAGGTGAAAGCCGGTGTAGCCGGCTTCATAACAGGCCCACAGCGCGCAGCCGGAAAATGCAAGAGGAATGTCTGCCAGTCCTCGGCCGCAGGGGAAAGGCGGCCTTGCAAGAGGATCTCGCCGTTGCTCACGTCGAGGGCGGCCACGGCCACGGTCTGGGCATCCACATCCAACCCGAGCGCAATCGTTCGTTCCTGTGCCAGCACTTTGGTCTTGAGCATCTTCTTACTCCTTCCGGGTAAGTCACGGGGGTTTCACTTAAGGTAGTACCCCACT